>NZ_RWIM01000001.1 GCF_009764645.1 Pseudomonas sp. PB106
GCTGCGATCTTTTGATTTTAATTCGAGGATCAGGATCAAAAGATCGCAGCGTGCCGCAGCTCCTACAGGGAGAGGGTTTCAGTCTGCAAATCCCATTACCCGTCGATAGAATTTCCACTCCTGCTCCAACGCATGCGCCTGATTGGCCGCACGGCGGAAGCCGTGGCGTTCTTCGGGGTAGTAGTGTGCTTCGACCGGGATGCCGTTCTGCTCCAACGCCGCGACCATGTCGCGGGTCTGTTGCGGGACGACCACAGCATCCAGTTCGCCTTGAAAGAAAATCACCGGTACGCGGATATTGCTCGCGTGCAGTAACGGCGTGCGTGCGGCATAGCGTTCGGCGTCTTTTTCGGGATCACCGATCAGCCAGTCCAGGTAATCCCCTTCGAACTTGTGCGTCGCCCGGGCGAGCGCAACCGGGTCGCTGACGCCGTAGAGACTGGCGCCGGCGCGGAAGACTTGCTGGAACGCCAGCGCACACAACGTGGTGTAGCCGCCCGCGCTGCCGCCCCGAATGAACGCGCGATCACCGTCGATCAAACCCTGCTCGGCGAGATAGGCGACCACCGCGCAAGCATCCTCGACATCCACTTCACCCCAGCTCAAATGCAAAGCCTGACGGTATTCGCGGCCATAACCGCTGCTGCCGCGATAGTTGAGATCAGCGACGGCGAAGCCGCGTTGCGTCCAGTATTGAATGCGTGGGTCGAGCATCGGGTAGCACGCCGAGGTCGGACCGCCGTGGATGAACACCACCAGCGGCGGTTTCGTCTCACCGCTCATGGCGGGATAAAAGAACCCGTGAGCCTGGCCCGAACCGCTCGGGTAACAAAGCGTTTGCGGACGGCTGATACGTTCAGCGGGCAACGGAGCCACGCCACCGGCCAGCACTTTCACTTCGCGTGTAGCTCGATCAATGGTGATAACCGCCGAAGGACTGATCGGCGAGGCGGCGATGCAGTAGATGTTTTGCTCATCCAGCGCCAAGTGGCGGAAGCGGCTGTAGTCGCCAGTGAAATCTTCATCGCCAAACGTCAGACGGCCAAAACCACCTTCGCTCCAACTGGCTAAAAACAGACCCTCAACAGGCAACCAGGTGCAGCCGCCGAGTTGCCACGGCGCCGGTGCATGATCGGCCAGCGCAGCGGGCAATGGTTGCAAACCGTCGAGAGTATCAACCCACGGCTGCCAGAAACCGCCGCGGTCAGTCAGGCAGTACAAACGACCTTCGGCATCGAATCGCGGCTGTTGAATCGACTCCTCAATCTGGTCGCCCGCCACGCAACGGGGCGCAGAAAAATCACCGTCAGCGACCATCAATCGCGTTGCAGTCCATGGCTGATGCGGTCGGCTCCACTCGATCCAGGCCAAACGCTGGCCATCCGGGCTGAGGGTGGGCGCAGCGTAAAAGTCCGCGCCCTCAGCCAACAAATGCCGCGCGCCGTCAGCCAGATCTATCGCTACCAGCCGATGCTGATCGCGTTGTTCTTCAACCGCCAGCACCTGGCCGAACGCAAAATGCAGATCGCCATAACGGCACTCGCCCGACGTCAGCGCCTCGGGCTCGCCATCCAACGTCTGGCGGTACAACTGCTGATCCGCCTCCGCGACGAAAACCACCCCGTCCGGTGTCAGACAAAACGCGCCACCGCCATATTCGTACACGCGACTGCGCACGCTGAAGCCATTCGGTGTCAGACATTTCGCCACGCCATCGCGCCAATGCCAGATCCGGCATGCGGCATCTTCCGGGCGATATTCATTCCAGAACAACCCGTTGGCGCCGAGCTGCAATTCGGCGAAATCCGTCCCGGCAGCGACGGCTTGCGAGGCGCTGAAAGGCTCAGCCCTTGGCGATGAGGCGCGAGTTTCGTTCATTGCGGAAGGCCAATTGTTCGATGGTCTGGGTGGCGGTCTCGGCTTCTTCGCGGGCCTTGAGAATCACGCCGTGGTGTTCGGATTTGCTGCACACCGGGTCAGCGTTGCTCGCATCACCGGTGAGCATGAACGCCTGGCAGCGGCAGCCGCCGAAGTCTTTTTCTTTCTCGTCGCAGGAGCGGCACGGCTCGGGCATCCAGTCGTAACCACGGAAGCGATTGAAGCCGAACGAGTCGTACCAGATGTGCTGCATGCTGTGATCGCGCACATTGGGAAATTGTACCGGCAGCTGCCGGGCGCCATGGCAGGGCAGGGCGGTGCCGTCCGGGGTGACCGTCAGAAAGATACTGCCCCAGCCGTTCATGCAGGCTTTTGGGCGTTCTTCGTAGTAATCCGGGGTGACGAAAATCAGCTTGCACGGATGCCCTTCGGCTTCCAGTTTCGCGCGGTATTCATTGGTGATGCGCTCGGCACGCACCAGTTGTTCTTTGGTCGGCAACAGGCCGACACGATTGAGCTGTGCCCAACCGTAGAACTGGCAAGTGGCGAGCTCGACGAAGTCGGCTTCAAGCGCGATGCACAGCTCGATAATGCGGTCGATCTTGTCGATGTTGTGCCGATGGGTGACGAAGTTCAGCACCATCGGATAGCCGTGGGCCTTCACCGCACGGGCCATTTCCAGCTTCTGCGCAAAGGCCTTTTTCGAGCCGGCGAGCAGGTTGTTCACTTGCTCATCGCTGGCCTGGAAACTGATCTGGATGTGATCGAGACCGGCTTTTTTGAAGTCGCTGATTTTCTGCTCGGTCAGACCAATGCCGGAGGTAATCAGGTTGGTGTAGAAACCCAATTGCCGCGCTTCATGAATCAGCTCGGCGAGATCCTGGCGCACCAGCGGCTCGCCACCGGAAAAGCCCAACTGCGCCGCACCCATCTCCCGCGCCTCGCGGAAGACCTTGATCCATTGCTCGGTGCTGAGTTCTTTGCCCTGCTCGGCGAAATCCAGCGGATTGGAGCAGTACGGGCATTGCAGCGGGCAGCGGTAGGTCAGCTCGGCGAGCAACCACAGCGGCAGGCCGATTTCAGGTTTTGGCGGTACTTGCACCGACGTATCAGGCAAGTTCGATCCAGTGCTGCGCACGGGCAACCTCCATGAATTGCTCGATGTCGTCACCGAGTTCGGGCACGCCGGGGAACTGCTCATCGAGTTGGGCGATGATCGCCGCGACATCCCGTTCGCCGTCGATCAAGCCGCCGATCAACGCAGCGGTTTCGTTGAGTTTGATCATGCCTTCGGGATAGAGCAGCACATGGCCTTTCTGCGCCGGTTCGTACTGGAAGCGGTAGCCAGGGCGCCAGGTCGGGACTTTGCTGCGGTCGAAACTCATAAGGTGATTCCTTTATGCCAGACGCGTTGTTCGGTCACGCTGTGATACGGCGGGCGGTTCAGTTCGTAGGCCATGCTCATGGCATCGAGCATGCTCCAAAGAATGTCCAGTTTGAACTGGAGAATTTCCAGCATGCGCTCCTGGCCTTCGCGGGTCTTGTAGTGCTCAAGCGTGATCGCCAGACCGTGCTCGACATCGCGTCTCGCCTGACCGAGGCGGGTGCGGAAGTATTCGTAACCGGCCGGGTCGATCCACGGGTAATGCTGCGGCCAACTGTCGAGGCGCGATTGGTGGATCTGCGGCGCGAACAGTTCGGTCAGCGAGCTGCTGGCGGCTTCCTGCCAACTGGCGCGGCGGGCAAAGTTGACGTAGGCGTCGACGGCGAAACGTACGCCGGGCAGCACCAGTTCCTGGGAGCGCAGTTGATCCGGGTCGAGGCCGACCGCTTGGCCCAGACGCAGCCAAGCTTCGATGCCGCCGTCTTCACCGGGGGCGCCGTCGTGGTCGAGCAGGCGCTGGATCCACTCGCGGCGGATTTCGCGGTCTGGACAGTTGGCGAGGATCGCCGCGTCTTTCAGGGGAATGTTCACCTGATAGTAGAAACGGTTGGCGACCCAGCCCTGAATCTGCTCGCGAGTGGCGCGGCCTTCGTACATCGCCACGTGATAGGGGTGGTAGATGTGGTAGTAGGCGCCCTTGGCGCGCAGGGCCGCTTCGAATTCGGCGGGGGACATTGGCGTGTCAGTCATGTCTGTTCTCCGGGACCAACCGTTGGATTCTGTGGTGTCTGTCAGGACGTCATCGCTGGCAAGCCAGCTCCCACAGGTTTTGTGTACGCCACAGAACCTTGTGGGAGCTGGCTTGCCAGCGTTGGGGCCATCAGTTACAGCACAATACTCATACCATCGAACGCCACTTCAACATCACGCCGCGCCAACTCGGCACGCTCCGGCGAATCCTCGTCGAGAATCGGGTTGGTGTTGTTGATGTGGATAAGCACTTTGCGCTGCTCGGGCAACTGCTCCAGCACTTCCAGCATGCCGCCAGGGCCATTCTGTGCGAGATGGCCCATCTCGCGACCGGTGCGGGTGCCGACGCCACGGCGCTGCATCTCATCGTCATCCCACATCGTGCCATCGACCAACAGGCAATCGCTGCCGGCCATGATTTCCAGCAACGGCGCATCGACCTTGCCCAGACCCGGCGCATAAAACAGTTTGCCGCCAGTATTCAGATCTTCAACGATCAGGCCGATGTTGTCGCCCGGATGCGGATCGAAACGGTGCGGCGAGTACGGTGGCGCGGCGCTACGCAGCGGCAGCGGAGTGAAACGCAGGTTCGGGCATGCGGCCACGGTGAAACTTTGGTCGAGTTCGATGCGGTTCCAGTCCAGCCCGCCATTCCAGTGGGTGAGCATCTTGAACAGCGGAAAACCGGTGCTCAGGTCTTCGTGAACCATGTCCGTGCACCAGACCTGATGCGGGCAGCCTTCGCGCAGGCTGAGCAAACCGGTGGTGTGGTCGATCTGGCTGTCCATCAGGATGATCGCGCTGATGCCGGTGTCACGCAGAGCGCGACCCGGTTGCATCGGGGCGAAGCTTTGCAGCTGCGCGCGAATATCCGGCGAGGCGTTGCACAACACCCAGTTCACGCCATCATCGGAAATCGCGATGGACGATTGGGTACGGGCCTTGGCATTCAGGCTGCCGTCGCGAAAGCCTGCGCAGTTGACGCAGTTGCAGTTCCACTGCGGAAAACCGCCGCCAGCGGCCGAACCCAGAATCTGGACGAACATGAACACTCCATTATTTCAACGCGGAAAATAAAACGCCCCGGCGAGCCGAGGCGTTGCACTGCAATTCTACGTAAGCAGAACTCAGCGGCTGGCGAAGTACATGGTGACTTCGAAGCCGATACGCAGGTCGGTGTAAGCCGGTTTTGTCCAGGACATGGTGTGTCTCCTCAGGTTGGTGGGATAGCGCTGTCCATAGTTATAGTCCACGGCAGCGCAAAGATGTTCCAAATAGTTAGGCTGCTATGTTACTCAAAATTTCCGGGTAAATGCCCGTGAATCTTTGAGAAAGCTCGTTGCAGCCTCGGTAATGATCAATTTGTCGCTTGCCACGCGCTTTCAGCGGCTGAATCGCTGGCGAGGCAGAGCCAGCCGCCCTCTGCGTTGATCAAGCGTTGTGCCGCGCTGAGCAACGCTTGGCGATCCAGTGTTCGCATGGTCGCAATCAACTGCTCAAGATAATCCGACGAGTGGCCCGCGAGTCTGGCCTGCCAGAACAGTTCGGCGGCGTCTTTGCTGGACAGATTGGTGTCATCGAATTGATCAGCGAGGTTTTGCCGTTGCTGGCTGAGGCTGGCGTCATCCAGCTGTTCGATCAGGGCCGGGATGCCGTTGAGAAATTGCTGGATGTGCTCCAGCAGCTCCACAGGTTTGGCACTTGGCGATTGCACACCGAACAGGAGACCGGTCTGGCCCTGTATCTGACGCAATGCACTGAACACGGCATAGCCCAATTGCAACTCGACGCGCAAACGTTGATAGAACGGTGTCTGGCACAGTTGCGCGAGCATTCGCCACGCCGCTTCGTCGGCAATGTCGCTGCTGGCGATTGGGCAGAACAGCAGCAAGGCATGTTCGCTGGAGGCGGTGTCGATGTGGCGCCACTGCTTTTGCGCGGTGATCGCCGTCGGTGCGGGCAACTGATTGTCCGGAATACCGGGAATACGGCTCAGGGCCAGACCCATGGCAGATTGTGTTTGTTGGTTGAGGCCCAAAGCGAGGCCGTCCCAGCGCGAAGTTGTCCACAGGTGTTTGGCGTCGTCGACTATATCGGCGGGTTGCAGAACATGTTCTGGCAGCGCTTTGAGCAATTGGCGGATGGCGATCAGCGGCGTTTCCGGCTCGCTGCGCGGTGAATCCGCGTCAATTTGCGTCAGACATTTCAGCGCGTGCTCGAGGACGCTGGGCATGGGCTCCTGCAGGCCGGTGAGCTTCAACAGCCATTGATTGCCGGTGGTGCTGAAAGACAGATCGACCCCAGCCTCACGCGCGTCTTGCCCGGTTTGTTTAAGACTGCGTTGCAGCGTGCTCTGCAGATCGATGCTGGCGGCGGATTCCACCTGCCAACGCAGATAGATCGCGCCTTCATCGCCGCTGTCCGGCAACGCCTGGCTGAATTGCATCGGCGAACGATCGCGTCGGCCACGGGAGCGATCCTGAGCGAATGTGCGCAGGCCCCGGTGGGCGCTGGTCTGGCCGCGAATCAGTCCGGCGTTGGCCAGCGGCTCGCTTGATCGCAGGAAGGGGTTGGCAGCAGGCATGTGCCAGTGCTCGCTGAAGTTATCCACAGTGCCGATTTCGCGGAGGATCTGTGTAAGGGCTTCAACACCAGAACCCGACAGACCGGTTTCCATCTGCTCACTGTCGATACGCGCCAGTTGCAGCGCGCCACTGACTTGTTGCTGACGTTGATGCAGAACCGCGTATTCCTCGCCCAGAGGCGCCCAATCCTGCCGAGCAAAGAAACTCAGCCAATCGAGCAGTTGTTCATGAAGGGTGTTTAACGATCCGGGCGGTGCAGTGAATTGCAGATGCAACAACGCTTGGCCGGCAAACTGATAAACCGGCGCAGCGCTCAATCCATCCGCCAGTTTTTGCCCCTGCAAATACGCCAGCAATCCGCCGGGCTTGGTGCTGTTCAGGTAATGGCAAAGAAACGCCAAAGCCTCGTTGGACGACTCGGGCAATGCATCAAAGGCAAACAACAAATGGCTGCGCTGTTCATCGACCTGTTGATAACTTTTCACCGTCAGCGGAAGAGGTGCTGCCTGCGCAATTTTATCCCCAACAGGCAACACTGACGCGAATTGCTCGGCCAGCGCTTTCAGTTCTTCCAGCGTTTGCGGCCCGACCAGGCTCAGCGTCATCTGCCCGGTCTGATAAAACTGCTGGTGGAACCCTTTCAACGCTTGTTGAAACGCCGGACTTTCCACTTTCAGGCTGTCCCGATTGCCCGCATGAAACCCGCGTAATGGATGCTCTGCCGGTAGTCCTTCGTACATAGCAAACTGCCGTTGCGCTGCAGGATCCTGCGACCAGGCGACAAATTCTGCCTGCAACACTTCCCTTTCGCGCAACTGATCGTCCGGATTCATACGGGGCTTGGCGAGCATGTCTGACAGACGCTCCAGCCCACCGCTGAACGAACGCGTCGGCAACTCGAAGAAAAAGTCAGTGGTGCGTTCACGCGTGCTGGCATTCACCTGGCCACCGTGACCTTGCACGTAGGCCATGAGCCCTTCGCCCGTAGGAAAACGCTCGGTGCCGAGAAACAGCAAATGCTCAAGGAAATGCGCCAGTCCCGGCCACGTCAGCGGCACGTCATGGCTACCGGCAGCCACGCGCAAAGCAGCGGCGCTGCGCTTCAGACCAGGCACATGACGCAGGGTCACGCGCAAGCCATTGGCCAGGGTTTCGGTGTGAGAGCGGGGGTGAGTCGGCGCAGGCATGGGCACTTCCAGAACAGTGAAGTGCCAATGCTAGCGGATTAGCGCTGGTTGAGCGCGCCGTAAAGCTCGGGACGGCGATCGCTGAGGTAGTGATTGGCGGCGCGGGAGTCGAGCATCAACTGTCGATCGAGTTCGCCGATGATCAGCGCTTCGTCGAGCCCGGCCTGTGCGATGCGGCTGCCATCCGGCGCGGCGAGGCTGCTTTGCCCGCAATAGTGAATCTCGCCTTCACTGCCGCAATAGTTGGCGTAGGCGACGTAGCACTGGTTTTCGAAGGCACGGGAGCGCACGGTGACGTCGGCGACAAAATCGAACGGGATCATGTTCGCCGTCGGCACCAGAATCAGCTCAGCGCCGGCGAGGGCCAGACGCCGGGTGTTTTCCGGAAATTCCAGGTCGTAACAGATCAGGAACCCTAGCTTCCAGCCGTTGAGTTCGACGATGGGGAAATCATCGTCGCCAGGGCTGAACATCGAGCGATCCAGATCACCGAACAGATGTGTCTTGCGGTAATTGCACAGGCGCTCGCCGTGGGAATCGATCAACTGCACGGCGTTGTAGATCTGCCCGTCGGCGGTGCGTTCCGGATAGCCGTAAACAATCGCCAGACCGGCCGCCTTGGCGATCCGACCGATCTGCTGCGCCCATTCACCGTTGTAGACCTCGGCCTGGGTGCTGACCGCTTCGGCGCCAATGTTGTAGCCAGTCATGAACATCTCCGGCAGCACCAACAGGTCGGCGCCCTTGGCCTCCATCGCCACTTGATGCAGGCGTTGCAGGTTGGCGGCGGGCTCCAGTGGCAGCGGTGGACATTGGTAAAGGGCTACACGCATCAGGGATTCCTCTTACTCGGGCAGGGCGATAGGGCCGATGTCTTTGAACACATCACCGGGGCCCGGGTTCGCTTTATGTGTCGAGCCACCGAAATGTTTCATGATCCCCCACACCGCGTTGAGCGAGGTCTGCACCGCGCCTTCGACCCATGCCGGCGTCCACGAAACGTCGTCGCCGGCGATGAAAATTCCGCGCTGCTCGGCTGGCATCTCGTCCTGCATGAAGTGCGCATACATGCGTTGGTTGTAGCGATAGTGGCCGGGCAGGGCGCCTTTGAAAGCACCGAGGAAGTATGGGTCAGCTTCCCACGACACGGTGATCGGGTCGCCGATGATTCGCGCGGCGATGTCGACTTTCGGGTAGATCTTTTTCAACGCATTCAACGCCAGCTCGACGCGTTTTTCCACGGGATGCGGGAGCATCTTCAACGCATCGCTCATCCACGAGTACGACAGGCAAATCACCCCCGGTTTGTCGTCGCCGTTGTCGAACAGGTAAGTGCCACGGGTCAGGCGATCGGTGAGGGTCATGCTCATCAAGTCACTACCGGTTTCTGGATCTTTGTCCTTCCAGAACGGTCGGTCGACCATCACGAACGTCTTCGACGATTGCATATAGCGGGTGCGATCCAGCGCCATCCACATTTTCTGTGAGAACAGGGTTTCGTCGCATTCGATCTGCGTGGTCAGCAGCCAGCTCTGGCAAGTGGTCAGCACGGCGGCGTATTCGCGGGTATCGCCATTGTTGTCGGTGACAGCAAAGCGGCCATCCGGTGCATGGGCGATTTTCTTCACGCCGGAACGCGGCGCACCGCGATGCAGGGATTTCAGGCTGGTGCCCTCGGGCCAGTGCACGCAGCGCTCCGGCACATGGCGCCAGATACCTTGCGGCACCTGCTCGACGCCGCCGACCACCAAGTGTTGATGGTCATCGCAGTTGGTCATGACCACGCGAAAGATTTCCAGCATCGAATTGGGGAAGTCCGAGTCCCAGCCGCCGGTGCCGAAACCGACCTGGCCGAACACTTCGCGGTGATGGAACGACAGCTTGGCGAAGGCTTCCGAGGTGGCGACGAAGTCATAGAAGGTGCGGTCGTCCCACAGCGGCACCAAGGTATTCCACAGCTCTTTAAGGCGCGGCACATCGCGGTCGCGGATGGCTTGCTGGATATCGGCGAACTGCGAGCCAGCCTCCAGCGCATCCGCCCAGGCGTCAGCCACTTCCTGGAACAGTGCAGGAAGATCCGCCAGTTTCTGTGCGTAATGGGTTTTGCCTTCCAGATCGATCACGGTGCTGCCGGAGGCAGGTGTGAGTGGGTTCGGGAAAGGTTTGGTCTCAAGGCCGAGCTTGTCGACGTAGTGATAGAACGCGGTAGAAGACACCGGAAAACGCATGCCGCCGAGTTCAGCGACGATGCCATCAGTGCCGTTGAAGGCTTGCGAGCGCAGACGACCGCCGAGCTTCGACGCCTCATAAACCACCGGTTTCAAACCGAGTTTCATCAACTCGTAAGCCGCCACCAGACCCGCAATGCCTGCGCCGACAATCGCCACTTCAGCGCCGTGATTGTGTTCAGGAATAATGCCGAGACCGGCGGGGTGTTCGATCCAGTCGTCGAACGCGAACGGAAAGTCCGGGCCGAAAATGGTGACTGGTTTCTTACCGTCTGCAGGATGGCGATTGTTCTTGTTCATGGCTGACCTTGCTGGCGACCCGACGCGGGATGCGCGTCTGAGTATAGGAAAAGATGCCAGCCATTCTAGGGAGCGTGGAACACGTTAATAAGACGCAAAGTGTCGTCGTTTTGCTATTAAGTTGTGCATAACGACAATCTTAAACTCCACTTCGATCACTGGAGGAGCGGGCTTGCCCGCGAAGAGGCATTCACATTCACCGAGAAATCCCGGTGAGAAAATTCAAACCGGCTGCCCCCGATCAATCTTGCTACTCAAAATAATCGAAGTCGTCGTCTTCTCCACCCCATCCACGCTGCCAATCTGATCCAGCAACTGATCCAGCTGCTCCGGCGAATCGGTGCGCAACCATGCCACATAATCAAACTCGCCACTCACCGCACACAACTGCTGCACCTGCGCCATGGCACCCAACCGGCGCACCACCTCTTTGCCGGAACGCGGCTGCACCTTGATCCCGACGTAGGCCTGCAAGCCGCCATCGACCACCCGCTGACCCAAACGCACGCCATAACCAGTAATCACCTTGGCCTTTTCCAGGCGCGCCAGCCGCGAGGTCACCGTGGTACGCGCAATGCCTAATTGCCGGGCAAGCATCGCCACGCTTTCGCGGGCGTTGATCTGCAGGGCAGCGATTAGCTGACGATCGATTTCATCGAGCGCGGGCGGGCGGGTGTCTGGCAAGGGCTGGCTCCATGGTGTGTGGGGGCGGTGAGTTGCGCATATTACAGACACTGTTAGCAGCGCGCTTACAGGCGATGTTTGAACGGTTCACCCAAGTGTCGACGCTATCGTTGAGCTGAAACAATACATCGCATATTTGATTTGACTTGCCTGGCCTATTTATCAAGAATGCCAGCAAGAGCGCGAAATCTGCTGCCTTGCAGGGCATTAGCGGATGTAGGTACCTCAGCGATGCTGCAACATCGGTGTAAGGTGAGACCTCTTCATCCCATTTCCTGAGGATGCAAATATCAGGATTCAAACATCAAGGGCAGCCGAATGGCTGCCCTTTTCTTTGTCTTCAAGAATGTACCTCTTGTATAAAAGCTCGCCTTGGCGGTGCTTGTTCATCGCTCTTGCCGGAGCGTGCATGAAGTTCCAGAGGACATGCCCGTTACGCATATCGACCACCACAAGCATGTCGTTCTTTGCCTCATAGGCGTTGATGAATGCCATTCGGAAGCCGCCATTATCGTAAAGGACTTTCCATACTTCGAAAGGTCCCGTGAGCGTATCGATTGCATGTCGAACATAGCGCTCTCGGGAGTCTGGACGTTTCTCGACTATGTGAGCCAGTTTGTCTCTCATGACTGCAACGTTTCCAATAGGTGTGAGGATAGTGACGGCCAGTACTGACTCGTCGACGAACCCCAAGTGATCCAAGAGGATTTTGAGGGCGCCGTCGGCGTCGTCAGCCCTTTTGACTTCTTCGATTGCGGCTGAGCGAAGCTCCCTCGATAACATTCTCAGATCAGGTAAAGCAAAGTCGATCCAGGTTGGCTGGTCGGCTGCTTTCTTTATCAGTGACGCAGCATTCACGAGCATAAAAACAATCCTGGACGGGCGGTGGCGTCCGGAGATTACTCGTCGGTAGAAACGGTCAACAAGGCGGGAGAAGTGGAGAAAACATGAGTTCGGAATGTTCCTACAGACCTTGCGGCTGTATTCCTCGAAACGCGCTTCGGAACTTGCCTACAGCCTTCGGGGAAGTCTTGCGGACATTGCGCTCGCCAACACTGAAACCCCAACCACTCGCCCAAGAAAAAGCCGCGCATTTAGCGCGGCTTTCAATTTGGTGGGCCCACACGGACTTGAACCGTGGACCAAAGGATTATGAGTCCTCTGCTCTAACCAACTGAGCTATAGGCCCTCAGTAGGTCGCGGATTATAGCGACGGTTTCTCGGCTGTGCTATCCGAAAAATCCGATACGGTTACACGCAGAAACGTTGCGGCGAATTCTTCCGGTGGCAGCGGCAGGCTGACGATGTAGCCCTGGATCTGTTCGCAGCCTTCGGCGGCGAGGAATTGCTGTTGCGCCTGGGTTTCCACCCCCTCGGCGATCACGGTGAATTGCATGCTCCGGCCGAGGGCGATGATGGCGCGGACAATCGCTGCATCGTGAGGATCGTCGGGCAGTCCGCGGACGAAGGACTGGTCAATTTTGAGGATGTCGAGCGGCAGGCGCTTGAGGTAACTGAGTGAGGAATAGCCGG
Organism: Pseudomonas sp. PB106; assembly: GCF_009764645.1. Lineage (GTDB taxonomy): Bacteria > Pseudomonadota > Gammaproteobacteria > Pseudomonadales > Pseudomonadaceae > Aquipseudomonas. The sequence goes on from NZ_RWIM01000001.1 coordinate 12,530, forward strand.
TGCCGAAGTCGTCGATAGCCAGTTGCACGCCGAGGTGTTTGAGTTGGTGCAGCACGGCCAGCGCTTCTTCGGCCTGACTCATGATGAAATTCTCGGTAATTTCCAGTTGCAGTAAGTCCGGTTGGAGACGGTTGTCCTTGAGCAGTTGTTCGATGCGTCCGAGCAGATTGGGCTGGCGCAGTTGCGCGCCGGCGAGGTTCACCGAGAGCGGGCCGAGGCTGTCGTAGACCTGATTCCATTCGAACATCTGTCGGCACGCGGTCTCCAGCACCCAGTCGCCGATCTGCAAGATCATGCCGTTCTCTTCGGCCAGCGGAATGAAGTGTTCTGGCGGCACGTCGCCAAAGGTCGGGTGACGCCAGCGGATCAATGCTTCGGCACCGACCAGGCTGTGGTCCTCCAGACTGATTTTTGGCTGGTAGTAGAGAAACAATTCATCGCGCTCGATGGCCCGACGCAGCTCGTGCTCCAGTGCCACGCGTTCGCTCGCTTGGGCGGTGAGGTCGCGGGTGTAGCTCTCGACGCGGTTACGGCCCTTGGCCTTGGAGCGGTACATCGCCGCGTCGGCGTTTTTCACCAGCGTGGCGACGTCACAGCCATCACGCGGGTAGAGGCTGGTGCCGATACTGGCGCTGATGAAAAACTCATGTTCGCCAGCCTGGAACGGCGCCCCGAAGCAATTGAGCAGTTTGCTGGCGATGTTGTCGGCATCGCTGGCCTGTTGCAGGCCGGGCAGCAGGATGATGAATTCATCGCCGCCGAGTCGCGCCACAGTGTCGATGTCACGAAGCTGTTCTTTCAAACGCACGGCGATGCCTTTAAGCAGAAGATCACCAACCGGATGGCCGAGGCTGTCGTTGATGTGCTTGAAGCGGTCGAGATCGAGGAACAGCACGGCGCCCTGGCCGCCGTTTTCCTGCTGATTGTTGAGTGCAGTGAGCAAGCGGCTTTCGAACAACGTGCGATTGGGCAGGCCGGTCAGCGGGTCGTGGTGAGCCTGATAATCGAGCTTGGCCTGCGCGTGCTTGAGGCTGGAAATGTCGGCAAACACTGCGACGAAGTGGGTGATGAACTTGTCGCGGTTGCGCACGGCGCTGATGGTCAGCCAGCTCGGGTACAGCTCGCCGTTCTTGCGCCGATTGGAAATCTCGCCCTGCCAGTGGCCTTCGTCGGTCAACTGGTGCCACATCGCCGCGTAAAAAGCGCTGTCGTGCAGGCCGGAAGCGAGCAAGCGCGGGGTGTGGCCGAGGGCTTCGCTTTCGCTGTAGCCAGTGATCTCGGTGAAGGCGCGGTTGACCGCGCTGATGTGCTGCTGAGTGTCGGTGATCAACACGCCTTCGGCGGTGCTTTCGAAAACGGTCGCGGCTTGTTGCAGTTTTTCCTGCATCAGATGCCGTTCGGTGATGTCGCGGGCGATGGTCAGCATGCAGTCTTCTTCGCCGATCGGCAGCGGACGGCTGGAGACTTCGCAGAGGCGAATCTGCCCGTCGCTGCGACGGATATGGCAGGTGAAGTCGCGGACGAAACCGTCACGGTGCAGCAGATCGAGCATCTGTTTGCGCTCGTTGAGGTTGACCCAGATACCCAGGTCCAGCGCCGAACGATCCACCGACATCGCACTGTTGAAACCGGTGATGCGGCTGAAGCCTTCGTTGACCTCCAGCAGCAAACCATCGCTCTGCCGCGACAGCAGCAAGCCGTCCGGCGAGGCATGGAAGGCCTTGGCAAACTTCTCTTCGGAAGTCTGCAATTGTTGTTGGGTTTCCTTGAGCTGGGTGATGTCGCGCACCACGACCACCAATGCGGGCGTGGTGTCGAGATCGAATGGCTCGGCGGAAATCAGGCCGGTGAACAACTGGCCGTTGTTGCGGCGAAAGGGCATTTCCAGGTTACGAATGCTGCCGGCCTGCAAACGCTGCAACAGCCCTGGGCCGACACCGGGAATGCCCCAGATATTCAGGTTAGTGGCGGTTTGACCAATGACTTCTTCGGCTCTCAGGCCAATCTGCTCTTCAAAGGCTTCGTTGACCTCCAGCAAACATCCGTCAGACAGCCGCGCGATGACCAGGATGTCCGGGCATTGCTGAAATACCGAAGCAAACTTCTGCTCCGACAGCCGCAGGGCTTCTTCGGTGCGCTTGATTTCACTGATATCGATCATCAGACCGCGCATCACCGGCTCATGACCGTGCTCGATCAGGCTGACGATGTCGCGCACCCACAGGCAACGGCCATCGGCGGTGATCACACGATAATCGACAATATGATCGCGGCCCTCGCGCAGCGCTTCTTTGCAATAACTCTGCGTGCGGGTCAGGTCCGCCGGATGAATGATGTTGTGCCAGAAGCCTGGAATCAGCCAATGGGATTGTGGATAACCGAGCAGGTCTTCGGCGTGGGGCGACACATAGCTATAGGTGAAGTCGCTCATGCGCGCTTCCCAGGCGATGGCCGACAGACTTTCCACCAGACCGCGGTAGTGATATTCGCTGCTGCGCAGTTCCTGTTCGAGGTCTATGCGGCGGGCGATTTCCGAACTCAGGCGGCGGTTGATGCGGATCACCACGGCCAGGATGGTGACCAGCAATAAAAGGCCCGGCAGCCCATAGATCAGTAAGTCTGACCAGAATGTCCGGTGATCGAGGACATTGCCGACCCAGTGTTCCTGAATACTGCTGATCTCATCCGGGCTCATGTCGGCGAGGACTTTGTCGAGAATCCCCACCAGAACCTTGTTGTCGCGGGGCACAGCCATTGCCAGTTGATAGCGATATGGGGTTTCGCCGCTCACGTATAAGCCATCGAGCTTGAGCTGGCGCAGGCTCCAGACGCTGGAGGCGAGGTCGCCAACCACGGCGTCCACTTCATCTGTCGCCAAGGCTTGCAACGCCGAGCTGACATTGGGCATGGCCACCAGATTGAGATCGGGGTGATGAGTGCGCAGCAGTTCGTGGGGCGCGTAGTTTTCTACCACGGCAATCTTCAGGCCGTAGAGATCATCCAGTTTGCGCGGTTGCGCGCCACCGACGTGGGCAAGGATGACGATCGGGAAGTCGAGATAGGGGCGGGTGAATGACAGGTAATTCTGGCGCTCCGGGGTGGACATGATCCCGGGCAACAGGTCGATCTTGCCGGTTTTTACTTGCTCCAGCACTACTGTCCAGCTCACGGGTTCGATCGGCGTCAATTTGATCGCCAGACGCTGGCGGATGACGTCGATGTAGTCGGCCGCCAATCCTTGATAGCGATTCTGATCGTCGCGGTACTCGAACGGCGGCCACGACGCGTCGACACCCAAGCGCAAGTCCGGGTGAGCCGCCAGCCAGCTACGTTCTTCATCGGTCAGAGTCAGCGCGTTAGCCGTTGCGGTCCAGATCATCAGTGACAGCAAAAAAAGCACGGACGCCAATCTGGGCATAACGCTCTCGTTATGGCTCGGGGATGATTGTTTCGAGTGTAGACGGGGTAAGCAGCGGGGAGGGTGGTGCGGGGAATTTAATCTGCCATAAAAACAAAACCCCCGGCCTGGGCCGGGGGTTCTGGTATCACTCGTCGAGGAAGGAGCGCAGATGCTCGCTTCGCGTCGGGTGGCGCAGCTTGCGCAACGCCTTGGCTTCGATCTGACGGATCCGCTCACGCGTTACGTCAAACTGTTTGCCCACTTCTTCGAGTGTGTGGTCGGTGTTCATGTCGATACCGAAACGCATGCGCAGTACTTTGGCTTCACGTGCAGTGAGGCCGGACAGCACTTCGCGAGTCGCTTCTTTCAGGCTCTCAACAGTGGCGACATCGATTGGCGACTGCATCGTCGAGTCTTCGATGAAGTCACCCAGATGGGAGTCTTCGTCATCACCGATCGGCGTTTCCATGGAGATCGGCTCTTTAGCGATCTTCAATACCTTGCGGATTTTGTCCTCAGGCATTTCCATGCGTTCGCCCAGCTCTTCCGGGGTCGGTTCGCGACCCATTTCCTGCAACATCTGCCGGGAAATACGGTTGAGCTTGTTGATCGTCTCGATCATGTGCACCGGAATACGGATGGTGCGGGCCTGGTCGGCGATCGAGCGAGTGATCGCCTGACGGATCCACCAGGTGGCATAAGTCGAGAACTTGTAACCACGACGGTATTCGAACTTGTCCACCGCTTTCATCAGACCGATGTTGCCTTCCTGGATCAGATCGAGGAATTGCAGGCCGCGGTTGGTGTACTTCTTGGCGATCGAGATCACCAGACGCAAGTTGGCTTCAACCATCTCTTTCTTCGCGCGGCGGGCCTTGGCCTCACCGATCGACATGCGACGGTTGATGTCCTTGATTTCAGCGATGGTCAGACCGGTCTCGGTTTCGAGCGCGATCAGTTTCTGCTGGCAACGGAGGATGTCCGGCTGCACGCGACCGATGGCTTCGGCGTACTTGCTCTTGCCTTTGGCCAGGGCGTCGGACCAGCTTTCGTCGACTTCATTGCCCGGGAACTGACGCAGGAAATCGGCGCGTGGCATACGTGCATCACGTACGCACAGTTGCATGATCGCGCGCTCTTGCTGACGCAGACGATCCAGGGCACCGCGAACACGCTCGACCAGGCCTTCGAATTGCTTCGGAACCAGTTTGATCGGCATGAACAGCTCGGCCAGTGCGAGCAATTCGGCAATCGCTGCCTTGTTGCTGCGACCGTGCTTTTTCAGGGCCTTGCGGGTGACTTCCATCTGATCAGCCACGGCGCCGAAGCGCTGGGCAGCGATGACCGGATCCGGGCCGCTTTCGGCTTCTTCTTCGTCATCGGAAGAATCGGCTTCATCTTCCGCGTCATCGTCTTCGGCTTTCGGCGCTTTCGGATCGATTGGCGGCGGCACTTCTGCCGCAGGCGGCGCAATGCCGTCGTCCGGGTCGATATAACCGCTCAGGACGTCGGACAGGCGACCACCTTCGGTGGTGACGCGGGTGTATTCGGAGAGAATATGGTCAACCGTGCCAGGGAAGTGCGCTATAGCGCTCATCACTTCACGGATGCCCTCTTCGATCCGCTTGGCGATTTCGATTTCGCCTTCACGAGTCAGAAGCTCGACCGTACCCATTTCACGCATGTACATGCGCACCGGGTCAGTGGTGCGACCGATATCGGTCTCCACCGCTGCCAACGCAGCGGCTGCTTCTTCCGCAGCGGCCTCGTCGGTATCGGCGTCGGCCAACATAAGGGCGTCCGCATCCGGAGCACTCTCGTGTACGGGGATCCCCATGTCGTTAATCATGCGGATGATGTCTTCCACCTGCTCAGGATCTGAAATATCCTCGGGCAGGTGGTCGTTGACCTCGGCGTAAGTCAGATACTTCTGCTCACGACCCAGTTTGATCAACTCAATAATACGAGACTGCTGTTGCGCTTTTCCGGACATAACACCCTATCCACTGAAGGTCTTGGCGGGCAAAAAACAAGCCGAGGATTATACCTGAGCTATGACCTCACGCGCCAGTTGAGGTCGGGTTTGATGCGGAAACATTGCGACTTAGAAGGTCGCGCAGTTGATTTTTCTCTTCAATACTCAGTTCGCTCTGACGGGCTTTCCTGAGTAACTGTTCAAGATTTCGCTCGCGTTGGCGGGCTGACAAGCTAGTAATGGTGTCGAAAAACTGTTGTTCAAGGTTTTCTCCGTCAATCAGCCACTCCTTTTCTGCCAGTGCCTTGAGCAAGCGACCCTGTTCAGTGCCGTGCCATCGCGCGATCAACTGAAATGAGTTTAGCTTGGGATTCTTCTGTACGGCTTCGAGCAGTGCCACAAGCAGCTGGGCATTGGTCTGATTTTCATCGGCAATGTGCCCGGCGTCCTCGACGCGCTCGGCCAATTGCGGGTGATGCAGCAATGTGCGCAGGGCAGTCAGGGTCGGCGATTCGACGCCGATCGGCGTGCGTGGGCGTTGTTGTTCCCGATCGCCGCCACGGTTGCCGTTTTTATCCCAAGGCTTCTTGTCCCACTTCTTGCCGCCGGCGCCGGGTTTCTTCGGCGTCCACTCTTGCTGCGGCACATACATGTCCTGTGCCTGCGGCTGATGGTAGTCGCTGTAGTCCGGCATTGCGTCGTAATCAATGCCCGGATCGTAGGCGGGCGGCGCTTCCTGGGGCGCACTTTGCGCCAGCTGACTGACGGTTTCACTGCTCAGGCCGGTGATTTCGCTCAGGCGTTGACGCATCAGGATGCGCAGGTTGGCGCCCGGCACTTTGTCGATCAACGGTGCTGCGAGGGTGGCCATGTGCGCCTTGCCCTCAAGCGAGCGCGGGTCGGACTCTTCCGTCAGTTGCTGGAAGAAATAATCGGCCAGCGGCTGAGCGTGCTGATTGATTCGGGCTTTGAAGGCATCAGTGCCTTCGGCGCGTACCAAAGTGTCCGGGTCTTCGCCTTCGGGCAGAAACAGGAAGCGCGCACGGCGTCCGTCCTGCAGGCTGGAAAGAGTTGCTTCCAGCGCGCGCCACGCGGCATTGCGACCGGCCTGATCGCCGTCGAAACAGAACAATACGTTCGGCACTACGCGGAACAGACGCTTCAAGTGCTCTTCGCTGGTCGCGGTGCCCAATGTCGCGACGGCATTCTTCAAGCCTTGCTGGGCGAGGGCGATGACGTCCATATAACCTTCGACGACGATGATTTCGTCAAGGTTGCGGTTGTTCTTGCGCGCTTCATAGAGGCCGTAGAGTTCCTGGCCTTTATGGAATACCGGGGTTTCCGGTGAGTTCAGGTATTTCGGCTTGTCGTCACCGAGTACGCGACCACCGAAGGCGATGATGCGCCCACGAGTGTCGCGGATCGGGAACATCACGCGATCGCGGAAGCGGTCATAGCGTTTGCCGGTTTCGGCGTTCTCGATCAGCAGACCAGCGTCGATCATGGCTTTTTGCTGAAGGGTGTCACTGCTCAAGTGCTTGAACAGGTTGTCCCAGCCCGGCGGTGCGAAGCCGAGGCCAAAATCCCGGGCGATCTCGCCGGTCAGGCCGCGGCCCTTGAGGTAATCCACTGCAGCTTTGCGCGATGGATGGCTCTTGAGGGCTTGCCGGTAAAAGTCGGCGGCCGCGGTGAGCAACGGATACAGCGGCGAATCGGTCGGCTGGCGCGGTTTGTGCGGGCGGCCACTTTCTTCGCGAGGAATTTCCATGCCGGCGGCTTTTGCCAGATCCTCGACGGCCTGGGGAAAATCCAGGTTGTCGTGATCCATGAGAAAGCCGAGGGCATTACCGCCGGCGCCGCAGCCGAAGCAGTAATAGAACTGCTTGTCGGGGCTGACGCTGAACGACGGGGTTTTTTCTTTGTGAAACGGGCAACAGGCGGTGTAGTTCTTGCCGGCCTTCTTCAATTGCACGCGCGAACTGACCACATCGACGATGTCGGTGCGGTTCAGCAGGTCGTCAATGAAGCTCTGGGGAATCAGCCCGGCCATGGCATTCTCGTCGTCTGCGCTGCAATAAGTCCGATGCGAAAGGCTGGCGGACGCGGGTCATTGTAGGAAGCACGCAAAAGGTGCGGCTCGACCGGTGTCGTCTGCGTAATCGCTGTCGGGAAGTGTATCTGCCGAAAATCCACTGACGTTAGTACTCATCAGTCTTCGACTATTTGAAAGTGTTGCGCTGAATCCGCTGACGGCCGGTTGAGGGCCTCGGATAGCTCAATAAAGCGGGCACGCATGCAGGTGCCTTGGGCTGATCGTCGTGAGAGGAATCAGTGGGTGTGCTCGTCAGTAGCCTTGAAAGGCTCGTCAGAAAAGACGTGCACCGCTGGCAAAAGAGCCAGGTCTGACGCGTAAAGCAGATTTGTCTCGGTCGCGTGTGCGGCTTCGACGGTGAAGCATCAAGCGTTTTACGCAAATGCCATTAGCCCGGCTGAGAGCCGGGCTTAGGCAAGAAGCTTGCTACGAACGTCTGTGTATTAGTACAGACGAACGGCGCGGCGCTGTTCGCGCTGAACTTTCTTGGCGTGACGCTTAACAGCGGCTGCTGCTTTGCGCTTACGCTCAGAAGTTGGCTTCTCGTAAAATTCGCGGCTACGAACTTCAGCCAGTACACCGGCTTTTTCGCAGGAGCGCTTGAAACGACGCAGAGCTACGTCGAAGGGTTCGTTCTCTTTAACTTTGACGGCTGGCATCCAGAGCTACCTTCATTCATTACCGGGGTCAACATCCTCGCAGCCAAAGAGCACTTGAAGACGTCGGTTTTTAAGGGTTGCGGATGTTAACCCCTCATCGCTCGGAATGCAAAGCCTCTGATCGAAAACCGCTGGTCGGGGCATCACGCGGCGACTAGAATGCGCGCCTTCGAATTCAGCCTAAACAAGGCGCAAACCCATGCTAGTACTGGGATTAGAAACCTCCTGCGACGAAACCGGTGTCGCATTATATGACAGCGAGCGCGGCCTGCTGGCCGACGCACTGTTCAGCCAGATCGACCTGCACCGTGCCTATGGCGGCGTGGTGCCGGAGCTCGCCTCGCGTGACCACGTCAAACGCATGCTGCCCTTGATTCGTCAGGTGTTGGCCGAGGCTGACTGTGTGCCCACCGAGATCGATGCAATCGCCTATACCGCGGGTCCTGGCCTTGTTGGCGCGTTGCTGGTCGGTGCTTCCTGCGCTCAGGCTCTCGCGTTTGCCTGGGGCATTCCGGCGCTTGGCGTGCACCACATGGAAGGGCATTTGCTCGCGCCGATGCTGGAGCCAACTCCGCCGCAATCCCCGTTCGTCGCTTTGTTGGTCTCCGGTGGTCATACGCAGCTGGTTCAGGTCGATGGCATCGGCCAATACACCTTGCTCGGCGAGACACTCGATGATGCCGCCGGCGAAGCGTTCGACAAAACCGCGAAGATGATGGGCCTCAATTATCCGGGCGGCCCGGAAATCGCCAAGCTGGCAGAGAAGGGTATCGCCGGACGTTTCACCTTTCCGCGTCCGATGTGTGATCGCCCAGGTCTGCAATTCAGCTTCAGTGGTCTGAAAACCTCTGCTCTCAACGCCTGGCAGCAGTGCGTCAGCGCCGGGGACGACAACGAGCAAGCCCGTTGCGACATCGCGCTGGCGTTCCAGCAGGCCGTGGTGGAGACTTTGACCATCAAGTGCAAGCGTGCCCTGAAACAGGCAGGTATGAAGCGTCTAGTGATCGCTGGCGGCGTCAGTGCCAACAAGGCTCTGCGGGTTTCGCTGGAGAAGATGCTCGGCGACATGAAGGGCGATGTGTTTTACGCCCGTCCCGAATTCTGCACCGACAACGGCGCGATGATCGCGTTTGCCGGTTGCCAGCGTTTGCAGGCCGGTCAGCAGGAAAGTCTGGCGATCAGCGTGCAGGCGCGCTGGCCGATGGAGCAGTTGTCGGCGTTGTAATAATCGGGCATTTAAAAATGCCGTTCGCGCCCGGCAAACAGGTCGCGTAGATTGCCGCGGTGACGCCAGACGATCAGCAAGGTCAGTGCGCTCATCGGCAGCAGCGCCTCCGGTTCTCGCCAGGCCAGCAATGGCAGGGTCAGGGGCGTGGCGATCAGCGCCGCCAGTGAGCTGGTGCGGGTCAGGTAGAACGTCAGCAGCCAGGCACAAATAGCCAATAGTGCGGCGGGCGGATACAGACCCAGCAGCATGCCGGCAGCGGTGGCGACACCTTTGCCGCCACGGAAGCGGAAATACAGCGGGAACAGGTGACCGATTACGGCGCACACGCCGATCCACGCCTGATCTTGCAGCGAAAGGCCTGCCGCCGAGGCAATCAGCACCGGCACCAGGCCTTTGCACAGATCACCGAGCAGGGTCAGGATCGCCAGTTTGCGACCGGCCAGGCGCAGCATGTTGGTGGCGCCGGCATTGCCCGAACCACTCATTCGCGGGTCCGGATTACCGGTCAGGCGGCTGAGCAAAATGGCAAAGGACAGCGAGCCGAGCAGGTAGGCGAGAGTCGCCAGTAACCAAAACATGCTAACTATTCCGGGCGAGGACGCCCTGATTCTAACGGCGCATTGCGCCCTTGTCGTGCAGCGGAGAGAAGTGCTTGGACAGAGTGTTTATCGAGGGCCTGGAAGTCGATACCGTGATCGGTGCCTACGACTGGGAGCGCGGCATCCGACAGTGCCTGCGTCTTGATCTGAGCTTCGCCTGGGACAATCGCCCGGCCGCGGCCGGTGACGACCTGACCCTGGCGCTCGATTACGCCAGTGTTTCCACGCGAATTCAGGCGTTTGCCGAACAGGCGCAGTTTCAACTGGTCGAGACGTTCGCTGAGCGTCTGGTCGAAGTGCTGATGAGCGAATTCAATATCACGTGGGTACGCCTGAAGTTGACCAAGCCAGGCGCGGTGCCGGCTGCCAAGGGCGGCGTGGGTGTGGAGATCGAGCGCGGATGTCGCTGACTCAGGTCTATCTCGGGCTCGGTAGCAATATCGAACGCGAAACCCACTTGCGCGCAGGTCTCGATGCATTGGCGACGTTTCTGGTGGATATCCGCTGTTCGGCGGTGTTCGAAAGTCAGCCGGTGGGGATCAAGAGCGGGCCATTCTTCAACTTTGTGGTGTCGGCGTTTACTGACCTGCCGTTGGTAGAGCTGGATCGGCGCTTGAAACTCATTGAAGCGGATAACGGGCGCTATGCCCCGGATCGCAAAGGCCTGCCGCTGGATATCGACGTGTTGTTGTATGGCGATCTGGCAGGCAATTTCGACGGACTGGTGTTGCCGCGTGCAGAAATTCTGAAAAACGCCTTTGTGCTGTGGCCGTTGTCGCTGATTGCGCCGGATCGCGTGCATCCGGGTGTGGGAAAAAGCTTCGCGACGTTGTGGGCAGAGGCGCAGATTGAGCAGGTGTTGGCGCCAGTAGCGTTCGAGTGGCGCGGGCAGCAGCTCACGCCGTCGAATCTTTAAAGCAAAAGATCGCAGCCTTCGGCAGCTCCTACAGGAAAACACTTAATCCCATGTAGGAGCTGCCGCAGGCTCGGGCCGCGATCGGACGATCTTTTGATCTTGCTTCAGGCGTTCTCTTTGTAAGACTTCAAAGCCTTTAGCCGCTCACGCTTTAGCGCCTCACCCAGCTCCGGCCCCTTGAATCCCTTCTCCAGCAACGGTTGCACCGCGACTTCCCGCGCAACCTTGGCAGCGCCGCGCAAATAATCCGCCTGTGGATAACTTCGCTGTTCCAGCCCTTTGCGCCCTCGGGCGTCCATTTCGCACGCAGCGATAAACTCTTCAAAGCGCTGTGGCCGGCGATACACATCAAAGCTCTGCAACAATTCCAGCAACGTCGAAGCCTTCAACTCCAGGGCACGGTGCCCGTGGGTGTGGTACTTGCCGACGAGCAAGGCCAATTCCTGACAATCCTTCGGCGCTTTGAAGCGTTCGTTGACCGCTTTGATCAGCTTCAGTCCGGTGTGCTCATGGGCAATATGCCGAGGCCACTCTTCTTCCGGGGTCAGACCTTTACCGAGGTCATGCAGCAGGCAGGCCCAGCGTACGGTCAGCGGTTGTTGGTGCAGCGCTGATTGCTCCAGCACGCTAAGAGTGTGCAGACCGGTGTCGATTTCCGGGTGATGCGCCTCGGGTTGCGGCACTCCGAACAGCGCATCCACTTCCGGCATCAACACTTTCAGTGCGCCACAATCGCGAAGCACCTGAATGAATACCTGCGGCTGATCTTCCAGCAGTGCACGGGAGATTTCTTTCCAGCTGCGCTCAGCGGTCAACGCTTCCAGCTCACCGGATTCGCTGAGCTGACGCATCAGCTCCAGCGTTTCCGGCGCGACGGTAAAACCCAGTCCGGCATAGCGGGCAGCAAAGCGGGCAACGCGCAGTACGCGCAGGGGATCTTCGGCGAACGCCGGGGAAACGTGACGCAGAATCCGGGCTTCCAGATCGCGTTGGCCGTGGTAGGGGTCGGTCAGATTCTGCTGATCGTCCTCGGCCATGGCATTGATGGTCAGGTCGCGGCGAATCAGATCTTCTTCAAGCGTGACTTCGGGGCTGGCGTGAAAGGTAAAGCCGCCATAACCGCGACCGCTCTTGCGTTCGGTGCGGGCGAGGGCGTATTCCTCGCCGCTTTTGGGGTGCAGAAACACCGGAAAGTCCGACCCCACCGGGCGATAACCCTGGGCGAGCATTTCCTCGGTCGTCGCCCCAACAACCACCCAGTCGATATCAGTGACCGGTTTGCCCAGCAAGCGATCACGAACCGCACCGCCAACCTTGAAAATCTGCATAAAAAACCTCCGTTAGCCCGACAGGATAACCCTTGCGTCGGACTTTCGGAGGCCAGAAGCGTTTCAAAGATGAATGACGGCGAGGTCCAGTCGACCATAATCCCCTTCGCTGTGTTCACTGCGTGGCGGAACGTGATGGGTTTTCATGATCTGGTCGCCCTGCAGGGTTTCCAGGTGAATGTCGAAGCCCCACAATCGATGCAGGTGTTTGAGTACTTCTTCGGTGGAATCGCCCAACGGTTTGCGGTCATGTTGCTGATGGCGCAGGGTCAACGAGCGATCTCCGCGCCGATCGATGCTATAGATCTGCACGTTCGGTTCGCGGTTGCCGAGGTTGTATTGCGCGGCCAGGGTCTCGCGGATGATCCGGTAACCGGGTTCGTCATGAATCGCTGGCACCAACAAGTCATCCTTCTGGTCGTCATCCATGATGCTGAACAGTTTCAGATCGCGGATCACTTTTGGCGACAGATATTGCAGGATGAAACTCTCGTCCTTGAAGCTGCTCATGGCGAATTTGATGGTCGACAGCCAGTCGGTCCCGGCGATTTCCGGGAACCAGTGGCGATCCTCTTCGGTTGGCTCTTCACACATGCGCCGAATGTCGCGGTACATGGCGAAGCCCAACGCATAGGGGTTAATGCCGCTGTAATAGGGGCTGTCGAAACCTGGCTGAAACACCACGCTGGTGTGCGACGTCAGGAACTCCATCATGAAGCCGTCGGTGACCAGGCCCTCGTCGTACAGGTCGTTCATCAGCGTGTAGTGCCAGAACGTCGCCCAGCCTTCGTTCATCACTTGGGTCTGACGCTGCGGATAAAAGTACTGGGCGATCTTGCGTACGATGCGCACGATCTCGCGCTGCCAGGGCTCCAGCAACGGCGCGTGCTTCTCGATGAAGTAGAGAATGTTTTCCTGCGGCTCGGCCGGGAATCGCGCGTTGTCCTTATCGCTGTATTTGTCCGCGCCTTTGGGAATGGTGCGCCACAGATCGTTGATCTGCTTCTGCATGTGTTCTTCGCGATCCTTCTGCCGCCGGCGTTCCTCTTCGGCGGAAATCGGGTACGGACGCTTGTAGCGGTCGACCCCGTAGTTCATCAGCGCATGGCAGGAATCGAGCAAATCTTCCACGGCATCAATGCCGTGGCGTTCCTCGCACTGCATGATGTACTGCTTGGCAAACACCAGGTAATCGATGATCGAACTGGCATCGGTCCAAGTGCGGAACAGGTAATTGCCCTTGAAGAAACTGTTATGGCCATAGCAGGCGTGCGCCACCACCAGCGCCTGCATGCAGATGGTGTTTTCTTCCATCAGGTAGGCGATGCACGGATCCGAGTTGATCACGATCTCGTACGCCAGGCCCATCTGCCCGCGACTGTAGGATTTTTCTGTGCTGAGGAAGTGTTTGCCGTAGGACCAGTGGTGGTAACCCAGCGGCATGCCCACCGAGGCATAGGCGTCCATCATCTGCTCGGCGGTGATCACTTCGATCTGGTTGGGATAGGTGTCCAGCGCATAGCCGGCCGCGATACGGGCAATTTCGCGGTCGTAGGTCTGGATCAGCTCGAACGTCCATTCGGAGCCGGTGGAAATGGGTTGGCGCTTCTGCTCTTTGGCGGTCATGTCACTAACCTGCGCTGGAAGAGTTCACGGAAGACCGGATAGATATCCCCGGCCGAGACCAGTTGCTGCTGGGCAAAAGTGTCAGAAAAGGCTTCGGCGATGCGTTCGTACTCGTACCACAAGGCCTGATGTTCGCGCGGGGTGATCTCCACGTAAGTGTAGTACTGCACAAACGGCATGATCTGATTGATCAGGATGTCGCGGCATATAGGCGAGTCGTCGTTCCAGTTATCACCGTCCGAAGCCTGGGCCGCATAGATGTTCCACTCGTTGCTCGGATAGCGCTCGGCCATGATCTCCTGCATCAGCTTCAGCGCGCTGGAGACGATGGTGCCACCGGTTTCCCGCGAATAGAAAAACTCCTCTTCGTCGACTTCCCGGGCGCTGGTGTGGTGGCGGATGAACACCACGTCGATCTTGTCGTAGTTCCGTTTCAAGAACAGGTACAACAGGATGAAAAAGCGTTTGGCGATGTCCTTGGTCGCCTGGGTCATGGAGCCGGAAACGTCCATCAGGCAGAACATCACGGCTTTCGAGCTTGGGTTCGGTTGTTTGATCAGCAAGTTGTATTTCAGGTCGAACGTATCGAGGAACGGCACGCGATGGATGCGCGCGCTGAGTTTCTCAACTTCTGCCTCAAGTTCCTGAATATCGCCGAAATTGTCTGGCTCTTCGCGTCTCAGTCGTTCGAGTTCTTCTTTGACTTCGCGCAGTTTCGCCCGGCTGCTGCCGGACAGGGCGATGCGCCGTGCATGCGCCGAGCGCAAGGTGCGGATGATATTGATGCGCGAAGGGTTGCCTTCGTTACTGATACCCGCGCGCACGGTTTTGAAGGTGTCGGTGCCGCTGAGATTGCGTTTGACCAGGTTGGGCAGTTCGAGGTCTTCGAACATGAATTCGAGGAATTCTTCCTGAGTGATCTGGAAGACGAATTCATCCATGCCCTCGCCGGAGTTACCGGCCTTGCCGGGACCACGTCCGCCGCCACCGCCCGGTGGTCGGGCAATATGTTCGCCGGCGGTGAATTCCTTGTTGCCGGGATGAACCACGGTCTGCTTGCCCCCGCGGCCATGGTGAAGCACCGGTTCGTCGATGTCGCGACCGGGAATACTGATCTGTTCGCCGTGCTCCATATCGGTAATGGAGCGCCGGCTGACCGCCTCTTCGACGGCCTTCTTGATGTGGTCACGGTAACGCCGCAGAAAGCGCTGGCGGTTTACCGTGCTCTTGTTCTTGCCATTCAGACGTCGGTCGATCACATAACTCATAGGAAGCCCTCCGGGCAGCTTCAAGTTGTGAGCTTCAAGCTGCAAGTAAAAGCAGTTTCCCGGGCATCACTGGGTTACGCGCTTTGTTCTTGCAGCTTGTAGCTAGAAGCTTGCAGCTGCTTCACTGCGACTTCCGTACCCGTAGGTACCATTCGGAAAGAAGCCGTACCTGTTTGTCGGTGTAGCCGCGTTCGACCATTCGAGTGACGAAGTCGTTGTGCTTCTGTTGATCCTCCTTGCTGGCCTTGGCGTTGAAGCTGATGACTGGCAGCAGATCTTCAGTGTTCGAGAACATTTTCTTCTCGATGACCACGCGCAGTTTTTCGTAGCTGAGCCAGGTCGGGTTCTTGCCGTTGTTGTTGGCCCGGGCGCGCAGGACGAAGTTGACGATTTCGTTGCGGAAATCCTTCGGATTGCTGATGCCGGCGGGTTTTTCGATTTTCTCCAGTTCTTCGTTCAGCGCGACGCGGTTGAGGATCTCGCCGGTTTCCGGATCGCGGTATTCCTGATCCTGAATCCAGAAGTCCGCATACAGCACGTAGCGATCGAAGATGTTCTGGCCGTATTCGCTGTAAGACTCGAGGTAGGCAGTCTGGATCTCTTTGCCGATGAACTCGATATAACGCGGAGCCAGATATTCCTTCAGGTAGCGCAGATAGCGCTCGCGGGTTTCGGCCTGGAATTGTTCCTGTTCGATCTGCTGTTCCAGCACGTAGAGCAGGTGCACCGGGTTGGCGGCGATTTCATGCGGATCGAAGTTGAAAACCTTGGACAGGATCTTGAACGCGAAGCGGGTCGACAGACCGTTCATGCCTTCGTCGACGCCCGCCGAGTCGCGGTATTCCTGAATCGACTTGGCTTTCGGATCGGTGTCTTTGAGGTTTTCGCCGTCGTAGACGCGCATCTTCGAATAGATATTGGAGTTTTCCGGCTCCTTGAGGCGTGACAGCACAGTGAACTGCGCCAGCATTTTCAGGGTGTCAGGCGCGCAATGGGCCTTGGCCAGAGAACTGTTGAAGAGCAGTTTGTCGTAGATCTTCACTTCGTCGCTGACACGCAGGCAATACGGCACTTTGACGATGTAGATCCGGTCGATAAACGCTTCGTTGTTCTTGTTGTTGCGGAAGGTGTGCCATTCCGATTCGTTGGAGTGGGCGAGCAGGATCCCGGTGAACGGAATCGCGCCAAGACCTTCGGTACTGTTGTAGTTGCCTTCCTGAGTGGCGGTCAGCAATGGGTGCAGCACCTTGATCGGTGCCTTGAACATTTCGACGAATTCCATCAGGCCTTGGTTGGCCCGGCACAGCGCACCGGAGTAGCTGTAGGCGTCGGCGTCGTTCTGTGGGTATTCCTCGAGTTTGCGGATGTCGACTTTACCGACCAGCGCCGAGATGTCCTGGTTGTTCTCGTCGCCTGGTTCGGTTTTGGCCACGGCGATCTGGTTGAGGATCGACGGGTACAGTTTGACCACGCGGAACTGACTGATGTCGCCGCCGAACTCGGCCAGGCGTTTGGTTGCCCATGGCGACATGATGGTGTTCAGGTAGCGCCGTGGGATACCGAAGTCTTCTTCGAGGATCGCGCCATCTTCGGTGGCGTTGAACAGACCCAGCGGCGACTCGAACACAGGCGAGCCCTTGATCGCGTAGAAGGGCACTTTCTCGATCAGCTGTTTCAGCTTCTCGGCCAAAGACGATTTACCGCCACCGACGGGGCCGAGCAGATAGAGGATCTGTTTCTTCTCTTCCAGGCCTTGGGCGGCGTGGCGGAAATACGAGACGATCTGGTCGATGCATTCTTCCATCCCGTGGAAGTCTTCAAAGGCCGGATAGCGGCGGATCACCTTGTTGGAGAAGATGCGGGACAGCCTCGAGTTGGTCGAGGTGTCGAGCAGTTCCGGTTCGCCGATCGCCAGCAATAGACGCTCAGCGGCGGAAACGTAGGCGCTACGGTCTTTCTTGCACAGCTCCAGGTACTCTTGCAGCGAGAGTTCTTCCTGGCGTGTGGACTCGAAGCGTTGTTGGAAGTGGCTAAAGATACTCATGACGTCACCTCGCTCGATACGTGGAGCCGACGCCGGATCACTCAGTCGATGCTGGCAAACAACCGTTTTGGCAGCTGTTTGTTTACCCCCCAGAACACTTCCACGATCGACAATCGCGAAAGTCACTCCCGATGACCCGTGCGCCGGTGTACCGGCTCTCCCCTGTTTTGGATGGCCTGGGCTTAAGGATAGTTGGGAATTCGGGAGGTAAAGGCGAGATACGTAATTAGTTGTGGCAAGACCGTTCGTCTGCCCGCGCAGGCCCACGGCAGCCGGGGCCTGCGCGTTGCAAAAAAATTATTCGGCGGTGCCTTGGGCGGTTTCCGCAGGATAAGTCGAACGCCACAGCTCGAAGCCGCCGTCCATGCTGTAGACGTCGGAAAAGCCTTGGCTGATCAGATAGGCCGCAGCGCCCTGACTGGAGTTGCCGTGGTAACAGACGACCACGGTCGGTGCATCAAGGTCTGCGCCCTGGATGAAGGCATGCAGCGAGTGATTGTCCAGATGCTTCGAGCCGCTGATGTGCAGGGCGGCGAAAGTCGCCGGGTCGCGAACGTCGACGACGACCGCGCCTTGTTCACGTAGGGCTTGGGCCTGTTCAGGGGGGATTCGTTTGAATTCGCTCATGGCGGGTTCCTGTTGCTCGGCTTTTAATGCGCAGTTTAACGCGGTGCGTTGGCTGGCGAAGTTTCGGGGATAAATGGTGCGACGGTTGGGGCGAGTCCGCCGTGATCGTCGCATTTGCACGACAGGCGTTCGCCGCTGTCGACGTTCATCAGGGTCAGGCTGCCGCCCCAGACACAACCGGTGTCCAGCGCGGAAATGCCCGGCTCGTGGATATTGCCTTCGAGTGCCGCCCAGTGACCAAAGATGATGCGCAGGCCCTTGGTCTTGCGTTCTTTGTGCTGGAACCAGGGTTTGTAACCGGCTGGTGCGGTATCTAGGCCTTCCTTGCTTTTGAGGTCGAGTTTGCCTTCGGCGGTGCAGAAACGCATGCGCGTGAAATAGTTGGTGATGACGCGCAAGCGGGTCACACCTTTGAGATCGTTGTCCCATTTCGCCGGATCGTTGCCGTACATGCCGTCGAGGTAGGCGGGGAACAGATTGTCGTCGCGCAGGGCAGATTCGACTTCGGCGGCGCACTTCAACGCGCGGTTCAGCGACCATTGCGGCGGAATACCGGCATGCACCATGGCGACGTCGCGAGTTTCATCGTAATGCATCAGCTTTTGCTGGCGTACCCATTCGAGCAGCTCGGCGCTGTCCGGTGCCTCGAGAATCTCACGCAAGGTGTCCGACTTCTTCAAACGCTCGATATTTTTTGCCGCTGCCAGCAGGTGCAGGTCATGGTTGCCGAGCACGCAGACCAGCGATTCACGCATGCCATACAGAAAGCGCAGTGTTTCCAGTGATTGCGGGCCACGGTTGACCAGATCACCGACCAGCCACAGGCGATCGAGCTTGGGGTCGAACGCCACTTGCTTGAGCAGGCATTTCAGCGGTTCGAGGCAGCCCTGCAGGTCGCCGACGGCATACGTCGCCATCAGTGCAAGGCTCCGGGTACGGCGAGGCGGAAAGGTTTGATGACGGCGTCGAAGTGTTTGCCATCGGTGGCGACCATTTCGTAGGTGCCCTGCATGGTGCCGACCTTGGTGGTCATCACCGTGCCGCTGCTGTAGGTGTGGCTCTGGCCGGCGTCGATCAACGGTTGCTGACCGACTACCCCGGCACCGCGCACCTCTTCCACGTGGCCGTCGCCATCGGTGATCACCCAGTGTCGCGACATCAGGCGCGCGGGCTGCTCACCATTGTTCTGCACGGTGATGGTGTAGGTGAAAGCGAAGCGGTCGTGCTCGGGTTGCGATTGGTCTGCCAGATAGCGGGTAACGACACTGACATCGACCTGGTAACGGGAATCGGACATGCAAAAGGCCTTAAACGAAGCGGAACGCGGGGCGTAGCTGATGGGGAATCAGTCTAGGCAAGTATCGGGCAGTAAACCAGAGTGGCGTCCTGCCCGATAGCGTTGATCGTTTGTCAGTCAGCGGCAGGGGAGGCCGGGACCTGAATGGCGAGCTGGTCGGCCAGGCGCACGAACGCGGCCAGATCCAGTTGTTCCGGACGCAGACTGCCATCGACGCCGGCTGCTTCGATCTCGGCATTGCTCAGCAGTTGCTTGAGCGTGTTGCGCAGGGTCTTGCGGCGTTGGTTGAATGCCTCGCGCACTACGCGCTCCAGCAACTTGTGATCCTTGGCCGGGTGCGGCAGCACAGCGTGAGGCACCAGCCGCACGATGGCCGAGTCGACTTTCGGCGGCGGATTGAACGCGCCCGGGCCGACGTTGAACAGGTGTTCCACGCGGCAATGGTATTGAACCATGATCGACAGGCGACCCCAGTCACCACCACCAGGACCCGCAGCGAGACGCTCGACCACCTCTTTCTGCAGCATGAAGTGCATGTCGCGAATGATGCCAGCGTTGTTCAGCAGGTGAAAAATCAGTGGCGTGGAGATGTTGTACGGCAGGTTGCCGACCACACGCAGGCTGTTCGGTGCGGCGTTGAGCGTATTGAAGTCAAACTTCAATGCATCGCCCTGATGCAGGTTGAAGTTGCTCTTGCCGGCAAACTGCTGGTTGAGAATCGGGATCAGATCCTTGTCCAGTTCCACCACGTCGAGCTGCGCGCCGGAATTGAGCAGGCCGGCAGTCAGTGCGCCCTGGCCCGGGCCGATTTCCAGCAGGCGGTCTTCGGACTTGGCGCTGATGGAGCGCAGGATGCGGTCGATAACGCCAGCATCGTGCAGGAAGTTCTGGCCAAAGCGTTTGCGCGCCTTGTGTTGGTATTGCTCGGTCATAAACGGGTCTCGGCCATCTGGTAGGCGGTTTCCAGGGCGACTTGCAGGCTGCCGGTGTCGATCTTGCCGCTGCCAGCCAGGTCCAGGGCAGTGCCATGGTCGACCGACGTGCGGATGATCGGCAAACCCAGGGTCACGTTGACGGCAGCGCCGAAGCCTTTGTACTTAAGCACGGGCAAGCCCTGGTCGTGGTACATCGCCAGCACTGCGTCGCAGTGCTCCAGATATTTTGGGGTAAACAGAGTGTCGGCAGGCAGCGGGCCACGAAGGTCCATGCCCTCGCCGCGCAGGCGCTCTAAGGTGGGTTCTATGATGTCGATTTCTTCATGGCCCAGGTGTCCGCCTTCACCCGCGTGCGGGTTGAGCCCGCAGACGAGGATGCGTGGCTGAGCGATGCCGAATTTGTTTTGCAGATCGCTGTGCAGAATCCGTGTGACCCGCTCCAGCCGTTCTGGCGTGATCGCATCGGCGATGTCACGCAGGGGCAGGTGAGTGGTGACCAGTGCGACGCGCAAACCGCGTGTCGCCAGCATCATCACGACCTGTGCGGTGTGGGTCAGGTCAGCCAGGAATTCCGTGTGCCCGGAGAACGCGATGCCTGACTCGTTGATCACGCCCTTGTGCACCGGGGCTGTGATCATCGCGGCGAAGTCGCCGTTCAGGCAGCCGTTGCCGGCGCGAGTCAGGGTTTCAAGGACGAAAGCGGCATTGGCCTTGTCCAGTTGCCCAGCAACCACGGGGGCGCTGAGCGGAGTATCCCAGACATACAGGCTGTTGGCGGGCGCCGGGGCGTCCGGCCAGTGATTCGGGCCGACATCCAGCAGATTGACGGCCAGCCCCAGCTGCGCGGCCCGCTCTTTGAGCAGGTCGCGGCTGGTGATGGCAATCAGGGGATGCGGCTGGGCTTGCGAGGCGAGCAGCAGGCACAGGTCGGGACCGATGCCGGCTGGTTCGCCGGGTGTCAGCGCGAAACGCTGGGGTTTCACTGCGCTGCCTGGTCTGCACCAGGGAGTTTGATCTCTACATACGCTTCGTCACGGATCTGACGCAGCCAGGTTTGCAGCTCTTCGTCGTATTTGCGGTTACGCAGTACGGTCATGGCTTGCTGCTCGCGGGCTTGTTCGGTGCTGTCGGTGGCGCGGCGGCCAAGGACTTCGAGAACGTGCCAGCCATATTGGGTCTGGAATGGCTTGGACAGCTGACCTTGTGGGGTCTTGGCCATCACTTCGCGGAATTCCGGCACCAGTGCATTCGGGTCGATCCAGTTCAGGTCGCCGCCGTTGAGGGCCGAGCCTGGGTCTTCGGAGAAGTTTTTCGCCAATTCGGCAAAGTCTTCACCGGCCAGTATGCGTTCGTACAGCGATTGCACCAGCGCCTGAGTTTTGGCTTCGTCGCGGATCGGACTCGGCTTGACCAGGATGTGGCGTACATGCACTTCGTCACGCATCTGCGCTTCGCCACCACGTTTTGCCAGCAGCTTCAGAATGATGAAGCCACCCGGCGTGCGTGCAGGTTGAGTGATGTCGCCGACAGCCATGCTGCTCAGCTCACGGTCGAACGGCGGTGGCAATTGAGCGGCTTTACGCCAGCCCATGTCGCCGCCTTCCAGGGCGTTGTCGCTGCCGGACTTGGCAACGGCCATTTGACCGAAGTCAGCGCCCTGCTTGAGCTGCTGGTAAACCTCCATGGCCTGACGGGCAGCGCTCTGGATTGCATCAGAGTTGGCGCTTTCCGGCGTCGGGATCAGGATGTTGGCCAGGTGCAGTTCTTCGGACAGTTGCATCTTGCCCAGGTCGGAGGCGAGGAAGTTCTTCACTTCCTGTTCCGATACCTGAATGCGTTCTGCCACACGGCGCTGACGCACACGGCTGATGATCATTTCGCGCTTGATCTGATCACGGGCGTCGTCATAGTTCAGACCGTCACGAGCCAGAGCACCACGAAACTGCTCAACCGTCATGTTGTTGCGCTGAGCAATGGTGCCGACAGCCTGGTTCAGTTCTTCATCGGTGATGCGGATGCCGGAACGTTCACCGATCTGCAGTTGCAGATTCTCGACGATCAGGCGCTCAAGCACCTGCTGATCCAGCACGCCTGGAGGTGGCGAGCCACCGCCACGTTTGGCGATGGTCTGCTGAACTTCGTGGACACGTTGATCCAGCTGGCTCTGCATGACCACGTCGTTGTCGACGATGGCAACCACTTTATCGATGGACTGTACGGCGGCGTTGGCCGCCGTACCCAGGAACAGCGCGCCCAGCATCAGCGGGCGCAGACAATCAGAAAGCTTGGTCTTCACGTTCACGATAACCTTGAATGCCTTTGTCGAGGAAGCTCTCTACCTTGGCGCCAGTGAGGCCGCCGAGTCCCTTCAGAACAATTTGGAGGAAGACGCCATGGTCGCCTTTTTCGTTTTGCGGAGCTTCCTGACTGAATTCGTCGTAGGAAACCCAGTAACGGTTGATCAGGCGCAATTTCCAGCAGCAGTTGTCGTACTCGAAACCACCGAAGGCTTCCAGCGTACGGTTGCGGTTGTAGTCGTACTGCCAGCGGCTGATCGCGCTCCACTGTGGAACGATCGGCCAGATGACCGAGAAATCATGCTGCTGGATCTTGTAGTAGTCCTTCACATAGCCAGGGGTGCCCGGGGTGCCGTAGTCACCACCGCCCACCGACCACTTACCGGTGTTCTGGTCGTAACGGACCTGGTCGTTGCGATAGCGATAGCCGAGGTTGACGACCTTGTTCGGGTTGTCTTCAGGCTGATAGTGGAACATCGCACTGCCGGAACGCGGGCTGCGGCTGTCCGGATCCCAGTTGTAGTCGGCAGTGGTGCGCCAATCGCGGTTCCAGCGGTATTCGTATTCCAGCGCGTATGGCGAGACATTCGCGTTGGCGTCGTCACGGGTTTTGGCGTCGATACCTGGCAGTTGCACTTCACGATTCTTGAAGTAATAGGCCTGGCCGACACTGATGCGCTGACGCTCGAAACCGTCATCTTCGATCCAGCGGCTGGTCACGCCCAGCGACAGCTTGTTCTCGTCGCCGATACGGTCGGAGCCCGAGAAGCGGTTGTCACGGAACAGCGAAGCGTAGTTGAAGGTGTATTCGCTGGAGTCGAACACTGGAATGTCTTCCTGATCAACCTCGGGTACATAGAGGTAGAACAGACGAGGCTCCAGGGTCTGGCGGTAGTTTTTGCCGAAGAACGACGTGTTGCGGTCGAAGTACAGGCCGCTGTCGATGCTGGCAATCGGTACGCCGCGGTTCTGGCTGCTGTCGAACTCACCGTTGAGTTTCTTCTGCTCGGCAGTCATCGCATCGATCTGCGATTTGCCGGTGCCGTCCAGATCCAGTTGGTACTGGGTGTACTGATACTTCAGGGATGGCTTCAGGAAGCCATACGTCCAGTTCATCGGCAGGCTGACGCCCGGCTTCAGATTCAGACGATCACCGTTAGCGCGGGCCAAGCCCACAACGTTGGTGTCCAGACGAGGCGAAATGTTGCCATCTTCGTCGGTGAAGGTGCCGTTTTCCAGGTCACGGTCAAAGCGAACCAGCTCGGTCTCGTAATCGAATCTCAGACCTTCCGGATGATACGGCAGACTACCGTTGAAGGTGATCTGCGGCAGTCGGCCGTACGGAGTGATGTTCGAAACGGTAGCCAGTTGGTACTGCTGGGCGTTCAGGCGCGCGGTGTAGTTATCACCACGATAGGTCACCGAACCCTGCTGATTGACAAAATCTTCGCTCTTCACGCCGATCTGATCAGTGGTCAGATCCTGGAAGTAGTAAGGATCGCTGATCTTGGTGTAGTCAACCTGAGTGAGTACACGCGAGTCCAGGCCGCCCTTGTGCTGCCAGTTGTACATGTAGCGGTTTTTTTCGTAATCGGTCTGCTTGCTGCGATCAGTATCTTCGTCGTTCAGATACGCGGCGCCGAACTGACCTTCACTCGACTTGGTCAGGTAACGGAATTCGCCTTCGACCAGCATGCCGCGCTTGCTCATGTAACGCGGATACAACGTGGCATCGTAGTTCGGCGCCAGGTTGAAGTAGTACGGGGTTACCAGCATGAAGCCGGTGTCGCTGCCGGTGCCGATGGTCGGCGGCAGGAAGCCCGACTGACGACGGTCGTCGATCGGGAAGTAGATGTACGGCGTGTAAAGGATAGGAATGTCTTTTACGCGCAGCGTCACGTTGGTCGCGGTACCGAAGCCGGTGGCCGGGTTCAAGGTGATGTTGTTGCCCTTGAGCTGCCAGGCGTTGCTGTTCGGTTCGCACGTGGTGTATGTGCCGTCCTTCAAGCGGATGATCGCGTTCTCGGCGCGCTTGGCGTACAGCGCGTTACCGCGGATGCGCGATTTGTGCATCACGTACTCGGCGTTGTCGACCTTGGCTTCACCAGTGTCGAGTTGCACGTCAGCGTGGTCGCCGACGATCAGCGCGCCGTTGTCACGGATACGCACGTCGCCATTGAGTTCGGCGCGGCTCTCGGCCTGGTACAGGCTGGCCTCGTCGGACTCGACCTGCATGCTGCCCTGACGCAGGACCACGTCACCGGCCAGCTTGCCGACTTGATCATCGGTGTTATAGCGCGAGGCTTTTGCGCCGATAAAGGTAGGAGCATCGCTTTTGTTCGTCTTGTCATTCATGCCAGGACGAGTCGGCTCGATGTAGGCACCCGAGCAATACGGGCCGGTCTCGGCCAATTGGGCGGCGGTGAGTTTCTCGCGCGGAACCCAGTCGAGGTGACTGAAGTCTTCGCTACGGGATTTCAGGCCACGGCCCTTGGCTTCGGTGACCAGTGCCGTTTTAGGGGCTGTGTCGGCAGCCGCACCGTTCTCGCTCGCCGCCTCGCCGGTGGCGCTGACGGCACTGCCGTCATGCACTGGACGTGGCGGCAAGGCTGCAGCGGTTGACTTGGGCGCACAGGCCCAACCACCCGAAGCCGAGACGGAGCAGTCATACTGCTCGGCGGCAACAACGAATTGACTGGCCAGAGGTTGCATAGCCAGCAGACTGCCGGTTACCAACAACGGAAATTTTTTACGAAACGCGGGGGATTTCAATGCCATCTTATTAGTCCGGGCTTCCTGCGTGCCATCTGCCCGCGGTGTGGGCCGCACGCCTCTCGATGGTCTGAAAAAGATGCTGGATAATAAAGCATGACCCGCTTGACGGCTAGCGCCGTCGGAGACCCTTGCAATGCCTGACCAAGATGTACGCTTGCAACACCTGAAAGTTTGGCTCGATGAGCAGTTGGCAATCCTGTTCGCGGATCAGGGCTGGGGCGCCGTGCCCCCGGCCACGTTGACCGCGGCCAGCAGCGACGCGAGTTTCCGTCGCTACTTCCGTTGGGAAGGCGCCGGTCGCAGCTTCGTCGTAATGGATGCACCACCGCCACAGGAAAACTGCAAACCGTTCGTGGATATCGCGTTTTTGCTGGCGAAATCCGGAATAAATGTGCCGAAAATTTATGCCGAAGACCTCGAACGTGGATTTCTTTTGCTCAATGACCTGGGCAACAAGACTTATCTGGACGTGATCGATGGCGAAAATGCCGACGCATTGTTCAGTGACGCCCTGCAAGCGCTGCTGGCTTTTCAGCAGTTGCCGATGGTTGCACAGTTGCCGAGTTACGACGTAGCACTGCTGCGCCGTGAACTGGAACTGTTCCCCGAGTGGTACGTGAAACGCGAACTCGGCGTCGAATTCGATTCGACTCAGCAACAACAATGGCAACAGGTCAGCGATCTGTTGATCGACAGCGCTTTGGCTCAGCCGAAAGTCCTTGTGCATCGCGACTACATGCCGCGCAACCTGATGCTCAGCGAGCCGAACCCTGGCGTGCTGGATTTCCAGGATGCCGTTTACGGCCCGGTGACCTACGACGTGACGTGCCTGTTCAAGGACGCCTTCCTCAGCTGGCCTGAAGAGCGCGTGCGCGGCTGGCTGGAAAATTACTGGCAGCAAGCCTCGGCGCTGAATATTCCGGTGCAGCCGGACTTCGAAGACTTCCTGCGCGCCAGCGACCTGATGGGCGTGCAGCGCCACCTGAAAGTGATCGGCATTTTCGCGCGCATCTGCCACCGCGATGGCAAGCCGCGTTACCTGGCCGACGTGCCGCGATTCTTCTCCTATATAGAAGCAGTGATCGCCCGTCGTCCTGAACTGGCCGAGCTGCAAGCACTGTTCACCAGCCTGCGGGGTGGAGCAACAGCATGAAGGCCATGATTCTGGCGGCAGGCAAAGGCGAGCGCATGCGCCCGCTGACCCTGACCACTCCAAAACCACTGGTGCGTGCCGGCGGCGTGCCGTTGATCGAGTATCACCTGCGCGCCCTCGCGGCCGCCGGCTTTAACGAGATCGTCATCAACCATGCGTGGCTCGGTCAGCAGATCGAAGATTATCTCGGCGATGGCTCGCAGTTCGGCGTAACCATCGAGTACTCGCCGGAAGGCGAGCCACTGGAAACCGGTGGCGGAATTTTCCGTGCGTTGCCGCTGCTCGGTGACGATGCGTTTCTGGTGGTCAACGGTGATATCTGGACCGATTACGACTTCAGCGTGCTGCACCAGCCGATCAATGGTCTGGCGCATCTGGTGCTGGCGGATAATCCTGCGCATCACCCGAGCGGCGACTTCTGTCTGCTTGACGGTCAAGTCAGCGATGGCCACGCGGACGCAGCAACCCTGACCTACAGCGGTATCGCCGTGCTCCATCCGCAACTGTTCGATGGTTGTGTGGACGGTGCTTTCAAACTCGCGCCGTTGTTGCGCAAAGCCATGGCGGACGGTGAAGTCACTGGCGAGCGCTTGAAAGGCCACTGGGTGGATGTCGGCACCCACGAGCGTCTCGCTGAAGCCGAAACCCTGATAGAAGCGAGTCGCTGACATGTTGTGGCCAGGGACTCTGATTGGAGCCGGAGCGGGTTTTGCCATTGCCAGCATTCCGGGGGCCATGCTTGGGGCATTGTTGGGGCAGGCGCTGGATCGGCGTCTGCATTTGCAGAGCTGGGGGCATTTGCGCGAAAAGCTCGGCGGACGGCCGATGCTGCGCAACGACGAGTTGTTGTTTGTGCTGCTCGGGCGTCTGGCCAAGAGCGACGGTCGGGTTACCGACGGGCATATCCATCAAGCGCGCAACGAGATGCGTGCGCTGGAACTGGGTGAGCCGGCAACGCGTCGGGCGATTGCCGCGTTCAATCGCGGCAAGTCTGGCAGCGATAATCTGCGTGGTTATCTGAAGCGTCTGAGTGCGCAACCGCATGCTGCCGAAGGTGTCTTGCGCGCCTGTTGGCGAATGGTTTGGGCCGATGGCCGCGCCGGTGTCAGCGAGCGCGAGTTGCTGGCGCAGTGGGGCAAATGGCTGGGCTGGACGACGCATCAGGTGCAAGCGCTGGCCAGCGATTACGAACCAGGCAAGCGCCCGATCGTCAGTGCGGCGGTGAGTTATCAGGAGGCGATGCGCTTGCTTGGGGTGTCGGCGACCAGCGAACCGGCGCAGATCAAACGGGCCTATCGAAGACTGTTGAGCCGCCATCACCCGGACAAGGTTGCCGGCTCTGGCGCCACGGCGGCGCAGGTGCGCGAGGCGACCGAGAAGACCCGCGAGCTGCACAATGCCTACACGTTGGTTCGTGAGCGGCGGGATTTTCGCTGACCGTTGAAGATCAAAAGATCGCAGCCTTCGGCAGCTCCTACCTTGGAATGCGTTTCCTGTAGGAGTTGCCGAAGGCTGCGATCTTTTGCTTTTGCTTTTATCAGTCGGTGTTCTGCGGATTCAACCAGCCGCGCACCCGGCGGAACAATTGCTCCTGCTCAGCCTTTTTATCCGGCAACGCCTGCAGCGCCACCTGGCTGAACGCCGAAGTCTTCAAGCGCTTGCTCGCCTGCATGCGCTCCAGCGCTGCGTTGCGATCCAGCGGTTTGTCCATGTAGAAAATATCCGCAGTCGGCAGCTTCAGTGTTGGCGTCAGTTCAACCAATTCTGGCTTGGCCTTGGCAGGTGTCTGCGCATCGACCATGACAAACTTTTCGATCTGCGCGGTTTGCTTCTCGCTCAGATACCGCGCGGCCCAGTAAGCGCCGGTGCCGTGACCGAGCACGACAATGCTCCGTGCACTCTGCTGTTCGGCATAGCCGATCGCGGCATCGATGCGCGCGAAGATCCGTTCGGCATCGGCCTTGGCTTGTTCTTCGGTAGTCTCGGCAACGACCTGATCGGCCACTTCGGCTTCACCGCCGGCAGCCTGCTCGATCGGCTGCGCGGTGGTGGCATCCTTGCTGCCGGTTTCCGGCGCTTTCGGCGCAGCGGCAGGCTCGATCACGCGCGGTGCGATGGCATCGCTTTGCAGGTCGGGCAGGGTGATACTCAGGCTGCTCCACTCGGCGTCCGGCAGTTTGCGCCGCAAGGGGCCGATTGCCTGCGGCCAGTCAGCGGTTTCGCCTGCGCCAGGGATGATGATCACCGCGCCTTTGGGTTCGGCGGTGTTGGCCGGTTTCCACAGAGCGAGGAACGTATCGCTGCCCGCCTGCAATTGTTGCTGTTCTTGCGCCGGGACCTTGCGTTCCAGTGCGGCCGCCTCTTCCTGACTACGCTCAAGCAGTGGCTGGCGTTCGGCGGGTTTTTCTTCGGCAGGTTTTTCCGCCGTGGCGGCAGGTGCCGGATCGGCGGCTTCGACGGAAAACGCACAAGGCAGGAGCAGCGACAGGCACAATGCTGGCATTGCCAGGCGGTAGACAGAGGGCATCGGTTATTCCAGGCCAGAAAGTATCCCGGCAGCCTAATGGGTTGGTCAGAATTTGTCAGTGTATGAGACTTCAATGAAGCGATTTTGCTGCCTGTGGGTTATCGGCTGTTTGTGGTTTCCCTTGATGGGCTGGGCGGCGCCTGCGCCACCGACACACGCGGCGCAGCTGTCGGCGAGCCAGCAGCAATGGCTGGCGCAGCACGATGAATTGCGCGTCGGACTGGTGTTGCAGGCGCCGTATGCAACCTACGATCGACGCCTGCAGCGGCTGTCGGGGGCCAACGTCGAGTTGATGAAGTTGCTGGCCAAGGCGCTCAATGTCGAGCTGAGCTGGCGCAATTTTCAAGACCTGGCGCAACTGGAAACGGCGCTGCGCGACGGCGAAATCGACATCGCTCCCGGCCTGAGCCAGACCCCGAGCGCGCTGCGCCTGTGGCAGTTTTCCGATCCGTACATGCGCGTGCCACAACTGATTGTCAGCGATCAGAAAGCCGGCGCTGTAGTCGATCTGGAAAAACTCGACAGCCAAACCCGCGTGGCCGTGCGCATGCCGAGTACCACGGCCGATTACCTGCGTGGCAACTATCCGCATCTGAACCTGCAAGGCGTGCCGCTGGAGCGTCAGGCGCTGCAGTTGCTGTTGAGTCAGCAGGCGGCTTACGCGGTGGTCGATGAGGCGCAGCTCGGGCGCCTGTCCGCAGAACCGGAGTTCGCCGAGTTGGTGGTGGTCGGTGATATCGGACTGCCGCAGTTGTTGCGGGTCGCCTCGCGCCGCGACTGGCCGGAACTGGCCGGCATCGTCCAGAGTGCTTTGCGCGCAATCCCGGCCAAGGATCTGGAGCAACTGCACAATCAATGGCTGCAACCGAAATACCCGCGACTCTCAGAGTCACCGGGGTTCTGGCAGAACCTCAGCCTGTTGTTCGCGGTGATGCTGCTCAGTTGCGTGGCGATTGTGTTCTGGCAGCGGCGTCAGCAGCACAGCCTTGAACAACGCTTGCTCGCCGCGCGGGAAGACATCGCCTTGCGCGCCGCCAGCGAAGAGGCTTTGCGGCTGACACAGTTTTCTATCGATCAAAGCACCGTCGGCATCCTCTGGGTCAATTGGGACAGCCATGTGCGTTACGCCAACCGTGCGGCCGAAGTCATGCTCGGTTATCCCGCGGGCGGGTTGATCGAGCGACCGCTGATCGATTTCGAGCCGGGTCTGCACATGGATCGTTGGCTCAATTTGTGGAAGCGCGCACGGGCCAGTGAAGAGGGGCCGCTGAGTTTCGAGACCAGTTGCGTGCGCGCCGATGGCAGTGTTTTGCCGGCGGATGTGTCGCTGAGTTTCCTGCGCTTTCGCGACAGCGAATACCTGGTGGTGTACCTCACCGACGTCACCGAACGCCGTCGGGCATTGGCGGCGTTGCAGGAAAGCGAGGCGCGTCTGCAAGGCATCGCCGCCAACGTGCCGGGGTTGGTATTTCGTTTGGAGCGGGCGCCAGTGACCGGGCAGATCGACTTTGCCTACATCAGCGAGGGCAGCGAAAGTCTGGTCGGCTACGCGCCCGCCGCCATTGCCCATCGCGACATGGGCCTGCGCAGTCTGGTGCACCCGGACGACAAGGCCAGTTATCACCGCACTCAAGATCAGGCGCTGGACACCGACAGCGACTGGTCGTGGCAGGGGCGAATCCTCACCCGTCAGGGCGAGCAGCGCTGGGCCGAGATCAAGGCGATTACCCGGCAACTCGAGGATGGCGCTTACGTCTGGGACGGCATCGTCTGGGACATCAGCGAAAGCAAACGCATCGAGCTGGAGCTGGCGGCGTCGCGCGAGCAACTGCGTGAACTGTCGGCGCACCTTGAGAGCGTGCGTGAAGAAGAGAAGGCGCGCATCGCCCGCGAGGTTCACGATGAACTGGGGCAGATGCTCACGGTGCTGAAACTGGAGACATCAATGTGCGAATTGGCCTACGCGCAACTCGACCCCGGTCTGAACGAACGGCTGAACAGCATGAAGCGCCTGATCGCCCAGTTGTTCCAGTTGGTGCGGGATGTCGCGACGGCGTTGCGCCCACCGATTCTCGATGCCGGGATCGCGTCGGCGATCGAGTGGCAGGCGCGGCGATTTGAAGCGCGCACACAGATTCCGTGTCTGGTGCAGGTGCCGGACAATTTACCAGCGCTGAGTGATGCCAAGGCCATCGGGTTGTTCCGGATTTTGCAGGAAGCGCTGACCAACGTGATGCGCCATGCCCAGGCGCATACTGTGGAACTGACACTGGAGCTTGCGGGCGACGAATTGTGTCTGACGGTCAGTGATGATGGCGTAGGATTTGTCGCCGCTACCGGTCGGCCAACGTCGTTTGGATTGGTCGGCATGCGTGAGAGGGTGCTGATCATGGGCGGGCGGTTGGAGCTGGAGAGTGAGCCGGGGGAGGGCACCAGTCTGGTGGTGCGGGTGCCGGTGAGTGAGGTCTGAAAGTCTGTGGTGTTTGAGCTGACGCTATCGCGAGCAGGCTCACTCCTACAGGGATTAGTGTTTGCCTGAAGTCTGGAGAAAAAATTTGATCCGTGTACTGGTAGCCGAAGACCACACCATCGTCCGCGAAGGCATCAAGCAATTGATCGGCCTGGCCAAGGATCTGCAAGTGGTGGGCGAGGCGAGCAATGGCGAACAACTGCTCGAAACCCTGCGCCATGTACCGTGCGAAGTGGTGCTGCTCGACATCTCCATGCCCGGGGTCAATGGTCTGGAGGCGATCCCGCGCATCCGTGCATTGAACAACCCGCCAGCGATTCTGGTGTTGTCGATGCACGACGAAGCGCAGATGGCTGCGCGAGCGCTGAAGGTTGGCGCCGCCGGTTACGCGACCAAGGACAGCGATCCGGCACTCTTGCTCACAGCGATCCGCAAAGTCGCGGCGGGCGGGCGCTACATCGATCCGGATCTGGCCGACCGCATGGTCTTCGAAGTCGGCCTGACCGATGCCCGGCCATTGCATTCGTTGCTGTCCGAACGCGAATTTTCGGTGTTCGAGCGCCTGGCCCAGGGCGCCAACGTCAACGACATCGCCCAGCAATTGGCCCTGAGCAGTAAAACCATCAGCACCCACAAAGCGCGGCTGATGCAAAAGCTCAACATCACCTCCTTGGCCGAACTGGTCAAATACGCGATGGAGCACAAACTCCTCTAAACACACCGCAAAAACCTGTGGGAGCTGGCTTGCCAGCGATAAGGGCATGTCAGTCATATCGATGTCGGCTGACTCACCGCTATCGCTGGCAAGCCAGCTCCCACAGGGTTCTCTGTGTAGCCTGAGAATGCAGGCATATCCATTAGCGACAGGCGCTTTTGCTTGTTCTTGCGGCTCGCAGCTTGTCACTCGCCACTGCCGTATCCATTAGCGCCATCGTTGTAGGGCAATCCCTACCCCCAACCTTCCATCCGGCTGAGGCGATTCTCTCCTGCGCCCCGATTTGCGCGCCTGTCAGCAACCACTAGGCTTAATCCACAAGCAGTCATCAACAACAAAGGTGTGGGTATGAGCCAGGTCGATTCAAACGCAGGGGCCAGTGATGTGCTGGTCAGCTTTCGTGGAGTGCAGAAGAGCTACGACGGCGAGAACCTGATCGTCAAAGACCTCAACCTGGACATTCGCAAAGGCGAATTCCTCACCCTGCTCGGGCCGTCCGGTTCCGGCAAGACCACCAGCCTGATGATGCTCGCCGGTTTCGAAACGCCGACCGCTGGCGAAATTCTGCTGGCCGGGCGCTCGATCAATAACGTGCCGCCGCACAAGCGCGACATCGGCATGGTGTTCCAGAACTACGCGCTGTTCCCGCACATGACCGTGGCCGAAAACCTCGCGTTCCCGTTGACGGTGCGTGGCCTGAACAAAAGCGATGTCAGCGACCGCGTGAAGAAAGTCCTCAGCATGGTTCAGCTCGACGCATTCGCTTCCCGCTACCCCGCGCAGTTGTCCGGTGGCCAGCAGCAACGGGTGGCACTGGCCCGTGCGCTGGTGTTCGAACCGCAACTGGTGCTGATGGACGAACCCCTCGGTGCCCTCGACAAACAATTGCGTGAACACATGCAGATGGAAATCAAACACCTGCACCAGCGCCTCGGTGTGACCGTGGTCTACGTGACCCACGATCAGG
Source organism: Pseudomonas sp. PB106 (assembly GCF_009764645.1). Lineage (GTDB taxonomy): Bacteria > Pseudomonadota > Gammaproteobacteria > Pseudomonadales > Pseudomonadaceae > Aquipseudomonas. The sequence goes on from NZ_RWIM01000001.1 coordinate 45,428, forward strand.
GCGAAGCGCTGACCATGTCCGACCGCGTCGCGGTATTCCACCAAGGCGAAATCCAGCAGATTGCGCCGCCCCGCACCCTTTACGAAGAACCGAAAAACACCTTCGTCGCCAACTTCATCGGCGAGAACAACCGGCTCAACGGCCGCTTGCTCAGCCAGAGCGGCGAGCGTTGCGTGGTCGAGTTGGGCCGTGGCGAAAAGGTCGAGGCGCTGGCGGTCAACGTCGGCCAGACCGGCGAGCCGGTGACCCTGTCGATCCGTCCGGAGCGCGTCAGCCTCAACGGTTCGAGCGATCAATGCGTCAACCGCTTCTCAGGGAGGGTGGCGGAATTCATCTATCTGGGCGACCACGTCCGGGTGCGCCTGGAAGTCTGCGGCAAGACCGACTTCTTCGTGAAACAACCGATTGCCGAGCTCGATCCTGCGCTCGCCGTCGGTGACGTGGTTCCGCTTGGCTGGCAGGTCGAGCACGTACGTGCTCTCGACCCACTTCTAGAGGCGCATTAATCGCCCCGGCAATACCAACACCAACCCTGCACGTGGAGAGAACAATAAATGTTGAGATCCCTGAAGTTCACCGCCCTGACCCTGGGCCTGATGGGTGCGGCAAGCGCAATGGCCGCTGGCCCGGATTTGACCGTGGTGTCGTTTGGCGGGGCGAACAAGGCGGCGCAAGTCAAAGCCTTCTACGCACCGTGGGAAGCGGCGGGCAACGGCAAGATCGTCGCTGGCGAATACAACGGCGAAATGGCCAAAGTCAAAGCCATGGTCGACACCAAGAGCGTGTCGTGGGACTTGGTGGAAGTTGAATCGCCAGAACTGTCCCGTGGTTGCGACGAAGACATGTTCGAACAACTCGACCCGGCACTGTTCGGCAAGACCGAAGACTACGTCAAAGGCGCGATTCAGCCATGCGGCGTGGGCTTCTTCGTTTGGTCGACCGTACTGGCTTACAACGCCGACAAGCTGAAAACCGCGCCAACCAGCTGGGCCGATTTCTGGGACACCAAGAAATTCCCGGGCAAGCGTGGCCTGCGCAAAGGCGCCAAGTACACCCTCGAATTCGCTTTGATGGCCGATGGTGTGGCGCCGAAAGACGTCTACAAAGAGCTGGCGAGCAAGGGTGGTCAGGATCGTGCGTTCAAGAAACTTGATGAGCTGAAGCCGAACATCCAATGGTGGGAAGCCGGCGCACAACCACCGCAGTATCTCGCCTCCGGTGACGTGGTGATGAGCTCGGCCTACAACGGTCGCATCGCTGCCGTGCAGAAAGAATCCAACCTGAAAGTGGTGTGGAACGGTGGCATCTACGACTTCGACGCCTGGGCGATCCCGAAAGGTCTCGACGCCAAGCGTGCCGAAGCGGCGAAGAAATTCATCGCCTACTCCGTGCAGCCGCAGCAGCAGAAGACCTACTCGGAAAACATCGCCTACGGCCCGGCCAACACCCAAGCCGTACCGCTGCTGGCCAAGGATGTCCTGAAAGACATGCCGACCACCCCGGAAAACATCGCCAACCAGGTGCAGATCGACGTCAGCTTCTGGGCTGACAACGGCGAGCAACTGGAGCAGCGCTTCAACTCCTGGGCTGCGAAGTAACCGAGCATACGGGCCGACGCCTTTCCGGATGATCGTTCCCACGCTCTGCGTGGGAATGCCGCCCGGGACGCTCCGCGTCCCTGTGTGACGCAGAGCGTCACTGGATTCATTTCCACGCGGAGCGTGGGAACGATCATGTGTAGCTATCAATAACAAAGGTGGTTTGCCACCTCTGTAACGATCAAAGATTTGCGGAGTACGTCATGGCCATCGCCGTTCCCCTGAACGAGGGCAACAGCCCCACCTTGAAGCAGAAGCTCAAGCGCGCCGAGCGGGTCAACCGCTGGAAGGCTCAAGCGCTGATTGCGCCGTTGGTGCTGTTTCTGTTGCTGGTGTTTCTGGTGCCGATCGTGGCGCTGCTCTACAAAAGTGTTGGCAACCCCGAAGTGGTCGGCGGCATGCCGCGCACTGTGGCGGCCATCGCCAGTTGGGACGGCCGTGGCCTGCCCGCTGAACCGGTCTACAAAGCCGCTGGCGAAGACCTCGCCGAAGCACGCAAAAACCAGACGCTGGGCGATCTGTCCAAGCGCTTGAACATGGAGTTGGCCGGCTATCGCAGCCTGCTGACCAAAACTGCCCGGGCGCTGCCCTTCGCCAGCGAACCGGCCTCTTATAAAGAAGCCCTCGAAGGCCTCGATGAGCGCTGGGGCGACCCGGCCTATTGGCAAGCGGTCAAACGCAACACCAGCAGCATCACCCCGTATTACCTGCTGGCGGCGGTCGATCACCGCATCGACGACCTCGGCGAAATCGCCCCGGCCACCCCGGATCAGGCGATTTACCTCGACATCTTCGCCCGCACCTTCTGGATGGGCCTGGTGATCACCGTGATCTGCCTGGTGCTCGCCTATCCACTAGCGTATCTGCTGGCGAACCTGCCATCGCGGCAAAGTAACCTGCTGATGATTCTGGTGCTGCTGCCGTTCTGGACATCGATTCTGGTGCGCGTCGCGGCGTGGATCGTGCTGCTGCAATCGGGCGGTCTGATCAACAGCGGCCTGATGGCCATGGGCATCATCGATAAGCCGCTGGAACTGGTGTTCAACCGCACCGGCGTATACATCTCGATGGTGCACATCCTGCTGCCGTTCATGATCCTGCCGATCTACAGCGTGATGAAAGGCATCTCGCCGACCTACATGCGTGCGGCGATTTCCCTCGGCTGCCACCCGTTCGCCAGTTTCTGGCGGGTGTACTTCCCGCAGACCTACGCCGGTGTCGGCGCCGGTTGTCTGCTGGTGTTCATCCTCGCCATCGGCTACTACATCACCCCGGCGCTGCTCGGCAGCCCGAACGATCAAATGGTCAGCTACTTCGTCGCCTTCTACACCAACACCAGCATCAATTGGGGCATGGCCACCGCGCTGGGCGGGCTGTTGCTGCTGGCGACCGTGGTGCTTTATCTGATTTACAGCTGGTTGGTGGGCGCCAGTCGCCTGCGCCTGAGCTAAGGGGAATTCGAGATGCTGAGTCCTTACATGTCGCCCATCGAACGGGTGTGGTTCTACAGCCTGCGGATCCTCTGCGGCCTGATTCTGTTGTTCCTGATTCTGCCGGTGCTGGTGATCATCCCACTGTCGTTCAACTCGGGGAGTTTTCTGGTGTACCCGCTGCAGGGCTTTTCGCTGCAGTGGTATCACGACTTCTTCGCCTCGGCGGAATGGATGCGCGCGCTGAAGAACAGCATCATCGTTGCTCCGGCGGCGACGGTGCTGGCGATGATCTTCGGTACGCTGGCGGCGATTGGCCTGACTCGCGGCGACTTTCCCGGCAAAGCGCTGGTAATGGCGCTGGTGATTTCACCGATGGTGGTGCCGGTGGTGATCATTGGTGTGGCGAGTTATCTGTTCTTCGCGCCATTGGGCCTGGGCAACAGCTTCTTCTCGCTGATCGTGGTGCACGCGGTGCTGGGTGTGCCGTTTGTGATCATCACCGTGTCGGCGACGTTGCAGGGGTTCAATCACAATCTGGTGCGGGCGGCGGCGAGTCTGGGTGCATCGCCGTTGACCGCATTCCGTCGGGTGACCTTGCCGCTGATTGCGCCGGGGGTGATTTCCGGGGCGCTGTTCGCCTTTGCGACATCGTTTGATGAGGTGGTGGTGACGTTGTTTCTTGCGGGGCCTGAGCAGGCGACATTGCCTCGGCAGATGTTCAGCGGGATTCGCGAAAACCTCAGCCCGACGATTGCCGCTGCAGCGACGTTGCTGATCGCGTTCTCGGTCATTCTGCTGCTGACCCTGGAATGGTTGCGTGGGCGCAGCGAAAAACTGCGTACTGCTCAGGTCTGACGCTGATCGTTCCCACGCTCTGCGTGGGAATGCCTCTCGGGACGCTCCGCGTTCCCGCTCGAGGATGGGACGCAGAGCGTCCCCGGCTGTATTCCCACGCAGAGCGTGGGAACAATCAGGGAGTACCGTCCTCGCGACTGGGTTATTCATGACCTGAATAGCAGACAACCCCAAATCCCCAGCTAATCTTGTGCCCAGCTCCCACATCTATAAGAGGCTGCGCACGATGAGTCTGTCCCAGTTCAAAATCGCTCACAAACTGATCACCGGCGCTGCCGCCATCGAGCAACTGGCCGCCGAACTCACACGCCTCGACATCGACAACCCACTGATCGTCACCGACGCCGCGCTGGTCAAATCCGGCACCGTCGAGCTGGCGCTGTGCCAATTGGGCGGGCGCGAGTACGAGATTTTCGACCGCGTCCTGCCCGACCCGGAAATCGCCATCGTCGAAGACTGCATGCGCGTTTACCGCGAAGGTGGACACGACGGCTTGATCGGCCTCGGCGGCGGCAGTGCCATCGACATCGCCAAAAGTGTTGCCGCCTATGCCGGTTACCACGGCGCGCTGGAAGATCTGTTCGGCGTCGACCAGGTGCCGCGCAAAGGCCCGCCGCTGATCGCCATCCCGACCACCGCCGGCACTGGTTCTGAAGTCACCAACGTCGCAATTCTCTCGGACAAAGTCGCGCAGCTGAAGAAAGGCATCGTCAGCGACTATCTCTTGCCGGACGTCGCGCTGGTCAGCCCGCAAATGACCCTGACTTGCCCACGCAGCGTCACCGCCGCCAGTGGCGTCGATGCGTTGGTGCACGCCATCGAATCCTATTTGTCGGTGAACGCCTCGCCGATCACCGATTCCCTCGCCATCGGCGCGATCAAACTGATCGCCAAAGCCCTGCCCAAGGCCTACGCCAACGGCGCCAACCTGCAAGCCCGCGAAGACATGGCTACTGCCAGCCTGATGGCCGGCATGGCGTTCGGTAATGCCGGGGTCGGCGCGGTGCATGCGCTGGCGTATCCGCTGGGCGGGCGTTTCAACATCGCCCATGGCGTGAGTAATGCCTTGCTGCTGCCGTATGTCATGACCTGGAACAAGATGGCCTGCCTCGAACGGATGCAGGATATTGCCGAAGCCATGGGGGTGAAGACCGCTCATCTGAGTGCCGCCGAAGCCGCCGACAAAGCCGTGCAGGCGATGACCGATTTGTGCACAGCGGTGGAAATTCCTGCGGGCCTGCGCAGTTTTGGTGTCCCGGAAGAGGCGATCCCGGCCATGGCGGCAGAAGCCGCGGGCATCGAACGCTTGATGCGCAACAACCCGCGCAAGTTAAGCGCCGTCGATATCGAGAAGATCTACCGAGCGGCGTACTGATCATCGCGGTCACGGTGCGCGCAGCAATGCATGAGGCTACAATGCGCGCCATCGTGATTTAGCTCAGAAAAGGTGCGTCATGCAGCCCTTCGTAATTGCTCCGTCGATTCTCTCCGCCGACTTCGCCCGCCTCGGCGAGGAAGTGGACAACGTTCTCGCCGCTGGCGCCGACTTCGTCCACTTCGACGTCATGGACAACCACTACGTGCCTAACCTGACCATCGGTCCGATGGTCTGCGCCGCGTTGCGCAAGTACGGCGTCACCGCGCCGATCGACGCGCACCTGATGGTCAGCCCGGTGGATCGTATCGTTGGCGACTTCATCGAAGCCGGCGCGACCTACATCACCTTCCACCCGGAAGCCACGCTGCACGTTGATCGTTCGCTGCAACTGATCCGTGAAGGCGGCTGCAAATCCGGTCTGGTGTTCAACCCGGCGACCCCGCTGGACGTGCTCAAATACGTGATCGACAAGGTCGACATGGTCTTGCTGATGAGCGTTAACCCGGGCTTCGGCGGGCAGAAATTCATTCCTGGCACCCTCGACAAGCTGCGCGAAGCGCGGGCGATCATCGATGCCTCGGGCCGTGATATCCGTCTGGAAATCGACGGCGGCGTCAACGTCAACAACATCCGCGAAATCGCCGCGGCTGGCGCTGACACCTTTGTCGCCGGCTCGGCAATCTTCAATGCCCCGAACTATCAGGAAGTCATCGACAAGATGCGTTCCGAACTGGCGCTGGCGCGCCCATGAGCGGGTTTGAGCAGCTGTTCCCGGGAAAACTGCCACGGCTGGTGATGTTCGATCTGGATGGCACGCTGATCGACTCGGTTCCAGACCTGGCAGCGGCGGTGGACACCATGCTGCTCTCCCTCGGCCGCCAGCCTGCGGGCATCGAAGCGGTGCGCGAGTGGGTAGGCAACGGCGCGCCAGTGCTGGTGCGCCGCGCTCTGGCCGGTGGCATCGATCATTCGACGGTGGATGACGTCGAGGCCGAGCAAGCGCTGGATGTGTTCATGGAAGCTTACGGCGCCAGCCATGAGCTGACCGTGGTCTATCCCGGCGTGCGCGACACCCTCAAATGGCTGCACAAACAAGGCGTAGCCATGGCGCTGATCACCAACAAGCCCGAGCGTTTCGTCGCGCCGCTGCTGGATCAGATGAAGATCGGCCGCTATTTCAAGTGGATCATCGGCGGCGATACCTTGCCGCAGAAGAAGCCTGATCCGGCGGCGCTGTTCTTCGTGATGAAAATGGCCAACATCCCGGCCTCGCAATCGTTGTTCGTCGGCGACTCGCGCAGCGATGTGCTGGCGGCGAAAGCGGCGGGGGTCAAATGCGTGGCGCTGAGTTATGGCTACAACCATGGCCGGCCGATTGCCGAAGAATCGCCGGCACTGGTGATCGACGATCTGCGCAAGCTAATTCCCGGTTGCCTCGTTACGGCCGCTGAGATAACGTTGCCCGACGCTTCTCAATCCCCTTCTGGAAACGCCATCGTGGTGGTCACTCGCAAACTCTGGATGAAAGTCATCAAGGCCCTGGCCCGCTGGCGTTGGCGCGCCTGACTTGTTCCTGGCCGGCCTGCCGGCGCGTTTGCATACCTGACTGATTTGCCCCTCACACCACGAGGCACCTTATGATCCGCGAAGAATTCCTGCGCTTGGCCGCTGACGGCTACAACCGCATCCCGTTGGCCTGCGAAACCCTGGCCGACTTCGACACGCCGCTGTCGATCTACCTGAAACTGGCCGACCAGCCCAACTCTTACCTGCTCGAATCGGTGCAGGGCGGCGAGAAGTGGGGCCGTTACTCGATCATCGGTCTGCCATGCCGCACGGTCATGCGCGTTCACGATCATCACGTCAGCATCACCGTTGATGGCGTTGAAACCGAAAGCCACGATGTTGAAGACCCGTTGGCCTTCGTCGAAACCTTCAAGGCGCGCTACAACGTGCCGACCATCGCTGGTCTGCCGCGCTTCAACGGTGGTCTGGTCGGTTACTTCGGTTACGACTGCGTGCGCTACGTCGAGAAGCGTCTAGGCAAGTGCCCGAACCCGGATCCGCTGGGCGTGCCGGACATTCTGCTGATGGTTTCCGACGCTGTTGTGGTGTTCGATAACCTCGCCGGCAAGATGCACGCGATCGTCCTCGCCGACCCTGCGCAGGCCGATGCCTTCGAACAAGGTCAGGCACGTTTGCAGGAATTGCTCGAGCAACTGCGCCAGCCGATCACCCCGCGCCGTGGTCTGGACTTCAGCAAACAGCAATCGGCTGATCCGGTGTTCCGTTCGAGTTTCACTCAGGACGATTACGAAAAAGCCGTCGACACCATCAAGGAATACATCCTGGCCGGTGACTGTATGCAGGTCGTGCCGTCGCAGCGCATGTCGATCGACTTCAAGGCTGCACCGATCGATCTGTACCGCGCCCTGCGTTGCTTCAACCCGACGCCGTACATGTACTTTTTCAACTTCGGTGATTTCCATGTCGTCGGCAGTTCGCCGGAAGTGCTGGTGCGCGTCGAAGACAACCTGATCACCGTGCGCCCGATTGCCGGTACTCGCCCACGCGGCGCGACCGAAGAAGCCGATGTGGCGCTGGAAGAAGATCTGCTGTCGGACGACAAAGAGATCGCCGAGCACTTGATGCTGATCGATCTGGGTCGTAACGACACCGGTCGCGTTTCGGAAATCGGTTCGGTGAAACTCACCGAGAAGATGGTCATCGAGCGTTATTCCAACGTGATGCACATCGTCTCCAACGTTACCGGCCAGTTGAAACAGGGGCTGACGGCGATGGACGCACTGCGGGCGATTCTGCCGGCTGGCACCTTGTCCGGTGCACCGAAAATTCGTGCGATGGAAATCATCGACGAACTGGAACCGGTCAAGCGTGGTGTGTATGGCGGCGCGGTCGGTTACTTCGCCTGGAACGGCAACATGGACACCGCGATTGCCATTCGCACCGCAGTGATCAAGAACGGCGAACTGCACGTGCAGGCCGGTGGCGGCATCGTCGCCGACTCGGTGCCGGCACTGGAATGGGAAGAAACCCTGAACAAACGCCGCGCGATGTTCCGCGCCGTCGCCCTGGCCGAGCAAACTCCGGAAGCCTGAGTCCACACAAAACCTTTGTAGGAGTGAGCCTGCTCGCGATAGCGGTGGGTCAGTCAACAAATCTGTTGAATGTTAATCCGCAATCGCGAGCAGGCTCAC
>NZ_RWIM01000008.1 GCF_009764645.1 Pseudomonas sp. PB106
GGCAGCTCCTACATTTGAAATGCAATCCTTGTAGGAGCTGCCGAAGGCTGCGATCTTCTAAAGGGCTCAACGAGCCTTGGGGGTGGCGACTTTGTCGCGCAGGTAAACCGGTTGCGCATCGTCAGCCGGGATCGATTCGCCGCGTTCCCAGGCGAAACGCGCCAAGGTCAGCAGGTCTTCGGCGTGGGGCAGCATGCCGGCGTCGGAGCCCTTCAGATTGACGGCGATGCGCTCGGCATAACCCCAACCGGTGCCGGCACCGAACCAGTCGCCGCTGGCATCGGCCGGCAACGCCGCGACTTCTGGTGGCAACACCGCTTCAGCGCCGACCAGACGCATCTCCCCCGCCGTTTCGCGGTAGCAGCCCCAATACACTTCATCCATTCGCGCATCGATGGCCGCTGCGACCTGGCTCACGCCATGTTCACGCAACGCACGCTGCGCCAGCACGGCGAGGTTGGAAACTGGCAACACCGGACGATCGAGCGCAAACGCCAAACCCTGCACCACACCAATCGCAATCCGCACACCAGTGAACGCGCCAGGCCCGCGACCAAAAGCAATCGCATCGACCGCTTGCAACGTGGTGCCAGCGTCCGCCAGCAACTGCTGAATCATCGGCAGCAGCTTCTGCGCATGCAGGCGCGGGATCACCTCGTAATGGCTCGTGACCTTGCCGTCATGCAGCAAGGCAACGGAGCAAGCTTCAGTCGCGGTGTCCAGGGCCAGCAAGGTGCTCATCGATGTTTCCAAAACAGGGGTGGGAAAAAGTGCGTCAGTATAAACAACTACGGCCCGCAAGCGGGCCGTGGATGATGCAGCCGATCAGACTTTTCAGCTCAACGCAGCCAGCACCTTGGCGGTGATCGCATCAACCGAACCGACGCCCGGAATATGGCTGTACTTCGGCTTGCCAGCGTTTTTGGCGGACAGGCTCTGGTAGAACTCCACCAGCGGCTTGGTCTGCGAATGGTAGACCGACAGGCGATGACGCACGGTTTCTTCGGTGTCGTCCTTGCGCTGTACCAGTTCTTCGCCGGTGATGTCGTCTTTGCCAGCGATTTTCGGCGGGTTGTAGACGATGTGGTAAACGCGGCCGCTGGCTTCGTGAACACGACGACCGGCGATGCGTTGAACGATTTCTTCGTCTTCAACAGCGATTTCAACCACTGCATCCAGCTCAACGCCGGCAGTGACCAGTGCTTCAGCCTGCGGAATGGTGCGCGGGAAGCCGTCGAACAGGAAGCCGTTGGCGCAGTCTGGCTGAGCGATACGATCCTGTACCAGTGCGATGATCAGGTCATCCGACACCAGGCCGCCGGCATCCATGATGCTCTTGGCTTGAACGCCCAGCGGAGTACCGGCCTTGACCGCTGCACGCAGCATGTCGCCAGTGGAAATTTGTGGAATGCCGAATTTTTCGGTGATGAACTTTGCCTGAGTACCTTTACCGGCCCCGGGAGCTCCCAGCAGAATGACGCGCATTAGATGTGCTCCTCAATTTTTTTATAAAAAGCTTTTACAAAACAAAGGATTCGCCTCTTGGGACGAATCCTGAAAATACGGGTCGTGGCCGCAGAAACGGCCAAAGGCTGATCAAGATACACAGCAGGCTGCGCCCACACAAGACGCCAAAAGTCGGAGAAACCGCAGCCCCTCGCGACCTTGTGACGCGGTAACCCAAGTCGCAACCCCATCATTAACTGTCGCCTGCCGGCACTTTCGACCGTCAGGCCAAGCGGCAGCCGGCGTAAGCTGCCGGTGCCGCGCGCCACGCGAAAAACCTTAGCCGGTATTGCGCAAACCGGCGGCAATCCCCGCCACAGACACCAGCAACGCCTGTTCCACAGGGCTGCCCTGCTCGACATCCTGTTGCCGTGAACGGGCCAATAACTCGGCCTGCAATAGATGTAGCGGGTCGAGGTAGGTGTTGCGCAAACGGATGAATTCGAGGGTGTCCGGACTATGTGCCAGCAGCTGCGACTGACCAGTCAGCCCGAGCACCACCGCGCACGCCTGCGACAATAGGTCGCGTAACTGCGCGCCCAACGGCAGCAGATCCGCCTCGACCAGACGCTCGTCGTAGGACTGCGCGATATCCGCGTCGGCCTTGGCCAGGACCATTTCGAGCATGTCGATGCGCGTGCGAAAGAACGGCCACTGCTCGCGCATCTGCCCGAGCAATTCGCCTTCGCCGCGCTCCAGCGCTTTGCTCAGCGCCGATTCCCAACCCAGCCATGCCGGCAGCATCAAGCGCGTTTGCGTCCAGCCGAAAATCCACGGGATCGCCCGCAGACTTTCGATACCGCCCGCACGACGTTTGGCCGGACGACTGCCGAGCGGCAAACGACCCAGTTCCTGTTCCGGTGTGGACTGACGGAAGTACTCGACGAACTGCGGATTTTCCCGCACCACCTGGCGGTAAGCACTGACACCGTCAGCCGCCAATTCGTCCATCAAGTGGCGCCACTCCGGTGTCGGCGGTGGTGGCGGCAACAGTGTCGCTTCGAGCACCGCTGCCAGATACAGATTGAGGTTTTGCTCGGCGATGTCCGGCAGGCCGAATTTGAATCGAATCATTTCCCCTTGCTCGGTGGTGCGGAACCGCCCCGCCACCGAACCCGGTGGCTGCGACAGAATGGCCGCGTGCGCCGGACCGCCGCCACGGCCCACGGTGCCGCCGCGACCGTGGAACAGCAAAAGTTCGACTTGCTGTTCGCGGCAGATTTCCACCAGGCGTTCCTGCGCACGATATTGCGCCCAGGCCGCAGCGGTGGTGCCGGCGTCCTTGGCCGAGTCGGAATAGCCGATCATCACTTCTTGCGGGCCTTGCAGCCGTGCGCGATAGCCCGGCAGCAGCAACAGCCGCTCCATCACCGGCCCGGCATTGTCGAGGTCGGCGAGGGTTTCGAACAGCGGCACCACACGCATCGGCCGCAGCACGCCGGCCTCTTTGAGCAGCAGTTGCACGGCGAGCACATCAGAAGCGGCGCCGGCCATGGAGATCACGTAGGAGCCGAGCGAAGCACCCGGCGCCGCAGCGATTTCCTTGCAGGTATTGAGCACTTCGGCGGTGTCGGCTGATGGTTTGAAGTGCGCTGGCAGCAGTGGCCGGCGATTGTTCAGTTCGCGAGTCAGGAAGGTGATGCGCTGCTCTTCGTCCCAGTCTTCGTAGCGACCGAGCCCGAGGTAATCGGTGATTTCGGTCATCGCCGAGCTGTGGCGCGACGAGTCCTGACGCACATCCAAGCGCACGAGGAACAGGCCGAAGGTCACTGCACGACGCAGGCAATCGAGCAACGGCCCGTCGGCGATCACGCCCATGCCGCATTCGTGCAGCGAGTTGAAACACAGCTCCAGCGGATCGAGCAGATCGCGGTTGTTGCTCAGCACATCAGCCGGTGCCGGGGTTGGCGCAGTCAATGCGGCGTGCGCCCAATTGCGTGTGGCACGCAGGCGTTCGCGCAATTGTTTGAGCACCGCGCGGTACGGTTCGGCGCTGTCGCCGGCCTTGGCCTTGAGGGCATCACTGGCCTGCTGCATGGACAGTTCGGCAGCGAGGTGATCGACATCGCGCAGGTACAGATCAGCGGCCATCCAGCGCGCCAGCAGCAACACTTCGCGGGTCACTGCGGCGGTGACGTTGGGGTTGCCGTCACGGTCGCCGCCCATCCAAGAAGCGAAGCGAATCGGTGCTGCTTCCAATGGCAAACGCAGACCGGTCGCTTCATGCAAAGCCCTGTCGGCCTTGCGCATATGGTTGGGAATCGCCTGCCACAGCGAATGTTCGATCACCGCGAAACCCCACTTCGCTTCATCGACCGGCGTCGGGCGCGTGCGGCGGATTTCTTCGGTGTGCCAAGCTTCGGCGATCAGCCGTTGCAGGGTGTTCTGGATCTGTTCGCGTTCGGCCGTGGTCAGGTCGCGATGATCTTGCGCGGCGAGTTGCGCGGCGATGGCGTCGTACTTCTGGATCAGCGTGCGCCGCGCCACTTCGGTCGGGTGCGCGGTCAGCACCAGCTCGATTTCCAGCCGGGATAGCTGCCGGGCCAGCGATTCGGCGCTGTGGCCTTCGTGGCGCAGACGTGCAAGCAGTTCAGGCAACACGCGGGATTCGAACGGCGCCGGCTGCGACTCTTCGCGCCGATGGATCAACTGATATTGCTCGGCGATGTTGGCCAGATTGAGAAACTGGTTGAACGCCCGCGCCACCGGGAGCAGTTCGTCCTCGCTCAATTGATTGAGGCTGGCGCTCAGCTCAGCGTCCATCGACCCGCGGCGGTCAGCTTTGGCGCCCTTGCGAATCTGCTCGATCTTGTCGAGGAAGGCCTCGCCGTACTGTTCTCGAATAGTGTTGCCCAACAGCTCTCCGAGCAGGTGAACATCTTCGCGCAAGCGTGCATCAATATCGGTCATCAGCAATTCCCCAGCAGTAATCCGGACGGCTTAGAAACGAGTGCATGACCTAGAGAGTGCCGCTCTGCGACGCTTCTTACAAGCAGCCGACGAAGGGACTTTAAACCTTGTGGGCGAAAGCTAGTCTCAACAGTAAGCCGTACAACGGCTTGCCGCCGGCGCAGCCGGACACTCACCCAGGCCTGCCAAGAGCAGGCGCGAAATGAGGTCATCATGAAAATTCGTGAACTCGCCCAGCATTGGGAAGAAAACGCCAAGGGTCGCCTGACCGATACCGGCTACACGATTCATCTGGACGTTGAGGCCGCTGCACGACTGGCAGCGATTGCCGAGATGTACCCCAAACGGCATGCCGAAGAACTGCTCGGCGAACTGATCGGCGCAGCGCTTGAAGAGTTTGAAGCGAGCCTGCCGTATGTGAAGGGTTCGACGGTAGTGGCGACGGATGAGGAAGGTGATCCGCTGTATGAAGATGTCGGGCCCACGCCGCGTTTTCTGGCGTTGTCGCGACGGCATTTGCATGACCTCTCAGCGGTTGAAGGCAAGCAAAAGCACTGATTCGACATTGCGTTAAACCTGTGGGAGCTGGCTTGCCAGCGATAGCGTTAGTTCAGTCACTGACGTGTTGAATCTGATGCCCCCATCGCTGGCAAGCCAGCTCCCACAGGGAATGTATTTTGCCTCCAGAACTGCGTCTTTTCCCCCCGCGCGTACCGCTCCTTCCCGCCAAAGTTCCCGCTTTAGAGCCTTGTCCATTCAGTCAGAAATTATTTTGGCGATGAGCCATCTTTTCTGAACTTTTGAAAAATCGCTCCGGTCGGAAGCTGTAACCACGCCTGGAACGAGCGTTTCAAATAACGCACTTGGATACGACATTTTCGGCTCCTCGACCAGGATGGATTTAGATGTTTTCAGGAGATGCCTAATGGAGTTGAAGACCATGAAAAACCAAACCTCGTTTACCCACCTGCGCGGTCTGAAACTGGCTGCTCTGGCGATCGGCACCAGCTTCGTACTGGCCGGTTGCGCTGGTAACCCACCGACCGAGCAATACGCCGTTACCCAGTCTGCGGTAAACAGCGCGGTCAGCGCCGGTGGTACCGAGTTTGCTGCCGTTGAAATGAAGCAAGCGCAGGACAAACTGAAACAAGCCGAAATCGCCATGCACGACAAGAAGTATGACGAAGCTCGCACCCTGTCCGAGCAAGCCGAGTGGGACGCTCGCGTAGCCGAACGCAAGGCTCAGGCAGCGAAAGCCGAACAAGCCGTGAAGGATTCCCAGAAAGGTGTTCAGGAACTGCGTCAGGAAAGTCAGCGCACCGTGCAATAAGCGCGCATCCCGATAGCAACGCTGAAACTTTATCGATAGAAAGGACGAAAAATTATGCGTAAGCAACTGATGATCCCAGCTCTTCTGGCCGCAAGTGTCGCTCTGGCTGCCTGCTCTACCCCGCCGAACCCGAATCTGGAACAGGCGCGCACCAACTACGCCGGCCTGCAAGCCAACCCGCAGGCGAGCAAAGTCGCAGCACTGGAAACCAAAGACGCCAGCGATTACCTGGACAAGGCCGACAAGGCTTATCTGGACAAGCAAGACGCGGCCAAGGTTGACCAACTGGCCTACCTGACCAACCAGCGCGTGGAAGTGGCCAAGCAGACCATCGCCCTGCGCACCGCTGAAGCCAACCTGAAGAACGCTTCGGCACAACGCGCCCAGGCACGTCTGGATGCTCGTGACCAGCAGATCAAACAGCTGCAGGACAGCCTCAACGCCAAGCAGACCGATCGCGGTACCCTGGTGACTTTCGGTGACGTGCTGTTCGCCACTGACCGCGCTGACCTGAAGTCCAGCGGTCTGGTCAACATCAACAAACTGGCGCAGTTCCTCCAGGAAAACCCGGATCGCAAAGTGATTGTCGAGGGTTACACCGACAGCACCGGTACCGCCAGCCACAACCAGTCGCTGTCTGAGCGTCGCGCCAACTCCGTGCGCACTGCACTGGTGAAAATGGGCGTTGATCCAGCGCGCATCGTCACTCAAGGCTACGGCAAGGAATACCCGGTTGCCGAGAACGGCAGTGCTTCCGGCCGTGCCATGAACCGTCGTGTGGAAGTGACCATTTCCAACGACAACCAGCCAGTGATGCCACGTTCGGCTGTCAGCTCGAACTAAGCGCCCTGCTGTAACGCAAAAGCCCCGCCTGACTGAGTCAGGCGGGGCTTTTTTAGATCAAAAGATCGCAACCTTCGGCAGGTCCTACATGGGAATGCGTTTCCTGTAGGAGCTGCCGAACGCTGCGATCTTTTGCTTTTAAGGCTGGAGTTTTTGCGGGGTTTCTTCGCCCATGCAACGCACGGCTTTTTTCTGTGCATTGATCAGCACACCGGTCAGGCCTTTCTGCTCGGTGTCGAACAACACCAGCACGCCATCAATGCACTGCGCCACTTGCGGCGCCGGGTCGAGCGAGACTTTGTAGTCTTCGCCCGGCACGGTCTTGAGCATGGTGAATTCGTTGAGCAGCAACGCATCCTCGGGTTTGGCGAAATGCAGATAACCGTAGTACCACAGTGCCCCGACGGTGCCGAGGATGCTGCAGATACCGGTGATGATCAGCGGGATGGCGTTGCGTTCTTCAGTCATTGCGGACTCTCATCTTCAGAATTCGGGGGTGTCGGGTAATTGGGGATTTCGCCGAGGCGGCGCAGGCCGTTGAAATGCTCGGGATCGTCCAGATAGCGCAGCATGACCTGGCGCCACACCGGATCGCCGAAGGTCTGCACATGGCCGCCACGGGTCAGCTGCAACACCCGCGGGGGCGGCGCAGCTTGATACAGACGGATGCCGTTGGAAAGCGGTACCAGCGGATCGTCGATGCTGTGGAAGATCAGCTTCGGCACGCCGTTGAGCTGCGGCATTGAGTTGATCGCGCTGTCGCCATCCGGCACCAGCCACGACAGCGGCACCTGGAATGGCCAGGTCAGCCACGAGGTGCTGAGGGCGTATTGGCCGACGCTGCGATAGCTGGCGGGCACGCCGTCGAGTACCAAGGCCTTGAGCTGTTTCTGCCGCTCTGGATGCTGCACCAGCCAATGCACGGCCATCGAACCACCGAGGCTCTGACCGAGTAACACCAGCGGTTTGCCTTTGACTTCCGGCGCCTTGTCGAGCCAGGCGAACGCGGCGTCGATGTCCTGATAGATCGCTGGCAAACTCGGCTTGCCCTCGGACAAACCATAGCCGCGATAGTCCACCAACAGCACTTGATAGCCGTTCTTCGGCAACCACCAACTGCCACCGAGGTGCATCGGCAGATTGCCGCCGTTGCCGTGCAGGTGCAGGACGGTGCCTTTGACGTCGAGGCCGGGTTGGGCCGGCAGCCACCAGGCGTTGAGCTTGAGGCCATCAGCCGTAACCAGCGTCACGGTGCGGTATTCGAGCTTGGCTTTTTCCGGGGTGAATATCTGGCCCGGTTCGGGGTAGAACAACAGCGAACTGCAACCGCTGAGGGTCAGTAGCAGGCAGAAGATGCCGAGGATTCTCATCCGGTGAAACCTCGCAAAAAAATCGGGTTCAGATCGTTCCCACGCTCTGCGTGGGAATGCATCCCGTGACGCTCTGCGTCACAGTGGACGCGGAGCGTCCATGGCGGCATTCCCACGCGGAGCGTGGGAACGATCGGTCTGTAGTGGGTTAGAGAATGTTGGAGTAGTCCGCTTCGATCCGGTCCAGGCTCAAGTGATTGAGGAAGTTGGAGAAGCACATCCACGCCGACAACGCGTTCAAATCACGGAACTGGTCCGGCAGGTATTTCGGCGGCACCACCAGCCCTTCATCCACCAATTGGCGCAACGTACGCATGTCTTCCAGCGTGGTCTTGCCACAGAACAACAGCGGAATCTGCTCAAGCTTGCCCTTACGCACGGCCAACTGAATGTAGTTGTAAACCATGATAAAGCCCTTGAGGTAGGACAAGTCTTTGGTGAATGGCAGACCGTTCGGTGTCGATCCCCGGAAAACGCGACTGGCGTTGCCGTAGCTTTCGGCCATTTCGAAGCCCTGCTCGCGGAAGAATTCGAAGATCTGCAGGAAGTCGGCGCCCTCCTCGACCATGTGAATCGCGCGGGTGCGGTTGGTTAGTTTGCGCAGGCGGCTCGGGTAGGAGGCGAAGGTGATGATTTCCATCAGGATCGCCAAGCCTTCCTGGGTCACCGTCGACGACGGCGGGCCTTTGGACAGGAAGGTGCAGATCGGCTGGTTCAATCCGTTGAGCGTGGTGCCGACGTGCACCAGGCCTTCGTGGACTTCCAGCGCGCGCACGTCGCGATCGTTGAACATCGCGTCGGTGCGGATCTTGATGTAGTCCGCGCCCGCCGCCGCGTCAGCGACGATGCCGTCGGACTCGAACACGCGAATGGTTTCTTCAGCTTCACCGAACACTTTGTTCAGGCGCGTCTGCAACAGGTGCACCGCGTCCTTCGCGGTGAGGACTTTTGGTTCGTCCTTCAGATCGCCACGGCCATCGATGTTGTTCAAATAGTCGGACATCATCAGGCCGAGGTCAGCCAGGGTCGGGTCACCGGCGTGGAACGCATCGGACGCGGCGCCGTAGAGTTCTTGCGAGATCAGACCGAAATCCTCGGTGCCGCGCGCTTCAAGCATGCGCACTACCATGCGGTATTCCTTGCACATGCGCCGCATGATCTGCCCGACCGGGTTGAACTGGCCGAGCTGGCGGGTGATGTCACGCTCGATGTTCTGGAATTCCAGTTTGACCTTGCTCGAATCGAAACTCAGCGGCCGATTGAGGTAGTAGTCACGATCCACCGCCGGCATTTCCTTGCCTTTGGCCTTGAGGAAACCCTTGCGAATGCTCTCGTCCCACTTGACCGCGTCGAGCACACGGATCGGCGTCTGCGCCAGCACAATGCGGTCGGACAACATGCGTATCGTCTGCTGGTAATCGTCCACCCGAAACTCCTGTAGAACACCTGACGTGCGAAATTATTTGCCGCTGGCCCGACGCTGGTAGCGCACGGCTTCGACGAAGACATCGGAATTGGCCGGATCGTCGAGGTAAGCAAAGACCTTGTCGAGGCTGCTGTCGACTTGCACACCGTCGCCATCGTCGGTCTGGAAGGCCTGACCATCGAGAGCTTTCTGTTTGATCGCTTGGTTGATCTGTTCGAGATCGAGGTTGTAGATCACCAGTTCGCCTTTGTCGGTGAGCTCGAAACCGGCGATGGTGTAATGGCCGCCGTACTGCGCCGGGACTTTCGCCGACAGATACCAGCGGCTGCCGTGACGTGCCACGGTGAACGGGTGGGCCTCGCGCTCATGGGGTTTGGCCTTGAAATAGGTGACCGCCTGATAGCGATCGTGGCCCAGTCGCGTCAGCTCAAGGTTCATGGAATCGCCCCAGGCATTGGTGCTCGACCATTTGCCGAGCAGGCCCTTGGGCGCCGGATCACTGGCGGCCAGCGGCTCCTTGAAGGTCACCAGACAGCCACTGAGCAGCAGGAACGACAAGGCAATCAGCACGCCACGCCAGGCTTTCATTCAAGACTCCCTATGAACATTCGCTGCCCTCATGGTGATCGATCGTTCCCACGCTCTGCGTGGGAATGCATCCACTGACGCTCTGCGTCATGTCGACGAAGGGACGCGGAGCGTCCCCGGCGGCATTCCCACGCAGAACGTGGGAACGATCTTGTGGTCAGACCGATGCGAGTACCAGGTGCATGTAGCGCGTCAGAATGCCGAGCATGTCCTCTTCGGCCAATGGCTCGGCGTCGTTGAGCAGGCCCTGATATTCCATCCGACCGATAATCGCCGTCAACACCTTGGCATCCTGTTGCGGTTCACGCGAGCCCAACACCTGGAACAACTGGCAGGTGCCCTGCAGCAGAATCTGCTGGTGCGAGCGCACCAGAATGGCCAGACGCGGGTTGAGCAGCGCTTCCTGGCGGAACGCCTGCTCGGCCATCAAATGCTCGCGACGGTTAACCAATTGCCGATGCACGTAGTCGGCCATCAACCGCGCAATGTCGTCGGCCAATTGCGAGCGCGACTCCGGGCTACCGTCGCCGCTGACCACCATTTCGCGCAACAAGCCTTCATTGTTGACCCACAACTTGGCCATGTACGCCGCGCTGCGTTCAACGTATTGGGCGAAGGTATCGGTGAGCAGGTCATCGATATCCTTGAAGTAATAGGTGGTCGCCGACAATGGCACACCGGCCTCGGCAGCCACGGCGCGGTGGCGCACCGCACGCACGCCGTCACGCACGACAATGCGCATCGCTGCGTCGAGAATGTCCTGGCGACGCTGCTCACTGCCCTGTCGGCTGGCCTTGCGGCCCTGGTACTGAACGCTTTCAGCGACCGCAGTGGCGATACCCGCTGCACCTTCTTGAGCTATTGCACCCATCACGACAGAACTTCCTCTGCTATTGCGAAATTAACCAATTGATACATTTGTACCAGACAGGCAATAAAAAGCCGCCTGTTTTAGGCGGCTTTTTAACTGAAACGTTTACGCTTGCGGTCGCATGTGCGGGAACAGGATCACATCGCGGATCGACGGCGAGTTGGTCAGCAACATCACCAGACGGTCGATGCCGATGCCTTCACCGGCCGTTGGCGGCATGCCGTACTCCAGCGCGCGAACGAAGTCAGCGTCGTAGTGCATGGCTTCGTCGTCGCCGGCGTCCTTGTCGGCCACCTGCGCCATGAAGCGTTCAGCCTGGTCTTCCGCATCGTTCAACTCGGAGTAGGCGTTGGCAATTTCACGGCCACCGATGAACAGCTCGAAACGGTCAGTGACGTTCGGGTTGTCATCGTTGCGACGGGCCAGCGGCGACACTTCGAATGGGTACTGAGTGATGAAATGCGGCTGTTCCAGCTTGTGCTCGACCAGCTCTTCGAAAATCATCACCTGCAGCTTGCCCAGACCTTCGAAGCCCAGCACCTTGGCACCGGCCTTCTTGGCGATGGCGCGGGCCTTGTCGATGTCGTTCAGATCATCGGCAGTCAGCTCAGGGTTGTACTTGAGGATCGAGTCGAACACCGACAGGCGTACGAACGGCTCGCCGAAGTGGAACACCTTGTCGCCGTACGGCACGTCGGTGCTGCCCAGAACCAGCTGCGCCAGTTCACGGAACAGTTCTTCGGTCAGGTCCATGTTGTCTTCGTAATCGGCGTAAGCCTGATAGAACTCCAACATGGTGAATTCAGGGTTGTGACGCGTCGAAACGCCTTCGTTACGGAAGTTGCGGTTGATCTCAAACACTTTTTCAAACCCGCCAACAACAAGCCGCTTGAGGTAAAGCTCAGGCGCGATACGCAGGAACATTTCCATGTCCAGCGCATTGTGGTGGGTTTCGAACGGCTTGGCCGCAGCGCCGCCCGGAATGGTCTGCAGCATTGGCGTTTCGACTTCGAGGAAGTCGCGCTTCATCAGGAAGCTGCGGATGTGCGCGATCACTTGCGAACGCACGCGGAAAGTCTGACGCACTTCTTCGTTGACGATCAGGTCAACGTAACGCTGACGGTAGCGCTGTTCGGTGTCGGTCAGGCCGTGGTGCTTGTCCGGCAGCGGACGCAGCGATTTGGTCAGCAGACGCACGCTGGTCATTTCAACGTACAGGTCGCCCTTGCCGGAACGCGCCAGCGTGCCTTCGGCGGCAATGATGTCGCCCATGTCCCAGGTTTTCACCGCGGCCAGGGTTTCTTCAGACAGGGTCTTGCGGTTGACGTAGACCTGGATACGACCGGTCATGTCCTGAATCACCATGAACGAGCCACGGTTGAGCATGATACGACCGGCAACCTTGACCGGGATTGCAGCCTCTGCGAGCTCTTCCTTGGTCTTGTCCGCGTACTGTTTCTGCAATGCATCGCAGTAGTTGTCGCGGCGGAAGTCGTTCGGGAAGGCGTTGCCCTTGGCGCGCTCGGCAGCCAGCTTTTCCTTGCGCAGGGCGATCAGGGAGTTTTCTTCCTGTTGCAGGGCTTGCGGGTCGAGTTGTTGGTCGCTCATGTCTTTAGATATTCCATCAGGTTCGTTGCCCCCGGACCTTGCGGCCCGGGGATCGCCAGCAGGGCTGGCTCCTACAGGGATCGTGCTGAATCAGCCGATGCTGTATCGCGTCTTTTTACAGCCCGGATTTCAGGCTGGCTTCCAGGTATTCGTCGATATCACCGTCGAGTACCTTGTCGCAGTCGCTGCGTTCGATGTTGGTGCGCAGATCCTTGATCCGCGACGCATCGAGCACGTAAGAGCGAATCTGGTGACCCCAGCCGATGTCGGACTTGGTGTCTTCCAGCGCTTGCGACGCGGCGTTGCGTTTCTGCATTTCCTGCTCGTACAACTTGGCCCGCAGCATTTTCATGGCGGTGTCCTTGTTGGCGTGCTGGGAACGTTCGTTCTGGCAGCTGACCACGGTGTTGGTCGGTACGTGAGTGATACGTACGGCCGAGTCGGTGGTGTTTACGTGCTGACCACCGGCACCGGAGGAACGATAGGTGTCGATCCGCAGGTCTGCCGGGTTGATTTCGATTTCGACCTTGTCGTCGATCTCTGGCGAGACGAAAACTGCAGAGAACGAGGTGTGGCGACGGTTGCCGGAGTCAAACGGGCTCTTGCGCACCAGACGGTGCACGCCGATCTCGGTGCGCAGCCAGCCAAAAGCGTATTCGCCCTTGATGTGCACGGTGGCGCCTTTGATACCAGCGACTTCACCGGCCGACAGTTCCATGATGGTCGCTTCGAAACCGCGTTTATCCGCCCAGCGCAGGTACATGCGCAGGAGGATGTTGGCCCAGTCCTGGGCTTCGGTGCCGCCGGAACCGGCCTGGATGTCCAGGTAGGCGTTGTTCGGGTCCATTTCATGGCTGAACATGCGGCGGAATTCCAGCTTGGCCAGATTTTCCTCGAGACGGGCCAGCTCGGCGACGACATCGCCCACTGCGCCTTCGTCGTTTTCTTCGACGGCCATGTCCAGCAGGTCGCGGCAATCGGCCAGACCGGCGTTCAGTTCGTCGAGGGTGTCGACGATCTGCGCCAGCGCAGCGCGCTCGCGGCCCAACTCTTGGGCGTATTCAGGTTTGTTCCAGACGCTCGGATCTTCAAGCTCGCGATTGACTTCAGTCAGACGCTCATGCTTTTGATCGTAGTCAAAGATACCCCCGAATAGTTTCGGAGCGCTCGGACAGGTCCTTGATGGTGTTCAGGATCGGGTTGATTTCCATGACGGGCAGCACTCGTTGGCGAACTTTTGAAAGCCGGCGAGTATAACGTAATCAGGCTGTCACGGCAGCCCGTCTGGCGGGTGTAAGGACGATTCACTTGACCCATTTCAACTGTAGGAGCTGCCGAAGGCTGCGATCTTTTGACTTTGATTTTAGAAACAGATCAAAAGATCGCAGCCTGCGGCAGCTCCTACAGGGAATTGCGGCGGTTACTCGATCCCAACCTGATTACGCCCATTGTTCTTGGCCAGGTACAACCCGCGATCCGCCGCCGAAATCAGCAAGCGGCAATCCGTGCCCGACTGCGGCACCATGGTCGCCAGGCCAATGCTGATGGTCAGGCTGGAGCCTTCGGCCGGCGTATTGTGGGCGATTTTCAGCGAGGCGACGGTCTGGCGCAGCTTCTCCGCGACCAGTCGCGCGCCCCCCGGCGAGGTGTTCGGCAGCACCAGAGCGAACTCCTCACCACCATAGCGTGCCGGCAAGTCCGACGGCCGCGCAGTGGCGTCGCGGATCGCCGTGGCGACCTTGCGCAGCGCTTCGTCGCCCTCGACGTGACCAAAGCTGTCGTTGTAGGACTTGAAGTAATCGACGTCGATCATCAGCAGCGACAACTGGCTCTGATCGCGCAGCGAGCGGCGCCATTCCAGTTCCAGGTATTCATCGAAGTGCCTGCGGTTGGACAATCCAGTCAGGCCATCGGAGTTCATCAAGCGTTGCAGCACCAGATTGGTGTCGAGCAATTGCTGCTGGCTGACCCGCAATGCACGGTAGGCGGCATCACGCTGCAGCAGGGTCATGTAGGAACGCGAGTGATAGCGGATGCGCGCCACCAGCTCGATGGTGTCCGGCAGTTTCACCAGATAATCGTTGGCCCCGGCCGAAAACGCCGCGCTCTTGATCAGCGGGTCTTCCTTGGTCGACAGGACGATGATCGGGATGTCCTTGGTTGCCGGGTGATTGCGGTATTCGCGCACCAGGCTGAGGCCATCGAGACCGGGCATCACCAGATCCTGCAGGATCACCGTCGGCTTGATCCGCACGGCCTGGGCAATGGCCTGATGCGGATCGGAGCAGAAGTGGAAGTCGATGTTCTCTTCATTCGACAGCCCACGGCGCACGGCTTCGCCGATCATCGCCTGATCGTCCACCAACAACACCATGGCGGCGTTTTCGTCGGTTTTAATGTCGTCGATCTGTAAGTCATTCATGGGCGGTCACCTGAGTACTGCGGGGGCCAGGATTGCGGATAAACCTGATCATTTGGGGAAAATCTCCAGCAATCGTGGCGCTATCTTTTCCAGTGGACGAATTTCCACGGCTGCGTCAATGGCCGCAGCGGCCTTGGGCATGCCATACACCGCACTGCTTTGCTGATCCTGCGCGATGGTCAGGTAACCCTGTTGGCGCATGAGCTTAAGCCCTTGCGCCCCGTCGCGTCCCATCCCGGTCAACAAAACCCCGACTGCGTCACCACCCCAATGGGCGACGACACTCTCGAAAAACACATCGATCGAAGGACGGTAGATCTCGTTGACCGGCTCGGCGGTGTAGGCCAGCGTGCCGTTTTTCAATAAGCGGATATGGTGGTTGGTGCCAGCCAGCAGCACCGCGCCGGCCTGCGGCGGCTCGCCTTCGCGGGCCAGACGCACATCGAGACCGCTGGCGCTGGCCAGCCATTCGGCCATGCCGGCGGCGAAAACCTGATCGACATGCTGCACCAGCACTATTGCTGCCGAGAAATCCCTCGGCAAACCTTTGAGCAGCACTTCCAGCGCTGCCGGCCCGCCTGCGGAGGAGCCGATCGCGACCAACCGCTTGCACGAAGCCGAACTGCGCTGGGGCGTCGGCGCCGGTCGCGAGCGCGGGGTTTTCTCGCCGATCAGCCAGCCGATATTGAGGATCTTGCGCAGCAATGGCGCGGCGGCTTCCCGTGCATCGCCGGCACCGAGGGCCGGGGTGTCGACCACGTCCAAAGCGCCATGGCCCATGGCTTCGAAGACGCGGTGGACGTTCTGCTGGCGGTCGACCGTGACGATGACGATGGCGCACGGCGTGTCGGCCATGATCCGCCGGGTCGCCTCGACGCCGTCCATTACCGGCATGATCAGATCCATGAGGATCAGGTCCGGGGTATTTTCGGCGCACAATTGCACCGCCTCGGCGCCGTTGCGGGCGACCCAGACCACCTGATGCGCCGGCTCGAAGGCGAGCGCACGGCGCAGTGCCTCCACCGCCATTGGCATGTCGTTGACGATTGCGATCTTCATGCCCGCGCTCCTCCGATGAGCTCGACCACTGCGTCGAGCAGGGCGTCGTCATGAAAACTGGCTTTGGCTAAATAATAGTCGGCGCCGGCGTCCAGTCCACGGCGACGATCCTCTTCACGATCCTTGTACGACACGACCATCACCGGCAGCGATTGCAGGCGGTTGTCGCGGCGCAACAACGTGACCAGCTCGATGCCGTCCATGCGTGGCATGTCGATGTCGGTGATCAGCAAATCAAAGTCCTCCGAACGCAGCGCGTTCCAACCGTCCATGCCGTCCACCGCCACCGCAACGTCGTAGCCGCGATTGAGCAGCAGCTTGCGTTGCAGTTCGCGAACGGTCAGCGAGTCGTCGACCACCAGCACCCGCTTGCGCGCGGCCTCAGCGGCCTGATGACCGTGGCGGGCGATGCGCTCCAGGCGTCCGGTATTAAGTAGTTTGTCCACCGAGCGCAGCATGTCTTCGACGTCGACGATCAGCACCACCGAGCCGTCGTCGAGCAAGGCGCCGGCGGAGATGTCCTGCACTTTGCCCAGACGTTCGTCGAGAGGCAAGACCACCAACGTGCGCTCACCAATAAAGCGCTCGACCGCCACGCCGTAAATAGCATCGCGCTCACGAATCACCACGACTTTGAGGGTTTCACCGCTGTTTTGGCTGGCCGGGCGATTGAGCAACTGACTGGCCGCGACCAGGCCGACATGCTGACCTTCGTGCCAGAAATGCTGGCGGCCTTCGACCTGAACAATATTTTCAGGGGCCAGATCACACATGCGTTCAATGTGCGCCAGCGGGAAGGCGTAAGCCTCTTCGCCGACTTCCACCACCAGACTGCGCACCACCGACAACGTCAGCGGCACTTCGAGATGGAAGCGACTGCCCTCGCCCGCCGTCTGCTCCAGCTCCACGGCACCGCGCAATTGGCGAACCATGTGTTGAACAGCATCAAGCCCGACGCCGCGACCGGAGACTTCGGTGACCGTGTCGCGCAGGCTGAAACCGGGCAGGAACAGAAAGGTCAGCAGTTCTTCCTCGCTCAATTGAGCCGCCGTTTCGGCTGGGGATAACTGCCGCTCGACGATGCTGCGGCGGACCTTTTCCAGATCGACACCGTTACCGTCATCGCTCAACTCCAGCACCAACAGACCGGCCTGGTGCGAGGCGCGCAGGCGGATCAGGCCCTCTTCGGGTTTACCTTTGAGCAGGCGTTGCTCCGGGGTTTCGATGCCGTGATCGACCGCGTTGCGCAGCAAATGGGTCAGCGGTGCTTCAAGCTTCTCCAGCACGTCGCGGTCGACCTGAGTCTTTTCCCCTTCGATTTCCAGCCGCACCTGTTTGCCAAGACTGCGGCCCAGGTCACGGACCATGCGCACCTGACCGGTGAGCACGTCAGCGAACGGCCGCATGCGGCAAGCCAGCGCGGTGTCGTAAAGCACTTGTGCGCGTTGGCTGGCCTGCCAGGCGAATTCGTCCAGTTCGGCATTTTTCTCGCTGAGCAGTTGCTGGGATTCGGCGAGCAAACGGCGCGCATCTTCCAGCGCTTCCACTGCTTCAAGGCTCAGCGCATGTTCCTTGAGGTGCACATTGAGATTTTCCAGCGCACGCAGGCCGTTGTTCTGCATGCGTTTGAGGCGCTGCATGGTTGCCAGATGCGGCTTGAGCCGCTGGGTTTCCACCAGCGATTTGCTCGACAGATCGAGCAGACTGTTCAGGCGCTCGGCAGTCACGCGCAGGACGCGCTCGCCACCCTCAGTGGTGCGTTTGCTCTTGCGCGGCGCCGGTTCTGGCGGTTCGATCGGGGGTTCGATTGACGGCGCTGCTGGCGTCGGTTCGACGCGTGGTGCTTCGAGTTGCAATTCGGCCATGACCGGCGCGGCAACCGCTGCCGGCGCGGAAGATGGATCGAGCAACCGCGCCATCAACGCCACATAAGCTTCAATGTCAGCCGGTTGCGGAGCATTCGTCGGCGTGGCGATGCGCATCAACAAATCGGTGCCTTGGAGCAACGCATCGATGTGCTCGGGCCGCAACAGCAAGCGCCCTTCCTGCGCGCTGACCAGACAATCTTCCATCACATGGGCGACGCTGACGCCGCTGTCGACGCCGACAATCCGCGCCGCGCCTTTGAGCGAGTGCGCCGCACGCATGCACGATTCGAGTTGATCGGCCTGGGTCGGATTACGCTCCAGCGCCAGCAGCCCGGCGCTGAGCACTTGGGTCTGGGCTTCGGCTTCGAGACTGAACAGCTCCAGCAAGGAAGCGTCGCGCATTTGCTCGGGGGTCATGTCAGGCTCCGGGTCACGGCGGACAGCAGCTGTTCTTCATCCAGCCAACGCAGGCTGCGACCGCGAAATTGCAACACGCCCCGGGTGAATCTGGCGCTGGCCTGCGCACCGGATTGCGACGCGGCGTCGAGGATTCGCTCATCGATCGCATGGATGCCGTAAACCTCGTCCACCGGCACCACCACCGGCCCGCCATGGGCCGCGATGATCAACATGCGCGGCATGATGCGCCCGCTGGCCGTCGGGACGGCGCTGGCGTCCAGATCGAGCAGTTCGACCAACGACAGACACGCCACCAGCGCGCCACGCACGTTGGCCACGCCGAGCAAGGCCCGCGAGCGCTGGTGCGGCAACGAGTGAATCGCCTGCATCGGCGCGACTTCCACGAGACTGCGCGTCGCCAGTCCCAGCCATTCTTCGCCGAGGCGGAACATCAGCAGCGAACGGGTTTTGACATCGGCTTCGACGGCAGTCGCCACCGGGTCGCGCTCGTCCTGTTGCAGCGAATAACGGTCGAGCAAACGCGTGGCGGCGGCGGAATACACCGCGCAATTACGGCAATGAATGTGTTCTTCGAGCAGCGGGCAGGACTTGTCGCCGTGGATACCGATGCGGTTCCAGCAATCGTCGATGGCCCGGGCGTCTTCGTGGGTGACGTTCAAGGTGTCGGACGGGATCATCGTTTACGCTCACTGTCGGCGGTGCGGCCGCTGCGGGCGGCGCGCTCCTGCAATCGTCTGGCACCGGCGCTGTCACCCTGCGCTTGCAGCAACGCGGCCAGGTGCATCAACGCTTCGGGGTGTTGCGGTTCGAGGTACAGCGCTTTGCGATAGAAGCCTTGGGCTTCGAGGGTCAGACCGGCGACATCGCTGAGCAGGCCGAGCCAGTAAAACACCTGGGCCACCGGCTCGTGGCTGCGCAAATACTGTTCGCACGCGGCGCGGGCCTCGGCGCTTTTGCCTTCGTTGGCCAGCGCGGCGATGTTGGCCAGCAATGCGGCCGCGTCCGGGTTATTCGCTTTACTGGCAGCCGGCAACGGCGTCACCGTGGCAAACGGACGATGACGCACGGGCGTTGGCGGCGTGCTGCGCGGCGGTGGGCTGACAGGTTGTGCAACCGGCTGCGGTGTCGGCAGCGGTTCGGGGTGCGGATCACTGTGACGGCTGAACGCAAACGACTGCGCAATGCCGATCGAACGCATGCCCAGACGCCCGAGCAAGCTGCCCTCCGCAGGGCCGATAAACAGCACGCCGTCGAAATGGGTCAGGCGCTTGAGCACCTCGAACACCTGCTTCTGGGTCGGCTGATCGAAATAGATCAGCAGGTTGCGACAGAACACGAAATCGAACGCCGGCTCGCTGGCCAGCAAGGTCGGATCCAGCACATTGCCGACCTGCCAGCGCACCTGCTCACGCACGTTGTCGTTGACCCGATGACCTTCCTGCGTTGGCGTGAAGTGCCGCTCGCGGTACTCCAGATCCTGACCGCGAAAGGAATTCTTGCCGTATAACGCCCGCCGCGCTTTCTCCACCGACAGCGGGCTGACGTCCATGCCGTCGACCTTGAATTGATGGGGCTTTAACCTGGCGTCGAGCAAGGCCATGGCAATCGAATACGGTTCTTCGCCCGTGGAACACGGCAGGCTGAGGATGCGCAGCGCGCGCATATTGTTCAGTTCTTTGAGACGGTTTCTGGCGAGTTTTCCCAAGGTGGCGAAGGATTCCGGGTAACGGAAAAACCACGTCTCGGGGACGATCACCGCTTCGATCAGTGCCTGTTGCTCGTCTCGCGAGCCTTGCAGTAACCGCCAGTATTCATCGGCGTGGGCCGCTTGCGAAAGCGTGGTGCGATGGCGTACGGCGCGTTCGATGATCGCCGGGCCCACCGACGTCACGTCGAGGCCGATGCGTTCCTTGAGGAAGTCGAAAAAGCGCTGATCGCTGCTCATGCCTGCGCCTCAAGCTGCGCCGGATCCCGTGGTGGATTGGGAAACAGCAAAGTCCGCACCGCATCATCGAGCAAGTCATTGACCCGTACCCATTGCACCAAACCTTGGGCGTCCTCGCGCACCGGGCCGAGGTACGGCGCCTCACGGTTATCGAGACCATAAGGCTGAAAATCCTGCGGATGGCAGCGCAGCGTGTCGGTGGCCTGTTCGAGAATCAGCCCCAGCCATTGCGCCGGTTGCGATTCATCGGGCCGATAATTGACCAGCACCAGGCGCGTGCTGGTGCGTGCCTCGGCGGGATGGCCGAAGGTCAGCGCGCTGAGATCGATCACCGGCACCACCGCGCCGCGATAGGCAAACACCCCGGCAACCCACTGCGGCGCACGGGCAATCGGCTTCAATGGCAGGCGCGGCAGCACTTCCGCCACTTCGGTGGCGCGCAAGGCGTAACGCTCGCTGCCGATGCGAAACAACAGGAACAACGCCTGCTTCGCCACCGGTGCGGCGCTGCGTTTGGCGATGATTTCGCTCATCAGACTTTGAATCGCGAAACGCCGCTGCGCAGCCCGACGGCCACCTGGCTCAGTTCGTCGATGGCGAAACTGGCCTGACGCAGCGACTCGACGGTCTGGCTGCTGGCATCACCCAACTGCACCAGCGCGTGGTTGATCTGTTCGGCGCCAGTGGCCTGCGCCTGCATGCCTTCGTTGACCATCAACACGCGCGGCGCCAGCGCCTGCACTTGGTGGATGATCTGCGACAACTGCTCGCCGACTTGCTGCACTTCGGACATGCCACGGCGCACTTCTTCAGAGAACTTGTCCATGCCCATCACGCCAGCGGACACCGCCGACTGGATCTCACGGACCATTTGTTCGATGTCATAAGTAGCGACTGCGGTCTGATCCGCCAGACGTCGCACTTCGGTGGCGACCACGGCAAAACCGCGACCGTATTCACCAGCCTTTTCGGCTTCGATTGCGGCGTTGAGCGACAGCAGGTTAGTCTGGTCGGCGACTTTGACGATGGTCACCACCACCTGGTTGATGTTGCCGGCCTTCTCGTTGAGGATCGCCAGTTTGGCGTTGACCAGATCCGCCGCGCCCATCACCGAATGCATGGTGTCTTCCATGCGGGCCAGGCCTTGCTGACCGGAGCCGGCGAGCACCGAAGCCTGATCGGCAGCGGTGGAAACTTCGGTCATGGTGCGCACCAGATCCCGCGACGTGGCGGCGATCTCACGGGAGGTCGCGCCGATCTCGGTGGTGGTTGCAGCGGTTTCGGTGGCAGTGGCCTGTTGTTGCTTGGAGGTGGCGGCGATTTCGGTCACCGAAGTGGTCACCTGCACCGACGAGCGCTGGGCTTGGGACACCAGTGCGGTCAGCTCGGTCATCATGTCGTTGAAGCCGGTTTCGACAGCGCCGAACTCGTCTTTGCGGTCGAGATTCAGGCGAGTGCTGAGGTCGCCCGTGCGCATGATGTCGAGAATCCGCACGATCAGATTCATCGGCGCCATGATTGCGCGCATCAACAACAGACCGCAGGCCGCTGCGGCCAACACCGCCACCAGCAGGGAAACGCCCATGCTGACTTTCGCCGCCGCCACCGCATCATCGATGTTATTCATGGCCTCATCGGCGACGGCTTTGTTTTCACGAATGATGTCGTTGAGCTTCATGCGCCCGGCCGTCCAGGCGGGGGTCAACTGTTCAGTGAACAGCTTGGTCGCTTCATCATCGAGATTGCGCTGGTGCAGATCGAGCACTTGCGCCTGGATCTTGTTGTAATTGAGCACGTCCTGCTTGAACAAGGCGAACTCGGACTTGTCCTCATCGGTGGTAACCGTGCCTTGATAGTTGCCCATCTGCTCTTCGAGACGCGCTTCGAAAGCCTTGAAGTCGGCCGCGTCTTCGGCACTGATGCCCTCGCCTTTTTTCAGGCCCAGCAACTCTTGGGTTTGCAGATAACTGTCGACCCAGGCACTGCGGATCATCGAGCTGTAATACACGCCCGGCACCGCGTCCTCACGCACACTCTGTTCGCCGGCCTCGATCTTCAACAGCCGTGAATACGAGACGACAACCATCAACAGCATGATGGCGATAATCACCGCAAAGCTCGCCAAAATGCGTTGGCGCAACGTCCAGTTCTTCACAGTGAGTCCTCGTGCCTGATCGAAATGCGGGGAGTATAGCCGAGGGCGGTGTTTCATTTATAAGACGCTTTTTAACCCTCGGTCTCTCCGGCGCGGTGAGCGGGAGGCTCTGGGGCTGGACTGTCCGCCAATTGGGGGCTGGCGCACCAGTGAGGGAATGGCAAAAAGGGGCAGTGGATTGGTCATTCAGAACTGTCCGGTTTCCGCCAAATGCTGGCATTCAGCCTTTATGCGCAACTTTTTGCGCACCTGATCGCCGATTTTCGCCACTTGAATCGCTACAGCGCCCATGTAACGGCGGCTGTAGCCGAGTGCGCAACTTCTTGCACACCACTGCGCAAGAAGTTGCGCACTTTTCGCCTAAAACAGCCATGAAACATCTTGAAACATGCACTTTTCGGCGGTTTTACCCCGTGTTTCCGGGAATTACAGCAAACCTGGCACGCTCCTTGATAACAGTCAGCCACCCACCGGGCGATCTCGCCCCGGGCACCCTAACTTTATCCGCAAGGAGAGCACCCCATGGCAACACCAGCGTACATGTCGGTTACCGGCGAAAAACAAGGCCTGATCACTGCAGGCGCTTTCACCGCTGACTCCGTAGGCAACACCTACCAGGAAGGCCACGAAGACCAGGTTATGGTTCAGGCTTTCACCCACGACGTGATCATCCCGCGTGACCCGCAATCCGGTCAGCCAACCGGTCAGCGCGTTCACAAGCCAGTTGTGATCACCAAGGTCTACGACAAGGCTTCGCCACTGCTGCAAGCCGCTCTGACCTC
>NZ_RWIM01000068.1 GCF_009764645.1 Pseudomonas sp. PB106
CAGCTCCTACACCGATTCTTTGTAGGAGCTGCCGAAGGCTGCGATCTTTTGATCTTCATCCCTGACGTAAAAATTCCATCGCGATCATCGGCTTGCTCCGCGCATACCGGCTCAACCGCTCCGCCATCGCCTGGGGCAGGGTCGGGTCGAACGTGAACCCGCGTCGCTCGTAAAACCCACGCAAATCCGGATGACAAAACAGCCACACCGGCTCACTCACACCCTGCACCGCCGCCGCCATCAACTGCGCCGCAATCCCCTGTTCGCGATAACCCGGATCCACAAACAACCCGGTCAACCAATGCCCGCCGGCGACCGGTCGCAAACACAACGCAGCGACGATTTCTTCGCGCCGCGCCACCCACAATTGCGCGTCACGCACGGCTTTCATCGACGATTGGTGGCTGCGGTAGAACTTGTTCATCAACGGCCATAGAGACTCGTCGAGCAGGCTATATCGGGTATCGGGCATGAGGTCGGACTGTCGGTGCGAAAAGCCGCGATTATAAAAGAACGCACGACTCTGGATAGGTGTATACCTGAGCTCACATCCCCTGCGAGTGGAGTACCCATCATGTCCAAAGGTATGGATTCAAAGAAAGCCGCGAAGAAGAAACCGGCCAAGACCGCGATTGAAAAGCGCGCGGAGAAGAAGGCCAAGAAGGTGGATATTTTCGGTCATTGAGCAAGCAGCTCGAGGAGCCCGGCTCTCGGGCTCCTGCCTGAACCTGAACATAATCTGCAGGGTTGCACAGCGTTGTTGTACAGACGGAGAAGACGTCCGTTTCGAGCAGCGCCATTCCCCATCCTTCGACGCCGCCATCGACACATTCGTGAGCCGTCACATTCGGAATGCGTTCTTTCTGTGGGAGCGAGCCTGCTCGCGAAATCGTCCGCCCCGGCAACCTATCTCACCGCGCTGAACCGATTCTTGTGCAAAAAGTGCCAGATACTGGCCGACTAGTGGGCTTGCGCAAGGCTTTGCGATGACTATGCTTATTCCTAACTAACTATGTCGACCGTGCACGGTTAGTGCGTGAATTCATGCTGCCAGAGTGCGCAATCCAAGGCACCGACACTGAACCAACAAGGAGCATCATCTATATGGAAGTTCTTCAACGCGTTAGGGCTGGCTCGCGTGCGGGCTATCAAGAGAAGGATGTCTTGATTAGAGCGTTGCTGCATGGACGTTCCGATTGATCATCATTTATCACCTGACAACTTCCTCCCCTTGGAGGAATGCGTGTGCCTGTTCTGTGGAATCCATTGGTGGATCTTGAAAGACCTGAACTTTCATCAAATCAAAAGACCGCGCGGAAGGTGATAGAACCATGTTCAACCTACATCACAAGGCTGACCTGCAGCAGATCGAGCGATTCAGCTGCGCCTTGACCGAGGCCAACGCCAAGCTCGCAGCGATTAGCCGCTCGATGGCAATGATCGAATTCACCCCTGAAGGCATCGTTCTGGATGCCAATGAAAACTTCTGCAAAACCATGGGCTACAGCGCTGATGAAGTGCGGGGCAAACATCACCGGATTTTTTGTGAAGAGGCGTTCTACCGCAGCGAGGAATACGCCAAATTGTGGCGCGACCTGGCCCGTGGCGAGCCAATCAGCGGCACCTTTCTGCGCCTGAACAAGAGCGGCCGGGAGATCTGGCTCGAAGCCAGTTACATGCCGGTATACGGTCCGGACAAACAGGTCAAAAGTGTGATCAAAGTGGCGGCGGACATCACCGCCCGGGTCAATAAGGAGCACGAAGAAGAGAGCATGCTGGCGGCGATCAGTCGCTCGATGGCGGTGATCGAGTTCACCCCGGAAGGCAATGTGATCACCGCCAACGACAACTTCCTCAAGACCATGCAGTACTCGCTCAACGAAATTGTCGGGCATCACCACAGCATGTTCTGCCATCGCAGCGAATCGGAATCGTCGCAGTACAAGGCGTTCTGGGCTTCGCTCAATCGCGGCGAATATCACTCTCATCGTTTTGAACGCAAGAACAAATCCGGGCACATGGTTTATCTGGAGGCCTCGTACAACCCGCTGTTCGATGCCAAGGGCCGCTTGTACAAAGTGGTCAAGTTCGCCAGCGACATCACCCAGCAGATGACCACCTTGCAGAACGCCGCCGAATCGGCCCACAGCACCTCGGTACAAAACGACGCCTGCGCGCAAAAGGGCTCACAGGTCGTGCAACAAACAGTACAGATCATTCAGGACATTTCCCGCGACCTCAACGAAGCGGCGGTCAGCATCGACGCGGTCAGCAAGCAGTCGGACATCATCGGCACCATCGTCCAGACCATTCGCGGGATTGCCGATCAGACCAATTTGCTGGCGCTTAACGCCGCTATCGAAGCCGCCCGGGCCGGGGAACATGGGCGCGGATTTGCGGTAGTGGCGGACGAGGTGCGTAGTTTGGCGGCGCGGACCAGTCAGGCGACGCTGGAGATCGTTGATGTGGTACGCAGGAACCATGATTTGTCGTTGAGTGCGGTGTCGAGCATGCAATCGAGTCTGAGTCGAACCGGGCTCGGGGTGGAACTGGCCAACGAAGCGGGGGCAGTGATTCAGGAGATTCAGCAGGGATCGCGGCATGTCGTGGATGCGATCAGTCAGTTCAATGAGACGTTGCAGTTGAATTGAGGGACAAAGCAACTGCCCTTCCTTCCTGGAAGGGCAGAAGTTTATGAGCGATGTAACTAGTTCTTCAAATTGAATGTGCCAGAGATAACCGCGACTTGGGAATTGTCTAAAGGTCTGGCGGTGAACGTAAAGCTGCCTTTTACGGTTTGTGAGTCCACGTCCACTGCGTCGATTTTCACCTCGCCGCCAAGACCGTTCCATGAGCGCCCCGTCCACTCCTTCGGATTGTAGTTACCCCCGACAACATCTGGTTTGAATGCATATGTTTCACCTGCTTTGACGAGGCCTTTGATAAAGATGTCCGCTCCGTGAGATCGAAGGTCGCCACTTTCGTACCCGAAAATTTGCAATCCATCCTGCGTTAAGTCGAGTACATGACGACGCGTCGGGACATCGTGTTCTCCCTGGTTATTTTCATTTGCTTTCAACGCGAAGAGGCCAGTGGCTTGCTTGACACTGTTTTTCAATTCTTCGTTCATGGTTGTATTCCTTGCAGATGATTGTCAGGACCGGGCGCGCAAACGTGGCGTGGTCCATTCCATGGTTCTTCATGCAAGGCATACCGTCTACTGTCAGAAATTACAGGTGGCGCAGGTTTTACGACAGACGGTCTGTTCCAGCCGCACCAAAAAAATCCCCATCGGGGACTTTTTATACAGGTTCCAGATCACAACGCAGCGAGAAATTTGGCCACCGGTTTGTAAACGGAAACTTATAAAAATGCCCTTCGAAGAAGAAGGGCGTTTTTTTTTTGTTGTTGAATTTATTTTGGTTTCTGTGGTTTGTTAATTTGGAACTACCTTCAAGTCAAATTCGCCGTCCGCAATTACTTTTCTTTGCGCTCGGTCTAACAACTCTATTTGAAAAGTACCAGTATATGTGCCGGCTAGACTATTGATTTCGATTTTTACCAGGCTCTTGACAGTCGTATAACCAAAGCCATTCTCGTTAAAAAAAGCTGTTTCGTTCTTTCCGCCCTCTAGCTCGTGTTTGCCATTGGGAAGAGCTGGCTTGAAGAAGAAATTGAAGAACCTGATAGAGTTGTGTTCGAATGCTTGAATAGTGTCAGTTGGCCAAGGCGGGGTATTAGGCAACAAATTCAGTTCGCTAGCGTTGAAATCCGCTTTGGCCGGTGTTCCTTCCATTACAGTAAATCTGGCAGTAAAACTTCCGAAATCAGACATAGTGACCTCCATGTTTTCGATGAGCAGGGTTTTGAAGAACGCTGCCAGCGAATCATTGGCGGTGGCTCACGTGCTGTCTACTGTCAGAAATTACAGGTGACGCAGGTTTTGCGACAGACGGTCTGTTCCACCGGTAACAAAAAATTCCCCATCGGGGACTTTTTTATACAGGTTCCAGATCACAACGCAGCGAGAAACTTGTTCGCCGCTTTATCACTGTCCTTGACGTCATTAACGTTGTCTTTCTCCGCCTGCGCCAACTTCATCTTGTCCTGCAAACGCTCGGCAATCTCTTTGCCGATGGCCAGTTGTCTCTCCGGCGGCATGGCTTTGATGTCATCTTCGGTGATGCCCATGCTCTGCAGGATGCTGTCGCGCAGTCGCTGTTCCGGCGATTTGCTCATGTGGTTCTTGAACGCGTCGGTGGCCGACGTGCCGGTGGTTTTGCTGGCATCTGACGTGTCGCTGGCTTGCCGACCGACGCGTGTCTTGGCGAAGGCTTCGTCAACGTTGTCGTTGATGCGTGCCGCTTCACTGACCTGTTGGGTGGCGGGGACGACCGTTACATCGTCAGCGATGGGCAATATTCTCCAGCGCCAGATTGCGAGTACGCGGGCCGAAATAACCGATGGTCAGCATCACGATCAGCATGCTGCTGACGATGAATGCCAACACACCGGGTGTGCCGAAATTGTCGAGAAACAAACCGATCAACAGGCTGCTGAACACCGTCGACAAGCGACTGAACGAATAGCAGAAACCCACCGCGCGGGCGCGAATATTGGTCGGGAACAGTTCGCTCTGATACGAGTGATAACTGAAGCTCAGCCAGGCATTGCAGAAGGTGATCATCACCCCGCAGAAGATCAGCCCGAACGCACTGGTCTGCAACGCGAACAGCGTGCCGAAGGTCATGGCACCGAGGGCCGAACCGACGATCTGCCATTTGTTCTCGAAGCGATTGGCGAACTTGACGAACAGCAGCGGCCCGAGCGGGTAGGCCAGGGTGATGATGAAGGCGTACATCAGACTGTGGGTGACGCTGACGCCCTGACCGGACAGCAGCGCTGGCAACCAGTTGCCGAAGCCGAAGAAACCGATGGCCTGGAAGATGTGGAAAACGATCAACATCAACGCACGACGGCGGTACGGCGGCTGCCAGATATCAGCAAAGCGGCCCTTGCCTTCAACATCGACGGGCACAGCCTCCGGCGCGTCCAGCGTTTTGCCGTGATCCTTTTCGCACCGGGCTTCGATGCTGTCGAGAATCCGGTTGGCCTCATCAAAGCGGCCATGTTGCGCCAACCAGCGTGGCGACTCCGGCAAACGCTTGCGCAGCCACCAGATAAACAAGGCAAACACCGCACTCGCCAACACCACCCAACGCCAGCCGGACACGCCGAACGGCGCTTGCGGCACCAGCCACCACGACATCAATGCCACCGCTGGCACCGACAGAAACTGCACGAAAAATGCAAAGGCAAACGCCGAACTGCGCATGCGTTTAGGCACCAGTTCCGAGAGGTAGGCGTCGATGGTCACCAGTTCGATGCCCAAACCGATGCCGACCAGAAAGCGCATGCAGATAATGCCCAGCGCCGAACTCTGAACGCCCATCAACACCGTCGCGACCGTGTACCAGACCAGCGCGAAGGTGAAGATCGCGCGGCGACCGAAACGATCCGCC
Organism: Pseudomonas sp. PB106; assembly: GCF_009764645.1. Lineage (GTDB taxonomy): Bacteria > Pseudomonadota > Gammaproteobacteria > Pseudomonadales > Pseudomonadaceae > Aquipseudomonas. Next base: position 5,523 of record NZ_RWIM01000068.1, read on the forward strand.
AACGGACTGAGCAGGCTGGCGCCGAGGAACAGACCGAGGAATGTCGCCGAGGCAAACGCCGCCTGATCGGAGAAGCCGAACACGCCCTGATTGCCGGTGGCAAAGATCCCGTCGCGGATCAGGCCGGGGCTGATGTAGGCGGTCTGGAACAGGTCATAGAGTTCGAAAAAACCACCGATCGACAGCAGCGCCACCAGCCGCCATATCGTCGCGACCGCCGGGAGGCGGTCGATGCGGGCGGAAACCTGAGCGGCGCGGATCGGGTCGATGCCGTCGCTGTGCGCGGCGGCGGGGGCGTGAGCAGTCATGGGCTGATCCATTTTTTATTGATGGAAAAGCTTAGCCTGCTATCGGAGTTCACGGATTGTGAATATCAGCGGTTTAATCGGTTAAACCGCTGATTTCTCGCAATATCTGTTTACGAATTAACGTTTTATGCCGCAGCGGTCGAATCGGGAAGGGCGGAGGCCGGTAAACCGAACACGCGGTCGAACAGCCAGTTAAACGCAAACGTGTAGCACGGGATGAAAATGATCAGCGCCAGATCGAGCAGAAATGCCTGCACCAGGCTGATGTTCATCCACCAGGCGATCAACGGAATGAGGAATACGATCAACGTCAGTTGAAAACCGATGGCGTGGACGATGCGTCGTTTAACCGTGCGAGTACGCGACGGCTGACGACTTTCCCAACGCTCGAACAACGAGGTGTAGATGAAATTCCAGGTCACGGCGATGGTGGTGATGATCACTGCCAATGGCCCGGTGCTGCCGGGTGAAGTGCCGGACAACAGCGCCAGGCCGAGGGCGGAGAAGGTCATGCCGATCACTTCGTAGAGCGATACATAGACCAGTTTGCGTTTGACGCCTTGCATGCAGTTTTGCCTCTTTCTTGCCGTTTGTTGGCCAGCGGGGCTGGCGAAGGCGACGAAAGATAGCTTCAATAGAGCTGACAGAAAAAGTCAGTAGCTTTCAGTTTGGTTGATAGGTGTGAAAAGTGAATTTCAACAGCGACAGCATTGAGTTGTTTCTTGCGGTGATCGAGCGCGGCTCGTTTTCGGCGGCAGCGCGAACGTTGGGCAAAGTGCCGTCGGCGGTGAGCATGGGCATCGGCAATCTTGAGGCAGAGCTCGGTTATCTGCTGTTCGACCGCAGCCACCGTGAACCGCAGCCTACGGCGATGGCGCTATCGCTTGTCCCCCATGCGCGGTTGATTGCCGAGCAACTCAAGCACCTGCAAGTGCACGCGGTGGAGTTGTCGTTGGGGCTGGAGAGCAAATTGTCGATTGGCGTTGTCGCGGACATGGACCGGCGGCGTTTGCTGGCGGCAATAAAGACGATTACTGAGCGCCATCCGCTGCTCGACATCGAAGTGCTCACCGCGCCGCAGGATGACGTGTTGGCGATGTTGCACAGTGGCCGAGTCAGCGTTTGTCTGGCCTTCGCCGGGTTGAGCATGAACGTGCTGGAGCGTTTTCAGTTCGTCGGCAACGAACGGATGATCGCCACGCTGGCAGCCGACAGTCCGTTGCTGCAGGGGCAGGATTTGTTTCTCGAAGATCTGGTGCAGGTGCGGCAGATCATCGTCGCCAGCCGCGACTTGCCGATCAGTGAGACGCGGCCGTTGGTAGCGCAATCATATTGGCGCACGGACAGCCTTGAAACGGCCATGGAAATGGTCGAGGCGGGTCTGGGCTGGGGCAATTTCCCGTTGTCGGTGGTGCAGTCGCGGTTGGACAGCGGACGGCTGAAACGTCTGAATTTTCGCAACATCGAAAACGGTCTGGTGATGCCGGTGCATGCGGTGTGGCTAAAAAGCCAGCCGTTGCAGAAGGGTGCATTGGCCCTCGTTGACCTGCTCAGCCACTGAACATTGCGCAAATTCGACTGTGGGAGCGAGCTTGCTCGCGAAAGCGTTGTGTCACTCGGCACATGCTTACCTGATGCACCGCCTTCGCGAGCAAGCTCGCTCCCACAGGGATCGTGTTTAAACCTCGGATTTTTATGACCACCACAAAAACCTGTGGGAGCTGGCTTGCCAGCGATAGCGGTGTGTCAGCCAACCCAGTTTTGAGTG
>NZ_RWIM01000069.1 GCF_009764645.1 Pseudomonas sp. PB106
TCGCCATCCCGCGGATCGGCATGGAAGTGCTGGTCACTTTCCTCGAAGGCGATCCCGACCAGCCGCTGGTCACCGGATGCCTGTACCACAAGGAAAACGTCGTCCCCTACGACCTGCCGGCGAACAAAACCCGCAGCACCTTCAAGACCCTCAGCTCACCGGGCGGCAAGGGTTACAACGAATTCCGCATCGAAGACAAGAAAGGCGTCGAACAGATCTACCTCCACGCCCAGCGCGATTGGGACGAGAACATCGAGCACGACCAAAAGATTCGTGTCGGCAATGAACGGCATGACACCGTTGAAGCCAATACGCTGAGCGAATTCAAGGTTGAGGAACACCGGATTACCCATCTGGATCGCAAAACCGAAGTGCGTGCCGATGATCACCTCACGGTTGGCAGCACTCGCCATGTGAAAGTCGGCACCGCGTACTTTGTCGAAACAGGCCAGGAAATCCACTACTACGCCGGCAGCAAAGTCGTGGTCGAAGGTGGTATGGAACTCACCGCCAAGGCTGGCGGCAGTTTTGTAAAAGTCGATGCCGGCGGAGTGACCATCAGCGGTGCTCAGGTGAAGACCAACTCCGGCGGTTCCCCAGGATCCGGCACCGGCATCGCGATCAAGCTGCCGATTGCCTTGACGCCTGCCGACGCCGACGCGGCCGGCAAAACCCTCAGCGCGGCACCGATCAATACGCCAACAACCGCGGCACCGCTCGCCACGCCGGCGTCTGCCGCCGCACCAACCAGCGCAGAAACCCGACTCATCCAACAGAACCTGCAAGCAAAAACACTGGTCGCTGCCGCCAAGACCGGCGTGCCCTTTTGCGAGATCTGTAACCGATGAGCCAGTTTCGACCCAGCCTCAACGAATGGTTGAACAGCGAGTTCTGGCCCCACGGCTCGCGCCCGGGTGCGCCCAAGGTTTACGCCTTGCTCGATGGTGCTCGTGATACCCGTATCGAGTCGTTGGTGCGTAACAGCAACGCGGAGTTTTCCTGCCTGTACGCCGGTGAACTGGCGCCGAGCCTGTCAGCGGCAGCCCCCTATCTGCTGCACCTCGACCCGCAGCAGCCCTACACATGGCGACTGTTCGAAGAAGGCTGGGGGCAAAGTTGGGGCAGTTTCGTCGTCGCACCTGCGCAGGTTTCGCTGGACGAATTGCGCAGCCACTTTCGCACGTTGCTACGAGTCACCGACCCGGATGGCAACCTGCTGGTGTTCCGTTTTTATGACCCCCGTGTCTTGCGGGTTTACCTGCCGACCTGCACAGCGCAAGAGCGCGCCGCGATGTTCGGCCCGGCGAGCCAGCTCATCGCCGAAACCAGCACGGGCCAGTCGCTGATTGTTTACCCGGCAGATCCCGCCGGTGGGCCGGCGGCGCGAGTCAGTGGCTGGCCTTCGGCGGATGCGCTCGGGTGATCAGACCGGAGAAATCGTCGCGAGCAAGCCGATCAGAATGGTCAGCGTCAGAAACCCACCCAGAAAAATCGCCATCTTGTTCATCTAGCTCTCCTCAATGCTGAGCTTGCGGTGCACGGGGCGCTTCGGAATGAAGGACTGCCGCGAATCACCGTACTGCGGAGCTATTCTGAGCCGATGGCTGCGCCGGTTACAGAGGCAGATTGAACAGAAAAATACGGATCAGATGGGCATCTGATCTGCTTCCGCGATGTTTGGATATTCAGCGACACACTGAAGGGTTTCAATTATGCGAGGTTGATCTAGAGTCTTGATCGTCGCGAGAAGAACAACAAAAACTCAGGAGTGAAACATGTCCGATCTGAACCTGCAGCCCAACGTCGCCCCGTCACTGAATCGTTGGCACGAAATGATCCGTACCGGTGACCTGAGCGCTCTGCCCGAACTGCTCGCCCCACAAGCCGAGTTCCGCTCGCCAATGGCCCACACGCCCTACCCCGGCGCACCGGTGGTGTCGATGATCCTCAACACTGTGTTCGAGGTGTTTGAGGACTTCAAATACCACCGCGAACTGGCCACGGCCGACGGCTTGAATGTGATTCTGGAATTCAGCGCCAAAGTCGCTTCGAAAGAACTCAAGGGCATCGACATGATTCGCTTTGACGAGCACGGCAAGATTGTCGAGTTTGAAGTGATGGTGCGGCCGCTGAGCGGATTGCAGGCGCTGGGCGAAGAGATGGGACGCAGACTTGGTGCTTATCTGGCCTCCGCCAAAGCCTGAATGGACCTGTAGGAGCTGCCGAAGGCTGCGATCTTTTGATCTTGAAAACAAAATCAAAGGATCGCAGCCTTCGGCAGCTCCTACAGGGGGTAGCGCATAAAAAACCCACTGACCGTCGCCGGTTCAGTGGGTTTTGTGTGTCAGGGATCTAGTTACAGAGCCATGTCACGTGCAGCGTTTTCCTTCGGCGCTTCAGCTTTTTCAGCTGCAGGTGCGGCCGGAGCAGCAACCTGACCGATCACTGGTGGTGTCGGCAGTTCGAGGATTTTGGCGGTGTAAGCCCACTCTGCAGCCACTTTGGCTGGATCGCTGTTCAGCTGAGTGCCGTAGCTTGGCACGATCTGGTGCAGCTTGGTTTGCCATTCCGGGCTAGCCACTTTGTCTTTGAAGACTTTCTGCAGCACGCTCAGCATGATCGGTGCAGCGGTCGACGCGCCTGGCGATGCGCCCAGCAGGCCGGCGATGGAGCCGTCTTGTGCAGCCACGATTTCGGTGCCCAGTTTCAGCACGCCGCCAGCGGCTTCATCACGCTTGATGATTTGCACGCGTTGGCCAGCTTGCCACAGGCGCCAGTCTTCGGCTTTGGCGTTCGGGAAGTATTCCTTCAGCGCGTTCATGCGGTCTTCATCCGACAGCATCAGTTGGCCTGCAAGGTACTCGACCAGCGGGTATTCCTTGATGCCGACCTTGGTCATAGGCCAGATGTTGTGGGTGGTGGTGCTGGTCAGCAGGTCCAGGTACGAGCCTTCTTTGAGGAACTTGGTGCTGAAGGTCGCGAATGGGCCAAACAGGATGACGCGCTTGCCGTCCAGAACACGGGTGTCCAGGTGCGGAACGGACATCGGTGGTGCGCCAACCGAAGCTTTACCGTAAGCCTTGGCCAGATGCTGTTCAGCGATGGTCGGGTTATCGGTCACCAGGAACGAGCCGCCTACCGGGAAGCCAGCGTATTCCTTGGCTTCTGGAATGCCCGACTTCTGCAGCAGATGCAGTGCACCGCCGCCCGCGCCGATGAACACGAACTTGGCGTCGGTTTCGGTTTTGGTGCCGTCTTTCAGGTTTTTGTAGCTGACGCGCCAAGTGCCATCGGCATTCTTGGTGATGCCCTGCACTTCGCTCGACAGTTTCAGATCGAAGTTAGGCTTGGTCTGCAGATGGGCAGCGAACTGGCGGGTGATTTCGCCGAAGTTCATGTCAGTACCCAGCGGGCTCCAGGTGGCCGCGATTTTCTGGTTCGGGTCACGCCCTTCCATCATCAGCGGAACCCACTTCTTGATCACAGCCGGGTCTTCGGAGTACTGCATGCCGGCGAACAGCGGGCTCGCTTGCAGGGCTTCGTAGCGCTTTTTCAGGAACTTGATGTTGTCATCGCCCCACACGAAGCTCATGTGCGGAGTGGTATTGATGAACGAGCGAGGGTTCTTCAGAACGCCTTGCTGAACCTGCCAGGCCCAGAACTGACGCGAGACCTGGAACGCTTCGTTGATCTCGACGGCTTTCGGGATCGTGACGTTGCCTTTGTCATCTTCCGGGGTGTAGTTCAGCTCAGCCAGAGCCGAGTGACCGGTACCGGCATTGTTCCAGCCGTTCGAGCTTTCAAGGGCGACGCCATCGAGGCGCTCGACCATTTCCATCGACCAGCTTGGCTCCAGCTCATTGATCCACACACCCAGGGTGGTGCTCATGATGCCGCCGCCGATCAGCAGGACGTCGACTTTCTTTGCTTCGTCAGCATTGGCGGACGTCATCCCCATCGCCAAAGCCAGACCCAGCAGGGCTGTGTTCACTTTCTTAAACATCTGTAGCACCTATGATAAAACGCCTTCCGCCCGCCTCTTTTATCGGTATGCGATCCGCTTTGGTGACGCTCAGGCTAGCGTCGCAGATTCCGGCACACTTCAATTTTGACGGGTGGGCACACAAGGCCGACAGGTTGCATCGACCTCAGTTAATGTCCCTTCTGAACTGACTTTTTATCATTATTGGCTTCAGCTACTTGAGCGACAGGGATTCCGTCAGCTCGCCCGAAGGCAAACAAACTGAATTAGGTCAAACCAAGTTGGCGCGCAGAATATCACGTCAGGGCAAACCCGCGCGTCTGTTCCCGACTTGAGAGTCTTTTTCCGCTCAGGGACTTATCGGCCGTCAATCGCCGAACATGAACCGCCGAGGGCTCTGACTGAAGCCTTTCAGCGTTGCAGCCTGTTTATGGGGTTAATCCCGAGCCCGCAGTCGCTGCCCAATCCATTAAGAATCTGCTACGTTGTACGATGACTGACGAATTCACATTTTGAATCAATCAGCCATCCACCTATAACAACAAGGAAACACCTTCAATGAACAACACCCGCCTTCTTATCGGTTTTCTCTGCGCCTTCAGCGGTTACACCCTGGCCGCCCCTGCTCCGGCAGAAAAAGATGTCGCCCAAGCAGTCGACCATCTCACTCAGGCGATGCTGCACAAAGACATCGCCGAACTGAATGCACTCACCGCGCCCAACCTGACTTATGGCCACTCCAGCGGCAAGATTCAGGACAAGAAAGAGTTCATCGCCGACATCGAAACCGGCAAGAGCGCCTTCAAGACACTCGAAATGCAGAAGCAGACCATCACCTTGTCCGGCGACACCGCGCTGGTGCGTCACCACTTTTCCGCGCAGGCGCTGAAGGGGACTGAAGTGATACCGACCGAGATCGAGAATTTCCAGATCTGGCAGAAGCAGGATGGCAAGTGGCTGTTGGTGGGGCGGCAGGCGTTCAAGTTCTGATTGGATTGCAATTCCCTTGAACAGGCTTTGAATAGGCTGGCTCATGCGTGGGCCAGCCCGCCTCCACGAAGCTCGATTTACAATCAGCAACACTCGATTCCAGCCTGATCGCCAGTAGGTTTTTCTCCTTGTCGGCGCTTGTAAACGCCTGTCAGTGCTTCAGTTAAGCCTGTTTGCCCGAGTCCGCTGCGCAACAACGTTTCGGCAGTTGTCAGCGGCGGCAGCAACGGCGATAAAACTTTCCCAATGCGCCGCAAGTCTGAATTTTCAACGCACACGGCCAATGCCTTCATCGTCAGTCAATGTCGTCAGCCTTGAGTCCGTCGCTCTGAACACACTTGCAGCAGCAAAAAGGAAACGCCTATGAAACGCGCACTCTGGTTGGGTTTGCTCGGCACCTTCGCCATCGGCTCCGCTCAGGCAGCGACCGAGAAAGTCGCAATCAATCTGGTTAGCGCCGACGGCGCGCCGCAGGCGATCGGTTCGGTCACCGTCAGTGAGACGCCGTATGGCTTGTTGTTCACGCCGGATCTGAAATCCCTGCCGGCCGGCATCCATGGTTTCCACGTCCACGAAAACGGCAGTTGCGAAGCGGGCATGAAGGATGGTGTGAAAGGTGCGGCCCTAGCCGCTGGCGGGCATTTCGATCCGCAAAAGACCGGCAAGCACCTCGGCCCCTACGCCGATGGCCACCTCGGCGATTTGCCGGCGGTGTACGTGACGGCTGACGGTGTCGCCAACTATCCGGTGCTCGCGCCGCGCCTGAAGAAAATCTCCGAGATCAAAGGCCATGCCCTGATGATCCACGCCGGTGGCGACAACCACTCCGACATGCCCAAACCGCTGGGCGGTGGCGGTGACCGCATGGCATGCGGGGTGATTTGAGGACATTCGCTTCAAGACGCAAGGCAACCCGCCACGAGGTTGCCTGCGTCTGTCTCATCAACGCGACACGGAACTCCCGCCTTCCACGCCCCTCTCACATTATGTAGTACTTCCCTTTTGCTTCGCGCCTGTGGAGGAACACCGTCATGCGCAAGTTAGTGCTCGTTTCTTCTTTACTCTTATGCCTGCCGGTCGGTTCGGCGCTGGCCCGCGTTGACGCGGGCGATGTCGCCACCTCGGCGGGTGTCTCCGCGTCGCTGTACTCGACCTTCAAGGATCACAAAATGGTGATTCCGGCCCGTGACGACTTGTCTGCATTTGTCGCCAGTGGCGGGGCCATTCGTGGGGTTTATCTTGAATCGGGATTGCAACAGGTGCGTCAGGACAACCCTGGCATCAACGCCAGCGACGAAGATCTCGCCAACGCGATTCTGGTGCATTACGAAGGCCTGAATCAGTAGCGCTCACGGATTTGGCAGCCGATGGACGGCCGCTGAAGGCTGATAGGCAAAACAGTCCCACGGCCTCTATGATGGAGGCCATGACGACTTCTGCGCCGTTGCGCTCCCCCTGCCCGCCCGGCGCCTGCATTTGCGGGCGCGATCCGTTGCTGGAGACGCCCGGCGCGGATCTGCGCATCCTGCGACTGACCCGCGAAGAGGAAAAACGCCTGCTCGCGCGCCTGGAAATACTCAAGGATCTTGACGACCTCAAGCACCTGCAACAGCGCATGTTCGAGCAACTGGGCATTCGCGTGGACGTCGCTCCCGGTTTCAACGAAGTGCGCACGATGCGCGGCATCGCCATTCAAATCGATGAGTTACCGGGCCTGTGCCGCAAGACCCGGGCGGCGATTCCGGCGGCGATTCGCCGAGGTCTGGAAAACAACCAGCAAATTGCCTTCGAACTGCTCAACGCCCACGACTTGTTGCGCGACACCTGATCACTTTTTCATACCGACCCGTTTGCGCATCTCAGCCGTGATGCTCTGGCGGGTTTTCTTCATGTCGGCCCACGGCTCGTCGCCGACTTCCGCCAAGCGCTCATGCACGTTGTGCACATTCCACTGATTGCCGCCCTTGATCTCGGCCACCTCCTCACGGAACACCGGCACCGACACCGGCAAGCCTTCGCGTGTACGCGCCGAGTAAGTGCAAATCGTGGTAGCGCCCAAGCCATTGCGCAGGTAGTCGATGAAGATCTTGCCGACACGATTCTTCGGCCCGGACACCGCCGAGAAACGATCCGGCAACAGCTTGGCCATGTGGCTGACAATCGCGTGACTGAAGTCTTTCACCTCATCCCAACCGTGCTTGCGGGTCAGCGGCACCACCAGGTGAATGCCCTTGCCGCCGCTGGTTTTGAGAAATGCTTTGAGCCCCAGTTCATCGAGCACCGTGAGGGTCAGCGCGGTGGCTTCGACCATGCTTTTCCAAGGCAACGCCGGATCCGGGTCGAGGTCGAGAACGAAGCGATCAGGCTTGTCCAGATCGACGGTGGTGGCGTTCCAGGTGTGCAGTTCGACGGTGCTCATCTGCACCGCGCCGATCAGCGCTTCGGCGTTGTTGATTAGCATCACCGGTTGGCCGGTGAGATCTTTGTCCAGTGTCGTGATGCCGGGGATTGCCAGGCGCTCGGCATTCTTCTGAAAGAACAATTCGCCGGCAATGCCATCCGGCGCACGCACCAATGCGACCGGACGATCCTTGAGCTGCGGCAGAATCCATTCGGCAACATTGGCGTAATACTCGGCCAGTTGCATTTTGGTGGTGCCACTGACGGCATCAATGACCCGATCCGGGTGGGTGATGCGCACTTTGCCGTCGGCCAGTCCGAGCTGTGACGGCGCCGCTTCAGCGTTGCTCGCTGCGGCTTTTTTCGGCGATTTCTTTGCAGCGGATTTCGGCGCTGAAGTCTTCACGGGTTTCGCTCGCTCCTCAGTGATGTCCTTGGCCGGTTTGTCATCGCGCAACCCATGGAACACGGCATGGCGCACCGAGCCGTCCTTGGTCATTTCGGCGAACGCCACTTCGGCCAACAGCTTGGGTTTCAACCAGTGCACGCCTTTGGCGTCGAAGCCACTGGGCGGATTGACCACGGCTGCTTTCTTCACCTGCAACGGTTTCAACTTCGCGAGGATGCTTTTCAACGTCGCTTCGTTGAAGCCGGTGCCGACTTTGCCGGCGTAGCGCAATTCGCCGCTGTCACGATCATGCAGGCCCAACAGCAAAGCGCCGAACGCACTGCGCGAGCCTTTCGGCTCGGTGTAGCCGACGACCACGAATTCCTGCCGATGTTTGCACTTGAGCTTGATCCAGTCGCCGCTGCGCCGTGACACATACGGGGAGCCGAGGCGTTTGCCGATCAAGCCTTCCATCTGCATCTGACAGGCGCTGTTGAGCAGCGCATCCGGGGTTTCGTCGAACGCCTCGGAGTAGCGCAACAACGGATTTTTCTGCGCGCCGAGAATCGTCGCCAGTGCGGCGCGGCGCTCTTCCACTGGCACCTCGCGCAGGTCAACGCCGTTGAGATACGGCAGATCAAACAGGTAATAGAGAATGTTGCCACTGCGCCCGACCTCGAACGCATTTTGCAGGGCCTGAAAGTCCGGCACGCCATGTTCGTTGGCGACCACCATTTCGCCGTCGAGCCAGGCGGATTCAAGCCCCAGCGCGGCCAACGCTTCGGCCTGTTGCGGCAGTTTGTGCGTCCAGTCATGGCCATTGCGGGTGAACAGTTGCACCTGGTCATGATCGATGCGAGCCATGATCCGGTAGCCGTCGAACTTGATCTCGAAGCTCCATTCACCTTCGGGCGCACTGTCGACCAGCGTCGCCAATTCCGGTTTGAGCTGAGCGGGGATTTTTGCCTTGTGCGCGCCAGTGAGCGTGCCCGAAGCTTTTTTGCGTGGCTTGGCAGCAGGTTTGTCCAGCGGTTTGACCTGCTTGGCGGCAAGCTTGGGTTTATCGACCAGCGTGCGCTCACTGAGCACGCTGTCCGGTTCCGCGACCAAGACATCGTAATCGTCCTGCGGACGGGCGGCGTTGTCCTGATGCTTGATCAGGAACCAGTTCTCCTTTTTGCCCGGCATGTGCGTGCGTACCAGGTTCCAGATTCCGCCAAGCTTCTCGCCCTGCAGTTCGAACTTGAGCTTGCCTTTGGCGTAGGCCTTTTGCGGGTCTTCCAACGGAATCCACACGCCGCGATCCCAGACAATCACATCACCAGCACCGTAATGGCCTTCGGGGATGCTGCCTTCGAAGGTCGCGTAATCAAGCGGATGGTCTTCGACATGCACGGCCAGACGCTTGACCTTGGGGTCGAGCGATGGCCCTTTCGGCACCGCCCAACTCTTCAGCGCGCCATCGAGTTCCAGGCGAAAGTCGTAATGCAGGTGCGAGGCGTCGTGTTTCTGGATGCAGAACTGCAAGGCGGAATCGGCCGCTTTTTTCTTGCCGGCACGTTTGACGGCAGCCGGTTCGGAGGTCGCCGAAAAATCGCGCATGCGGTTGTAGTCTTCGAGGTTTCTGCTCATCGCGCACCTGCCTTGCTTCAGCCTATACGGGTCACAGTCAATGCGACCACGGCAATTCGGTCGACCCTCTGATAACCGGGGTTGACCAATTCTTCGCCGAACACATCAGGATCGATTTCCCGATAGGTCCAGCCGAAGCGTTGCTCATCCAGACGGGGCAGCACGGTATCGAGAAAAGGATCGCGGCCATCGACCATCGCCACGCCGGTATAGAGCAACAGCGAACCACCTGGCGCGAGCCGATTGAGCGCCTGCTCGACAATGCGCAACGACAATCCGGCGCCGAGTGTTCCGCCGCCATGCCGGTATGCCCGTGCGGCCGGATCAGCCATGTACGGCGGGTTGGCGACAATCAGGTCGAACTCGCCTTCAACGGCTTGCAGCAGGTCACTGTGTTGGACTTCAACGTTGGCGACTTCTGCCAATGCGGCGTTGATCGTGGTCAGGCGCAGCGCGGCAGGATTGATGTCCAACGCCAACACTTGCGCTTCGCGGCGCGCGCGGCCAATCAGAATCGCGCCGACGCCCGCGCCACAGCCGATGTCCACGGCACGATGGATGGGCGCGAAATTCTGCTGCAAATGGGCGTGGATCAGTTGTGCAAACCGGTAGGTGTCCGGGCCAAAAAACACCGAGTCAGCGGCTTCAGTGGGAAACGCCGAATGCACGAACAGCAAATCGTCCAGGCTCGACCAGCGCACCCGACTCTTCAGATGGCCTTCGTACGAATCGATGACTTGAGCATCTTCCAATTGGCGTTGTTCATCGGCCGATAACAGGCCCGGCTCGAAGGGACGCGACCAGCCGAACACATCGCGCAAGGAGTCGGCGAACTGGCCTTCATCGCGCTCGTTGACCCGCTGATGGGTCAGCGGCGTCGGGGTGATAAACCGGTAGCCGTCAGCCTGCAGGCGCCGGCCTAACTGCAACAGCGCAAGATCATGGGTGGACAGCTGTTCTTCCTGACTCATTGAGGATTTCCTTAAGGCAAACGAGATTTGAGTTCGATGAACCGGCGGATAGCGAGCAGGCCGGCTGGATGCGCGTGTCTTGCTGGGGCGAGCCACGGGATAAGCGTGGCCATTTGTGCGTGCGTGTCCTGGCCTTGCAAAGCGGCGTTGAGGATTTGCACGTCGGGGTCCTGCTCCGGCACTTCGATCGGTGCGTTCGTCGCAGCGTGACGCCGCAGCGCAGCGGGTTTCTTCGCGGGCTGCCAATTGCCGGCAATCCAGTCATGCACCAATTGTTTTTCGTAGGCGCTGAACACGCCGAACATCGCCGCGCCGTCGCCATCGATCAACTGCCAGAAGCGACTCGCCTGAGGGTCCTCGTGGCGTTTGATCCAGCCTTTGTTTTGCAGGGCCTGCAGGAAACCGGGCAAATGCTCGGGCTCGGCCAGCCACTGATTGACGGTTTTACCTTCGAAACGGCAGTAGTCCGAGTGCATGTGCTGGGCGAACGGGCATTTGCGTTCAAGCATTGCCAGCAACTCGCGCTCCAAGTCAAAACCCTCGATGATTGCGCGACTGCCCTGCCCCAAATCATTGAGTCGATAACCCTGCGATACCCGCCGTAGAAAATCGGCGCGATCGGCTTCCAGCGGCAGCAGGTCGAGCACCGCTTGCACGGCTTTCTGTGCATGCCCGGTGCTGGCGTTATCGATGGTGACGTGGAGGGTGAAATAGTACGGATCAATGCCCAGTTCAGTCAGTTCGTAACTGCTGATCAGCAGGTGCAATGGCAGTTGTTCGTAACCGAGGTTGTAGCCGATCACCTCCGGCAACATTTCATCGCCACAAGCGCCGAGCGCCAACTGCAATGCGCCTTGCAGATAACGTTCATCGGGGATCGGGCTGGCGTGATCGAGGTCATGCTCGGCCAGCAGTTTGCGGTAGATCACCACATGATTTTGCGCCGGATTGCCTTCGCCCAGCTCTTCCAGATAAGTGCACAGCAAGCCGCTGAAGCGTGGATCCCGCCAGTGTTGCAGCAAGCCATACAACCACGCGCCATCCACCAGTTTGGTCGGTGCAACGGCTTGCAGGAAATACAACGCCTGCGCCTTGCTGGCGAAAAATTGCCGTGGCCCACCGGCCTTGCGCTGTTGCAAATAGTCGGCATATTGGCGGGCAACATCGGCGCAATGCGCAGCGACCCATTCGTGCCAGGTGGAGGGATCCTGCGGCAGTTCTTCGGGCAATGCGGCGGCGAGCTGCAGCTGTTCATGCAAAAATGAATGCGCCCGCGCCCTCGAATCATCCTCGCGCAGCAGACTTTCATACATGCCCCGGACATTCCCGGAGGGATTGATCGCTTTGGGTAGGGCCGGCGCGGATTGCAGGCGAGTCAGGACAGTCATGGCAGTAATCTCGGTCGAATGGCAGGACGCTGTTTCGTACGCCTCTACAGCAGAGAGGCGCAGCGCCTGCGAAAAATTCAATCGACGTGAAAATTGCCCGGACGGACGGCCATATGTGCCAGCGGCAGCGCTTCCTGTATACGCGCCGCTGGCTGCGATCTTTTTCGGTTTATGCCTGCCCTTTGGCCTGCTGCTCCAGATGCACCTGCAGATCCGGATCGATCTGCAACGCGGCCGCCAGTTCGTCGAGGTAGCTGCGTTCGGCGTCTTGCTGGTCGTCCACCAGCATCACGCTGGCCAGGTACATTTCGGCGGCGACGGCGGGATCGCCTTGGGCAGACTGTGCGACCTCGGCGGGGTCCAGCGGCTTGGCGACTTCAGCATCGAGCCATTGCTGCAATTGCGGATCCTCGGTGTGTTTGCCGATCTCGCTGCTGATCAGGTGTTTTTCGGCCTCATCGATGCGCCCGTCCGCCTTGGCTGCAGCGATCAGGGCACGCAGGACGGCGTGGCTGTGTTCTTCGACTTCGGGGCCGGCGAGCAGGTTGGCGGTTTGCGGCATCTGTTGCGGCGCCGCGCTGGCCTGACTGCGTTGCCAGGCTTGATAGGCCTGGTACGCCATCATCCCCAGCGAGGCGAGCGCCGCGTAATTGGTGCCGCCGCCAGAACGACTTTGCGTGCCACCGCCGCCTAACGCGCCGCCCAGGCCACCTCCCGCGCCACCGCCGAGCAAACCACCGAGCAGGCCGCCCAATCCGCCAAGC
>NZ_RWIM01000070.1 GCF_009764645.1 Pseudomonas sp. PB106
TCGCCATCCCGCGGATCGGCATGGAAGTGCTGGTCACTTTCCTCGAAGGCGATCCCGACCAGCCGCTGGTCACCGGATGCCTGTACCACAAGGAAAACGTCGTCCCCTACGACCTGCCGGCGAACAAGACCCGCAGCACCTTCAAGACCCTCAGTTCACCGGGCGGCAAGGGTTACAACGAATTCCGCATCGAAGACAAGAAAGGCGTCGAACAGATCTACATCCACGCCCAGCGTGATTGGGACGAAAACATCGAGCACGACCAGAAAATCCGTGTCGGCAACGAACGGCATGACACCGTTGAAGCCAACACGCTGAGCGAGTTCAAGGTTGAAGAACACCGGATTACCCATCTGGATCGAATCAGCGAGATGCGCGCGAATGATCACCTGACGGTGGGTGTGACGCAGCATTTGAAGGTCGGGACTGCGCAGTTTGTTGAGGCGGGGACCGAGATTCACTATCACGCTGGTGAGAAGGTAGTGATTGAGGGTGGCATGGAACTCACAGCCAAGGCTGGCGGGAGTTTTGTGAAGGTCGATGCGGGTGGTGTGACCATCAGTGGTGCTGAGGTGAAAACAAACTCGGGTGGCTCACCGGGCTCCGGCACCGGGATTGCCATCCTCGCCCCACTCATTCCTGGCCTCGCGGCGATCGATAACGCCGGTCGTCTGTTGCAAACCCGCATCAATCAAATGATGCAGGCAGAGTCACTCGCCGTGACGCCGAAACTCAAAGCGCCTACCGGCATCTGCGTCGAATGTCTGAAGAAAGCCATGCGCGAAAAACTCGCCTTGCAGTCGGGGGCTAATTGATGACCAAGAGTGACGCTGCAAAAGCCTGGAGCGACGCGCAGAACAACGCACAATCAATATTCGCAATCGTTGAAACAGGCCTGTTGTCGGAGCCTGCGCGATTGCAGTTTGTCAGTGCTGACCCGTCACGACGGCCATTGATGGTGCAACCGGAGTTCGCCGAACTGCGCAACTACGGCCCTTGGCTGATTGACGTCAGCCATATGGACTTCGAAGCCTTTCTCGCTCACGAATACTTCACCGGCTGCACCGCCATGGCCGGTTGGATTCGCACCGACTGCCCTGCAGAAAAACTCGCCGCGCACCTAAGTGATGCATTGCTGGCAAAAAATGAAGCCGGCGAAGTTCTGATGATCCGGAGCTACGCCCCCGAAGTGCTGCCTATGCTGTACGCACGCGATGATCTGTCCTGGCATGCGTGGCTGTTTGGCCCGCTGCAGGAATGGTGGGTGCCCACAGAAGAAGATCAATGGCACTGTCTGATGGGCCTCAACCTTGAACAGCCCGGAAGATACGAGCCCATTTTCCTCGACGCAAAGCTGTCGGCGGACATGGAGATTGATCCCCTGCCCTACAGCCTCACCACGGAACTGGAAAAAGAAGCGCCTGAAGTGTTTGCCAGCACCTGCCACGGTGCACGGTTGAAACAAGTCAAAGAGGCATTAGACGCTGGCCGTAACCAGGGTTTGGCCGAACCGGAGGACGTCACGCTATTTGCCAGTCTGCAATTGATGGACCGCGAGTTCCCGGCGAACTGGCCGATGTGGGAAAAGGCGAAAGAACGGGCAATTGGAGAGAAATTGCCGCTTGGCGTGGTGATGCGAGAGTTGTCGGAATGAGTTTCGTGATGAACATATTGATCAGCACTTTCTGTCTGTCTCAAAGTTTTCTGGATATTCAAGATGCATTGCTGGATAAGGAATTTACGTAAATGACCGTGGCCATGAATACTAAGCGGCAAAAAATCTGGCATCGCCGCAACCTTGTCATCGGGGTATTCGTTTTACTGCTGCCTTTCATTGGATCGTATCTTTATAACCAGTTTCGTACGCCGGGCGCGATGTTGACGTCTTCGAACTATATGGATCGGCCCATTCTAAGTTTTTGGATAAATGACTTCTGGGGCGGAAATCTCGCCGCAATGGGAGGCGGCGGCACTATGTGCTGCAAAAAAATTCAAGGACCTACTGTAAAAGTAACTTGGATCCTTAGCCGAACTGGAGAGCAACTCCGCCAAGGGGTAAAAAAAGAAACTCATGAAAGAGTTCTGTCTTTACCTGAACGTCAACGGACAGATGAGTTTCTACACGTACGATTCCTTCCTGGAAATATCGTAGAACTGAAATGGAGTCCTGACCTCGTTAGCCCATTCGAAAAATTCCACAGATCTTCAACCAGCCCGCAGCAAGGAAGCCTGAAATGAGCGGAAACTCTAATCTAGATCGTGCTCAAACGGTCAGTACAAAAGCTTGCGCAGGTACTGACGGGCAGAAAAAATCAGTTTTGCCCTGCGAGTCCAAGCTACACATCTCATTTTTTTTTGATGGGTTCGGTCGAAATTCGGTCAACGATATTCAGGAAGGTAACCTAAGCAATGTGGCCCGCCTGTTTTTCGCACATCCGGATGACACTGGCCAAGACAGAATTCAAACAAATGTGGATCGCCGCAGATTCTACATATCTGGTCTAGGGTCTGACTTCGATGCGTCACTCGGCGGCGGCGCTGTTAGCAGCGGGGCTGGCATTGACGGCGCGTTGAGCCGAGCCAAAGACAGTGCTTTGAAATCCCCCGAAGACACTTTTAGTAAAAGTCCACTTGATGCAGCAAAAGATATTCTCACGGGTAAAAAATGGTGGGAATCTTTGTTAAACAACCTGAAGGTTGGCAATGTTATCTCCGGAGCTATTAAAGCCGCAGCGCCGGCGGCGCTAGATCTTTTCGGAATAACTCGAGACAACGAGTATACCGCTACTTTTTTCAAAACAGGCGTTGATACGCGACTTGAGGCAGCATTTAAAGTCGTAGAAAAGACACTCGCTGATGCAAAAGCAAAAAGTGGCGCGCCTGTAAAGCGTATCTCCATCTCTGTTTTTGGATATGACTTCGGGGCGAGTCTTGCTCGAGCATTCACCCATAAATTATTCGAAGAGTGTGATCCCGCAACAACTGTTTTTAAAGGCGCCCAACTCGAAGTGAATTTCGCCGGATTGTTTGACGCGGTGGATCGAAGCGGCGACAGCTCTATTTTACTGGAATATTTCATCCCGTTTGTAAACACTGTGGATGATGGCGAGTGCCTCGCTGGGCCTGTTAAATCTGCGCTTCATCTCGTTGCCGCCCATGAGTGCCAGGATTCTCGCCGTTCAAGGCTGATCGGCACTGGTTCTTCCACTCCAAAATGGGAGGAACGACTAGTACCAGGGACGAGCTACGACGTGGGAGGCGGTTTGAAAAAAACCGACGTCGCTCATAGCACTGAGCTTCAACTAGCAAGTTTGCATGAAATGTATCAAGCTGCCCGAAAGGCAGGAGTTCCCTTTCCTACACTTAACGAATTGCATGAGAGCCAGCCAGATATCGCCGAGTACTTCATACTGAACGATCACATCAACGGGGCAAGTGCAATCGGCGCGAGCAAAGATTACATGAGTAAGGCGGGTAATAAAAAAGTATCTGCTGAAAGCTTCCTAGCTCATCGTCGATTGTATATCCAACGTTTGCGTGGTTTATGGGAACTGTATCGTGGGCAGCATCAAGCATACGACGACCAAGAAGAGCGCTTACAACGCCCTATGTTTAGCAAACAAGGCTCAATCGCGCGAGCGCTAGGGATGAGCAGCGAAAGCGACGCGCAAGCTGCAAAACGCGATCGGGCTCTAAAGGAAACTCAACAAGGCAAGGCCGCCCTCCGCGCCGAACTCAGTTGGCTCGAGGACGTGGACCGAGAGGCCTGGAGGTTGAAAACCAGGTTCCCTACCGCCCCAGTCAAAGCATTGCTCGACGAATGGTTCGCTCCTGCGCCCAAAGGCCTCAGTTTCGACGTGGAAGATTTGCTCGAATATTACGTAAACGACCAGTACATGATTCAGCAGATACCGCAGGGAACCGGCGCCCCATTACCTAAGTATTTCGTCGTTCGAGAGTTCGACATGCCGAGCCTGAACAAAACCAAAGGCATGGCACCCGACTATCTGGAACAGATGAAGCGGAAACCCTCTGCAGAGTCTCCGGATGCGTCAACATAAATGTATGCAGATTCAGTGCATACCGAAGAATTGAAATTTGAACTTCTAGTTTGGACTTCGTGCGCTTGATAGATATTGCTGCGGACCCACGTCGAAAACGAACATGGCGAAGAAGGCGAATAGCCCTGGCTGTACTGGCTTTGCTGCTTAGCTGCGCCACCCCAAAAATCATTGATATATTTCGTACGCCCGGCGCAATGCTGACGTCAGAAAAACTATACAGATCGCCCAATTTTCAGCTTTTGGATAAATGACTTTTGGGGAGGCAACCTGTTCGCAATGGGTGGCGGAGGGGTTATGTGCTGCCAACGAATTGAGGGTGAAACCGTTCGTGTTTCCTGGATTCTCAGCAGGACTGGCGAACAGATTCGGCAAGGCGTCAGAAGGAGAACCATGAGGTGATTTTACCGCTACCTCGCCGAAAACGTGGTGATGTGTATTTGCACGTGCGCTTTTTACCCAAAAATATTGTTGAGTTGAAATGGAGCCCAGACTTGGTCAGCCCTTTTGCTCCTGTTCCTTAGGCAGAGTCTCTTCTCTAACTAGCTGTTGTAAACATCAGGCACGGGCAGAAAATGCCTCTACCCGTGAGTGTGAGGCAATCCAGACAGAGATCAAACCGGCGCCTTTCAACTCAACATTTGCTGCTGCGCCACCTGCAGCAAATCATTGCCATCCTGCGTCAGCAGGTAAAGCGCATGGGTGATGTGTGGAATGTCCTGCACGTCGGCGTGCTTGAAGCACAGGCAATGCAGGGTTTCGAGCAGGTCGGCGGCGGCGCGGATGCGCTGGACGGCGGCTTCGAGGATGTCTTTCGGGCTGGCTTGTGTGTCGATGAGCAGCGTCGGGGTTTCGGTGACGTTGCTTCTGAGGGGAAGAAAGCGGTTCGGCAATTGATTGAGAATAGGCATAAGGATTACTCACGGCTGAATGAGTAATGAATTTGCTGACTGTTCTCAGGTGACCAAACCCGAACCACTGATTTTGCAGCGGCACCGGACAATAACCGCCCCGCTCCACCCGCCGAAAGCAGACAAGGCACCGGCCTTTGTAGGAATTCGCCAAACATCCCGGAGAAAACTACCCCACTCCCTGACAGCCGGCGTTCAGCTCGGTTAACCATCGCTTAACGCTGTGGTCAAAAAATGTACTGAACCGCACGCCCTCAGCCATTCTGGCTGTCGCCCAGTGCGGCAGGTTCGGCTGAATCACGCCGAACTCTAGAACCGCCACTCGGGAGTCCTTTCATGAACATTCGTCCTTTATTGCTCAGCGCCGCCCTCGCCTGCACTGCATTTGCCGGGCTGGCCCAGGCCAATGACACGTCCGCCACCTCCAAAGCGGTGCCTTATGAGTACGGCATGCCGTTGCATGTGGCAAAAGTGGTGGCATTGACCGAGCCGCCCACTCTGGATTGCAAGGTGATCACAGCCGACATGAAGTACATCGACGATATCGGTAAGCCTGGAGAAATCAGCTATCGGAAATTGTCTGACGCGTGCAGCTACCAGAACTGACAGAAAGCTCTGATTTGCCGCTGTGCGGTAGGCGTGGAGGGTTTCGGCGGTTATGCTCGGGGCCCTCTTCACTGCCGCAAGGATTGGCCATGCAGTTGTCGTTTCGCACGTTGTCGGGCATCACCGCTTCCCTTTGTTTTCTGCTCGCATTGGGCTGGGGATTTTTCCCCGAAATGATCTTGGCAATCTGGAGCATCGAGTATTCAGAGGGTGCCGGGTTTGTCGCGCGCCGTAGTGCGGTGCTGTTTGCAGCGTTGGGGGTGATGTTTCATCTGGTGCGCAACGCACCGCCGTCGCTGGGCCGCAATGCGCTGAGCAACGGGTTTATCGTTGGTTGTTTTGGTTTGGCGGTGTTGGGTTTTGCGGAGTGGCTCAACGGTCATGCCGGCCCCGGGATTTTGCTCGCGGTGCTGGTCGAGTTCGCGCTGGGCCTTGGTTTTGTGCAGGCCCGGCGCGTGACGGTCGAAGTGGGTGAAACGGTGCGTTAAACGGCTCTGGATCGCGGACTGTAGTGCTGTTGCGCAGTCTGCTTGTTCAGGTCCGATCGCAACCCTGCGATCAGTTCGTTTATTTCACGACAGCCATTGAGGTGGCTGGCATCAATTCCACTGACCAGTAAATCGACCTGATCGGTTTGATGATCGCCGAACACTTTGACGGTCATCGACAGATCCGGCGACAACGTGCACTGGCAGCGTTTAGGCAGAAAACTGCTTTCAATGATATTGCGTAGTTCCAAGGCAGACAGAAACATGGCGAACCCTCTCCTTACTGTGAGATTGCCAATCAAGTATTCACGCTGACCGTTGCAGCCCCTGCACGGGTGTATCCCCGCTGTTTCCCTGGGTGCGACAAGCGGTTGTACTGCGAAATGCCCATTGGAGTGTAGGCGCACAAACCCGGTGCGCCGCACTAAAACAACGCATAAAACGTGCCTCTCATCGGTTGATTTTGACCCTCGAAATATCAAGCACTTGGCGAAGTTGCCAGCGTTTTGCTATTTGCAAAATGCAAGATCTGCCGTTTGCAGCACTGCAATTTGCAAGTCGACAGCGGTTTCCATTCATCTACCATGACAGTAAGAATGCCGATCACTCACCCTACACCCGCACGGAGGCACCCATGGGTTCTTTACGCGTCTACGCGACCACCGGCCTGATCATCGCCAGCCTGTCCAATCTCGCCAATGCGGCCAAGCTCGAAGACGTCGCACCGTTTCCGAAAGCCGAAGCCGGTTTCAGCCGCCAGGTCATCCACCTGCCCAAACAAGAGCAGGAAGAGAACTTCCAGGTTGAAATCCTCGCCGGCAAAACCCTTGAGGTGGATTGCAACCGTCAACGCCTGGGCGGCGTGCTCGATGAAAAAAATCTCGAGGGCTGGGGCTATCGGTTCTATCGCCTGGAAAAAGTCATCGGCCCGATGAGCACGATGATGGCCTGCCCGCCTGGCAGCCAGAAGAAACGCGCCTTTGTACCCGTCGTCGGCGATGGCTTCATGCTGCGTTACAACAGCAAATTGCCCGTCGTGGTGTACGCACCCTCGGACGTTGAAGTGCGTTATCGCATTTGGTCAGCCTCGGACAAAGTCAGCACCGCACTTCAGCAATAATCCCCCTACGCCGGTGCGCCGCATGCCGCCGCGCGCTCGGCGACATGGCGCAGGCTGTCGAAGTTGATATTGGCGCCCGAGTCGATGGCAACGAAGGTTTGATCGCTAGCGCCGGTCCGCGTCACGTACTGCTTGATTCCGGCAACCGCCAGAGCACCGGAAGGCTCGGTGATCGAGCGGGTATCGTCGTAGATGTTCTTGATCGCCGCGCAGAGGTCGTCGTTGCTGACAGTGATCACCTCGTCCACGCAGAAGCGGCACACCTCAAATCCGAATGCGCCAATCTGCGCCACCGCCACACCGTCGGCGAAGGTGCCGACATTAGGCAGCACCACGCGTTGACCCGCTTCCATGGCGGCCTTAAGACACGCCGAGTGTTCGGACTCCACGCCAACGATCCGTACTTCGGGACGCAGGTATTTGATGTACGCCGCGATGCCCGCGATCAAACCACCACCGCCCACGGGAATGAAGATCGCATCGAGCGTGCCTTGATGCTGACGCAGAATTTCCATGGCCACCGTACCCTGCCCGGCAATCACATCAGGATCATCGAACGGTGACACGAAGGTGCGTCCAGTCTGCTCGGCCAATTGCAGGGCGTGGGACAGGGCAAACGGAAAGCTTTCGCCATGCAACCGCGCTTCGGCGCCGCGACTGCGCACGCCAATGACTTTCAACTCGGGTGTCGTGGAAGGCATGACAATCGTTGCGCCGATGCCCAGTTCGCGCGCCGCCAATGCCACGCCTTGCGCATGATTACCGGCGGATGCGGTGATCACCCCGCGTGCTTTCTGCTCGTCACTCAGTTGGACGAGTTTGTTGTAGGCGCCGCGAATCTTGAAGGAGAACGTCGGCTGCAAGTCTTCGCGCTTGAGCAAGATCCGGTTACCCAGCGCTTCAGACAGTGCTGGCGCCGCTTGCAACGGTGTACGCACGGCAATGTCATACACGGGCGCAGCCAGGATCTTCTTTACATAGTGCTCAAGCAGGGTTCGCTGGTCGGCGGTGTATGGCATGGTCGTCTCCTGACGTTTTTTTCAGAACCCCGGAGACAGAAAGTAAAAACCCGCCTCTAGGGCGGGTTGGGTGCTGCAGTCGTGAGCTAGCCCGCCAAATGAGGAATGGCGGAAATAATGCTTGGTTGGCAGCGCAATACGGTGAAAGTCATGGGCTGAAAATTAGCCTGAGGGCGGCGCGCAAGTCAATGGTCAATTTCGCTCGACGGCTGTAGGCTGGCGATTCTGCTCATCACTTCAAGGAAGGAATGCATGATGTCTGTAGCCCTGCCTCTTACTGCACTGCTTGGTTTTACCGGTTACACGGTTTCAGTGATGCTCCAGGCTGAACAATCGTTGATTGATTTTGGCATCAGCCTGATGTCCCGCCCGGATACGGCACAGGTGGTGATCGACTTGTATCTGTTGGCGACTCTGGCTGGAGTGTGGATGGTCAAGGATGCGCGTTCTCGCGGGCAGACGGTTTGGTCGGTAGTGCCTTATTTGTTGCTGACGGCGGTTTTTGTGTCGATTGGGCCGTTGTTGTATCTGGTGGTGCGCGGGGTTCGGGAGCGTCGCAAAGAGACGAATGTGGCTCAAGTGGAGTGATTGACTGCAAGCCAGCTCCCACAGGGTTCTCGACTTGGCGACGATGCCAAAGTAAATCCGAGCGCCCTGTGGGAAATGATTACTTCAGGCCCAGTTTGTACAGTGAGCCCTTTTCTTCGTCCGTCAGCACATACAGATAACCATCCGGCCCTTGCCGAACATCTCTTATCCGCTGCTTCAGTTCGCCAAGCAAACGCTCCTCATGCACGACCTTGTCGCCATCGAATTGCAGGCGGATCAATTCCTGCGTGACCAAGGCGCCGATAAACACGTTGTGCTGCCATGGCTTGAAGCGATCGCCATCGTAGAACGCCATGCCCGTGACTCCGGGTGATTTCTCCCAGACATGATGCGGGCTGACGGTGCCTTCAACGGTTTTGCCCTTGGCTTCCGGAATGGCCAGCATCGAGTAGTTGATGCCATGGGTCGCTAGCGGCCAGCCGTAATTCTTGCCACGCTCAACGATATTCACTTCGTCGCCACCACGGGGCCCGTGCTCGTTCTCCCATAGCGTGCCGGTCCACGGATTCAGGGCGGCGCCCTGCGGGTTGCGATGGCCGTAGGACCAAATCTCCGGACGGACACCGGACTGGCCGACAAAGGGGTTGTCGTCCGGCACTTTGCCGTCAGGGTAGATGCGCACGACTTTGCCTTGCAGCTTGTCGAGATCCTGCGCGGTGGGCCGGTCGTTGTTTTCGCCAAGGGTGATGAACAGATAACCGTCACGATCGAACACCAGACGTGAGCCAAAGTGATTGCCGACCGAAAGCTTCGGCTCCTGACGGAAAATCACTTTGAAGTCCTTGAGTGTCTTTAGGTCATCCGACAGTCGCCCTCGTCCCACCGCCGTGCCGGCCTTGTCGCCGGCACCGCCGCTCTCGGCGTAAGACAAGTACACCAGCCGATCCTGCTTGAAGTCCGGCGACAGCGCCACATCGAGCAAGCCGCCCTGCCCCTTGGCCCAGACCTGCGGAACCCCCGTGATCGGCGCGGATAACTTGCCATCGACACCGACAACCCGAAGATTGCCGGGGCGCTCGGTCACCAGCATGCCTTGGCGATCCGGCAGAAACGCCAGCGCCCAAGGATGCTCGAGCCCTTGAGTGATGGTGGTGACTTCAAGGGTGCCCTGTTCGCTTTGAAGTTCTTTGGGGGCTGCGGCAAATGCCGGCACGCTGATCAACGCGCCCGCACACAGGCTGGCTAGAAGGGTTTTACGCAACATTCACGATTCCTTTTGTTCGTTTCAAAGACTGGCAGGCTTGACTCCTGCCGTTCAACGGGTCGTACCGGTGCTTCGCGAAGGTGGGTTGGGAATGAAGGTCGGCGGTGTACTCGGCACCGAACGGATTGGCTGACCATTGCCAATGCCACGGTTTTCGACCGTGGGCTGACGTGGCGTCGGCACGGTGTTCGGAGCGCGCATGGGCGGAGTGCTGGGCTGAGTGCCCTGC
The DNA here is from genome assembly GCF_009764645.1 of Pseudomonas sp. PB106. Classification (GTDB taxonomy): domain Bacteria; phylum Pseudomonadota; class Gammaproteobacteria; order Pseudomonadales; family Pseudomonadaceae; genus Aquipseudomonas. The sequence goes on from NZ_RWIM01000070.1 coordinate 10,248, forward strand.
ATGCTGTTGGGGTTGGCCCGGCGGATCGGGCTGTTGTAAGGATTGTTGTTGGTGCCGGACGGACTTTGTGCGAGCAACAGCGTTGCAGTCGGCTCGTCCGCGTGAGCCCAGCCCGCTCCGAAGCTCAGGAAAGCGATGACCCACAGAATTCGTTTCATGGAGCGGCCTCTCGATGCGCCAAGGATGGAGCCTTCGAGTCCACGCTACGCCGAGGGTTCGGATTTGTTAAGTCACAGCGCTTAAACAACATGTAACACGACTTGACTGAGTCACCAGCAGCCGCCGCAATCCCTGGAAACTTTCGCGCTGCGCCACAGGTCACCTGATCATCACTCGGAGAACTCACCATGGCTCGGGCAATCTGGAAAGGCGCGATCAGTTTCGGACTGGTACACATCCCCGTCGCGCTGGTCTCAGCGACTTCGTCGCAAGGCGTAGATTTCGACTGGCTCGACAGTCGCAGCATGGATCCGGTGGGCTATAAACGCGTAAACAAGGTGACCGGCAAGGAAGTCACCAAGGAAAATATCGTCAAAGGTGTGGCCTATGAAAAGGGCCGCTATGTGGTGCTCAGTGAAGAGGAAATCCGCTCGGCGCACCCGGTTTCAACGCAAACCATCGACATCTTTTCTTTCGTTGATGCCGAACAGATTCCCCTGCAGAACATTGATACGCCGTATTACCTGGCGCCCGACAAGCGTGGCGGTAAGGTCTATGCGTTGCTGCGCGAGACTCTGAGCAAAACCAACAAGGTCGCCCTCGCCCGCGTGGTCTTGCATACGCGGCAATACCTGGCGGCGTTGATGCCGTTGGAGTCGGCGCTGGTGTTGGTGAAGCTACGCTGGCCGCAGGAGGTTCGCAGCCTCGATCAACTCGAATTGGGCAGTGAAGTGACCGAGCCGAAATTGGCCAAAGGTGAGCTGGACATGGCCAAGCGGCTGGTACAGGACATGAGCGCGGACTGGAAGCCCGAGGATTACAACGACGAGTTTGAAGACAAGATCATGGCGCTGGTCGAGAAGAAGGCCCATGAAGGCAAGATTGAGGACGTCGAGACGGTGGGTGGAGAGGAAGAACGGAAATCGGCTGATGTGATCGATTTGACCGAACTGCTTAAACGCAGTCTGGGTGGGAAAGCGCCGGCTAAGCCGAAAGCGAAGGCCGAGAAACCGGCGAAAGCTGCGCCGGCGAAGAAGGCGAAGAAAGCGTCCTGAGGTTTCGTGGTTCGTTTTAAGGGCCCTTCGCGAGCAAGCTCGCTCCCACAGGATCTCGGTTGAAGCTACTGTGGGAGCGAGCTTGCTCGCGAAGGCCTAACACCAGGCGCCGCAAAAATCAGATCAGAATGAAGATCGCCAACAAACCACCAAAGATCGCCCACTTCTCCATGTAGTACAGCTTGCGATTGCGCTTTTTCAGCTCTTTGCCGCGCAGACGAATCTTGTAGATCCTGGTAAACAAACGGTTGATTCCACCCGTTTTATCCCCCGCATCGTTTGGCGCACCTGCCGCTGACATCACGGTACGGCTGAACCAGCTGTTGAACGCCGCCGCCCAGCGATACTTCATCGGACGCTCAATGTCACAGAACAGGATGATGCGGTTTTTGTCGGTAGTGTTTTCCGCGTAATGAATGAACGTCTCGTCGAACATCACCGCTTCACCGTCGCGCCAGTGATAATTCTCGCCGTCAACGTTGATGTAGCAACCGGCATCGTTCGGCGTTTCCAGGCCAAGGTGATAGCGGTAGGAACCGGCGTACGGATCGCGATGGCGCACCAGTTTCGACCCCGGCGGCAACTCGGCGAACATTGCCGCTTTGATGGAGCCGATGCTCTGCACCAGTTCGGTGGTGCGCGGGCACAGTTTCATCGCCGACGGGTGGCTGTCGCCGTACCACTTCAGGTAAAAGCGTTTCCAGCCGGTTTTGAAGAAGGAATTGAAGCCGACATCGTCATACTGGTTCGAGCGTTTGATCTCACCGGCACGCAGCAGATTCTGGCCTTCTTCGCGGATCTCCTGCCAATGCGCCTGCAACGGGCTCAGATCAGGAAATTCCGCTGGATCGAGAAACGGCTTGTTGGGCTTTTTCGAAAACAGATAAAGGAAGCAGTTGATCGGCGCGAGAAACGTCGAGTGATCGCTGAGTTGCCGACCCAGTTTGTGACGCACACGGCCACGAAGATGAACGTATGCAATCGAAATGACATAAATAGCAGCAATGATGAGTTTCACGGAGATCGTCACACGTCAGAAATGAACAAACTGCGCGCCGGGCGGCTCTAGCCCCGCGTCTTATGCAGCGGTCTGAATACAAATGGCACGTCCTTGAGCCCACGCCATTAGAGGGCGCTGAGTGAATGGATGGCATTTTAGCCACACTTTGTAACCGATAGTGAACCTTGATCTGTGAAAAACTGTCCCGCGTTTGCGCCAATCGGCATTCCAGGCGTCATCACCCTATCGTTTAAAGAGCCAGACCAGTACAATCGCCGCCAAACTTTACGCGCCCCCCTTGGTTGATGACGGGTCTTTCCCGCTTCAGCGCACTTTGACTCGGGCCAAGCGCTCCAGCCGCACCCTCGCTACTCGAATGCTTCGCAGGAAAAACTCTTGATTTCTACAGCTAACATCACGATGCAGTTCGGCGCCAAGCCGCTCTTCGAAAACGTTTCGGTCAAATTTGGCGCGGGCAACCGCTACGGTCTGATTGGCGCCAACGGTTGCGGCAAGTCGACCTTCATGAAAATCCTCGGCGGTGATCTTGATCCGTCCGCTGGCCAGGTCATGCTCGAGCCGAACGTGCGTCTGGGTAAATTGCGCCAGGACCAGTTCGCCTACGAAGAATTCACCGTGATCGATACCGTGATCATGGGTCACGAAGAGCTGTGGAAGGTCAAGGCCGAGCGCGATCGCATCTACTCGCTGCCGGAAATGTCTGAAGAAGACGGCATGGCCGTGGCCGAGCTGGAAACCGAATTCGCCGAAATGGACGGCTACACTGCCGAATCCCGTGCCGGCGAACTGTTGCTGGGTCTGGGTATTCCGCTGGAACAGCATTTCGGTCCGATGAGCGAAGTCTCGCCAGGCTGGAAACTGCGCGTGTTGCTGGCGCAGGCACTGTTCTCCGATCCAGAAGTGCTGTTGCTCGACGAACCGACCAACCACCTGGACATCAACACCATTCGCTGGCTGGAAAACATCCTGACCCAGCGTAACAGCCTGATGATCATCATCTCTCACGACCGTCACTTCCTGAACAGCGTGTGCACGCACATGGCTGACCTGGATTACGGCGAGCTGCGCCTGTTCCCGGGCAACTACGACGAATACATGACCGTGGCGACCCAGTCCCGCGAGCAACTGCTGTCGGACAACGCCAAGAAGAAGGCGCAGATTTCCGAGCTGCAATCGTTCGTCAGCCGCTTCTCGGCCAACGCCTCGAAAGCCAAGCAGGCCACTTCCCGTGCCAAGGCGATCGACAAGATCCAGCTGGCCGAAGTCAAGCCTTCCAGCCGTGTCAGCCCGTTCATCCGCTTCGAGCAGAACAAAAAGCTGCACCGTCAGGCGGTCATGGTCGAGAAGATGGCCAAAGGTTTCGACGGCAAGCCACTGTTCAAGGACTTCAGCTTCCAGGTTGAAGCTGGCGAGCGCGTAGCGATCATCGGCCCGAACGGTATCGGCAAGACCACGCTGCTGCGCACCCTGGTCAATGAACTGACCCCGGATGCCGGTAGCGTCAAGTGGACCGATGCCGCGGAACTGGGCTACTACGCTCAGGACCACGCGCACGACTTCGAAGACGACGTCACTCTGTTCGACTGGATGGGTCAGTGGACTCAGGGCGAGCAGATGATTCGCGGTACTTTGGGCCGCATGCTGTTCTCCAACGACGAAATCCTCAAGTCGGTCAAAGTGATCTCCGGTGGTGAGCAAGGCCGCATGCTGTTCGGCAAGCTGATCCTGCAAAAGCCGAACGTGCTGATCATGGACGAACCGACCAACCACTTGGACATGGAATCGATCGAGGCGCTGAACCTGGCGCTGGAAAACTACCCGGGCACGCTGATTTTCGTCAGCCACGACCGTGAGTTCGTATCATCCCTGGCCACGCGCATCATCGAGCTGAGCCCGAATGGCGTGACCGACTTTAGCGGCACGTACGATGACTACCTGCGTAGTCAGGGCGTTGTGTTCTAAAACGCTGCTGCAATCTGAAAAGCCCTGTCCATGTGACGGGGCTTTTTGCATTCAGGACGCTGATCGCTCCCACGCTCTGCGTGGGAATGCATCTTGTGACGCTCCGCGTCACACGAGCCGGACGCGGAGCGTCCGTGGCGGCGTTACCACGCAGAGCGTGGGAACGATCAGTGAAGGAAAGTAGTTAGCCTGCTTTCTTTTATCCAACACCCAAGCCATGATGCGAACTCTCCCACCGCCGCCCGCGAACGAGTTCACATGTCTGCGCAGCAACTGCCACCGCAAAGCTCCATGGCGATCACCCTGCAGATCGTCTCCATCGTTTTCTATACCTTTATTGCCTTCCTCTGCATCGGCTTGCCGATTGCGGTGTTGCCGGGTTATGTCCACGAACAATTGGGCTTCAGCGCGATCATCGCGGGGCTGGTAATCGGCTCGCAGTACCTTGCGACCTTGCTCAGCCGGCCGATGGCTGGACGCATGTCCGACACTGTCGGGACCAAACGGGCGATCATTTATGGCTTGTGGGGCATTGTCTTCAGTGGGGCGCTGACGCTGCTATCGACGCTGTTGCAAAGCTTCCCGCTGGCCAGTCTGCTGATATTGATCGTCGGACGCTTGTTGCTCGGGGTCGCGCAGGGCTTGATCGGGGTCGGCACGATCAGTTGGTGCATGGGCCAGGTCGGTGTTGAACACACGGCGAAATCCATCGGCTGGAACGGCATCGCGTCTTACGGTGCGATTGCCATTGGCGCGCCGCTGGGTGTGGTGATGGTGGCTGATTACGGTTTTACCAGCCTCGGCATTACCCTGTCGGTGTTGGCGGCGGGCGCACTGCTGTTGATTCGTAACAAACCTTCGGTGCCGGTGATTCGCGGCGAACGGCTACCGTTCTGGGCAGTGTTTGGCCGGATTGCACCTTATGGCGCCAGTCTGACCCTGGCCTCGATCGGCTATGGAACGCTCACCACGTTCATCACCCTTTATTACCTCAATCGCGGCTGGACCGGTGCGGCTTATTGCCTGACCGTGTTCGGCGTGTGCTTCATCCTCTCGCGACTGCTGTTCATTTCGGCGATCAGTCGCTTTGGTGGTTTTCGCTCGGCGATTGCCTGCATGACCATCGAAACGGTCGGTCTGGTGCTGCTGTGGCTGGCACCCTCTACGGCCTTCGCCCTGATCGGCGCGGGGCTGGCCGGGTTTGGCCTGTCGCTGGTGTACCCGGCGCTTGGGGTCGAGGCGATCAAACAGGTGCCCAGTTCAAGTCGCGGATCAGGGTTAGGTGCGTATGCGGTGTTCTTTGATCTGGCGCTGGCGATTGCCGGGCCGTTGATGGGCGCGGTGGCGTTGAATCTGGGGTATGCGTGGATATTCTTCAGTGCGGCGTTGTTGTCGGTGATAGGATTGGGGTTGACCTTGATGCTGATGCGTCGGGCGAAGGATTGAAAAAACAAGATCAAAAGATCGCAGCCTTCGGCAGCTCCTACAGGATGTACGCCATTCCCATGTAGGAGCTGCCGAAGGCTGCTTTCTTTTGATCTATTGATCTATTGATCGGCGGTTTGCATACCCGCACGCGTTGATTGGCCCAGCGCATGGGAGAAAAACCGACCGGCCTCGGAGATCAGGTTGCGGTGAATGTCCTCGCGATCAACCCCATCCGCGTCAGTGCATAGCGCGGGCATGGCGAGGATCTGTTCTTCATTGCACGGCGCCATGAACACGAAGTGCCCTGCCCCGGCCAGTAACTTGAAATCCGGCGCGGTTGGCAGTTTGCGCGCCAGAGCCGCGGCGTTTTTATCGAACGCGACCAGTTTGTCGCCATCGCCGCTATAGAGCAGCACCGGCACGTGGACGTCGGCCAAGGTATGCCGACCGAATTTCAGGCTCAACGGCGCCATCAACAACAGCGCATGAACTCGCGGATCGGCGACCGGTTGCAGATCGTCGCGATCAACGATCAGTTCACCTTGGGTGTTGCAGGCGTCACGATCATCCGGGCGCTCCTGGCAATAACGACGCAGGCGATCCAGATCCGGTTGCGCACCGGAAAGAATCAACGCGGTTTCGCCCCCCGCCGAATAACCGATCACACCGACCTGATTGGCGTTGACGTACGGCGCGAGCATGCGGTCGCCCAGGGTTGCGGTAATCGCTTCGGAAATCTGGATCGGCCGCCCGTAGAGGTTACTCAGGGTGCCCAATCGGCTGTGGTCTTTGGAGTTGTCGCCGGGATGAATCACCGCCACCACGACAAAACCCTTGCGCGCCAGCGAGGTTGCCAGATCGTGCAGGGCCAGCGGCGTGCCGGTGTTGCCGTGGGAGAGCATCAACATTGGAAAGCGGCCGATAGCGACTTTGGTGTCTTCGCCGGCCTCGACTGAGTAGCCCTCAAGCAGGCTCATGTGCTCGCGGTCGCTGGAGGGATAGAACGCGATGGCGCGCATCGGTTGCAGGTCCAGCGGATCGAGGAAGGTCATCTCGTGATAACCGACGCTCCACACAGGATGCCGTCCAGGCGCCGCTTGCACTGAATTCAGGCTGCCGAGCAGGCAAATCAGTAACGTTGCACAAAGACGCATCATGGGATGCTCCACCCTGTTGTTACTCAATCGAAAGATCCGTTGCATGACGGGCCTGAAATGCCGGGGATTCGGCGTTTCGGTACGACAATGCATTCAGACGCTGATTGTGTGACTGCATAACCCGGGCCAGATTATGTAACAGCTGGAAACAAAAAACTCCGTATTTGGCCCTTGCGGAACCAGAATACAGAGTTTTTCGGGTGTTACCTGAACATCAGCTGTTGTTTACGCAAGCCTTATGCTGCGGCAAACAGTTGCTCGCTGATCTTCGCTTGGGCGGCAGTCATGGCGTTGTTGCGCACTTCATCACCGTACGCCAGGCCTTCAGCGCGAACGATTTCAATATCGGTGATGCCGAGGAAGCCCAGCACCAGCTTCAGATATTCTTCGTGGGCGATGCCGCTGGCCTGACCGGCATGGATGCCACCGGAAGTCGAAACAATCACCACTTTCTTGCCACCGCACAGGCCTTCAGGGCCGGCTTCGGTGTAACGGAAAGTTTGACCGGCGACGGCAACGCGGTCGATCCACGCTTTCAGTTGAGTAGGCACGGTGAAGTTGTACATCGGCGCAGCGATAACGATGGCGTCAGCAGCGATGAACTCGGCCAGCGTCGAGGCGCTCAATTCGGCTTCGTGCTGTTGTGCGGCGTTGCGCAGCTCAGCGGTAGTGCCAGCGGCAACCAAGGTAGTCGACGAGAAATGGCTGATGGCGTCGGCGGCCAGATCACGGTAAGTCACCACAGCGCTCGGCTCGGCGACTTGCCAGGCTTTGACGACTTGGCTGCTCAACTGACGGGAAGCCGAGTTGTCGCCCAGAATGCTCGAATCGATATGCAGCAGTTTCATGTGGGTTCTCCTGGAATGAATCGCCGGTGGCGACGGAATGGAGACAATCCTACGCAAGAAACCAATGGATGATTAGCCGCCTGCAATGCGATAGTTTGTCCCATTGATAGGACAATTGGATGCTGCCGATGCAAGACCTCAACGATCTCTACTATTTCGCCAAAGTCGTCGAGGCTGGTGGCTTCGCGGCGGCCGGGCGATTGCTGGGCATTCCCAAGTCGCGCTTGTCCCGGCGCATTGCCGAACTGGAAGAGCGCCTCGGCGCCCGCTTACTGCAACGCACCACCCGGCAACTTAACCTCACGGCGGTCGGCGAGCGCTATTTGCGCCACTGCCAGGCGATGTTGCTGGAAGCGGAAATGGCCGATGAGGCCGTGGCGAGCATGTCCAGTGAACCGCGCGGCCGCTTGCGCGTATCGTGCCCTACCGGTCTGGCGCGGGAAATGTTGCCGTGGGTGATCAGTGAATTCCTTGGCAAGTTCCCCCAAGTGCAGCTGGAAGTGGTTTTGCTCAACCGCCGCGTTGATCTGGTCGGCGAAGGCTTTGATGTTGCACTGCGCGTGCGTGAGCACGGTGATGAAGATCCATTGCTGGTCACCCGACGCTTGCGTCAGGCGCAGATGGTCGTGGTCGGCAGCCCGGCGTTCCTTCAGGGCCATACCGTGCAACATCCGCAAGACCTGAAAAACCTGCCGGTGCTTGGCGCGCTGGAGGCCGACCGCATGGTGCATGTGCGCCTGCTCGATCAACAGGGCAACCCTTTCGAGTTGAGCATGGAGGCGCGGCTGGGCATCGACGATTTTGTCGTGCGCAAGGCCTGCGTCCTGGCGGGCCAGGGGTTTACTCTGTTGCCGATGATGTATTGCGAGGCGGAGCTGGAAAACGGCACGCTGGTGCAGATGCTGCCGCAATGGTCACTGCCCGGCGGCTGGCTGCAAGCGGTGTACCCGCATCGACGCGGGGTGATGCCGGCGGTGCGCGCCTGGATTGATCACCTGGTCGAATCGTTCAATGCCTGTGGGGAGCGGTTGTTATGAAGAAGGGAAAGATGAGCGAAGCGGACGTCGCTGAATTCTGTCTGGCGTTGCCGGGCGCGCGAGAAGATTACAAGTGGGGTGGCGTGCGGGTGTTTTCGATTGCCGGCAACAAGATGTTTGCCTTGCAGGGACTGCGCGGCGATTCACTGGCGTTCAAGGTCGACAAGGACCTGTTCCTCGGGCATTGCGACCGACCGGGCATCCACCCGGCGCCGTATTTGGCAAGGGCGCAGTGGATCATCATGCACCCGCCCTACCCGTTGGCTGCCGAGGAATTGCAGGGATTGTTGCAGCGTTCGCACCAGTTGGTGGTGAGCAAATTGCCGAAGAAAACCCAAGTCGGTTTATTGCTGTAAACCCAATCCCCGTGTAGGAGCTGCCGAAGGCTGCGATCTTTTGACTTTGATCTTCTAAACAGCAAAATCAACAGATCGCAGCCTTCGGCAGCTCCTACAAAGGGACTCGTGCAGGCGACTAGAACAGTGCCAGCAGGTTCGAGCCGAGGAACAACTGGTCGATCCAGAACACTTGATGCAGCAATACAATCGTCCAGAACAGAATCTGAAACGACACCTTGCGCGTCTTGTGCCGGAAAACCTGCTGGGCGATCAACGCGCCCGGCCAGCCGCCGGCCAGTTCCACCGCATGAAGGATGTTCTCCGGCGTGCGCCAGGCATCGGCGCGCGCCTTGCGCTTGTCGGCCCAGTACATGAAGAACGCCAGCACACTGACGACTCCGTAAGCCGCCAATGGCAACCACGAAATCCCGCGCAGCCACATCGACAGCGAGCCGAACAACGGCAGCGCACAGACGATCAGCAGAATGACCAGTTTCAGTTTCAGATTCTGGATGTTGTTGCCGCCCGACGGTCGCCCTTCAGGCCGGCGTGCGCGGGAATCACTCATGGCTTGGCCGCCGCCCAGTCCACCCAGCCGAACTGCCAGGTCGCCAGAATCAGCAGGCCAAACACGATCCGATACCAGGCGAACGCGGCATAGCTATGGCTGGCAATAAACTTCAGCAAGCCACGCACGGCGATCATCGCAAAGATGAACGCCGTGATGAAACCGATGGCGAACACGGGAAAGTCTGCTGGCACGAACAAGTGGCGATACTTGTAACCCGAATAGACCGCTGCACCGACCATGGTCGGCATCGCCAGGAAGAACGAAAACTCCGTGGCAGTTTTACGTGACAGACCGAACAGCAGGCCGCCAATGATCGTCGAGCCGGAACGCGAAGTGCCGGGAATCATTGCCAGACACTGGGCGAATCCGACCTTCAGCGCGTCCTTCCAGGTGATCTCGTCGACGGTTTCGGCATGCACTTCGTGCTGACGCTTTTCCGCCCACAACATGATGACGCCGCCGACAACCAATGCCGCTGCCACCGTAATCGGATTGAACAGGTATTCGTGAATGAAATCGGCAAAAATCACGCCCAACACCACGGCAGGCAGAAAGGCGATCAGCAGGTTGGCGGTAAAGCGTCGTGCGCTGGGCTGAGTCGGCAGGCCGATGACCACGTCGAAAATCTTGCGGCGAAACTCCCAGACCACCGCGAGGATCGCGCCGAGCTGGATGATGATGTTGAACGCCATGGCCCGCTCACCACCGAAGTCGAGCAAGTCGGCAACGATGATCTGGTGTCCGGTACTGGAAATGGGCAAAAACTCCGTCAGCCCCTCTACAACTCCTAGTATCAGTGCCTGCAAGGCCGTCCAAAGATCCATCAATCCCCCAAAGAGCGATGCGCGCCGGCATGCCCCGATAGTATTTTTTTACGTTCACTGCGATCAGCGTAGCTGGTAAATGCTGTACCGATTCCGCGCGCACAGGATCCAGACCAAACAGTCAAAATTCCGTGAAATATCAACTTGGATTCAGGTTTTTACGCGCGGGGCCGAAATCCTATCAGACAAGCCTTAATAGCGCTGCTGCGTTATACGACTTGGGTCGCATAGGCCCGCCCACATAATCGTGGTTGGATGCTGGCGGTCATTTATTACAAGAACAAGAATCCGGAGTGACAGCGTTATGAACAGCTTGCGCAGTGTGTCGATCAGCCGACGCTTGTGGCTCATTTTGATTGTGGCGGTGGTCATGTTGCTGACCTTGGGCGTGTTGATGCTCAAGCAGATCCACGATGACCTGTATCACGCCAAAGCACAGAAAACCCAGCATGTGGTGCAGACCGCCAGCGGCCTGCTCACCTATTATCACGACCTCGAAACCGCCGGGACGCTCAGCAAAGACGCGGCGCAAAAACAGGCGCTGACCGCGATCCGTGGCTTGCGCTATGACCAGAGCGATTATTTCTGGATCAACGACCTCACGCCCGTGATGGTCATGCACCCGACCAATCCCAAACTGGAAGGCCAGAACCTCTCGGCGATCCGCGATCCGGACGGCTTTGCGGTGTTCAACGAAATGGTCGCCATCGCCAAGGCCAAGGGCGCCGGCATGGTCGATTACCGTTGGCCAAAACCTGGTGCCAGTGAACCTGTGGCCAAGACCTCCTACGTGAAACTCTTCGAGCCTTGGGGCTGGGTGATTGGCTCGGGCGTGTATATCGACGATGTGCAGGCGGAATTCCAGGGCCAGGTGATCAAGGCTTCCGCAATCGGCCTGGGGATTGCGCTGATCATGGCGCTGCTGGTGATTCTGATCGCGCGCAGCATCGTCCGGCCGCTGCGGAAAACCGTCAACGCCATGGCCAATATTGCCAGCGGCGAAAGCGACCTGACCCGCAGCCTCGATACCCATGGCAAGGATGAAGTGACTGAACTGGCCCATCACTTCAACGCGTTCACCGCCAAATTGCGCCGGGTGATCGGCGACTTGCAGGTCTCGGCCAGCGCCCTCGGGCAATCCTCCAGCGAACTGGGTAACGATGCTGCGCAAGCCCAGCAACGCAGCCAGCAGCAATCGCAGCAGATGGAACTGGTGGCCACAGCGATCAACGAAGTGACCTATGGCGTACAGGACGTGGCAAAAAATGCCGAGCATGCGGCCAGTGAAATGCGCGACGCCGAGGCGCAGGCGCAACAGGGCCAGATCAACATCGACGGCAGTCTGCAGCAGATCGACAAGCTGTCCGGCACCATCGATCAAGCGGTGGACGTGATTCGCACACTGGCGGCGGAAAGCACGCAAATCGGCAGCGTGCTTGAAGTGATTCGCTCGATTGCCGAGCAAACCAACCTGCTCGCGCTTAACGCTGCCATCGAAGCGGCACGGGCCGGCGAGCAAGGTCGCGGCTTCGCCGTGGTGGCGGACGAGGTGCGCTTGCTCGCGCAGCGTACGCAAAAATCGACGGCGGAAATCCAGTCGATGATCGAGCGCCTGCAGAATCACTCCGAGGCGGCGGTCAAAGTCATTGGCGACAGCAGCAAGGCGTCGCAACTGACCATCGAACAGGCTGGACTGGCCGGCGCCAGTTTGAATGCCATTGGCCAGGCCCTGCGCAATCTCAATGGCTTGAATGCCTCGATTGCCAGCGCCACGCTGCAGCAGGCGCATGTCGTCGAAGACATCAATCAGAACGTCACCCAGGCGGCGGGTCTCTCGCACAGCACGGCGATCGCGGCGGAGCAATCCAGCGCAGCCAGCGTACGGCTCGGCCAATTGAGCGAACAACTCAACAGCCTCCTGCGCCAGTTCCGCGTCTGACTCAAATCCCATTGTGGGAGCTGGCTTGCCAGCGATGGCGGTGGATCATCCAATATCAATATTGAATGTGCCGGCCTCATCGCTGGCAAGCCAGCTCCCACAGGTTCTTCAGTGTTTGGGTGAATGCAGTACAATCCGCTCCCCCTGTTTTCTCTCCCCAAGGAACCCACATGTCCGGGCTTGAACTGTTTGCTGCCGCTCTCGGTGTGATTGCCGTGTGGCTGACCGTCAAACAGAACCCGTGGTGCTGGCCGATCGGTCTGGTCATGGTGTTGCTCTATAGCTGGATCTTCTTTGAAGTGAAGCTGTATTCGGACATGTTGCTGCAAGTGATCTACGCCGCGCTGCAAATCTACGGCTGGTGGCAATGGACCCGCGCCGGAACGATGCATGATGGCCGTGAAGTCACCCGCCTCGACCAGCGCTCGATACTGCTTGGCCTGAGCGTCGGCGCGGTGGGTAGCCTGCTGCTGGGCGCAGCGATGGCGCACTGGACCGACGCCGCGCAACCTTGGCTCGATGCCGCACTCACCGGGTTCAGTCTGGTCGCGCAATTGTGGATGGCGCAGAAACGCCTGCAGTGCTGGGCGTTGTGGTTTGTCCTGGATGTGATTTTTGTCGGCCTGTTTATCTATAAAGGCCTGTATCTCACAGCAGCACTTTACGGCGTGTTCACGCTGATCGCGGTGCAAGGCTGGCGCGAATGGCGCGCCGATCCGGCGTTGCGCCCATGAAAGTCGTGGTTCTTACCGGTCCGGAGTCAACGGGTAAAAGCTGGCTGGCGGCGGGTCTTCAGCAACGCTTCGGCGGGTTGCGCGTGGATGAGTACGTGCGCCGGTTCATCGAACTGAATCCTCGTGATACCTGCCTGGCGGATATTCCCGAGATAGCTCGTGGCCAGTTGCAGTGGGAAGATCAGGCGCGCGCGCAACAACCGCCCCTGCTGATTCTCGATACTCATCTGTTGAGCAATATTCTCTGGAGCCAGACCCTGTTCGGTGACTGCCCGCACGGGTTGGAAACCGAGCTGCTGGCCCGTCATTACGACCTGCATCTTTTATTGTCGCCAGAACAGATCGACTGGACCGATGACGGCCAGCGCTGCCAACCGGATCTTGGCGAACGCTTGGCGTTTTTCCAGGCCACCCGCGACTGGCTGGTTGCGCATCGACAGCCGTTCGAAATCATTCAAGGCAATTGGCTTGAACGCCAGGCAAAAGCGTTTTCGTTGGTAGAGCAACTGCTGGCCGAATAATCGGACATTGGGTGCTCTGCCCCACCCGATTCCCCCTGTTCTGGGGGCAAAGTGTCCGATCCTGTTACACCCATCCGAGTGCAGAGTGGCCGTCTAAGCACCCTTCATGACTTTGTCATGTCAGTTGTTAAGCTGTTGATACACACCCTCGCGAACCCCCATTCCAGAGCATTGTTCAGCCTACAGACAGGTCGGCGGCATGGCGTGTGTTTCAGCGATGAAACAGCGGGTGTATCAGCTTTTCACTCGATTTACGTAACCATTTGAAATCACGCAAGATTTAAAAAGCGGCACAGCTTTCGCTCTCTCCTTCACAACGCTGACTAGGGCCAGCCCACTGAAGAAGGAATTGCAGCCGTGGGGAACATCAAAAAAGGTTTGACCTGCCTTCTGCTGATCGGATCAGCAGCCAGCACATTCATCAGTTTCAACGTGCAGGCAGAAGGCAACGGTGTGATCGTCCTCAATCGCGACGTTCAACCTATCCCTATCGGTCGCAGCGGCGGCAAAGACCCCTACCCGACCACCGTCAACGCCAACCCTTCTGCACGCATCAACCAAGCGATGGCCAGCACTGAACTCGATGACGGTGACTTTGCCGCCATCGCCAGCGGCTCGTCCATCCGCAGCAACATCATCACCCCCAACTCGAACGTACCTGGCCTGAACACCCTGACCAACCCTAGCGGCCTGCCTGGCATGAGTTCAGGTCACGGCGGCGGCGGTGGCAGCTCCATCTCCAACACCGTCAACCGCGCAATGGGCGCCGGCCTCGCTCCGCTGACCCGTATGGCTGGAGGCCAATAAGATGAATCGCACTCTGCTCCTGCTTGCCCTTTTCGGTTGCGCCAGCGCCATGGCCGCCGACCCCAGCTCAGTGAACAACGCGAACATTCAGGAGACCGGCATCCAGTACCGCGGCAATTACAACATCAACCAGGCCGCTGGTGACCAGATGCAGCAGACCAACACCAAAGCGATCGCCATTGGCACGTCGGCCAGTGCCACCACGAATGTGCGTCAGCACATCGATACCGCAGCCAATCCGGCGACCAACGCCAGCGCGACCATCGGCGGCAACTCTTTCAGTAATGGCAACGGGATCCTGGGCGTGAACCAGGGCGCCGGGGCCAACAACCAGATGGCCAACGTCACGCGCGTCAGCATCAGTGCCGGCCCGCAGAGCGTTGACGACAGCGCCCTTTCACAACAGAACGTGGCGTTTCTACCGAGCTCAGGAGCAACTGGTACCTCACCCGGCAGTCGCCAGGTCACGACAAGTGATCAGGCCTTCACCGGCAGCCGCGGGGTAATCCAGGTGAACCAGAGTGCTGGGGTGGGGAACCGAATGGCTAACACCCTCAGCATCCGGGTCGCTGACTGACCCAAACAACAAAAGCAGTGCAATTAGAAAGTACCAACACTTAACCAACTAATAAGCACGATGGAGAAACACCATGAAACCTACAATGGCTCTCAAACCACTGGTTTTCGCACTTGCAGCAGTGATGGCAATCGCAGCACAGGCAGGCGGTCGCAATGACGATCATGGTCATAATGGCGGGCACAATCAGCCACAGGGTCCTAGCCTTGAAGAGCTGCTGCAAATCGGCGCAGGCGCCGGTGCTGCAGTACTCGACGTTCAAAACAGCGATGGCAACGTCGTCGGCAACCAAGGCACAAAAAATAGTGCCGGTGTCCAGGACTCCGCTAACGGCTCGAACGGCAACCTGGGGATGAACAACACTGCCGGTGACGGCAACCAGCAAGATAATGCCGCTGCTCTGGCAACCGCTGACGAAAGCTTCATCTTCGGCACCGCTGTTGCTGCTTCCAGCGCAACTCAGGTCAACAACGGCAACTCCGTTGCCAACTACTCCACCACCAACACTGCCGGTATGAATAACGTTGGCAACAACGGTTCAGGCAACATCGGTGTGAACAACAGTGCTGGCAACTTCAACCAACAGAAAAACAACCTGGCAATCGCTGTATCCGGTGGCCGTGTGGCCCAGGCTGCCGCATCCGCCAACCAAAGCTCCACTGGCCTGAACGTCGGCAACTACGGCACTCAGACCTACAAAACCAACACCCTCACTGGCACTGTTGCCGCCGTCGGCGTGTTCGGCGCCGTGGGTGAAGCTACTATCAAAGATGACAGCCACGGCGGTGGCGGTTATGGCAACAACGATCGTGGCGGTAACGGTGGCCACGGTGGCAGCAAAGATCAGAAAGCAACCTTCGAAGCTGTGGGTGTCTTCGGTCTGGCTGGCGTAACCACTCAACAAGTGATGACTCCAGACGGCTGGAAAAACCCTGTGACCAACAATGCTGCGGTCAGCAACGTTGGCAACAACTTCTCCGGCAACGCTGGCTTCAACAACGCTGCAGGTGTGGGCAACCAACAAAGCAACTCGCTGTCCATCGCTGCAGGTTGCAAAGCCTGCATGTAATCGCGATCGAAACGAAAGCCCCGGAAACGGGGCTTTTCCTCAGTCCGCAAAGGCGTATCGATCATGCGTAAGACTGCCCTTTTCGCTCTGCTTTGCCTGTCTGGCCTGACCCAGGCCGCCCAGATGCCAGTCGCTGCCCTTCCCGGCGGCGTACTCGTCTACAAAAACGTGCAAAGCATTCGTGAGCGCAAGTTTGCCGACATCGTCGAACAGAAAACCGATTTCAGCTGCGGCGCCGCCGCACTGGCCACGGTATTACGCCAGGCCTATTGGCTCGACGTCGATGAGGAGCACATCATCAAAGGCATGCTGGTCAACGCTGACCAGGACCTTGTTCGTACTCAGGGTTTTTCCATGCTGGACATGAAGCGCTACATAGAAAGCATCGGCATGCGCGCCAGGGGTTACAAGATTCCGCCGGAAAAACTCGACGCTGTAACAATCCCGGTGGTGGTACTGATGGAAATTCGCGGCTACAAGCATTTCGTAGTCTTGCAGCGTTCGGACAAGGATTGGGTTTACATCGGAGACCCGGTCTTAGGCCATAAACGTTACAAACACGATGACTTTGTCAAAGGTTGGAACGGCATTGTTTTCGCCATCGTCGGTCCCGGATACGACAAGGCAAACGCCTTGCGCAGCCCTCCGGTGCCACTGACTGCAAAGAACAAGCTGGATGGCTTCAACCCTGTCAGAGATGCTGAATTGATGGACTTCGGTTTCATACAGAGCGACTTCTTTTAATCGCCGATTATATGAGTGGGACCGGATGTCCCGGGAGCAGCAAATGAAAACCTCATACTGGCTGGCCGCCGCCTGCCTGGCAGCGAGTGCGTCAGGCTATGCCAATGCAGGATTCAAGCCTATCGAAATACAGGACCAGGAACTGTCCGAACTACGTGGTCGTTATGTCATGCCGGGCCGAATTATCAGCTTCGGCATCGTCATGAGCAGTACTTGGCGCAACGCCAGTGGAGATCTGATCGGGGCCGCCACTTCAATGCAACTTCAGGCAGCAACGGTAAAACCGGAATTCTATGTTTCAACCATCAAGGAAACCGGCAACGGCAACCCTGTGCAAACGGGGAACGGTACGGTGACCGGTGGTGCCGGGCTCAACAGCAGCCAAGGCGTAACGCAAAGCGTGCGCGCCGCCGGCGACCGCAACACGGCCTACAACAACGTCGCGATCAACGTTTCCGAAGCCAGTCAGGCGCCGGCGCTGATGCCTTCACAAGGGCAAGCGCTAATGGCCGGGCAAACTATCGGCG
The DNA here is from genome assembly GCF_009764645.1 of Pseudomonas sp. PB106. GTDB lineage: Bacteria > Pseudomonadota > Gammaproteobacteria > Pseudomonadales > Pseudomonadaceae > Aquipseudomonas. The sequence goes on from NZ_RWIM01000070.1 coordinate 27,566, forward strand.
GCAGTAACGCTGCCGGCAGCGTGGCGGTTGCGGCGACCGGCAGTGGCATCCAAATGTCCATTCAAGCCTCCGGCAATCAGGGCACTTCCCTGCAACAAGTTGCCCAAGGCGGCTTACTGCAGAACACCCGTTTGCTCGGCAGTGCCAACGTGGTCAACAACATGACTCAACTCAACGTCGTATTGAACAATAACGGCATGAGCGCCGGCGCACTGGACTGCAACCTGACGCAACTCAGGGCCCTACGAAATATTGGATATTGAACTACGCTGAGTCTCGATCATTGGGCTTAAAGGGACGGCTTTTTCATGTATCGATCAGTATCACTGCGTGCCGCTGTATGTTTGAGTACCCTTCTACCCGCAGCCATGCTGCAAGCGGCACCGAACGCGGATGTAGAGGCCCTGAAACAAGAACTTCTGGAGCTGAAGCAACGATACGAAGTACAACAAAAAGCCCTGGCGGTGCTCGAGCAACGGGTTCGCCAGGTCGAAGATCAACCGGCGGCACCGCAACCGAAACGTTTGGCCAAGTCGCCGTCGGACATGAAAGGCAATCCAAAAGTCGCCACCGGCACCGGTGCCGCAGCAGCGTCGGGGGGCGCAGCCGGGGGAAGTGGTGCATCTTACGGGCAATCGCTGGCCGACGATTCGCAACCGGCCCAAAGTGTGTCCAACCTGTATGACGAAGCCAGCGGATTCTTCGGCGGCGGCAAGTTCAGCTTTGAAACCGGTGTCACCTATTCGCGTTATGACACGCGCCAGCTGATCCTCAACGGCTTTCTTGCGCTCGACTCGATCTTCCTCGGCAACATCAACCTTGACCGGATCAAGGCCGACACCTGGACCCTCGACCTCACCGGCCGCTACAACTTCGACAATCGCTGGCAGTTCGACTTGAACGTGCCGGTGGTCTACCGCAACTCGACGTATCAATCCGGTGGCGGCAACGGTGGCGCCTCCAACGTCACCACTGAACAGGATGTCGACCGCGACCCAACTATTGGCGACGTCAACTTCGGTGTCGCTTACAAGTTCATGGATGAATCGGTCAATACGCCAGACGCCGTGGTTACCTTGCGGGTCAAGGCGCCAACCGGCAAGGATCCGTTCGGCATCAAGCTGCGCCAGACCGACGCCAACTCGAACCTGTTCGTGCCTGACACCCTGCCTACCGGCAACGGCGTCTGGTCGATCACCCCGGGGGTTTCGCTGGTCAAGACGTTTGACCCGGCCGTGCTGTTCGGCAGCTTGTCCTACACCCACAACCTCGAGGAATCGTTCGACGACATCAGTTCGACCGTCAACCAGAAAACCCCGGGCAAGGTACGCATTGGCGACAGCTTCCAGATCGGCGCCGGTATCGCCTTTGCACTGAACGAAAAGATGAGTATGTCGTTCTCGGTGTCTGACCTGGTGCAACGCAAGAGCAAGCTGAAACAGGATGGCGGTGATTGGGAATCGGTGGTGTCCAGCGACGCCAACGCCGGTTACTTCAACGTCGGCATGACCATTGCGGCCACCGACAACCTGACCATCGTGCCCAACCTGTCCATCGGCATGACCGACGATGCCCCGGACTTCTCCTTCAGCCTGAAATTCCCGTACTACTTCTAAGCAGAGCAAAAGCAAAAGATCGCAGCCTTCGGCAGCTCCTTCATCGGATGTTTGTAATCCCGGTAGGAGCTGCCGAAGGCTGCGATCTTTTGATCTTCAGCTAACTAGCGAATCTGATGTTTATGTAACAGGCGATAGAACGTGGGGCGGGAAACGCCAAGCACTTTGGCGGCAATGCTGAGATTGTCACTGTGGCGGTTCAATACATCGCACAGCGCTTGGCGTTCAGCACGGGTTTTGTAATCTTCCAGCGTGCCCATCGGCGTGGCGATCGAATGTTGGCTGATCAACCCCAAATCGCGGGCCTCGATCTGCCGCCCTTCGGCCAGCACCAGGCCGCGTCGTACGCGGTTGGCCAATTCGCGCACGTTGCCGGGCCAGTCATGTTTACCCATGGCAATCAGCGCATCTTCACTGAAGCTGCGCGGGCGGCGCCCGGTTTCATGGCTGTAGAAGTGAGAAAAGTGGTTGGCCAACATCGACAGATCACCGTGCCGCTCACGCAGTGGCGCGGTGACCACTTGCAGCACGTTGAGGCGGTAATACAGGTCTTCGCGAAAGCGTTTTTTCTCGATGGCGGCCTCCAGATCAACGTGAGTTGCCGCCAGCACCCGTACATCAACGGGAATCGGCTGACTGCCGCCGACCCGTTCAATATGCCTTTCCTGAAGAAACCGCAGCAGATTGGCTTGCAGTTCCAGCGGCAAGTCGCCGATTTCATCGAGAAATAACGTGCCGCCGTTGGCCGCTTCGATACGCCCGACCTTGCGCTGATGGGCGCCGGTGAACGCACCTTTTTCATGGCCGAACAATTCTGACTGGATCAGATGTTCGGGGATCGCGCCGCAATTGATTGCCACAAAGGGTTTGCTGTGACGCTGCGACTGACGATGCAGGGTGCGTGCGACCAGTTCCTTGCCAGTGCCGCTCTCGCCACGAATCAAGACCGGCGATTCGGTCGGCGCCAGTTTGCTGAGCAGTTTGCGCAGTTCGCGAATCGGTTTGCTGTCGCCGAGCAGCTCGTGTTCCGGTTGGTCGACGTGAATCGTGCCCTGCCCGCGCAGGCGCGCCATGCCGAACGCGCGACCGAGGGTGACCTGCACCCGCGAGACATCGAACGGCAGGGTATGGAAATCGAAAAACCATTCACAAACGAAGTCGCCGACGTTTTGTAAACGCAGGACTTCCTGATTCAACACGGCAATCCATTCGGTGCCGCTGCGGCTGATCAACTCCTTGACCGCCTCGGGGCGTTCCAGATGAAAAGGCTGTAAACGTAACAAGCCGACATCACAGCTGCGGTCGGCGGCATTTTCGAGTGTGCAACTGTCGACATCCCAACCGACGGCTCTTAATCCGGGCAGTAAGCGATGACAATCGTCGCAAGGGTCGACTACCAGTAAACGTCTTAACGCAGGCGCTTCGCTCATGACTGTTCCTTGGCGCCAAATATTAGAAATGATTGTAAAAACAGTCATTTGGCAGACCCGACTGTAACATTAGCAAGATTTTGACAGGGCCTTGTATCGATTGCTTATAGGTGTACAGGCAAATACGTTATAAGAAAGCGGGTTATTAGTTAGCTATCGATTTTTCCGCAGTTCTCAACCTTTCGTGGAGCTTTCAAAACCTGTCTGGAAAGCGAATAAACGAAAGAAAGTTGAAATTTCTTTATTTCATGTGTGACCCGCCCCCGGGTTGCGTGCATCAGTACAAGTAACCAGCCGAACGGTAAGCCCAACCGACGGCAGATCATTTGATTGGGCACGACAGAGAGAAGACCCCCATGACCGCCCCGCTCCGTATCAACGAAGCTCTTTTGATTGCCAACCACGCCTTCAAACCCTTTCAATGCGTGGCCTGGGCGCCACAAGACGGTAACGGCGAGCTCAGCCTTACCGTTGTCGACCGGACCAATTCGCACATTGGTCGCAAGCAGATTCCAAGCAGCGCCTATTCTGATCCGGCTCAACTTGAACAGCTGTTGCAACAGGCCCGCGCTGAACTCAGCGAAGAGGGTTACAGCCTGCAATCGTGGTCGATGCCACATTAAGAGCGGGCACTTGCGGATAACCTCAGTGTTATCCGCCCTGCCTTTATTAGTTGCCCAGCGCTTTTATATTTCCTCAATATTTTTAACGTTACGCAGCCCTTGCCTACTTCAAGTGCTTGGCACGCTTGCGACTGGGTCAAAAAGACATTGTTCTGGCACAGTGCGACGCACCGTCCATTAGTTCAGCCCGTTGTACTAAATCGCTTATAGGGATTGAATGTTCCGCTGATGCAGTTGCCACCCATTATGGGACTCGGTCGACTCGCAAGGAGAGGCGTGCATGTCTACCCAGAATGCGATTGCGTTGCCGCAACCGGTCAACAGTCCCGGCCAACTCGACACCCGTTTCGCCGGCACCGGCATTGCCCAGGTGTATTTTGCCGACAGCCTTGGCAGCATGGCCCAAGGCATCACACTCGACCGCGAAGGTCGCCTGCTCGTCGCCGCCAAGGTCACCACTGCAAATGGCAGTTGTTTTGGTCTGGCGCGCCTGCTGCCAGACGGCTCCGCTGATCTGCAGTTCGGTCATCAAGGCAGTGTCATCGGCCAGTTTTCTCGCGGCTTCGAAGGCATGGCCGGCAAAGTCCGGGAGCTGCCGGACGGAAGAATTCTGATCGCCGGTCTGCATTACGAAAACACTCATCGCACCCTCCCCGCCCTGGCACTGTTTGATGCCCATGGCCGACCGGACCCAACCTTTGGCGACAACGGTTTTCTCGTCGTGCGCTTGCCCGGCGATTTGTCGATGGGTACCCGCGACACGTGGTTGCCACCCGGCGTACCGGGTGCCGAAGCCTGCGACATCGCCGTGCAGGACGACGGTCGCATTCTGCTTATTGCCAATCATCATTTCGAACTCGCCGATCATGCCGGGATGCTGATTCGGCTCAAGCCTGACGGCAGCCTCGACGAGACGTTCAACGGCCGTGGCTTCGTGATGATCCGACACCTGCTGCTCAATACGTGGCTGAGCGGCCTGCTGTTGCAGCAGGACGGGCGGATCGTGGTCTGTGGCTCAATCGACTTCCCACAAGAAGGCTTGCTTGCGCGCTATCTGCCGGATGGCCGGCTCGACGAAACGTTCGCCATCGATGGGTTCATGGCGTTCAAGGCACAGGGTCACAGTGTGATGGTCAGTCAGGTTTTAGAAACTGACGGGCATCTGCATTGCTTCGGCAGCAGCCGCGACCCGATCCGCTGCCTCACGCTGAGGCTGCACGGCAATGGCCGCGCAGACTTGCATTGCAACGCAGGCCATCCACAACTACTCGATATCGGCCAAAGCGGTTGTCAATGGACTGCCGCGCAGCGCACCTCGCAGGGCGAGCTGGTCGCGGTCGGCTCGACCATTGGCGGCGTCGAAGCCGATATCATCGTGGCGCGTTATGGCGCCGATGGCGGCCTCGACAGCGAGTTTGGCAGCGATGACGGCTGGTTGCGCACCCGATTGGGTCGCAGCCTGGACACCGCGACTTGTGTCGATGTGCAGGCCGATGGAGAAATCGTCGTAGGCGGATTTTCCCTCGACGGTAGCTATCGCGCGGTTGTGGCGCGCTATCTCTCTTGCTGATGAGAAACTTCCCACACTTGATCTTCCTCGACACATCCGGCAACTTGCGCGCTTCTTAATACAAGGAGCAACCGATGTCCGGTTCAATGGCCCAGGCGTTCGCGCAAAACTTTCTCGGACACTCGCCACGCTGGTACAAGGCAACCATCGTCGGGTTTCTGATCCTTAATGCGTTGGTGTTATTCACCATCGGCCCGGTCGCCGCCGGCTGGTTGCTGGTGATCGAATTCATTTTCACCCTGGCCATGGCGCTCAAGTGTTACCCGCTGATGCCCGGCGGTTTGCTGCTGATTGAAGCGCTACTGCTGAAGATGACCACGCCGCAAGCGCTCTACGATGAACTGGTGCACAACTTCCCGGTGATTCTGCTGCTGATGTTCATGGTGGCCGGCATCTACTTCATGAAGGACCTGCTGCTGTATCTGTTCTCCCGGTTATTGCTGGGCGTGCGTTCGAAAGCGGCGCTGTCCCTGATGTTCTGCTTTCTGTCGGCATTTCTGTCGGCGTTTCTCGATGCGTTGACCGTGACAGCGGTGATCATCAGCGCGGCGGTCGGTTTCTATTCCGTCTATCACCGCGTCGCGTCCGGTAATGATCCGCGCCAGGACAGCGAGTTCGGTGACGATCAGAATCTGCCAAAGCTGCATCACGACGACCTTGAGAAATTCCGCGCGTTCCTCCGCAGCCTATTGATGCACGGCGCTGTCGGTACGGCATTGGGCGGTGTCTGCACCCTGGTGGGCGAGCCGCAGAACCTGCTGATCGGCCATGAAATGGGTTGGCACTTTGGCGAGTTCTTCAGCAAGGTAGCGCCGGTCTCGCTGCCGGTGCTGGCGGCGGGCCTGGTGACCTGCGTGCTGTTGGAGAAACTGCGCTGGTTCGGCTACGGCACGTTGCTGCCGGACAATGTTCGCGCCGTACTGGCCAACTATGCCGCCGAAGACGACGCCGAACGCACTGCCCGCCAGCGCGCGGCACTGTTGGTGCAAGGCACGGCGGCACTGATCCTCATCGGCTGCCTGGCCTTTCACATTGCTGAAGTCGGTTTGATCGGCTTGATGGTGATTGTGTTGATCACCGCGTTTACCGGCATCACCGACGAGCATCGCTTGGGCAGCGCCTTCAAGGACGCCATGCCGTTTACAGCGTTGCTGGTGGTGTTTTTCGCGGTGGTGGCGGTGATTCACGATCAGCAATTGTTCGCCCCGCTGATCCAGTGGGTGCTGGCGCTACCGGTCGATCAACAACCGGGCATGTTGTTCATTGCCAACGGTTTGTTGTCGGCGATCAGTGACAACGTGTTTGTCGCAACGATTTACATCACCGAAGTGAAACAAGCGTTCCTCGCCGGACACATGAACCGCGAACACTTCGAAACACTGGCGATCGCGATCAATACCGGTACCAACTTGCCGAGCGTGGCCACGCCGAATGGGCAAGCAGCGTTCCTGTTCCTGCTGACCTCGGCGATTGCACCGCTGGTGCGCCTGTCATACGGACGGATGGTGTGGATGGCGCTGCCGTACACCTTCGTGATGGGCCTGCTGGGCTGGTATGCGGTCAGCTACTGGCTCTGACCAGCAGCGCATAAAAACTGTAGGAGTGAGCCTGCTCGCGATAGCGGTGTGTCAGCCCAAGAAATGGTGACTGATACATTGCTATCGCGAGCAGGCTCACTCCTACATTTGCTTCTGCTTGGGATCAGTGAGGGAAGATGTATTTCTCGATGGCCTGAGCGACGCCGTCTTCGGTGTTCGGCGCGGTGACCACGTCGGCCTGACGCTTTACCGCCTCCTCCGCCTGGCCCATGGCGATCGACAATCCCGCGCAATGAAACATCGCCGGGTCGTTGCCGCCATCGCCGATGGCTGCCGTCTGCTCCAACGGGATACCGAGATGCTCGGCCAAGGTCGCCAGCGCCGTGCCTTTATTGGCTTCCAGCGCAGTCACGTCAAGATACACCGGTTGCGAGCGCGAGACTTGCGCCATGCCGTTGACCTTCGGCAGCAGACGCGCCTCCAACTCGATCAACAGCTCGGTGTTGTTGCTGGTGGCGACGATCTTGTCGATCCGCTCCAGATACGGTTCGAAACTCTCGACCACCACCGGCGGATAGCCGAGGCCATGCTGTTCGCGCGGCACCATCGGCCCGTGCGGATCCTTGAGCAGCCAGTCGCCGCCGCTGAATACCCAGATTTCAACATCCGGTTGATCGGCGAACGTCGCCAGCGCAATCAACGCCGTGGTGGCCGGCAAGTAATGCGCAACCAGCAAACTGCCATCCGGGTTAACGATGGTGCCACCGTTAAACGCCGCCGTCGGCAGATCGACACCCAAGGCTTCAATCTGCTGCAACATGGCTTTCGGTGGCCGTCCGGTGGCGAGGCTGAACAACACGCCGGCCTCGCGCAGCGCACGAACGGCATCAATGGTGCGCTGACTCAGCGTGTGATCGGGCAGCAACAGCGTGCCGTCCATGTCACTGAGCAGAAAACGGATGGGTTGTTTCGGCAAATCACTCATCCGAGGCCATGCCAGACTCGACCATCGCGAGTCAGCAGGTCTTCCGCGGCTTGCGGGCCATCTTCACCAGCGGCGTAGGTCTGCACGCTCGCGTCCTGTTGCCAGGCGTCGAGGAACGGTTGCACCGCGCGCCAGCCGTTCTCGATGTTGTCGGCGCGCTGGAACAGCGTCTGATCGCCGGTCAGGCAGTCGTAGATCAAGGTTTCGTAACCCGTCGACGGCTGCATCTCGAAGAAATCCTTATACGCAAATCCCAACTCGATGTTGGCCATGTTCAACGCCGGCCCCGGCCGTTTGGCCAGCAGGTCGAACCACATACCTTCGTTTGGCTGGATCTGGATGCGCAGGTACGTCGGCTGCAACTCATCGACTTCGGTGTCACGGAACTGCGCGTACGGTGCCGGTTTGAAGCAGATGACGATCTCGGTGTCGCGCACGCTCATGCGCTTGCCGGTGCGCAGATAGAACGGCACGCCGACCCAACGCCAGTTGTCGATCATCACCTTCAGCGCGACGTAGGTTTCCGTGGTGGTGTCCGGCGAAACGTTGGGCTCCTGGCGATAACCGTTCAGAGCCTTGCCGTCGACTTCACCCGCGCTGTATTGGCCGCGAACCGAATTGGCTCGCGCTTCCTCAGTCGTCCACGGGCGGATCGCGCCGACGACTTTGGCCTTCTCACCGCGCACCGCGTCGGCGCCGAACGCCGCCGGCGGTTCCATGGCAACCATGGCCAGCAACTGGAACAAGTGATTGGGCACCATGTCGCGCAGTGCGCCGGTGTGTTCGTAAAAACTGCCACGGGTTTCGACGCCAACGGTTTCCGCGGCGGTGATCTGTACGTGGTCGATGTAGTGGTTGTTCCAGAAGGCTTCGAACAGGCTGTTGGAGAACCGGCTGACCAGAATGTTCTGCACGGTTTCCTTGCCCAGGTAATGGTCGATCCGATAGATCTGCTTCTCGGACATCACCTTGAGCAAGCAGGCGTTCAACGCTTCAGCGGTTTGCAGATCGGAGCCGAACGGCTTCTCGATCACCACCCTTCTGAACGCTTGCGGGGTTTCTTCAAGCAACCCGGCGCTGCCCAGTCGGCGCACCACTTCACTGAAGAAACGCGGCGCGGTGGCCAGGTAGAACACCGCATTGCCGGTGCCGCTGTCGGCGATTTTCGCCGCCAGCGCGGAATAAGTGCTGTCGTCCAGAAAGTCGCCCTGGACGTAGCTGATACCTTTGGCGAGCTTGGCCCACAAGGCCGGATCAAGCATCTGATCGCCCTTGCCGACCTTCGCCGCCACTTCCGTACGGATGAAGTCTTCGAGTTTCTGCGCGAAGGCCTCATCGGTAATGGCGTTGTGGTCAACGCCAACGATCCGCAGATTCTCGTCTAGCAAGCCGTCGCGACTGAGGTTGTACAGCGCTGGCATCAGCAAGCGCTTGACCAGGTCGCCGTGGGCACCGAACAGGAACAGCGTGGTCGGTGGTGCGGGTTCTGCCTTGGATTTTCTGCGGATCGTATGGGTCATTTCTTCGGTGTCTCCACGTGGCCGCCGAAGCCGAAGCGTTGGGCCGAAAGAATCTTGTCGCCAAAGGTGCCCTGACCGCGCGAGCGGTAGCGCGAGAACAGCGAGTTCGACAGCACCGGTACCGGCACCGCTTGTTCCATGGCGGCCTCGATGGTCCATTGACCTTCGCCGCTGTCGGCAACCGAACCGGAGAAACCGTCAAGTTTCGGATCGCTGGCCAGCGCGTCGGCGGTCAGGTCGAGCAACCACGACGACACCACGCTGCCGCGACGCCAGACTTCAGCAATGTCGGCCACGTTCAGATCAAAACGCTGATCTTCCGGCAGGCGCTCGCTGGATTTGGTCTTGAGGATGTCGAAACCCTCGGCGAACGCGGCCATCATGCCGTACTCGATGCCGTTGTGAATCATCTTCACGAAGTGACCGGCACCGGCAGGACCGGCGTGGATGTAACCGTGCTCGGCGCGATGGTCGTCGGACTTGCGATCCTTGGTGCGCGGAATGTCACCCATGCCCGGCGCCAGCGCGGCGAACAGCGGGTCGAGGCGCTGCACGGTTTCAGCGTCGCCGCCGATCATCATGCAATAGCCGCGCTCCAGGCCCCAGACGCCGCCGGACGTGCCGACGTCGATGTAGTGCAGGCCCTTCTCGGCCAAGGTCTTGGCGCGACGGATGTCATCCTTATAGTTGGTGTTGCCGCCGTCGATGATGGTATCGCCGGCTTCGAGCAAAGTGCTCAGGGTGTTGATGGTGTCTTCGGTCGGCGCGCCGGCCGGCAGCATGACCCAGACCGCGCGCGGCTTGGCCAGGCCGGCAACCAGCGCCGGCAAGTCGGCGACGCCCGTGGAGCCCTCGGCGACCAGGTTATCGATGAAAGCGGTATTGCGGTCGTAAACAACGGTGGTGTGACCGTTGAGCATCAGACGCCGTGCAATATTGCCGCCCATGCGGCCCAGTCCAATAATCCCGAGTTGCATGTGCTGATGCTCCTTACTACAAATAAATGTGTGTCATTGGTTATAGCCCAACGCTGCTGATGGAGGTTAGTCCAGAGCGTTGCGATGAAGTTTCCGGGCATTGTGCCCGATCCTGACTGATAACGCCCCGAATCGTGCCGAAGACACACCGACCATGAAAAATAAAAAAGTTCCATTCCCAAGCAAAAGAAATCAAAATTGGCGCCGATAGTAAGTCAGCGGCCAAAAATGGTCGCTACTTACAGTTGATGCACGCCATTTGCGAGGTGAGCAATGGGCACAGTACACACAGCAATGCCGCCACAAACCCTGTACGTGACAATCCGTCGCGATGAATTGCGCCAGTTGAAAGACGAGCGCGACCAACTCAAGCAGGAGCTGGCGCAGTTGCGCGCGTTGACTCAGGGCGCCCAGCCCAAGCCTCTGCCGGTTGTTCAGCGTCATCCGCACGCCTGACCTGCCCCCATCTCCTTCGGGAGCGACTTGTGTCGTTCCCGACATGATCCCGCTCTTTCTGTAATCCGCAACTAACAAAGTTTTCACATTCGCTTGGCGATACTCCGGCGCATTCTGGCCGGGCGTACGCGTTCGGCCTCCGTTCGTCGGCTTCATGGATGCGTTCCGGCGGTGGTTGTGACGATCGAGCTGGAGTGCTGAATGGCATTGTTCAAACGCAGCAAAACGACTGCGGCAGGATTCGACTGGGCCGGTTTTCTCTGGCTGTTCGTGTTCTTCTGGTATTTCTCGGGTATCACCCAACTGCTGATTCAACTGACCGGCACTTCCGGTTTCACTGGCTTCCGTCAGGCGTTCGTCATGAGCGCCATCTGGCTGGCGCCGATGCTGTTGTTCCCCAAACGCACCAAAGTACTCGCTGCCGTGATCGGTATCGTGCTGTGGGCCTGCTCCATGGCCAGCCTGGGTTACTTCTTCATCTACCAGCAAGAGTTCTCGCAGAGCGTGATTTTCATCATGTTCGAGTCGAACATCTCTGAAGCTGGCGAGTACATGACGCAGTACTTTGCCTGGTGGATGGTGCCCGCCTTTCTCGCTCACACCCTGTTCGCCTACTTCCTGTGGACACGCCTGCGCCCGGTGTACCTGCCCCGTGGCCGCGCCCTCGTGGCAGCGACGGTAATCGTTGTCGCCGTCGTTGGTTATCCGCTGGTCAAGCAGACGATGCGCACCGGCAGTTTCGCCGGCGGTTTCGAGAAGTTCGAAACCCGCATCGAGCCAGCGGTGCCGTGGCAGATGGCGGTGGCCTACCATCGCTACCTCGACACGCTGGCAGAAATGCAGGGCATGCTGCACAGCGCAAACCAGATCCCGCCGCTGCACAACCTCAAGGACGCCGGGGCCAATCAGCCCTCGACACTGGTGCTGGTGATCGGTGAGTCGACCAACCGTCAGCGCATGAGCCTCTACGGCTACCCGCGCAAGACCACGCCGGAACTGGACAAGCTCAAGGATCAATTGTCGGTATTCGACAACGTCATCACTCCGCGCCCTTACACCATCGAGGCGTTGCAGCAGGTGCTGACCTTCGCCGACGAGGAAAGCCCGGACCTGTACCTGTCGACGCCGTCGCTGGTCAGCATGATGAAACAGGCAGGCTACAAGACTTTCTGGATCACCAACCAGCAGACCATGACCAAGCGCAACACCATGCTCACCACGTTCTCCGAGCAGGCGGACGAACAGGTCTATCTGAATAACAACCGCAACCAGAATGCCGCGCAGTACGACGGCGACGTCATTGAGCCGTTCAACAAGGCGCTGACCGATCCGGCGCAGCGCAAACTGATCGTTGTGCATCTGCTCGGTACGCACATGAGCTACCAGTACCGCTATCCGCCGAGCTTCGACAAGTTCCAGGATCGTCAAGGTGCCCCGGCCGGTTTGCGTGATGACCAGGTGCCGACTTACAACAGCTACGACAACGCGGTGCTGTACAACGACTTCGTGGTGTCCAGCCTGATCAAGGATTACGCCAAGTCCGACCCGAACGGCTTCTTGCTGTACCTGTCCGACCACGGCGAAGACGTGTTCGATTCCGTCGGTCACAAAACCCTGGGGCGTAACGAAAACAAACCAACGGCGCCGATGTACACCATTCCGTTCATGGCCTGGGCCTCACCGAAATGGAAGGAATCCCACGACTGGAACTTCGCCGGCGACTTGGGGCGGCCTTACAGCAGTTCGCACCTGATCCATACCTGGGCTGACATGGCCGGGCTGAGTTTCGATGAACTGGATCGCAGCAAGAGCCTGGTCAGCGACAGCTTCAAACCTCGTCCATTGATGATCGGCAACCCCTACGAGCGTGAGCAACGGGCGTTGATCGACTTCAGTCTGATGAAGCCGAAAAAACCCGATAACGCAGTCGCCGACGCGACAGAGCAGTGAAAACGAGGGGCCGTTAAAGGCCCCTTTTTACTGCCCGCATCTTTTCCAAATAACAATATTTCTCGTTTGATACTAAATCGCAGATCCTCGCTTCGTCTTTGAACAAACGGAATTTTTCCCTCGAAGACAAGGAGTCGGCTGCGATGTTCGCGCCCATCACCCGTTCCATGACCCTCACCCTCGGCCTGTGCAGTGCAGCGTTCAGCGCTGATCTGCTGGCTGAAAACGATACCGAAAACCCAGTAAATCCCGCCACTACAGCGCTGGAACTCGCTGCGACCGACGTCACCGCCCAAGGCCTGGGAACCACCACTGAAAATACCGATGCCTACACCACCGGCGCCATGAGCACGGCGACGCGGCTGAACCTGTCGATCAAGGAAACCCCGCAATCGGTGTCCGTGATCACGCGTCAGCAGATGGATGATTTCAAGCTCGGTACATTGACCGAAGCCATGCAACAGACCACCGGGGTGGTGGTGCAGCATCTTGATTCCGACCGGGTCAGCTATTCGTCACGCGGCTACTCGATCAACAACTTCCAAATCGACGGGATGCTCAACACCTTCGGGCGAATGAAATCCGACGCCGATACCATCATCTACGATCGCATCGAGGTGGTACGCGGTGCCACGGGGTTGACGACGGGCGCGGGCGATCCGTCAGCGACCATCAACATGGTGCGCAAACGTCCGACGGCCCAGCTTCACGCCCTGGCCGGGGTCAGCGGCGGCAGCTATGACAATTACTACAGTTACGTCGACGTTGGCGGCCCGCTGGCCTTTGACGGTCGTTTGCGCGGGCGCACGGTTCTGGCCTATCGCGACAGTCAATCTTACAAAGACAAATACGCGCTGCAACGCGAGGTCGGCTACGGGATTCTCGAAGCGGATCTGACCGAATCGACCGTGTTGGCCGTGGGTTACGACTACCAGGACAAACAAGTGCAAGGCACCTCTTGGGGCACGGTGCCGTACTGGAACGCCGATGGCAGCAAGGCCGGGCTCGGTCGCTCAACCAACATGGCGACCTCGTGGAGTTCCTGGCCGCTGCGCGACAAGACCGCCTTCGCCACCCTGGATCAGCAACTGGCTGGCGGTTGGCATCTGAAAGCCGCGTACACCCATCGCAAAAGCGATTCCGACGGCAAAACGTATTATGGCGGTGGCGGTTTTCCTGAGGCCGATCGCAGCGGGATGGTCGCGTACATGGGGCACATGATCGGCGATCAGAGCATGAAGGCTTACGACTTCAATATTTCCGGCCCTTACTCGTTGCTGGGGCGTGAACACGAATTGATGCTGGGTTATGGCGAGGCCCAATACAGTGCCGATTCGCCCTATACCGTTGACGGCCCCCAAGCGGCCGATTACGGAAACATTCGTGACTGGAAATACATGGGCGACATCGGCAAATTCCCCGACACCGTGACCGGCCTCAGTGGCTCGAAAAGCCAGACCCGGCAAAAGGCCGGTTACCTCGCCACCCGCTTGAGTTTCACTGACCAATTGCACGCGGTGCTCGGCAGCCGTTACGGCAGTTGGGACGAATCCAGTCGCGACAACAGCTACGACAGCCAATTGCAGCTGAGCAGCGTCGACGCCACCCGTCAGCGCCAGAACGACATCTGGACGCCCTACGCCGGCCTGCTCTATGACCTGACCCCGGAGTACACCGCGTACGTCAGTTACACCGACATCTTCAAACCCCAGAGCAACCGGGACAGCAGTCGCAACTACCTCGATCCCGTCGTGGGCAGCAACTATGAACTGGGGCTCAAGGGCAGCCTGCTCGACGAACGCCTGAACCTGTCGACCGCCGTGTTCTGGAGCAAGCAGGACAACGTTGCCGAGGTCGACGATTCTGTTCCACCGGATCCGGTGACCGGCGAGGAGTTCTACAAAAGTGGCGGCAAAGGCAACAAGGTCAACGGTTTCGAAGCCGAAGTCTCCGGCGAAGTCCTCGCCGGCTGGAACATGACCGCAGGCTACACCTATACCCACTCGGCCGACGGCGAAAAGCAGCGCAGCAACACCAACCAGCCGCTGAACATGTTTCGCTTTTCCACGGCGTATCGCCTGCCGGGCCAATGGAACGCGCTGACCGTTGGTGGCGCGGTGAATTGGCAAAGTGACGTCTATGGCAATTCCAATCGTCCGGTCGGCCGGGGCGCCAATGGCCGGATCATTACCGAGCGCGCCCGCATCAGCCAGGACGCCTACACCGTGGTCAACCTGATGTCGCGGTATGAATTCGATCGGCACCTGTCGGCATCGCTGAACGTCAACAACCTGTTCGACAAGAAGTATTACGACAACGTCGGCTTCTACAACGGCGTGTACTGGGGTGACCCTCGCACCGTCACGCTGAGCCTGGACTGGAAGCTCTGATCGTCCCAGTGACGCGGTGCGCCTTCGCTTGAGGGGCGCCGCGTCTGTCAGATATCGCCCTGCAACATGCTGCAAAACCTACACTGATCAGGCGTTAACCCCGTGTTAATTCGCGCCACACAGACTCTCTTCCGAGATCTGCTTCATGGACGAACGGCTCCCACTTGTTCAGTAGGAGGCACCATGAAAATCACTACCGCAATCCTTGCCGGGCTATTCGCCCTGGGTTCTACCAGCGTATTTGCCGAAGGCGGCGCTGAGCGCATGCGTTATTACTACGACAACTTCCCGGTTCACCACGCCCAGAGCGAGCAGCAGAGCGACGCCAACGCGAAAGAAATTCGCGTTCCCGCCGATCAGACCGCGCAAGTGACCGAGTCCTATCGCAACTGAAATTTGCCGAGCAACCGATGGGCCTCCCATGGCTTCGCTCTGGCCTGGGAGAAGACAGTTAGGCGCCCTCTTCGGGCGCCTTTTTTTACGCTTGCAGATCCTTGATCCAGAACAGCATGCGCCCGTGTTCCGGATTGAACATGCCTGGCGCGAAGCCGAATTTGCCGTAGGCGTTCTGCGCCACGGCGTTGCCCTCGAGCACTTCGAGGGTGATCTTGCAGCAGCCGCGCTGGCGGGCAATGTCTTCGACCTTGCGCAGCATTTTCTGGCTCAGCCCGAGCCCACGGAATTTGCCCACCACCGCTACGTCGTGCACGTTGACCAGCGGCTTGCAGGCAAACGTGGAAAACCCTTCAAAGCAATTCACCAGCCCTGCCGGTTCGCCACCGACGAAGGCCAGCACACTGAACGCGTGCGGTCGACGAGCCAACTCTTCCGGCAGGCGCCGAAGCAGATCGGGATCCAGCGAATGACCGCCACCCATAGGGTCTTCGGCGTAATGATTGAGCACGATGCCGATGGCCTCGGCGTGCAGTGGATTGGTGTAGCTGGCCTGAAGCACAAGAATTTCTGCGGAATCCATTTCCATCCCCGATCAAACAAACCCCGGCGCGCAAAGTACGCGCTGATAGGCCGCTCGACCTTAGCGCGGGCGTGATCCGCCGGGCAACCCGCAACGGCAAAAGATCAAAAGATCGCAGCCTTCGGCAGCTCCTACATTGAAAGACCGTACTCTCTGTAGGAGCTGCCGAAGGCTGCGATCTTTTGCTGTTGTCAATGCCCCCAAATCAACGCTTCAGTCCAGCCGAGCTCGACGAAGTCCTGCGCACGCAGGGCACTTTCACCGGCACAAAAAAACTCGTCCAGTTGCGGCGGCTTCACCGACGTACCGCTGAGCATCGCGTGCACTTGACCACGGTGATGGAGTTGGTGTTCGAACAGGTGCGAGAGCATGCGCAAACGGCTGTCGTGCTGCGGTGTGTCGCGGGCGATGGTGACGATGCGGGCAAGGTCTGCGTCGCGCATTTGCTCGCAATAAGCGATCAGACGCCGATCGACGTGCGCCTGTTGTTCACGCAAGGGGGCAGCTTCGGTGAACGGCTCGTCCTGATTGAAAAACACGTAGCAGTCGGGATGCGGTTCGGCGCCGCGCAGTTCGCGTTCCAGTGCGTCAACGTAGAACCAGTCGCAGGTCAGAATATGATTGAGGGTCAGGCGAATGCTCGGGAAGAAACTCACCCGGGGCGCGGCCAGCTCGGCGTCGTCGAGTTGCGACCAGGCCTTGGCCAAGCGGTGATTGGCCCAGGAATTTTGATAGGCCATGGTCAGCAAGTGATGGGATAGCGGTTGACTCATGGTGGCGCCCTCTTCACTCAAGCGTCGGCAAAGCGCTGCAGCTGCATCTCCTGCAAGCGGCTGAGGGTCCGGCGGAAGGGAAATTCCAGGTAACCCTCGGTGTACAACGCGTCCATTGGCACGTGCGCTTCGATGTACAGCGGCACTTTGCGGTCGTAGCACTCGTCGACCAGCGCAATGAAGCGACGCACGCCGTCGTCATGCACTGACAACTGCGGCAGCTCGCGATCCCCGGCGATCACTCGTTCAGCGCCGTCCTCGGTGCCTCGGGCAATGCGGCCCTCGCGTTTCCGGGCGCTGAGATTGGGCACGTCGCTCATCAGGATAGCCCGGTAGCTATCGCACAGCGCGATGAAATCCATGGCGGCAAAGGGTTGCTCGCACAGATCAGCGTAGCGGCACCACAGCACCGACTCACTGGCCTGCACCACGTTCAGAACCCGATGGCCGACCGGCACTGGTTCGCTGCTGGAGCTCTGTTCCTGTGTCAGATCCTGAAACACCGTGCTCAGTGCGCTGGCCGAATCCGGCGTGGCGACAAAGTAACGTTGCTCGATGGCGCCCGGGTGCAAGCGATGGTCCTCGGCGCCATTGACCGGGACAACTTGCATATGCGCCTTGATCGCCGCAATCGCCGGGGTAAAGCGGTCGCGGTTGAAACCGTCGGCGTACAGATCGTCCGGGGGCAGGTTCGATGTGCAGACCACCACCACGCCTTCGTCGAACATCACCTGAAACAACCGGCCAAGAATGATCGCGTCGCCGATGTCATTGACGAACAGTTCATCGAAACACAGCACGCGCACTTCGGCGGCCAACTCCTTGGCCAGCGCCCGCAATGGATCAGCGATCCCGGTCAACTGGAACGAACGCTGGTGGACCCAGCCCATGAAGTGATGGAAATGCTGACGCCGCGCCGGCACCCGCAGGCTCTGATAGAACTGATCCATCAGCCAGGTCTTGCCGCGCCCGACCGGGCCCCACAGATAAACGCCGGTGACCGAACGGGCACCGGCATGCAAGGCTTCGTGGCATTTCTGCAGCGCCCAGACCGCGTGTTCCTGGGCTTCATCCTGGATGAAAGCCTTGTGTTGCACGGCGTGTTGCCAGGCACTTAAAGGGGAGTCGAAAGTCATGCGCGGCAGTATGCCACGATGCTCACCGGAGATATCCAGCCGCTCGATTTGATCGTTCCCACGCTCTGCGTGGGAATGCCGCCCGGGACGCTCCGCGTCCCTTCCAGAGCCGAACGCGGAGCGTCCGTAGAGGCATTCCCACGCGGAGCGTGGGAACGAGCTGAGTTCTGGCTGAGCGATGGTTTTGGCCGAGGCCAAGGTTTCGCTGGCATCGGTCAGCAGAGCTTCGTTTTTGGTGTCGGCGGTTACCGCGTACATGACGCGGGTTCTGCGGGGCGGTGGTATGGAGCCGGGTGGACAGAGGTAATGGTCGAGAGCGCGGTCGGCGGCTTGGTGGAGCTTTCTGGAATCGATGGATTCGTAGGTTGATGTGGGATCGATGTTCGGACGGTTGGGTGTTGGTTTGATCATGGTGAATCTCCGTGAAGGTCTGAGCCGCCACGACTTATCGCTAAACGTCCCGCCGTAACCGGCTGACCGTTGAGCACCCAGCGTATTGACAGTCAATATTACCAGCATCATATTGGCGCCATATTTCACCCGTAATTTTATTCTCACAGAGCGATTTTCATCGAGGGCGTTGCCATGCACTACAAGGTTTTCGGTCGTAAAACCGGCCTGCGCGTTTCGGAACTGGCGCTCGGCGCCGGCAACTTCGGCACTGGTTGGGGCCACGGCGCGGAACGCGATGAGGCCAAGCGCATCTTTGATGGCTATCTCGAAGCCGGGGGCAATTTCATTGATACCGCCAATGGCTATCAGGGTGGGCAATCGGAATCGATGCTCAGCGAATTCATCGCTCCGGAGCGTGACCGCCTGGTAATCGCCACCAAATACAGCATGGGGACTACGCCGGCGGACGGCATTTCCCACACCGGCAACAGCCGTAAAAACATGGTGCGCGCCGTCGAAGAAAGCCTGAAACGCTTGAACACCGATCACATTGATCTGTTCTGGGCGCATATCAGCGATGGCGTGACGCCTATGGAAGAAATCTTGCGTGGGTTCGATGATCTGGTACGCGCGGGGAAAATTCACTACGCCGGATTGTCCAATTTCCCGGCATGGCGCATCGCCCGCGCCGACGTGCTTGCAGAGGTGCGTGGCTTCGCGCCGATTGCGGCGATTCAGGTCGAATACAGCCTGGCCGAGCGCAGCGCCGAACGCGAGTTGCTGCCCATGGCTGAAGCCCTCGGCTTGGCCGCCACGCTGTGGTCACCCCTGGGCGGCGGCTTCCTCACCGGCAAATATCGCGGCAACGATGACAACAACCGTGCCGCCAAACTCGGCATGTTGGTGCATGCGGAAAAGAGCGCCCGGGAAACCGCCCTTCTCGACACCTTGCTCGCCGTCGCTGCTGAACTCGACGCCAGCCCGACCCACGTCGCCATTGCCTGGCTACGGGAAAAAGCCAAACGCTCGACCACCGCGCTGATTCCGATTCTTGGGTCGCGCACCCGCGAACAACTTGACGCGACGTTGGGTGCACTCGACGTGCAATTGAGCGATGACCAACTGGCCCGACTCGATGGCATCAGCAGCACGGCGGCGGGTGTTCCACACGAGACGATTGTCAGCTCTGCGCCGCGTTATACCGGTTCGCAGGCGCTGGATTTGCCTAAGGTTCCGGTGGCGTGAGGGTTTGGGGATCTGCTTGCGAAGGCGTCAGGCCAGCTAGTACAGCGGTTAGCTGATCTGACGCCTTCGCGAGCAAGCTCGCTCCCACAGGGGTTCTGCACACGGGTTTTAATAATCGACTTTGTGGCGGGCGGCGTAGAGGCAGAGCATTTCCATGGCCAGCGTGGCGGCGGCGAGTGAGGTGACGTCGGCGTGATCGTAGGCCGGGGCGACTTCGACCACGTCCATGCCGACCAGATTGATCCCGCGCAAACCGCCGAGAATCTCCAGCGCCTGCACCGTGCTCAAACCGCCACACACCGGCGTACCCGTGCCGGGGGCGAAGGCCGGGTCGAGGCAGTCGATGTCGAACGTCAGATAAACCGGGTTATCGCCGACCCGCGCGCGGATCGCTTCGACAATCGCTTCGCAGCCACGCCGATGCACCTGCCGCGCATCGAGAATTTGAAAACCCATCGGGTCGTCATTGGTGGTGCGCAGACCGATCTGCACCGAGCGCGCTGGATCGACCAGCCCTTCCCGCGCGGCATGCCAGAACATGGTGCCGTGATCGACGCGCTTGCCCTCTTCGTCCGGCCAGGTGTCGCTGTGCGCATCGAAGTGAATCAGCGACAGTGTGCCGTGCTTGCGCGCATGAGCTTTGAGCAGCGGATAGCTGATGAAGTGATCGCCGCCGAAGGTGAGCATGGCGCTGCCGGCATTGAGAATGCGCTCGGCATGGGCTTCGATGCTTTCCGGGATGCTGTGCGGTGAGCCGTAATCGAAATCGCAGTCGCCATAATCGATCACCGCCAGATGATCGAACGGGTCGAACGCCCACGGCCAGTGGCGCTCCCAGGCTATCCCGGTGGACGCGGCACGAATCCCGCGCGGCCCGAAACGTGCGCCGGGGCGGTTGCTGGTGGCGGTGTCGAACGGCACGCCGCTGACGGCGACATCGACGCCACGCAAGTCTCGGCTGTAGCGCCGGCGCATGAAACTGGTGATGCCGGCGTAGGTGCTTTCGGCAGCAGTGCCGTAAAGGCTGTCACGGGTCATGGCCTGGTCGTTTTGCATTGGCACGTCCATCGGAGTGCTCCTTCTTATTTTATTGAGAACTATTGAGGACTATTGGTGGCTACGGAACGTGGTCCAGAGGCGCGTGCGCTGGCGCATGTCCTTGAGACTCATGCTGCGGTCGGCGTACAGCCGTGCGCGCACATCGCTCGGCGGGTAGATGTCGGGATCGCTGCGCACCGCTTCATCCACCAACGGCGTCGCAGCCTGATTGGCGGTGGCGAAGAACAGCGTGTTGGTCAGTTCAGCCACCGATTCGGGGCGCAACATGAACTCGATAAACGCTCGGGCGGCGTCCGGGTGCGGCGCGTCTTTCGGAATGGCGAGATTGTCTTGCCAGATCAGCGTGCCTTCCTTGGGAATGCGATACGCGACTTCGTACGGCTTGTTGGCCTTGCGTGCCTGATCGGCGGCCATGCTCGCATCACCGTTGTAAGTCAGCGCCAGACACACATTGCCGCTGGCCAGATCATTGATCTGTCGACCGGTAGCGACGTAGAGCACCGACGGTTGGAGTTTTTGCAATAGCGCCTCGGCCGCCGCCAGGTCCTGTTTGTCGGTGCTGTAAGGGTCTTTGCCCAAATAATGCAGGGCCAGACCGATGACTTCCTGCGGCGAATCCAGAATCGCAATCCCGCAGTCCTTGAGCTTGCTAGCGTATTCGGGTTTGAACAGCAGGTCGAGGCTGTTCAGCGGCACGTCCGGCAGACGCTGCTTTACCGCTTCGACATTCATGCCCAGCCCCAACGTGCCCCAGGTATACGGCACGCCATAGCGATTGCCGGGGTCGACGGCGGCGAGTTTCTCCAGCAAGTCCGGATCAAGATTGGCGTAGCCCTTGAGGCCCGCGTGGGGAATTTCTTTCAGGGCGCCGGCGGCCAATCCACGGGCCAGCACGCTGGAGGATGGCACCACCACGTCATAACCGCTGCCGCCGGTAAGCAGCTTGGTTTCCAATACTTCGGAAGTATCGAAGGTGTCGTAGCGCACATGAATCCCGGTTTCCTGCTCGAAACGCTGCAGGGTCTGCGGCGGTACGTAATCGGCCCAGCTGTAGAGGTTGAGGGTTTTGTCCTCGGCCTGAGCCTGGATGGCCACGGACAACAACAGCGCTGGGAAACACAGCTTGAAAAAGGGAGCCATGACGAACACCTGACCAGAGGAAGTGGTTGCAGGATGCGCCATCGGATACATTAGAAAAATAGCGCAATAATCATCCTGACTTTATCCCGGAGTAATGTGATGTTGGGGCAACTCCACGACTTGGATCTACAGTTGCTGCGCCTCTTTGTGCGGGTGGTCGAGTGCGGTGGTTTCAGTGCCGCGCAAGGTGATCTGGGCCTGAGCCAGTCGAGCATCAGCCAGCAAATGGCCAAACTGGAAACGCGCCTGGGCTATCGCCTGTGCAGCCGGGGCAAGGGCGGATTCAGCGTGACGCCCAAGGGTGAGCAATTGCTGCTCGCCGTGCGCGCGCTGTTCGAGTCGATCGAACTGTTTCGCCATCAATCCAACGGCGTCGCCGGGCGCTTGATCGGTGAAGTGCGTCTGGGGATTTCCGAGTCGGTCGATCAGTCGGTGCTGCAACGTGTCGCCGAAGCGATCCGGCGTTTTCGTCAGCGCGACGAATCGGTACGGATCGAGTTGATCAGCGCCATGCCCGGCGAAATGGAGCGTCTGCTGTTGCAACAGCGGCTGGATCTGGCGATCGGCTATTTCTCGCAAGTGCAGAGCGCCTTCGATTACCGCCAGTTATTCAGCGAAACCCAGCATTTGTATTGCGCGCCGGGCCATCCGTTGTTCAGCGAATCGACGCCCAGCGATGCAGCGCTCGAGGCGTGCGACCGAGTCGATCATCCGTACCGTTTTCTGCGCAGCGACGAGCCGTTCCAGGGCAAGGTCTGTTCGGCGCGTTCGGAGCAGGTCGAGGGCACGTTGGCGTTTATCCTGTCGGGCAAACATGTCGGTTATCTGCCGGACCACTACGCGCGGGGCTGGCAGGATAGAGGTTTGCTGCGCACCGTGCGTGAAGGCGAGTTGAGTTTCGAGGTGGCATTTCATCTGGCGCGGCATCGGGCGCAGGTGCCGGGGGATGCGCAAAAAGCCTTTGAACAGGACTTATTGGCTGCCTTCAAACCTGTGTAGGAGCTGCCGGAGGCTGCGATCTTTTGATCTTGATCCAAAAAAACAAAATCAAAAGATCGCAGCCTTCGGCAGCTCCTACAGAATCGGTTCGGCTCCTCACCCCAATAAAACCTGACCTTTCAGGCAGTTATTGCTCGTTGCCCTCGCCGTCCTCTTGCGGCATTCTGCGCGTCCATTTTTTGACCCGGCACCGCCTCGCGGCACGCAAATCACCATGACCGCCTCTGAAAAAGTCCCGCGCAACAACGATCTGATCTACGGCCTCAACGACCGTCCGCACCTCA
This sequence comes from Pseudomonas sp. PB106, assembly GCF_009764645.1. Taxonomy (GTDB): domain Bacteria; phylum Pseudomonadota; class Gammaproteobacteria; order Pseudomonadales; family Pseudomonadaceae; genus Aquipseudomonas. Next base: position 50,626 of record NZ_RWIM01000070.1, read on the forward strand.
CCGCCACCGTCTTCGCCGCGTTGCAACACGTGCTGGCCAGCTTCGTCGGCATCATCACGCCGACGCTGATCATGGGCGGCGCCCTCGGTCTGCAAAGTGAAATCCCCTACCTGATCAGCATGGCGCTGTTCGTCTCCGGCCTCGGCACGTTTGTGCAGGCCAAGCGATTCGGCCCGGTTGGTTCGGGATTGCTGTGCCTGCAAGGCACCAGTTTTTCCTTTATCAGCGTGATTCTCAGCGCCGGCTTCATGGTCAAGGCGCGTGGCGGCGGCACCGATGAAATTCTCTCGACGATCTTCGGCGTGTGTTTCTTCGCCGCGTTCATCGAAGTGGTGTTGAGCCAGTTCATCGGCAAATTGCGCATGCTGATCACCCCGGTGGTCACCGGCACGATCATCACGCTGATGGGCCTGTCGCTGATCAAAGTCGCGATGACCGACATTGCCGGCGGTTTCGGCGCGGCGGATCTCGGCGCGTCCAGCCATGTGTTCCTCGCGGCGCTGGTGATTGGCACCATCGTTGTGCTGAACCGCGTCGATGTGCCGTTCCTGCGTCTGGGCGCCATTGTGATCGGCCTCACCCTCGGTTACGTCGTCGCCTGGCTGATGGGCACTGTGGATTTCGCCTCGATGCCTGAGGTGCCTCTGGTCAGCGTGCCCGTGCCGTTCAAGTACGGTTTCAATTTCGACTGGGTGGCGTTCGTGCCGGTGGCGGTGATTTTCCTCGTCTCGCCGCTGGAAGCCGCCGGCGATCTGACCGCCAACTCGATGATCTCGCGGCAACCGGTGAAAGGCCCGTTGTACATCCGTCGGATCAAGTCCGGGCTGCTCGCCGACGGCCTCAACTCGGCGATGGCGGCGGTGTTCAACAGCATGCCGATGGTGACCTTCGCGCAGAACAACGGCGTGATTCAGCTGACCGGCGTGGCCAGCCGCTACGTGGCCTTCTTCATTGCTGGCCTGCTGGTGCTGCTGGGTTTGTTCCCGATGATCGGCGCGGTGCTGCAACTGATGCCGAAACCGGTGCTCGGCGGTGCTGAACTGGTGATGTTCGGCACCGTCGCCGTGGCCGGGATCAAGATCCTCGCCGAAGCCGGCCTGCATCGGCGCAACATGCTCATCGTGGCCATTTCCCTCGGCATGGGCCTGGGTATCGCGGCGGTGCCGGAAGTGCTGCGTGAACTGCCGCAAGCGCTGCGCAACATCTTCGAATCGCCGATCACCGTCGGGGCGTTGTGCGCTATCGTGCTGAACATCTTCCTGCCTGAAGAATTCATCGAGCTGGAAGAAGACGATTTCGACCCGGAAGCTTCCATTCTTCAGGTCATGGAAAACCCGGACATGCCGGCCAAGGGTGAACCAGCCCAGCCAGCGGCTGTCGCACAGTTGAACCGTTAAACATTGCGTTGCAGAAAGGGCTGCGCCGGTGACGGTTCAGCCCTTTTTCGTTGAGAGACTGTTTATGCGCCGCGTCCAAGCCGTGATTCTGTCGTTACTGTTGTTGTCGCTCAGTGCCTGCGCGCTGTTTCCCAACCGTGATCCGGTCAACATCAACGTGGTTGGCCTCGAACCGTTGCCGAGCCAGGATCTGGAAGTGCGTTTCGCGATCAAACTGCGCGTGAAGAACCCCAATGATACGGCCATCGATTACAACGGCATCGCCCTGGATCTGGACGTCAATGGCCATTCCCTGGCCTCGGGTGTCAGCGACCAGAGCGGTTCGATCCCGCGTTTTTCCGAAACCATTGTCAGCGTCCCGGTCAGCGTTTCCGCGTTCTCGGTACTGCGCCAGACCCTTGGCCTGAGCCAGACGCAAACCCTCGACAATCTCCCCTACGTGTTGCGCGGCAAACTCGCCGGCGGCTTGTTCGGCACCATGCGCTTTGTCGACAGCGGCACGCTGAGCTTGCCCAAGGCCACTGCCGCGACCTGGTAAAAATGCGTTAGCCTCCAGCGTTCTATAAGGACACTTGGAGGCCGCAGGTTATGGACGACACACCGACGCTGCACACCGAACGGCTGATATTGCGCCCGATGGAACTGGCCGACGCCGAGGCGGTGCAACAAATGTTCCCGCACTGGGACGTGGTGCGCTATCTCAACGCCGCCGTGCCATGGCCGTATCCGGATGACGGCGCCCTCACCTATTTGCGCGACATTGCCTTGCCGGCAGTGGCGGCTGGCAAGGAATGGCACTGGTCGATTCGCCTGAAATCGGCACCGCAGCAGTTGATCGGCAATGTCAGCCTGATGGATCAGCCAGACAACAACCGTGGCTTCTGGCTCGCGCCGGCGTGGCAGGGTCAGGGACTGATGACTGAAGCAAGTACGGCAGTGACCGATTACTGGTTCAACGTACTGAATCGCCCACTGATGCGCGTGCCGAAAGCGGCGCCGAACATTGGCTCGCGCAGGCTTTCCGAGCGGGTTGGCATGCGCTTGATTCGCAGTGATGAAGATGATTTTGTCGGCGGGCGGTTTCCGCGGGAGATCTGGGAAATTACCCGGGAAGAATGGCGGCAACGGCGCTAATCTCAAACCCTGTGATTTTCCCCGTAGGAGTGAGCCTGCTCGCGATAGCGGTATGTCATTCAACATCGATGTTGACTGAGTGAACGCCATCGCGAGCAGGCTCACTCCTACAGGTTTTGTGTAAAGTCTCAGGTCAGGTGTTGAAGCGCACCCCCGGTTTCGCGCGTTCATCGACGCTCAACTCAAACACATCCGGCCGCGCATAGTGGCCAACCACGTCGTAGTCGTAACGCGCGCGAATCAATTCATCGGTATCAATCTCAGCGGTCAATAGCCCGGCCTCCCCGCGCAACGGCCCCGCCAATACATCGCCCATTGGCCCGACAATCACGCTGCCGCCAGCAATCAACGGGCGATCCGCCGGCCAGTTGGCAATCTCCACGCCCAGTTCTTCAGGCGATGCCTGCACCTGACAGGCACTGACCACAAAGCAGCGACCTTCGTGAGCGATATGGCGCATGCTGACCTGCCACATTTCCCGTTCGTCCACGGTCGGCGCGCACCACACTTCGACGCCTTTGGCGTACATCGCCGTGCGCAGCAGCGGCATCATGTTTTCCCAGCACACCACCGCGCCGACCTTGCCGACCTGGGTGTCGAGCACCGGCAGGGTCGAGCCGTCGCCCTTGCCCCAGATCAGGCGTTCGGTGCCGGTGGGCATCAGTTTGCGGTGTTTGGCCAGCAGCCCGGCCTGCGGGTCGAAATACAGCGCCGTGCAATACAAGGTGCTGCCGGCCCGCTCGATCACGCCGATGACCAGATTGGCCCCGGTGCGCGCCGACAAACCGGCCAGTGCTTCGGTCTCCGCGCCAGGCACATCAATCGCATTGGCGAAATAACGCGCGTAGGCCTCACGCCCTTCCGGCAAGCGATAACCCAGTTGCGTGCCGAAGCCCTCGCCTTTCGGGTAGCCACCGAGCAAGGCTTCCGGCATGACCACCAGCGCCGCGCCGGCTTCGATGATCGCTTCTTCCCAGCTGAGAATCTGTTCCAGGGTTTCGCCTTTGCCACCGGGCAAGGCGCCAATTTGCAGGGCAGCAACAATTGACTTGGGCATTGCATTCACTCCGTCCGGTTCAGATGTTGCCGATTCTGCGGCGCCACGCGATCATGAATAAAGCCCAAATCACTGCTGAATGATATGAACCAAATGAATATCGCCAACATCGACCTCAACCTGCTGAAAGTCTTCGAAGCGTTGCATGAAGAATCCAGCGCCAGCCGCGCAGCCTTGCGTCTGGGTGTGACGCAATCGGCGGTCAGTGCCGCGCTGCGGCGGCTGCGCGAGGTGTACGGCGACCCGTTGTTCGTGCGCACCGGACGCGGCCTGGCCCCGACGCTTAGGGCCAACCAGTTGAAACCGGTGGTCAGCGACGCCCTCGACAAGTGTCGCCAAAGCCTGGCGATGGTCGATCCGACGGCCAACCACTATGACGGACGCTCGGTCACCGTGGGCCTGTCGGACGACTTCGAAATTGCCTACGGACGTCGCTTGATCGAAGAGGTCGCCCGCAGCGCGCCCAAGCTGCGGCTGATCTTTCGCCAGACCCACAGCCAGATTGTCGCTCGCGCATTGATGGAGCGCAGCATCGACCTGGCGATCACCGCCGGTGGATTTGCCGAACGTCTGCTCAGTCGTCAAGTATTGGGTGAAGGAGGTTATGCGTGTCTGGTCGACCCGGCGAGTCTGGCGCCCGGCCAACGGCAGATCAGTCTGGAAGAGTTCGTCGCCCGCGAACACATTCTGGTGTCATCGGGCGGTTTTATCGGGATCACCGATGAAGGGCTGGCCGCGCTCGGGCTGAGTCGGCGGGTGTGCGCCTCGACCACGCATTTCGCCGCATTGCCCTGGCTGCTCAAGGGCAGCCACGCGGTGGCAACGATCCCGGCGCACGCCGCCGAGGGTATCGCCGCGCTCAGCGGTTTGAGTCTGCTGCCCTGCCCGCTGGCCCTGCCGCGCTACCCGATCGAGTTGGGTTGGCGGACCAGCACGCAGATCGATCCGGTGGTGGTAAAAGTGCGCGAGGCGATTGCCGCAAGTTTCCGCTGAAGGCTTACTTGTTCGCTGCCATCAGTCGATTGACTTCACTGCGCACCATATTGGCGAACTCCGGCGGCGACATGCCGTCGAGTTCCGCGCGGACCCATTCAGCCCATTTGCCCTTGCGCTTGCCGCGCTCGCCGAACAACCGCGCGGCCTCGCCTTTGGCTTTGCCCAGATTGTTCTGCCAGAGTTCGAACAGACGGGATTTCTCGTCTTCCAGCGCAGCGCGCTCTGCGAGGGATTTGTCGGCCAGATTGAAACTCATGGGGAATTATCCTGCTGCGTAAAATGGCGACATCTTACACGCTCGGCTGAAATCTCCCGCGCAGGTTTTTCTTTCTCACCTAAATTCAGTGCAACTTTTCGCGCAACGTCGCACTCCATTGATCACTGTCCATTCATCAGCAAGGAGTTACCCAATGGCCCGTAAATCTGCCGTGCAAGCCGCTCAGGATCAAATCAAGGATCAAGCTTTCAGCGAGCTGCAGGCTCTTATCGAAGAATCGGACAAACTGCTCAAAAGCAGCGCCTCACTGGTCGGCGAAGAAGCGGAGACCCTGCGGGGTCAGATCGCGCAGAAGCTGCAACAGGCGCTGGATTCGGTGTCGAGCGTACGTGACCGCACCAAACCGGCGGTCGATGCCACTGAAAGCTACATCGGTGGCCATCCTTGGCAGACCGTGGCGATTTCCGCCGGTTTCGGCCTGGTTGTCGGGCTGCTGCTCGGTCGCCGTTAAGCGCAGATGCACATGAAAAAGGCGAGCCATTGGGCTCGCCTTTTTCTTGCCTGGCGAAAACCTATTGCCCGGCCAGTTCGCGCAGTTGGCCCAGGGTTTGTTCGTCGAGGTCGATACCGTCGGCCAGCGATTTGGCGCGCTGCAGATGTCGACGGTCACCCGGCAGGCGCTTGAGCCCGACGCCGTGCATCTGCCGCACCAGTTCCTGACTGCGCTCGGCAAAACTCTGTCCGGCGGATTTGCTCGGGTCAATGACGATGAGCAATTGCCCGGTCCATGGGGTTTTCGCCCCAGGATGATTCGACCAGTCAAACTCAAAGGAAAAATTGCCGCCCGTGAGCGCAGCGGCCAGCAACTCGACCATCATCGACAACGCCGAGCCTTTATGGCCGCCAAACGGCAGCAGCGCCCCGCCTTCGAGAATCGCCTTGGGGTCCTGAGTCGGCTGACCCAGGCTGTCGACGCCCATCCCCGCTGGCAGGCGCTCGCCTTTGCGCGCGGCAATCTGCACGTCGCCATGGGCGATGGCGCTGGTGGCCAGATCGAACACAATCGGCGCGCCACCGGCACGCGGCGCGGCGAAGGCAATCGGGTTGGTGCCGAACAGCGGCCGATCGGCGCCGTGGGGCACCACGCACGTCATGCTGTTGACCACGCTCAACGCCACCAGGCCTTCTTCGGCGAACGGCTCAACATCGGGCCAAAGTGCGGCGAAGTGATGCGAGTTACGGATCGCCAACACCGCGATTCCGGCATGCCTGGCCTTCTCCACCAGTAGCGCTCGCGCCGCCGCCAGCGCGGGTTGCGCAAAACCGTTGCACGCATCCACGCGAACAAAACCCGGCGCGACATCCTCGACCTGCGGGATGGCCTGACCGTTGACCCAGCCACTTTTCAGTGTCGAGACGTAACCGGGGATGCGAAACACACCGTGACTGTGCGCGCCATCGCGCTCGGCACCGGCACAGTTAGCCGCGAGCGAACGGGCGACCTCGGCGGAGGTGCCGTGATTGAGGAAAATCGTTTCGAGCAGTTGCGTCAGCGCATCGAATGACAAAGCAGGTGAAACAGCAGCAGGGACAGCATCGTGTGGCGCAGACATCTGAAGCTCCAGAATGATTATTGGAGGGAACAACAGCGTACGGACAACCGCGCCCCGATTAACCACGCCGAGCCGGTAGCGTGTCAACCCTCGAGTCGGCGATGGGTACGTTGGCACACTCGGCCGTCGTCCATGCGATAACCCTGTACCACCTGCAGGCATCCACCAGCCTTCAGTCTTGAGCCTTTACCCACCGGCGCCTGCGCAGGCGCCTCGCTCGAGACATCACGATGACTACCACCGCGCCGCTGTTATTTGCCGAAATACTCCACTCCCCCGGTCTGTGGAAAGCGCTCGGAAAAACCCATGACCTTTCGGAAAAAGACTTCCGCTGGCTCGCGCACATTGCCCTGCCCACCCACGCACTGCGCAGCGCGCAGACGCCTCCGTTGTTCGCCGAGTCGGTTCTGCTCAACGTCGACAAAGAACCGCCAGTGCCGCTGGCCGGCGCGTTCATTCTCAGCGCCACACCCGACGAACACGCCCATTTGCTCTACACCCCGTACGACGGCATCAAAAAATATGACAGCCGTGCAAGCCTGAAAGAGGCGCTGGAGAAGCGGCTCAAGGGCATCGATGAGGAAAATCGTCTGCTGGCGTTCATGGCGTTCTCCCTGCGTCGCCGAGTGGTCGACGCCGAAGCAATCACGCTGACCTGGAAAACCATCGAAGGTGAGGTTTTCGATGCACAGAAGGACGCGCTGCTGCACATGCGCCAGCTCAACGCCCACGCCATGGTCGACGAATTGCAGCGCGTTCCTTCGCTGACCCTGATGCTGGAGCAGGCACTGGATAAATGGCTTGAACCATCATTTGGCAAACTCGCCCAGCGCCATACGAGAGCCAGCCTTTACACGCTGCCAGACCCGGTCAGCGAACCCGATCAAACCTCGCGCTACTGGCTCGATTCCATGAGCCTGAGCGAGGCAGTACTGATGTTCTATCGCCAGGCGCAGTGGCCCGCGAACCAGCAGCATGAGTTTTCCAACCCGGGAAAAACCCCGGCCAAGGAGGATCAGGCGAAGTGGGAGCAGGCCGTCATCGACGTGGCGAGCAAGTTGCCGGCGTTGTTATTTGAACAACTGGAGAACTATTGGGACGCGCCGTCCACCGAGGGCACTTCGCGACGCGGCTTTTTCGCCAAGGCCCTGGCCAGTCAGGCGCGTACCGAGTTGCTGCTCAAGCGCGAAGCCGAAATCATTACCACAGCGCAGTTCAACACCCTGCACCTGATCATCCAGCCGATCACAGAGAGCCCCAGGCCAACGATCGAAACCGTGCACGTCTGGGAGCATGAAGCCAATTATGTCGAGCCCGCCGGTTCACTGATGCTCGGTGATACCCAGGCATTTCTGTACACGCCCTCCTCGGGCCTGCAAGTGCTCGCCGACTATCAAGACTTGAAAGACACTGTGCTGAGCAAATTCAGGCAGCGCGGCCATGAAGATGAAATGTATGCGCTGCTGAGCCTGGATGAGCGCATGCACTTTCAGGGCTTCGACCAACCGAATGTGTCTGGCGAACGGATCGCCGGCGACATCTTCCAGATCTTGTTCGAGGCCATCATCACCAAGCAGCGGGCCAACATCCTCTATGCGTTGCAGGTGTTCCGCCACAGTGAAGGCGCGGTGGATATCCATGCGCTGTTCGACAAGGCCCTCGATATCCGCGCGATGGTTCACGAACAGTTGCTGACACTCGACAGCCACGGGCGCTGGAGCACACGGCCGGTGTTTTCCGGCGTTCAGCAGCCGTCCAGCGTGCTGGCCGATAGCGCTGCCCTGGCCGCCAAGACCTACACCAGCGTCACTGCTCAACTCGACAAGGTATTCAGCGCCCAACCCAACGCCACAGCAGATGAACAGCGGATTTACCTGAATGAACTGGCGGAAAAATGGGCGGACGCCTTGTCCTTGGGCATCCGCGCAGAGGTGAAAATGAGGCGCTTGCAGGGCAGCCTCACAACGCTCGACAAGGCCATTGTCGAGACCGTGTTCGATGCCACTGACCGCAGTCGTCGGGCACGCAACGCACTCAACGGTTTTCGCCCCGATGCGTATGCAATCACGCTCCAGGTGCCCGGTGTACAACAACTGCTGCCGCTGGCTGGGTGCTTTTTTTTGACCGAACGCGGTGGGCTCGATGAGCAGCACTCCGGGCGCGCAATTATCTGGACAGCGTCGATGGGTCTGGAGTGTTTTGACAATTTACGCATCGCGCGCCAGGCCTTGAGTCGCCGGCTGCAAGACAGCGCCAAGCGCCAGGTGCTCCTGGAAAACCTGGCGCCCGCGCAATGGCGCGCTGCCCAGCATTATGAACTCGGGCCGATGCGCCTGATCGAGGAAGACCTGCTGAACAACCGTGTCAAATCGGCCATCGAGCACTGCCTCGCTCACGCGCAGCAACAGCGCGAGCGCATCAAGGACTCGAACCAGCAGGCCCATGCGCTGAAGCAGCTCAAGCGCACGGCTCACTTCACCAATCTGCCACGGGCAGCCGAACTGGCCCGGGCCCTTCATCAGCAACAAACGTTGCCCGCGTGGCTTGGAATGGCGCCGCTCAAGGAGCAGCAATTGCACCTTGAACTGTTGGAGCAATGGCACAACAGCGTCAGTGACAACAAGGATTATCTGGACGGTGTTCCCGGCTTGACCGCCTACGTGAAACAACGCTTGAAGTCATTGCTGGGCGCCCGGTTCCCTGGGGAGCACCTCGACCCGGGATTGATCGAAGTGACACCCGATCTCGCCTTGGCGGGACCGGCGCGCAGCCTTGCCGACTTTGCCCTCAACCACATCAATGTGGCCCAGGCTACCGGCTTCAAAGTCGCGTCGAAAACGCCCAAGGCACTGCCCGCCAGTCTGGATCAGCAAGCGGTCAGGCAATTGCTGCTTTCGCTGAACATCGCCTCGACGTATGCCGCCAAGGTGTCCGAAACATTATCGGAGGCTTCATCTGAGGGCATTGTGCGAAGACAGCGTTTTCTGCGGCAATTGCCGTGGCAATTGCTGCAGCACGCACACGCCCTGAAACTGCAACAGCAACTGTCCGACCGCGCGTTCGACTTCATCTGTCAGGTGCTGGACATGCCCGATGCCCTCGCCCGCTCTAGCGTGACAGGTGCCCATGCGCAGGTGTTGCCGCTGTCGCTGATCAAAACCGCAGGTGCCGACGCGGTGAAGACCTTGGGTCTGTATGTCATCCGTCCGGGCAGCGATCACTCAGGGCCGCTGGTGCTCTATGCGCCCTATGCCGAAACGGTGTTCCAAGAGTTCGAAAACGCCACGGCACTGATTGCCGCATTGAACACGCCGGGAGCGTTGCAGGAGTTACTGCTGCGTCGTCTGCCGGCTTCGCAGCAAACGGGGTTTCGCAATTTGCTGCAATCCAGTATCGGTGAAACCAGTGAAATGACCCTCGCCACCCACACGCTGAGCGGCAACCTCTTGGGCCACCTGTTCAACGACAACCTGCGCCTGCTTAAGCAGTTTCTCGGCTGTCAGGCGCAGAGCCATGCGCAGGCGGATTGGGAAGCGGTAAAAAATCTCCTCGGTGAAGGCATCAAGCGCGTGGCCGGCCTGCTCCCGGGGAAACTCGCCTACGTACCGTTTCTCTGGCAAGCCTATAAAGACTTCAAGGACTCGGCGGAGGATTTGCAGAATCATCATTGGAAGCGCGGCCTGCGCTCGTTTATCGACGGCGCGGTGGGCATGGTCAGCTTCGGGCGCCTCGCACTGGATGATGAAACGGCGAAAAAGTCGCCAGTCACCGCAACGGACAAGGAAAAAGCCTTACCCGCCCCTTCAAAAAAATTCACACCGGACTGGAAGGACATCAAACCGACTGCGCCGCTGCGTACTCAGTTGCAACCGTTCGAAGCCAAAGGCGTCGCCCTTGCGGACATGAGCCACGATGCGCAGAAAGCGATTTACCTCGACCTCGCCAGCAAAAAGACCTATGCCGCGATTGATGGCAAGGTCGTGCGCGTGAAGAAAAACGGCGCGGCGTGGCACTTGTACGATGGCAAAGACCTCGGTCCGGGCCTGCGCAAACAGGACGACGTCCTGATACTCGACCCCAACGTGCGCACGATCCGCACCGGCAAAGCCCTGTCGAAGTTGAGAGGCCGTGACAACAGTCTTGGTTCTGCTCACGAGGTGCTGAATATTCAAGCACGCGGCATGAAAGAGATTCGCCGCAGACACCCGGAAAAGGCCTGGATGCTGGTGCAGGCCGTCGACCTCGCCCAGTTTTACGCCTTCAACAGCCTGCATAACCTCGCTCAAATGAAAAACAGGTTCGCCAATTCGCGGCTGGAGACTTTTTTCAAATCCTTTTTCGACGTGCCATCCGCCGACACCAGTCTGCTCGGCAAAATCCACGAGGCGATCGTGCCGATCTGCAATGCATTGGTCGATCCCACCAATGACCTGATCAACACAGATCGTTTCGTCATCGGCTCGAGCAAGTTTCCTCAGGCGCGAATGGCAGCCTTCGTACTCGACGATACCGATAAGGATGTGCATTTCACCGAGCGTTTTTTCGAAACGCGCCTGGACTGGTACAAGACCAGGTTGATCGAGCCTTTCAACGTTGACGGGCATGCCCAGGCGGCAACCCTGATTCACGAATTCGCCCACCTCGTCTCAAAGGCCGAGGACATTGCCATGGTCGAAGCTCGCCGCCCTTTCGCCGACCTGATCTCGACCACCACCGCGAAAGGACTGGAACTCAAGCAGGCGCAACAAGAGTTCCAGCGTGAGGCGTTGTCGCTGGCCACGCCGCGCGAACAGTTGTTCAAGCGCTGGGACAGTGAGGATCAGCAATGGATCAGTCTGGACAAGGTCGAGGGACTGGCCGAAGCCGCCGCCTGCAGGGGAATACTGGAGGCAACGGTGAGCCCTACGCTGGCCGAAGCCCGCAACGCCTTTCTTGACCAGAACACGCCGGATGCGCGGATCCGAACGATCCTGCGCAACGCCGATTCAGTGGCGATGCTGATTTGCGAAATGGGCCGCCAACTCGACGTATAGGAATTTTGCCGAAAAAAAAGCGCAGCCCCAGGCCGCGCTTTCTGGCTGATGGCGATCAGTCTTTCTGATCGCGCAACACGTTGCCCGATGCGCCATCAATGCGGAACTCATAGACGACGCCGTCGGCCTTGCGGCCCTCGCCTTTCCAGTAACCGTTGTTGTCGGCTTCGATCTCGTAGACCTCGACGTAACCCGCCTTGGTCTTGACGATCTCGATGGCCTTTTCGATGGTGACCCAACCGGCGCCCGGCTTGTCCGCCATCGCGGCACCGGCACTCAGCAAACTGGCGGTAGCAATCAGCGCCGCAAACGTTTTTTTGATCATTTTTTCACTCCATTTGTGGATAGTAGGCATTCGCGTCCTGTTTTTTGGGCGTCGGGGGTGAAAATAAGTTCACTTTGATGGGTAAATGCCATGACGACTGTTCTCGGCAAAGACTTGCAAAGGTTAGAATGCGCGAAATCAGGACGAGTCGATGACCCAAGACACCCTTTCGGAAGCTGAATACGATGCGATCACCGATGCCGCCGCGCATTGGTGCATGCGTCTGCACGCCGTGGATTGCTCTGCTCAGGAACGTGCGGATTTCGAACAGTGGCACGACGCACATCCGCTGCATGCGTTCGAGTACGAGGCCATGCTGGAAATCTGGGACGTCGCCGAACACTTGCCGCGCCCGGACGCTGGCCCGGTTGGAGCGAATGCCCCCGCCAATGGGGTGGCGATCGGCAAGCCTGTCCGCTCATGGCGGCAGTACGCCGTAGCAGCCGGCGTCTTTGCGCTAGCCCTGCCTCTGGCGGCCTACACCGGCTGGAACCTGGGATGGCTGCCCAACAGCTACGAGCATTTCGAGGCTTCGGACAATGTTCGACAGGTCACCCTGCCGGACGGCAGCCAGCTCGAACTGAACCTGAACACAGAGCTGAGCTTTAGCAACTACAAAGACGAACGCCGCGTCACCCTGAAAAAGGGCGAGGCGTTCTTCACGGTCAGTCATGACGTCAGCCATCCATTCATTGTCCATGCCGGTGAAGGCAAGATTCGCGTGACCGGCACCCGATTCAACGTCTGGATGTATGAAGATCAGGTGCGGGTCAATCTGGTCGAAGGTTCGGTGCTGGTCACCAGTAACTCGGCGTTGCCCGGTGATGGCCTGCGTTTGGGCCCGTCGATGCAGGCGCGTTACCAGCATGGCGACTACATGCCACAGATCAGCCAGACCTACCCCAACGACAGCGCGCTTGCCTGGCGCAGCGGCAAACTGGTGCTCGACAACCTGTCTCTGCACGAAGCCATGCCGCTGATCAATCGCTATCTCGAGACACCGGTGATGCTGGCCGACAACGCTACTGGTGGACTTCGCGTCGGCGGTGTCTACAACATCAAAGAGCTGAATAACCTGGTCAAAACATTGCCCAAAGTGCTGCCGGTCTATCTGACGCGCAACAAGGAAGGCAATCCGGTGATCAACTCGATGCCGCAACAACCCTCCAAAAGCTGAAGGCCGCGCCTCTTGCGAGGAGCGGCCTTCTGTTTGTCTCGGTTGATGTCAGTGCTTATTGCGCCGCCACCTCGCCCTTCTTGTTCAGCGCCTCGCGCACTGTTTGCAGTTGATACTGCGGATCTGCCTTGATCTGCTGCTCAGTGAACGGCAGCACACTCCATTGTTTCTTCGAGAACGCCTGGGTCTGATCGCGAGAGTATTTCGAGGCCGGATCACTGGACAGCGAGAACGCCAGCAAGCCCTGTGCGTGCGGCCCCTTGTCATCGAACGTCACCACTTGCAGGTAGCTGGTGCCGCTGACCACTTCGAGTTTGCCATCTTCGCGCGGAACGCTCTGGATCGCGTTGTAGATGCCCAGGGTGCCCGGCCCGCCGTGAATCGGCGTCTGTTGGCCGCCGCTGCTGACCACCTGAATATCGCCCCAACGGGTGTCAGCCTTCAGGCCCATTTTTTCCGCAGTTGCCACGGACGCCAGCATCGCTTCACGCAATGCCTTGGCGACCGGCCCCTGTTCAACCGCCAAGCCGCGCGGGGTGTTCTGCGGATCTTTGGGATCGAATGCCACTCGCCATACGTCCGGCGACTCCTGCAACGTTTGCATGATGTTCTGGAAATACACCAGACCCAGGCCGGAGTCGAGATTGGCCCGGCCATCCCACTGCTTGAGGCTGACACACACCGGTTTCAATGCCGAAGCGTCGGCGCCCAGGTCCGCTGCGCAGAATTTCAACAGGTCCGGCATGACTTGTTTAGCCAGGTAAACCTGATCATCCATGACCATCTGTTGCAGATCTTTTACCGCCAGCGTGCCTTTCTGACTCAGCGCGCTCAGACGATCCAGGGCAAAGCGCGAACGCAAGCCCAGTGGCTGGCCGTCCTGGCTGATAAGCGGCGAGAAGCCCGTCAGCGGTTGCGCCGGGTTGGCCAGCCACGCCGAATCGTTGGAGTGCTGGACAAAGTCTTTGCGCAACAGCTGCGGCAATTGGCTGGAAGCGTAGATGCCCTTTTGCGCTGCTTGCGGATCAATGTCCCAGGCGCAAGCGCTGTTGGAACCGTCCAGCACAATCATGCGCAGACCGGCACGCGGATCGCTGCATTTGGCCAGCTTCTCGGCGTTGACGTTCGGCACCACCGACAGGTTCATGTACAGGGTCTGGCCCTTGTCATCCACCGCCAGGGTGTTGACCCACGGAATGCCCTGAATTGTGTGCACCGAATCCTGCAGGTCCTTGAGTGTCGAGGCCTGGTTCATCGCATACCACTGTTTGAGCACGCGATCATTGTCCAGGTTAGCGTCGCGCAGGCTGTAAGCGAACTGGTTGTCCCAGTCGAGTTTGCCGGGCCACTGCACGATCGGGCCGAACTGCGAGCTATAGATGTCTCGTTTGACCGCTACCACCTGACCGTCAGGCTGTTTGACCTGCACAGTGACCGTCTGCTTGTTCAGCGGCAGCGACTTGCCGTCGAGCATATAACGCGTCGGATCCTTCGGATCGAGTTGCAGGCGATACAGGGTGAAATGCTTGGAGGAATCGACGGTGTGCGTCCAGGCCAGATGCTGGTTGAAACCAATGTTGATCATCGGCAGGCCCGGCAATGCGGCCCCCATCACATCGAGTTTGCCGGGGATGGTCAGGTGCATCTGATAGAAGCGCATGCCGCCGACCCACGGAAAATGCGGGTTGGCCAACAGCATGCCGCGACCATTGAAAGAACGCTCGCTGCCGACAGCTACGGCGTTGCTGCCACGATCCAGCGCAAAACGTTGCTGACGGGCGTCAGCCAATTGGTAAGCGCGAGCATCGCTGCCCGATTTCGCGGTGGCTTGCGGTGGCGTGGCCCCGGCCAACGCTTCGGCGAATTGCCCGACGCCACCTTCCACCAGCAGACGCCGGGTCAATTTGACCAAATCTTCGGCGGCAATGTCGCGCACCCACTCGCCCTGGCATTGCTGCGGCAAACCCTGTTGGCGGCGCTCGGCGAGAAACTGGTTGTAACCGGCGGCGTAGCCTTCCACCAGATTGCGCACTTCCAGCGGTTGCGCCTGCCAGAACGACTGCACCGCTTGCGGGGTGTTGAGCCAGGTGAAAAACACATCGCTGACGCGGTTTTCACGCTCCTCGACGGTGAACTGGTCCGGCCCGAAAAACCGCGAGCGCTCGCCGTTGACCGTGACGATTTCGTTGGCCAGCAGACACAGGTTGTCCTGCGCATAGGCGTAGCCGATACCAAACCCCAAGCCTCGTTCATCCTGAGCACGAATATGCGGGACGCCAAACTGGGTACGGCGAATGTCTGCACCGGTTTGCGCGGCGGGACTCAATGCATGCGCCGACAGGCTCAGCCCGAGAAACATGCCGGCAAGTGCCAGCCCGGTTAGCTGCCTTGAAATAATCACGCTCGCTCCTGATCGAAATAGCCGAAGGCGCGCAAGTGTGCGCCGCCATCACAAATGCCCGCGCGAACACGCGCAGAGGGCCTCTCCGGTAAACGAATCAGGGGAAAAAAAATTAGCCCGGCAAAGCCCGAAATAGCGGCGGATTACAGGGAAAGGACGAATTGGCGACAAATTTTCTACATCTTTTCTTTCATGATTTGTCGAGCTGATACGTCTTGTTATGAGAGAGCACGAAAAAACCTTTCCCGATCAGGCTCTGAAAGGAGTAACCGCATGTACAACTCGCAACTACCAACGGAAGGTAGCCAGGCCCCACAAGGAGCTTCGATGAGCAACCACGCGAGCGATTTCGGGCAACACGTCGAGCGTCATGGCAATGAACGCATCCGTTTGCTGCTCAAGAGCTTTGGTCTGCGCACCAGCCTGATTCGCCTGAAGGTCATCGATGCGCTGCTGGTCGCCGCTCAGAGCGACCGTCGACTGGGCGTACGTGGCGTACACAGCCAATTGCTGGATCTGGACATTCCATTGTCCTTCCTCAGCGTGCGCGAAGTGCTCAAGCGTCTGTGCGCAGAAGGTGTGATCACCTTCAACGCGGACAAGAGCTACAGCCTGCACCCACAGGCTGCAGCCGTCCTCAACAACGACTGAAGTGCGTGATGATCGCCGTCAGGGCTTGACCTTGCGGCGCATCACAGCGTTGATCACCACCACGACCACCGCCACACCGATGGCGACGTACTGAAACGTCTTCTGACTGATCATCCCGGCGTTTTGCAGCCAGGACAGGCCGAGCATGGTCGCCAGTACGCATAGGGCAATCAGAATCGAATATATCAAGCGTTGCTTTTGGGTCATTGCGGCTTCCTGAAACTTTGAAATGTATCCGGTTTGTATCGATTCGCATGCCATGCACTTACCCTTTCACGGGGATGCGCCGGCACAAACGGGGTCTCATGTTACAGCCGCTGAAGAGTTTTGGCTTCATGGCGGCGTAACCATGAGGATTTTTGAAATGCTGCGTCGAATCACTTGGCTGATTCCCTTGCTGGCCATACTCACCTTGAGTGGCTGCATCATTTTCCCCCACGGCGGTTGGCATGGTGACCACCATCGCTACGACGGCGGCGGGCCTGGTTATTACCATCGATAGAACAGGATTGTTCGCCTTGCGCCATGGCTGATGAGCCTTGACGCCGGGATCCGAAAGATCATTCAAAGCGCAAACGATGCCCGCCACCCGGCGGGCATTTTTTTTGCGCGAACATCTGCCCGCCAGATCGTTACCTATATTCATGTGGATGTTTATAAACACGCTGTAAGTATTTGAAATCTCATGTCGCAGCGCGACGTTAGATTCTGCATGCGTGTACCTCTAGTCTCTGCAAAAGCCTTTTTGGAATGTTAAACACAAGGACGTCTATGCAGAGCACATTAATAAACATCGAACGAAGGCACGCCATCGGCTTTTGCCTGGCTGTCGCCCTCTTTGAACTACTGACGTACATGGCCAGTGACATGATCATGCCCGCCATGCTGCAAATCACCGATGGGTTCGCGGCGGATCCACGGCACGTACCGAACGCATTCAACCTGTATCTGCTCGGGGGCGTTTGCCTGCAATGGCTGATCGGCCCCCTGTCTGACCGCTTCGGCCGGCGACGTCTGCTGCTGTCGGGCAGCGCACTGTTTGCCCTGGCGTGTGCCGGTGCGATGCTCACTCGAACCATCGAAGCCTTCAATGTGCTGCGCCTGATACAAGGCATGGGCCTGGGTTTCGTGGTGGCGGTCAGTTATCCGGCATTGCAGGAAGTCTTCTGCGAAGCCGACGCCGTCAGACTCATGGCGCTGCTCGGCAATGTCGCGCTTCTGTCGCCACTGTTGGCCCCGCTGCTCGGCAGTGTGCTGCTGGAATGGCTGACCTGGCGTCAGTTGTTCCTCGGCCTGAGCTTCGCCGCCACATTGGCGTGGCTCGGCCTGTTTATCAGCATGCCGGAAACCGTTGCCACACCGCGCCGGGATGGTCGGTTGCTGGCCCCCGTCGACTTCACCTTCAAACACCTGCGACAGCGTTACTGCGCCTTGTTGCGTAATCCGCGGTTTGTCTGCGCCAGCCTCGCGTTGGGGCTGATGAGCCTGCCGTTGATCGCCTGGATCGGTCTTGCCCCGTTGCTGTTGATCCGTTTAAACGGCTTGACTGCGATGGCGTACGGGCTATGGCAGATCCCGGTGTTTTCAGCGGTGATCGTCGGCAACCTGATTCTGCATCGATTGCTGCCCACCTGTGCGCTGCCCAGATTGATTCGCCTGGCTTTGTGGCCGTACTGCTGCGGACTGCTGTCGCTGCTCGCCAGCGCCTTTGTCGACGGCCCACTCGCCTGGACGGTCGGCGCGCTGGCGGTTTATGCGGTGGGCCTGGGTATGAGCAATGCGGCGCTGTACCGCTTGGCACTGTTTGCCAGCGATGACAGCAAAGGTCTGATGTCGGCCATGATCGGCATGCTTTCCATTGCCGTCATGGGCGCTGGCGGTGCTCTCATTGCAAGCGTCGGCGGTGGCGACAGCCTGCATGTTTTTGCGCTGTGGGCAACGGTCGCCGGATTGCTGTGCCTGCCCTTTCTGCACCGGGTGTTGCGCGATGATTCGCGCGCGCCTGACTCCACCCCCTCTACTCAATAACGGACTATTGACGATGACTTCATTCCCTCACGGTGATGCGCTTTGCGCTTTACCGCACCCCTATTGCGCGGAACGCGTACCACCCGGCCTGTTTGATCGGGCCATGGGTGAAATCTGCCATTTCCACAGCCAGCACACACCGGGTTACGAACACTGGCTCAGGGCCAATGGGTTTCGCCCCGAAGACCTGAACAGTCTTGAAGACTGGTCACAATTGCCGCCGATCTTTGCCACCTTTTTTAAACAACAATCGATCCTCAGCCCGACAGGCGAACAGGCGCTGGAATTGACCTCATCGGGCACCAGCGGCCAGAAAAGCCGTATGCGCTATGACGAACGCAGCTTGAGTGGCGCGCAGTTCATGGTTGCACGGATTTTCTGCCATTACGGCTGGAATACCCCCGATACGCCCTGCAACTATTTGCTGTTGAGCTATGAGCCGCAGGGTGAGATCACCTTGGGTACGTCCTACACCGATCAATTCCTCTGCCGTTTTGCCCCGGCCAATCGTGTTATCTACGCATTACGCAGCACGGGCGACAGCCACCAATTCGACGTCTTCGGCGTGATCGCCGCACTGCAGTCCTTTGCTGAGGAAGGTTTGCCGGTGCGGATGTTCGGTTTCCCGGCGTTCCTCTGGCAGGCCCTGCAACACATGCAGGCCACCGGGGTCGCCGACGTGCAACTGCCAGCAGGTTCGCTGGCCTTTTTTGGCGGTGGCTGGAAAACCCAAGCGGCGCAAGAGATTGCCAAGGCGCAGTTCTATGCCCGCATCCAGCGGCAATTAGGTATTGACCCCGAGCGTTGCCGCGACGGTTACGGTGCGGTGGAACACGCAGTGCCGTACATCGAATGCGCTCAGCATCATTTTCACGTGCCGGTCTACGCCAAAGTCTTCATACGCGACACCGCGGATCTATCCGTCCTAGGTTATGGCCAGCGTGGCCTGTTGGGGTTCGTGTCGCCGTACATCTCGTCCAGCCCGGCCCACGCGGTGATCATGAGTGATCTGGCGACGCTGCATCCCGGCGCTGCTTGCCGTTGCGGATTAAGCAGCGACTGGTTCGAACTGCATGGACGTGCCGGCACCGACGCGGGCAGAAGCTGCGCCATGGCCGCCGCCGAATTGCTGGGGAGGCATTGATATGTATTTGATCGATGGACAACTGCACCCGCAATTCAGCTTCGATACAGCTTTGGACCTGCTCGAGCAAACATTGGCGCAGCACCTCGACACCCCGTTGGCGAGTGACACAGTCATCAGCGCGGCGAGGGGGTTCGCCCAACGGTTGCAGGCTGATGCGACATGGCTGCCGCTGGAAAATGAACAGCGTCAGGCATTGATCGACTTCTGTCAGCCTGACGCCCTGCGCACCAAGCTCGAACGTGAACTGGGCTTACAACCGCAGTCCTTGCGGCGCCTGGATTACCGCCAGTCACGTTTCGAGGCCTGGGCACCATTGGGCCTGGTCGTGCACATCACGCCGGCCAACGCGCCGCTGCTGGCATTCTGCGCAGTGATTGAAAGCCTGCTCGCCGGCAATATCAACTGGCTGCGCCCGAGCAGCAGTGATCACGGCCTGACCGCGCAATTGCTCAGCGGGTTGCTGCAATGCGACCCGAGCGGTCAATTGCGCCATTACCTCGCGGTGCTGCCAGCCACGACCGCGCACATCGGTCGCCTCTGCCGGTTGGCCAATGGCGTCTCGGCGTGGGGCGCAGAAGCGGCGCTGCAAGCCATTCGCAGGCAAATCCCGCCAGGGTGTCGCTGGATTGACTGGGGCCACCGCATCAGTTTTGTCTACCTGACGCCGGACGCCGTTGGCGATGCAGTTTTGGATGCCATGGTCGATGAAGTCTGTCGCCTCGATCAGCAAGCCTGTTCCAGCCCGCAATGGTTGCTGGTGGACAGCGATGATCCGCAGGTGCTCAGGGCAATCGGCGCAGCCCTGGCCAACGCTTTCGAACGACGCAGCGGACATTGGCCAGCGCTGGCGCCGACGGATCAGGAAGCGGCACAAATCACCACACACACCACGATGGCGCGGCTGAGCAAGAGTTTTTCCGGGCTGACTGGCGAGGTATGGAGCGCGCCGGGCTGGCGACTGATCTGGACCCATGACCGGCAACTGACACCCTCCCCGCTGTTCCGCACGTTACTGCTCAAACCGTTGCCCCGCGCACTGATCAGCCAAACGCTGCTGCCCTGGCGCAATGTGCTGCAAAGTTGTGCGCTGGCGTGTCTGCCGGCGCAGATCGGCGAACTGTCGCGAACGCTGATCGCGGCGGGCGTGACGCGCATCGCACCGATACAGGCGATTCACGACGGTTACGCGGGCGAACCCCATGATGGTGTTTACGCACTGCAACGCTTGAGTCGGCGCGTCTCGGTCAGTTTGACTGCGAGCGATTTGCCCACGCATGCAACGCTCGACCGGCCCTCCGCTGCGCTGCATTTGATCGGGTTGCCGATCATGGACAAGGACAGGTTTATCACGCTGGCACCTTCACCTGCGGCGCAATTGTTTTTCCGCTCCGGCGGCAGCAGTGGCACACCCTCCCTGGCCGCCTACAGCTATCGCGATTTTCAGCGACAGATGCGCGCAACCGCCGACGGTCTGTTCGCCGCCGGCCTGGACGTCACGCGGGACAAAGTGATGAACCTGTTTTTTTGCGGCGGGCTCTACGGCGGCTTTTACAGTTTTGCCAAGGTGCTGGAACTGGCCGACGTCGCGCATCTGCCCATGGCCGCGCCCGCCGACGATGATTACAGCGAGATCGCCCGACTGATCGTCGAACAGCGCGTCAACGTCCTCATTGGCATGCGAGCACCGTGCACCGTTTGTTCCTCAACGAGGAGCAACGCCTGCGCGACTATGGCGGCATCGACAAGGTCTTTCTCGGCGGTGAGCACATCAGCGATCCATGTCGCGATTTGCTCCTGCGCTGTGGTGTGCGCACGCTGCGCTCTGCGGTGTACGGCAGCGTCGATGCGGGGCCACTTGGGCATGCGTGCACCGCCAGCGACGACGGCGTGTTTCACCTGATGAGCGATATCCAGCACCTGGAGATTGTCGCGCTGGATGAAGACGTGGCGGTCGCTGGCAATGAAGTCGGGCGGCTGTTGTTCACGGCAAAATTTCGTGAAAGCCATGCCGTACAACGTTACGCCGTCGGCGACACGGGTCGCTGGCTTAGCGGTCCCTGCCCTTGCGGACTGACGTCGCCGCGCTTTGAGCTGTTGCAGCGACACGGTCGACTGGTGCGCATCGGCACCGACTTCATTTGCCTCAAGCAACTGGCCAGCCACCTGCAAACGCCGTTTCAGTTGATTCTGGATCACGCGCCCGATGGCCTGGAGCGCATGCGTTTGCGCTGCGACCTGCGCCCGGCCGACGCCCTCGCCCGACTTCAGCCCTATACGACACTGACGACTTTGCTGCGCAGCGGATTGCTTTGCGTGGAAGTTGAACGCTGTGAGCCGATGCAGTTCAGCACAAACCAACATAGCGGAAAGATCCCGGAATTGATCGATGCGCGTCGTTGAACGCGCCCGCCTCTCAGGAGAGACCCTTTGAACACTTCACCTGCACTCAATGACCTGATCACCTTTGCGCGACAGCATTCCGAGTATTACGCCAAGCACTTGCGTGAGGTTGCACCCGGTGTTTGCACACTCAGCGAACTGCCCGTGGTCGATCCGCAGCAATACTGGCAAACCAGCCTGAACCTTGACCAATGGCCGGTGCTGACAGCGCCTGTCGGCCCTGCGCTGGTGTTCAAAACCGGCGGCACCACCAGCGCCGGCAAGCTTTCGGTGTTCACCCGCGAAGAGTGGCAGACCCTGGTGAAAGACTTCGGCAGCCAACTGACGTCGCAACTTGGCCGGGGTGATCGCGTCGCCAATCTGTTTTTTGTCGGCGACCTGTACGCCAGTTTCGTTTTCATTCACGACGCCTTGGCGCATGAGACGGCCGGCGTGACCGAATACCCCTTCACCGGGCATGTCGAGTTCGGCGTCCTCGCCGACTCGATCTTGCAGCACCGGATCAACGTTCTCGCTGGCGTGCCCGCGCATTTACTGAGTTTTGCCGATTGGCTGCAAAGCCGTTCGCGAGTCCTCGACGGTATCGACACGCTGCTGTATGGCGGAGAGAGCCTGTTCGAAACGCAGTTGCAGCTGTTACGCCGAGTGTTTCCCAACGCCCGGTTTGCCTCCATCGGCTATGCCAGCGTCGACGCCGGGTTTATCGGTGCCACGGCGCGCGACTGTGCCTTGGGCGAACACCGTATGCTCGAACGCCATAGCGTGCTGGAGATCCTCGATGAACAAACCGGAGAAGTGATCGATGCCTGTGGCGTCACCGGACGGTTAGTGGTCACCAATCTGACGCGACGCCTGATGCCGTTGATTCGCTATCCGGTTGGCGACCTCGCCTGTTGGCAAGAACCTGCCACCGCGCCGATGCGCCAATTTGCCTTGCGGGGACGCTGCGCAACCAGCTCGCGGGTAAGGGTTGCCAGCCTGACCCTGATGACCGACGACATTGCCGCGATCGTGCAACGCCTCACGGGCAGTGACGACTGGCAACTGGTCATCGATCAGGCAGACAACCGCGATGTCCTGACCGTGAAATGGCGGGTCGATGTCACCACTGCCGACGCTCGTTCAGTCAGCGCGGCATTGCGCGCGGCGCTGATCGAGCATCAACCGCAGATCGCGCAACTTGCTGCAGAGCATCGACTCGACCTGCTCGTAGACGGTTGCAGCGCAGAAGATCTCGCCCGTCACCCGCGCTCCGGCAAACGCCAACGCGTGCAAGATCTACGTCGCTACGACGCGCCCGATCTGGAGCAACGCCCATGGACGAGGTGACGCTACGCAGTTATCGCCCCAGCGACGCGACCGCCGTCAGCCGTTTGTTCCGGAGCATTTACGCAGATCACTACGTTCAACCCCATGTGTATCTGCCGTTGATGATCAACCAGAATCATTGCGACGGCCGCTGGCATTCGCTGGTCGCCGTGACGGGCAGCACGCTGCACGGGCATGCCACATTATTCAGAAACAAAGGGTCGCACATTGCAGAACTGGCACTGACCGTGGTCCATCCCGCCACTCGCGGACAGAACATTGCCACGCAGTTGGGACGGCAATTACTGATACACGCACAGGCCCTGAGTTGTCGGGGCGTGACGATCAAACAAGTGACGCAACATCTTTACTCGCAACGCATGGCCGACCGGCTGGGCTTCGTCAGCACCGGGCTGATGCTCGACTATGTGCCTTCCCCCTTCGGCGAGCCGCTGCCTGAATCGATCGTTATCGGCTACACCGCCATCGACAGCTACCCACGACCGCTGCCGGCACTGGAATGGCCCGAGAGCTGCCACAGTTTCATGCAGCATTTATGCAATGTGTTCGGGACACAGGAAAAGGACTCGCGCTGGACCGGGCCGGCGCTCGCGTTCGAACAGCATGAGGGGCGCCATGACGTGTATCTGAAAAAACTCGATAACCGCTTGCTTAGGCAATTGCAACGGTTGCCCAGGCACTGGACGGTTGCCATCAGACTCAGACTTGCCAACGGCTTTGCCAGCGCACTGAACAAGCTGGCAAGCATCGGATTCGCATTTACCGGTATTGCTCCGGATGAGGGAGGTGACGGTTGGCTGGCGTTATTCCACCGAGGCTATCGGCGGCGCGCATTGACGCTGCATTGCCCGTATATGCAACGGCTGCACGATCAGGCCCAGAGCAGTGCGATTGAATGAAGAGTGGCCCGTTCCATCACGGAACGGGCCACTGTGCTGATTCACGCTTTGGCTTTTACGCCCTTGTCCGTCGGCAACGCCGCATTACCTTCACCGTAGGTTTTCAGGTTCTGCAGGACATAAATGGCCTTTTTGAATTCCGGAATCAGATTCTTCCCGTAAGCATTGCCATTGAGCCCATTGGTCTGAATGGCATCTAGCTGAGTCGCGAAATATTCCAGGGCGTTGAAGCGCGCGTCGGGGTCTTTCTGCACGCCGAAACGGTCGAACTTTTCGCCGGCATTGAGCAGCGTGAAAGAGGTGACCTCGGAGATCAGCCCGCGCTCACGAAGGAACACGCTCAGCTTACCCATTTGTTTGACCGACACATCGGCGGGGTTGAAACCCTTGATCTGCTTGCGCAAACCCTGTTTATCCATTTCCGCCGTGTTCAGTGCATTCGGATCATTACCGACCGTGGTTAGCATCTGCTGCACTTTGACGCTTTGCGCGACCTGTTTCTTGGCTCCGGTATTGCGCACCAGGACGCCGGCCTTGCTTTCCCACGCACCGGTGTAGCCGATAGTCATGAGAAAAGTCCTTGAGAAATGCCCATGAAAAGATCCTTGTTCAGCGTTTTCAATGGGCGCGAGTATCGGTCGGCAAACTGATGGCACCAACCTCTTTCTGCACTTTTTTACAAATTCTGTACATTCTCGATACAAACCCACATCCCCCTCACGAATAAAGGGCTAGAGCGCTATCGTCACCTGCTAGAAGTCAGGCCATTCACCCTAACGAACGAGCTGGTTAGTTTTAATGTACCGACCCCGATACATGCCTGTCGTCGGCCCATATTCTTATTAGAACGAAAGTACCTAAAGCTTCTCTTTTGCCCGACGATAAGCTGTTGATACCCGCACTGTTCTGCCCTGCCCCCTCTTATAAGAAACGCTGCTCAAGGACCGGTTTCCATGCCCGCATTCCGCACCATTCAGGCTCGCTACACCTTGTTTCTGGTTCTGTTCATCCTGCTGCTGTCGGTACTGACCGTCGTCGGTATCAGCCAGTTGGTCGCGCCCAAGCTGCGGCAAACCGAAGAGCAGGTCGTGCTCAACCGCATTGCCGAAGTCGCCGAGCAGATTCAGGGCGAACTGAACAAGGTTCAGTCCCAGCAACGCAGCATCACCCAGACCATCCCGCTGCTGGACAGTGCGGCCATCGACACGGTGCTGCCGGGATTGGTGGATCAGTACGGCGAACTCAAGGTGTTCGGCGGCGGGATCTGGCCGCTGCCGGGCCAACGCGAGGCCGGCCGCAACAAATTCAGCACGTTCTGGCATCGCGATGCCTCGGGCAAACTCGCCGTGAACACGTTCTGGAACAGTGACGCCGCGCCTAATTACTACGACCAGAGCTGGTACAAGGGCGGCATGGCCACCCCGCGCGGTCAGTGCGCCTGGGCGGCGGCCTACAAGGACGACGCCAGCGCCGAACCGCGCACCAACTGCGCCATGGCGATCCAGAAAAACGGCTCGGCGTGGGGCGTGTCGACCATCGACGTGACCCTCGGCTTCTTCAATGACCTGGTTGCGCGCAAGGAGAAAGACCTCAACGCCGAAATGCTGATCGTCGAGGCTGACGGCAAGATCATCAGCAACAGTTCGCGCATCAGCGGGCCGATCGTGTTGAAGAACATCACTGACCTGGCCAGCACCTCGACGTTTGCCAGCCAAGTGAAAACCGGTCTGCAAAACCGCGATCAGGCGCAACGAGTCGAATTCGACAATAACGGCGAAGCCAGCACCTTCTTCATGCGCCCGATCGAGGGCACGCCGTGGTTCCTCGCCACCGCCCTGCCGACCAAAATGCTCACTGCCCAGCGCGACGATGTGCTGAGCAGCCTGAGCCTGTTGCAGATTCCACTGGTGATTCTGCTGGTGTTGTTGCAGGTCTACGCAATCCGCCAATTGGTGCAACGCATGAAAGCGTTGAAAGCCAACATCGATTCGTTGTCCAGCGGTGATGCCGACCTGACCCGGCGCATCACCATTCGTGCCGAAGACGAATTGGGCGCCATCGGCCACTCGGTCAACACCTTCATCGCCTACCTGCAAAACATGATCGGCGAAGTCACCCAGGCCACGGGCGCCATGGCCTCGAGCCTCGATAATCTGCAACGCACCTCGGCGCACACCAGCCAGATTCTGCTGCGCCATGCCTCGGAAACCGATCAGACCGTTACCGCCATCACCGAAATGAGCTCGACCGCAGAAAGCGTGGCACAGAACGCCGCCGAAACCGCTGCGTTCACCCAGCGCGCCAACGAAAACGCCGACCGTTCGCGGGTGGTGGTCGGTGAAGCCACCAACAGCGTGGTCGCGTTGATCGATGAAGTCGCCAGCGCCACCCATAAAGTTGAAAACATGCAACAGGACGCGCAGCGCATCACCGAGATTCTCGGTGTTATCGGTGCGATTGCCGGCCAGACCAACCTGCTCGCCCTCAACGCGGCCATCGAAGCGGCCCGCGCCGGTGAACAAGGGCGAGGTTTTGCCGTGGTGGCAGACGAAGTCCGCGCGCTCGCCGCACGTACCCAGGCCAGCACATCAGAGATCAACGAAATGTTGAGCCGTCTGACCCAAGGCGTCAGCTCTTCGGTCAGCGCCATGGAAAATACCCAGGCAAGCTGCCAATCCGCCGCCGATGCCACCGCCCGGGTCAACACTGGCCTCGACGAAATGGCCGGTTCGGTCAGCCACATCAACAGCCTCAGCACGCAAATCGCTACCGCCGCCGAGCAACAAAGCGCCGTCACCGAAGAGATCAACCGCAGCATGGTGCAGATCCGCCACATGGTTGATGAACTGGTGCAAAGCGGCCAGGCCAGCGAGCTCAACACACGGCAATTGCTCGAAGCCAATAGCCGGGTAAGCGCGATCATGGGCCGTTTCAAAGTCCGCTGATTCTTTGAGGCAACCTCGTACCCAGCAGACAACTCCTCCTGTGGGAGCTGGCTTGCCAGCGATAGCGGTGCATCAGGTAAAACAGTTTCACCTGACCGGGCCCCATCGCTGGCAAGCCAGCTCCCACAGGATTCAGCGGTGTTCACAGAATCAGCGGACGACATCCTGACAACTTTGTCATCTCGCACTCAGTCAATTGTCAGCCTTGATCTACGATCATCCTGGCAGTCCTCCTTGTAGCAACTGGAAACACTCCGTTGATGCCAGGTAGGAAAAACCGGTCAAAATGCGTTCTTTTTGATCGCCATCCGAGTCGAGAGCCCGTTATGCGAACCCACCTGCGTCTGGTCGCCTTGAGCGCCCTGTTCATCTCTTCCCTGGCTCAGGCCGCCGACCTGATCCCGATCGAAGTCCACCGCGATGCCAATTGCGGTTGCTGCAAAAAATGGATCAGCCACCTCCAAGCCAATGGTTTCAAAGTCGAAGATCACGTCGAAAGCGACATGAGCAGCTTCAAGCAACAACACGGCGTGCCACCGCGTCTGGCGTCGTGTCATACCGCAATCATCAACGGCAAATTCGTTGAAGGCCACGTACCCGCCGATCAAGTGCTGGCCTTGAGCAAACGCGACGATCTGCTCGGCGTCGCGGCACCGGGTATGCCGATGGGCTCGCCGGGGATGGAAATGGACGGCATGAGCGATGCCTATCAAGTGATCGGCCTGAAGAAGGACGGCAGTGACGTGGTGGTGGCGGATTACCCGGCCCATTGATGGGCGCGGCTTATTTCGGGCTGTTCTTTGCCGCGTTCGGCGCGGCGACCTTGTTGCCGTTGCAGTCCGAAGCGTTGCTGGTCGGTTTGATCGTCAGCGACCGTTATTGGCTATGGGGTCTGCTGGCGGTGGCAACACTGGGCAACGTCCTCGGTTCGCTGGTCAACTGGTGGCTGGGCCGCGGGATCGAGCGGTTTCAGGATCGACGCTGGTTTCCGGTCAGTCCGCGGCACATGGCTAAGGCGCGCAAACACTATGAACGCTACGGGCATTGGTCACTGCTGCTCAGTTGGCTACCGGTGATCGGCGATCCGCTGACGTTGATTGCCGGGGTCATGCGTGAACCACTCGGACGCTTCCTGGTGATCGTCACCCTCGCCAAAGGCGCACGTTATGCCGTGGTGGCCCTGCTCACACTCGGCTGGCTCGGTTGAACGATCAGGTCCGGCGATTGCCTGTGCTTATGACCTGAACTTAACGTCGCCCTAATCCAGCCACCCCAGCATCAGTCCAATTTTGAAATGGAGTTTGTCCTTATGCCCGTCCCTGTTTCCCGTTGGTTGCCTGGCCTGGTCCTCAGCGCCGCCCTGCCGCTGCTTGCTCACGCGGCAACCGATACCGCGCCCGCCGAAGGCCCGGCGTACGGCCCGGAGCTGCAAGGTTTCGAATACCCCTACACGCTTAAACATTTCGCCTTCCAGTCCCAGGGCAAATCCCTGCAGATGGGTTACATGGATGTCGCCGCGCATGGCAAAGCCAATGGCCGCACCGTGGTGCTCATGCACGGCAAGAATTTTTGCGGCGCGACCTGGGACAGCTCGATCAAAGCCTTGAGCGAAGCCGGTTATCGCGTCGTTGCGCCGGATCAGATCGGATTCTGCACCTCGAGCAAACCCGACAACTATCAGTACAGCTTTCAGCAACTAGCGACCAACACGCAGCAGCTGCTCAAAGCGCTGGGCATCCAGAAAGCCACCCTGCTCGGCCACTCCACCGGCGGCATGCTCGCCACGCGCTATGCGTTGTTGTTCCCGGAACAGGTCGATCAACTGGCGCTGGTCAACCCGATCGGCCTGGAAGACTGGAAGGCCCTCGGTGTGCCCTATCGCACGGTGGACCAGTGGTATCAGCGCGAGCTGAAAGTCAGCGCCCAGGGTATTCGCGAATACGAGCGCACTACCTATTACGATGGACGCTGGAAGCCTGAATTCGATCGCTGGGTCGACATGCTCGCCGGTCTCAGCAAGGGCCCGGGCAAGACCCAAGTCGCCTGGAATTCGGCGCTGATCTACGACATGATTTTCACCCAGCCGGTTTACTACGAGTTCAAGGACTTGAAGATGCCGACCCTGTTGCTGATCGGCACCTCCGACACCACCGCCATCGGCAAGGACCTGGCGCCACCGGAGGTGAAGGCGAAAATCGGCCACTATGAAGTGCTCGGTAAACAAGTGGCCAAGCTGATCCCGCAGTCGACACTGGTAGAATTCCCCGGCATGGGCCACGCGCCGCAAATGGAAGAACCGGCGCAGTTCCATCAGGCTCTGCTTGGCTGGCTGAACAAATCCAATCCCGTTCCTTGATGAGGTAAGGCTGATGGCGGTGCAGATTGCAGTAATCGATGACTGGCAGGATGTCGCCCGCGATGTGGTGGACTGGTCAGCCCTCGATGGCCTCGGGGATGTGACCTTTGTCCACGATTACCCGGCGGACAACGCAGAACTGGCCGAACGTCTGGGCCGCTATCAAGTGATTTGCGTAATGCGCGAGCGCACGCGGTTCGATGAAGACCTGCTCAAGCGTCTGCCCAACCTGAAGCTGCTGGTGACCGGCGGCATGCGCAACGCGGCGCTGGACATGCAAGCAGCGGCCAGCCTGGGCATCCAGGTCTGCGGCACGGACAGCTACAAGCACGCGGCACCGGAACTGACCTGGGCGCTGATCATGGCAGCCACGCGCAATCTGCTGCATGAGGCCAATGCCTTGCGCGCGGGTCAGTGGCAGCAAGGCCTGGGCGGTGATCTGCATGGCCGGACGCTGGGCATCCTCGGCCTCGGCAGCATCGGCCAGAAAGTTGCGCAGTTCGGGCAGGTGTTCGGCATGCGGGTGATCGCCTGGAGTGAAAACCTTACCGCTGAACGGGCCGAAGACGCCGGCGTGACCTATGTCAGCAAGCAGGAATTGTTCGAACAGTCCGACGTGTTGTCGGTGCATCTGGTGCTCAGCGAGCGCAGTCGTGGGCTGGTCGATGCTCAGGCGCTGGCCTGGATGAAACCGACGGCACTGCTGGTGAATACCGCGCGCGGGCCGATCGTTGACGAAGCGGCGTTGATCAAGGCTTTGCAGAAACAACAGATCGCCGGCGCGGCGCTGGACGTATTCGAGCAGGAGCCGTTGCCGGCCATGCACCCGTTTCGCACATTGGAGAACGTGCTGGCGACGCCGCACGTGGGGTATGTCAGTCGACAAAACTACGAGCAGTTCTTTTCGCAGATGATCGAGGATATTCAGGCGTGGGCTGCGGGCAGTCCGATTCGGCTGATGAACTGAAGTATTGCGTTATTGCTGCGGTATTACTGCAGTCGCCTTCGCGAGCAAGCTCGCTCCCACATTGGATCTATGTCTGAACCGGATCTCCGTCAAATGAGATCCCTTGTGGGAGCGAGCTTGCTCGCGAAGTGGCCATAACAGGCACCCCATCAACAAACTGTTCGCACCACAACAGTGCGACCGCCCTCCTCGCTAGCACAAAATCGTGACCGATCAGTCACCGTTTTGGCCCTCCCTTGTAAAAAAACCTGCACTTCGTCGGTGCGATTGCCTCGAAAGTCCGGGGTTTCCGTTAACGGCAAACCGATTGTCGAACAATTTACCCATTTGCTCCGACCCGCTCTAGGATCTGGCCTAGACTGGATTTTTCGGGGTAGGACCTGCCGGTCACATTGCAGAAAAAAAGTCGAAACTTTTGCGCAGAGCGGCGGGTCATCTGAAAGGCAGGGCCGAAGCGACTGGTGCAATCCTTGCAACAGCCCAATCACCCATTCTGCTTGCGCGTGTTGGGTAGCGTTTGCTCACCGATGCGTGGCGCGTTTGCGCCCGGCCACAGGATTTGGCCATGGACATCGCTTGTTAAAGACAAGAATCAGATCAACAACACGGGAGAGTCATATGATCAGTGCGGCATTGGATATTCAGGGAGAGCGTGCTCAACAGTCGATTGGCGAATCGAGCACCGTCAGCGTTCCCGGCAGCCGACAGATCAACGTCCCCGGCAGCAAGACGCTGACTCCAGTAGCGAGCCAGAATCCCAACAAGAAGAAAGTGTTGTTCGTCACCTCGGAAATCGCCGACCTGGTCAAGACCGGCGGCCTCGGTGACGTTTCGGCTGCCCTGCCCCGCGCCATGGCGCATCTGCACGATGTGCGCGTGTTGATCCCCGGTTACCCGCAAGTGATGCACAGCGAGAACCCGATCCACATCATCGGTGAACTCGGCGGCCACGCCGCGCTGCCTCCGTGCAAGATCGGCCGTATGGACATGCCGGATGGTCTGGTGATTTACGTGTTGATCTGCCCGGAACTGTACGAGCGTGAAGGTTCGCCCTACGGCGCCAACAACGGCCGCGACTGGCCGGACAACCACATTCGCTTCGCCCGCCTCGGTCTGGCCGCAGCCGACATCGCCGCCAACCTCGCGCAAATCCACTGGTGCCCGGATCTGGTGCACGCCCATGACTGGCCGGCCGGTCTGGCCCCGGCTTACATGCACTGGCGCGGGCAGCGCACGCCGACACTGTTCACCATTCACAACCTTGCGTATCAAGGTGTGACCAGCCTCGGTTCCTGCCCGGAGCTGGGTATTCCCAACCATGCCCTGCAACAGGAAGGCATGGAGTTTTACGGCAAGATGTCGTTCCTCAAGGCCGGCATGGCCTATTCGAGCCACATCACCACGGTCAGCGCGACCTATGCGCAAGAAATCACCACCCCGGATTTCGGCTGCGGCCTCGACGGCTTTCTCGCCGCCAAGACCCAGCAAGGTTTGCTCAGCGGTATCCCTAACGGCATCGACGAGAGTTGGGACGCTGCCACTGACCCGCACCTGTTCGCGCCGTTCGCCATTGGCGATTGGGAAGGCAAAGCCGTCAACGCCGCCCATGTCCGCGAGCTGTTCGAACTCAATGATTCCGAAGGTCCGCTGTTCGCGGTGGTATCGCGTCTGGTGTACCAGAAAGGTCTCGACCTGACCCAAGCGGTGTCCGAGTACATCGTGGAGAACGGCGGCCAGATCGCGATTATCGGTCGCGGTGAGCCGGAAGAAGAGCAAGCCATGCGTGATCTGGCGCTGCGCTTCCCTGGCCAGATCGGAGTGCGTATCGGCTTCAATGAAACCGACGCCCGCCGCATGTTCGCCGGCAGCGACTTCCTGCTGATGCCGTCACGTTATGAGCCTTGCGGCTTGAGTCAGATGTACGCCCAGCGTTTCGGCTCGCTACCGGTCGCGCGTAATACCGGCGGCTTGGCCGACACCATTGAAAACGGTATCACCGGGTTCCTCTTCGACGAATCCACCGCCGAAAGCTATCAAGAAGCCCTGAGCCGTGCGTTCAAGGTCTTCGCTTATCCTGAACTGCTCAATGCCATGCGTTGCCGGGCAATGGCCGCGCCGTTCAACTGGTGCAAAGCCGTTGAACCGTACGCCGAACTCTACGAACAACTGGTGGCCAAGGCCTTGGGTAAAGCGATTCACAAGTAACAGGGAGGTCAGCAATGCCGTTACGGTCTACTGAAATCTGGCCACACGGCGCGATCATGCTGGATGCCGAGCACACGCAATTTGCGTTGTGGGCGCCGGATGCGTTTTACGTCAGCGTCGAACTCGCCAACGGCGAGTCTCTGCCGATGCTGCCTCAGGCAGACGGCTGGTTTGTGATCAAGGCCCGCTGTCCGGCGGGCAAGCGTTACCGTTACAACATCGACGGCGAACTGGAGGTGCCGGACCCGGCCTCCAGGGCGCAGGATGGCGACCTCAACCGCCACAGCGTGGTGGTTGATCCACACGCCTATCAATGGCGACACAGTGCCTGGCACGGTCGGCCGTGGAGCGAAGCGGTGATCTACGAGTTGCACGTCGGTGCGCTCGGCGGCTTCGCTGAAGTCGAACAGCATCTGGCGCGCCTCGCCGGCCTTGGGATTACCGCCATCGAACTGATGCCGCTGGCGCAGTTCCCCGGTGATCGCAATTGGGGCTATGACGGTGTCTTGCCCTACGCGCCGCAAGCCTCCTACGGCACCCCGGAACAACTCAAGCACCTGATCGACAGCGCCCACGGCCATGGCTTGGCGGTGATTCTCGACGTGGTCTACAACCACTTCGGCCCCGACGGCAATTATCTGCATCGTTACGCCAAAGGCTTTTTCCGCGAAGACAAACACACGCCGTGGGGCGCGGCGATCGATTTTCGCCGCGACGAAGTGCGCGAGTTCTTCATCGAAAACGCACTCATGTGGCTGCTCGAATACCGTTTCGACGGTCTGCGCCTCGACGCGGTGCATGCCATCGAAGACCCGGATTTCCTCACGGAGATGGCCCAGCGCATCCGCGCACAGATCGACCCGAGCCGTCATGTCTGGCTGACCGTGGAAAACGAACTCAACCAGTCGAGCCTGCTGGAATACGATTACGACGCGCAGTGGAACGATGACGGCCACAACGCCCTGCACGTCCTGCTCACCGGGGAAACCGACGCCTATTACGCCGACTACGCCGCACAACCCACCGAACAATTGGTGCGCTGCCTGAGTCAGGGCTTTGTGTTTCAGGGCCACATCACCCGTCACGGTGAGCCGCGTGGCGAGCCCAGCGAACATTTGCCGTCGACCGCGTTCGTGCTGTTCCTGCAAAACCACGATCAGATCGGCAACCGCGCCTTCGGCGAGCGTCTGCATCATCTGGCCGATCCGCGCGCGGTGCAGGCTGCGACCGTGCTGTTGCTGCTGTCACCGATGATACCGCTGATGTTCATGGGCGACGAATTTGCCGCTGAGCAGCCGTTCCTGTTCTTCACCAGCCACCACGGTGAACTGGCGGAGCTGGTGCGCGAAGGTCGACGCAATGAATTCG
Organism: Pseudomonas sp. PB106; assembly: GCF_009764645.1. GTDB lineage: Bacteria > Pseudomonadota > Gammaproteobacteria > Pseudomonadales > Pseudomonadaceae > Aquipseudomonas. The sequence continues at coordinate 84,271 of NZ_RWIM01000070.1, forward strand.
CCGCGTTCAGCGCGTTCACCGACCCGCACAAGCGCGAGCAGATACCCGATCCGAACGCCGAAAAAACCTTCCACGACTCACAGCCAAGGCTGATCGGCAATGGCAGCGTAAAACAGCAGGAAACCCTCGCGCTGTACCAGAAGCTCCTGCAATTTCGCCATCAATACATCATTCCCCATCTGTCCGGCACGCACGCACTGGGTGCGCACATGCTCGGTTATGGTGCGGTCAGCGCGCGCTGGCGTCTGGGCAATGGCAGTGAGCTGCGAATTGACCTGAACCTCAGCGACACGCCAGTGGTCAACCCTCCACAGACCGAGGCTGTGTGGTTGTTTCAACAGCCACCCACCGCCGATCTATCGGAATCGGGCGAACTGCCCGCGTATTGCGCGCTTGTCAGCCTCACGGCCGCAACCCCTTTGCAACCTCTGGATGGAGAGCGCCTATGAGCGATGCGCAACTGGAAATTCTTGCCAGCCGAGCCGGCCTCGCCGTCGACTGGATCGACGCCAACGGGCGTCAGCAGAAAGTCGCCCCGGCGGTGCTGCGCAATGTCCTCATCGGCCTTGGCCACCCGGCGAGCACGGCGCAGGAAATCGACGCCAGCCTGCTGGAACTGCAAGCGGTGCAACAAGACCGCCATCTGCCGCCGCTGCTGACCAGCGATGTCGGCGTCGGCGTTGATCTGGCGCGTTATTTCGCCCCGGAAACCCCGTGCGAAATCCACCTCGAAGACGGTTCGCGACTCAACCTCAAACTCGATAGCGAGGCGGTACTGCCCGGGCTGATTCCGGTCGGCTACCAACAAGTGCACATCGCCGATCAATATTTCACCTTGGCCGTGGCGCCGGAGCGCTGCTTCAGTGTCGGCGATGCCGTGGACAATCCGATCCCTCGTGCGTGGGGCCTGAGCGTGCAACTGTATTCATTGCGTCGCCCTGGCGACGGTGGCTTCGGCGACACCCAAGCGCTGGAAGAGCTGGCGCGCGTGGCCGGTGAACGCGGCGCCGAGGCCTTGGCGATCAGCCCGTTGCACGCGATGTTCAGCGCCGACACCGGGCGCTACAGCCCGTATTCGCCGTCCAGTCGCTTGTTCCTCAATTCCCTGTACGCCGCCCCCGGGGCGATTCTCGGCGAACGTGCATTGCGTGACGCAATCGACGCGACAGGTCTGGCCGAACAGTTTGCGCAACTCGAAGACCTCAAACTGATCGATTGGCCAAGCGCCGCCGAGGCTAAACAAAAACTCCTGCAAGCGCTGTACGAAGGTTTCATCGTCGGTGACCATCCGCTGCACCCGGATTTCGCCAGTTTCCGTCACGCCGGTGGCGCAGCGCTGGAAAACCACTGCCGCTTCGAAGCCATCCAGGAGATGCGTGCTGCCCGCAACGAAAGCCTCGACTGGCGCGAATGGCCGGAGGAGTGGCGCGACCCGCGTGGTGCGGCTCTGGGCGCTTTCGCCGAAGAATACGCCGAGCGCATCGGCTACTTTGCCTTCTGCCAATGGCTGATCCACCGTTGCCTGGAACGTGCGCAAACCGCCGCTCGCAGCGCTGGCATGGGCATCGGCCTGATCGCTGATCTGGCGGTCGGGGCCGATGGTGCCGGCAGTCAGGCCTGGAGTTTTCAGGATGAATTGCTCGCCTCGCTCACCGTCGGTGCGCCGCCGGACATTCTCAACCGCTCCGGGCAAGGCTGGGGGATTTCCGCGTTCTCGCCGGAAGGTCTGATCCGCAACGGCTTCCGTGCCTTCATCGACATGCTGCGCGCCAACTTCGCCCATGCCGGCGGCTTGCGCATTGACCACGTGATGGGCCTGCAACGTTTGTGGGTGATTCCCAATGGCGCAGCGCCTGCCGATGGCGCTTATCTGTATTACCCGGTCGACGACCTGCTGCGTTTGCTGACCCTCGAATCCCATCGTCACCAAGCCATCGTCCTCGGCGAAGACCTCGGCACCGTGCCCGACGGCCTGCGCGAAAAACTCATCGCGCGCTCGATGCTCGGCATGCGCGTGCTGCTATTCGAACAGGACAACACCCATTTCAAACCGATTCTCGACTGGCCGGACAACGCACTGGCGACCACCAGCACCCACGATCTGCCGACGCTCAACGGCTGGTGGCATGGTCGCGACATCGACTGGAATGCACGCCTGGGTTTTGTCGATGCCAACGGTGAGATCGAATGGCGCCAGCATCGCCAGCGTGAACGCGAAGGCCTGCGCAGTGCCTTGAGTCAGGACCCGCAGAATTTCCGCGAGGAATCCCACGAGGCCGATCAAGTGGTCGATGCTGCCGTGCGTTTCCTCGGTCACACCCGCGCGCCGCTGGTGCTGCTGCCACTGGAAGACGCGCTGGGCATCAACGAACAAGCGAATTTCCCCGGGACCATCGACACTCACCCGAACTGGTCGCGGCGTTTGCCCGGCACCAGCGAAGCGTTGCTGGATGACGCCGATGCGGCGCGCCGTTTGGAATTACTCGCCTGTGCAAGGCTTCAGGCTGCCGAGCGTGACCAATGAACCAAACGCTTATCCAGCCACTGCGCGCGACCTTGCGCCTGCAATTCCATAAAGGTTTCACCCTCCAACAAGCGGTGCCACTGGTGCCGTATTTCGCTCAATTGGGCATCAGCCACATCTACGCCTCGCCGCTGCTGGCCGCGCGATCGGGTTCGATGCACGGCTACGACGTGGTCGACCCGACCCAAGTCAACCCGGAACTCGGCGGCGAAGCGGCGCTGCGCCGTCTGGTCAGCACCCTGCGCGAACACAACATGGGGCTGATCCTCGACATCGTCTCCAACCACATGGCCGTCGGCGGCAACGACAACCCCTGGTGGCTGGACCTGCTGGAATGGGGACGACTGAGCCCTTACGGCGAGTTCTTCGACATTCAGTGGCACTCGCCCGACCCGCTGATGGAAGGCCAATTGCTGCTGCCATTCCTTGGCAGCGACTACGGCGTCGCGTTGCAGGACGCCACGCTGCAACTGCGCTTCAATCCGCAGACCGGCAGCTTTTACGTCGAGCACTACGACCATCATTTCCCGATCTGCCCGAACGACTACGGCGAGATCCTCAAGCACGAAGAAACGCTGAAGCCGCTTGCCGACCGCTTCAGCACGCTCAGCTATCAATCCGACGCGCACTCGCTGGCGATCCCGCTAAAGGAAGCACTGCGCGACTCGGCGAAGGATCCGCAGGTGCTCCAGGCGATTGAAAGCAACTTGAAGCATTTCGACTCGACCACCGAAGCAGGCTTCGACGCGCTGCATCAGTTGCTGGAGCGCCAAAGCTATCGCCTCGCCAGTTGGCGCACGGCGGCGGATGACATCAACTGGCGGCGTTTTTTCGACATCAACGAACTCGGCGGTTTGCGCGTCGAGCGTCCGGCAGTGTTCGAGGCCACCCACGGCAAAATCTTCCAGTTGATTGAAGAAGGCCTGGTCGACGGTTTGCGCATCGACCACATCGACGGCCTCGCCGACCCGCGCGGCTACTGCCGCAAACTGCGCCGGCGCGTGGATTCGCTGGCACCGGGTCGGCACTTGCCGATCTACGTCGAGAAAATTCTCGGCGCCGGCGAAACCTTGCATCGCGATTGGTCGGTGGACGGCACCACCGGCTATGAATTCATGAATCAGTTGTCGCTGCTGCAACACGATCCCGACGGCGAATACGTCCTCGGCGACCTGTGGCAGCGGCGCACCGAACGCCCCGCGGCGTTTATCGAAGAAGCACAACTGGCACGTCAGCAAATCCTCAACGGCTCGCTGGCCAGCGATTGCGAAAGCGTCGCCCAAGCCTTGTTGCAAGTGGCTCGCGATGACTTGATGACCCGCGACCTCACCCTCGGTGCGATCCGCCGGGTGCTGCAGGCGCTGATCGTGCACTTCCCGGTCTACCGCACTTACATCAGCGCCATGGGCCGTTCGGCGCAGGACGAAGGGTTTTTCCAGCAGGCCATGGACGGTGCCCGGCAAACCCTGGGCGAAGCCGACTGGCCGGTGCTCGATTGCGTCGCCGCCTGGCTCGGTGGCACGCCGTGGCGGCGCAAACCGCGCGGGCGTTCACGCAAGATCCTCAAGCATGCCTGCGTACGTTTTCAGCAACTGACTTCGCCCGCCGCCGCCAAAGCCGTCGAAGACACTGCCTTGTATCGTTCGGCGGTGCTGCTGTCGCGCAATGACGTCGGCTACAACACCGAGCAGTTCAGCGCCCCGGTCAGCGACTTCCATGAGGTCAATCAGCAGCGCTTCGCCGAGTTCCCGGACAACCTGCTGGCCACCGCCACCCATGATCACAAACGTGGCGAAGACACCCGTGCACGACTCGCCGTGCTCAGCGAACGCAGCCACTGGTACGCCGAACAGATCGAACTGTGGCGCGCCCTCGCCCGCCCTGTGCGCAGTGATGATCAGCTGCCGTCGAGCGGCGATGAGCTGATCCTCTATCAAGCCTTGCTCGGCAGTTGGCCGCTGGATTTGAGCGATGACGATCAGGCCGGGTTCGCCGACTACGCCAAACGTATCTGGCAGTGGCAACAGAAAGCCCTGCGTGAAGCCAAGCTGCAAAGCAGTTGGAGCGCTCCCAATGAAGCCTACGAAAACGCCGCGCAGGCGTTCACCGAAAAACTGCTCACTGGCGACGAAGGCGAACTGCTGCGCGCCGCGCTGAGCAAGACCGTCAACAGCATCGCTGCGGCTGGCGCGCTCAACGGCTTGGCGCAAACCTTGCTGCGCATGACCGTGCCGGGGGTGCCGGATCTGTATCAGGGCAATGAGTATTGGGATTTCAGCCTGGTCGATCCGGACAATCGCCGGCCGGTGGATTACGCCGCCCGTGAGCAGGCACTGCACGAGGCATTGCCGATTGCACAGCTGCTGCCGGACTGGCGTGACGGGCGCATCAAGCAAGCCTTGATCGCCGCTGTGCTGAACCTGCGCCTTGAACACGCCGAGCTGTTTCGGCGTGGCACTTACCAGCCTTTGGAGGTGCTGGGCAATCAGGCGCACAACGTGCTCGCGTTTGCCCGCGAACACGAGGGGAAACAGGCCATCGTGATCGTGCCGATCCGTTGCGCCACACTGCTGGAAAACAGTGCTGTACCTCAGGTGGATGCGCTGCACTGGGGCGATACGCGAGTGGTTTTACCGTTCGCCGCCTCTGACACAAACCTGAAGGGACTTTTTTCAACCGCAGCAGTCACAAAAAACAGGGAGCTGAATATCAGCGACGCGCTGGGGGATGTCCCGGTCAATCTCTTTATCCAACACTTAACGTAAGCACGAGTTCAGTTCAGGAGCATTGCGATGAGTACCGACGATAAACGCATTCGCGAATTCGCCTATCAAATCTGGGAGTCGGAAGGTCAGCCGGACGGCCAAGAGGAGCGCCACTGGGAGATGGCGCGCAAACTGGCAGAGGCCGAAGCACTGGCACCGAAGAAGCCGCCTAAGGCCGCTGGCAGCAAGGCTGCGGGCAAGACCGCCGAACCCAAGGCGCCGGCCGCCAAACCGAAACCGCCGGCCAAAGCCAAACCGGCGGGCGCTGCAAAAGTGATTCCCCCGGGCGAAAAAGCCGCTGAGAAAAAGCCCAAGGCGCCGCGAAAGCCTTCGGCGATCTGACGCTAACCGGATTATCGAACTGAATGAATGTGTGGCGGGCTTGCTCGCCACCGGGGACGCCTTCGTCCTCAAGAAACCCACAAGTCCCTTGTAGGAGTGAGCCTGCTCGCGATTGCGATCTGACATCCAGCACGGATGTCGACTGATAGAACGCTATCGCGAGCAGGCTCACTCCTACAGGGTGTTGTGTCAGCCCAGAATTCACCCGATTTGCAGGAGCAATCATGACCCGTCCAAAGAAAGCCGAACCCACCGCGCACGCCGAACCGTCGAGAATCCGTGAAGGTCTGCCCTTCCCGCTCGGTGCGACCTGGGATGGTCTGGGGGTCAACTTTGCGCTGTTTTCCGCCAACGCCACCAAGGTCGAACTGTGCATCTTCGACGATGCCGGCGAAGTCGAACTCGAACGCATCGAACTGCCGGAATACACCGACGAGATCTATCACGGCTACCTGCCCGATGCGCATCCGGGGCTGATCTACGGCTACCGCGTCTACGGCCCGTATGACCCGGCCAATGGGCACCGTTTCAACCACAACAAATTGCTTATCGACCCGTACGCCAAGCAACTCGTGGGTGAACTGAAATGGTCGGAAGCGCTGTTCGGCTACACCATCGGCCACCCCGACGCCGACCTCAGTTTCGATGAACGCGACAGCGCGCCGTTCGTGCCCAAGTGCAAAGTCATCGACCCGGCGCATACCTGGGGCAACGACCAGCGCGTCAGTGTGCCGTGGGACAAAACCATCATTTACGAAACCCATGTCCGCGGCATCAGCATGCGTCACCCCTCGGTGCCGGAAAACGTGCGTGGCACCTTTGCCGGTCTGATGAATGACGATGTGCTCAAACACATTCGCAGCGTCGGCGTATCGTCGGTCGAGTTGCTGCCGATTCACGCCTTCGTCAACGACCAGCATTTGCTGCACAAAGGCATGACCAACTATTGGGGCTACAACAGCATCGCCTTCTTCGCCCCGGACCCACGCTACTTGGCCAGCGGCAAGATCGCCGAGTTCAAGGAGATGGTTGCGCACCTGCACGAAGCCAATCTCGAAGTGATCCTCGACGTGGTCTACAACCACACCGCCGAGGGCAACGAACAAGGCCCGACCCTGTCGATGCGCGGTATCGACAACGCCTCGTACTACCGCTTGATGCCCGACGACAAACGCTTCTACATCAACGATTCCGGGACCGGTAACACCCTCGACCTGAGCCACCCGTGCGTGCTGCAAATGGTCACCGACTCCCTGCGTTATTGGGCCAGCGAGATGCACGTCGACGGTTTCCGCTTCGATCTGGCGACCATTCTCGGGCGTTATCACGACGGTTTCGACGAGCGCCACAGCTTCCTCGTCGCTTGCCGCCAAGACCCGGTGCTGCGTCAGGTGAAAATGATTGCCGAACCGTGGGACTGTGGCCCCGGCGGCTATCAGGTCGGCAACTTCCCGCCGGGCTGGGTCGAATGGAACGACAAGTTTCGCGACACCGTGCGCGCCTTCTGGAAAGGTGATGACGGTCAGGTTGCAGACTTCGCCAGCCGCATGACCGCCTCCGGCGAGATGTTCAATCAGCGTGGACGCCGGCCGTATTCGTCGGTGAACTTCATCACCGCCCACGACGGTTTCACCCTTAATGATCTGGTCTCGTACAACGACAAGCACAACGAAGCCAACGACGAAAACAATCAGGACGGCAGCAACAACAACCTGTCGTGGAACCACGGCGTCGAAGGCCCGACCGACGACCCCGAAATCAATGAGCTGCGTCATCGGCAGATGCGCAATTTCTTCGCCACGCTCCTGCTCTCTCAGGGCACGCCGATGATCGTCGCCGGCGATGAATTCGCCCGCACCCAGGACGGCAACAACAACGCCTACTGTCAGGACAGCGAAATCGGTTGGGTCAACTGGGACCTGAGCGAAGACGGCAAGGCGCTGCTGAAATTCGTCAAACGCCTGATCAAGTTGCGTCTGGCCTATCCGATCCTGCGTCGCGGACGCTTCCTAGTCGGCGAGTACAACGAGGACATCGGCGTCAAAGACGTGACCTGGCTGGCGCCCGACGCCACCGAGATGACCACCGAGCACTGGCACGACGCGCACAATCGCTGCCTCGGCATGCTGCTGGATGGCCGTGCGCAGGAAACCGGGATTCGCCGCAAGGGTGGCGACGCGACGTTGCTGCTGGTGGTCAACGCCCATCATGACATCGTCAACTTCACTCTGCCGGAAGTGCCGGACGGCGGTTTCTGGACGTGCATGATCGACACCAATCAACCGGCGATCCGTGGTCAGGAACGCTTCGAGTTCGGCCACGAATACTCGGTCACCGGACGCTCGTTGCTGCTGTTCGAACTGCAACGCGATGAAGAAGACTGATATGGACCTGCACAGTTATCTCGCCCGCCGAACGCCGGACTACGCCGACACTGCCGCCCTCGGCAGTTGCCTGCGAGCGCTGGTCGAGGCCGGGCTGGATCGCCTGCCGTTACCTGGCAGCGGCTATACGCTGGAGCGCTTTCAGCGGCTGGCCGAAGTCGGCGGGCACGATCTGGGCTTGTGCAAACTGTACGAGGGCCACACCGACGCGCTGGCGATCATCGAGCAACTCGGCGGCTCGCCAACCCCCGGCAGTACGTGGGGAATGTGGGCGGCCGAACCGCCGCAGGCGCGGGTGAAAGTGACGCCGGTCGGGCACATGGTCGCGCTGAATGGGCGCAAAGCGTGGTGTTCCGGCGCGGCAGTGTTGAGTCACGCATTGCTCACCGCATGGGACGCGGACGATCAGCAACAACTGGTCGCCGTGGCGCTCGACCAACCCGGCGTGACGGTCACCGATCAAGGCTGGCAAGCCGTCGGCATGGGCGCCACCGGCAGCGTTGAAGTGCTGTTCGACGACGCCGAAGCCCAAGCCATCGGCAATCCCGGCGATTACCTGCAACGTCCAGGCTTCTGGCAAGGCGGGATCGGCATTGCCGCCTGCTGGTATGGCGCCGCGCAGCAGATCGCCGAACGCTTGCGTAAACAGTGCGAGCAACGCGAAGAGCCCCACGCCCTCGCCCATCTCGGCGCGGTCGACGCAGCCCTGCAAGCGGCGGCTGATGTGTTGCGTTGCAGTGCCCTGCACATTGATGCGCAACCCGACGCCGACGCGCAATTACTCGCCCGCCGCGCCCGTGCGGTGGTGGAGCAATCCGCCGAACAGGTCATGCGTGAAGTCGGTCGCGCCCTCGGTGCCGGGCCCTTTTGCAAGGATCGCCAGTTCGCCCGGCTGATCGCTGATCTGCCGGTGTTCCTGCGTCAAAGCCATGCTGAACGCGACCTCGCCGCCCTCGGCCAGACAGTGGCCAGCCAAGCCGCAGAGGTCTGGTCGCTATGAACGACAATCCGATTGTCGGCCAGGGCACCTCGCTGCAGCAGTGGCAAGGTTCGCGGCAGTTGGCGCAGCTGGAGAGTATCGACGTCCTCAGTCTTGTGCCGGCGAATGCACGGGCAGTCATTGTCGCGCCGCACCCGGACGATGAAATCCTCGGTTGTGGTGGTTTGCTGCAATTGCTCGCGGCAGCCGGCCGACCGTTGCAACTGATCTCGGTCACCGATGGCAGCGCCAGCCATCCTGGCTCTGAACGTTGGCCGGTCGAGCGCCTGAGCATCGTGCGCCCGCAAGAGTCCGCCGAAGCCCTGCGCCGTCTCGGCCTGCCAATGCACAGCCTGAAATGGTTGCGTGGCGGCTTCACCGACACCCAAGTTGCCGCGCAGGAACAAGCCCTTTGCGCCTTCATCGAAAGCCATCTGCGCCCCGGCGACGTGGTATTCACCACGTGGCGCGAGGACGGCCACAGTGATCACGAAGCCGTGGGCCGCGCCAGTGCTGAAGCCGCCCGGCGCGTCGGCGCGATCTGCCACGAGTTGCCGGTGTGGACCTGGCACTGGGCGACACCGGAAGACGCCGTGGTGCCGTGGCAACGAGCGCGCAAGATTCTCCTGTCGCCCGCGCAGATCGCCCGCAAACGCCACGCGGTGCATGCCTTCGCCAGCCAGTTGGAAGGCGATCCCGACGTCGGACTCGCGCCAGTGCTCGCGCCGTATGTGATTGATCGTTTGCTGCAGCCTTTTGAGGTGGTGTTTTTATGAGCGTCGAGGACCGTTATTTCGAAGGCCTGTTCGCTGGCAACGACGATCCCTGGGCGTTCCGCCAGCGCTGGTACGAGCAACGCAAGCGCGCAATCACCCTCGCCGCGCTGCCGCGTGCGCACTATCGGGCGATCTTCGAGGCTGGCTGCGCCAATGGCGAGTTGAGCGCTGAACTGGCGAGTCGCTGCGATCGGCTGTTGTGTTGCGACACCGCAGCGGCGGCGGTGAATCTGGCGCGGACCCGACTTGGCCTTTTCGACCACGCCGAAGTGCGCCAAAGTCGTCTGCCGGGCGACTGGCCGGAGGAAAAATTCGACCTGATTGTATTTAGCGAGATCGGCTACTACCTCGATGGCAATGATCTGACAGAGATGATCCGTCGGGCCAGTGACAGCCTGACGGCGGACGGCCAATTGCTCGCCTGTCACTGGCGCCCGCCCATCGACGACTGCCCGCTGAATGCGCGACAGGTTCACGACCTGATTCATGAACGCCTGGGGCTGCCGCGTCTGGTGCTGCATCAGGAAGCGGATTTCATCCTTGAAGTGTGGAGCCGCGAGCCACGTTCGGTGGCCGCGCTGGAGGGCTTGCGATGATCGGCATTCTGATCCCGGCGCACAACGAAGAAGAACACCTCGACGAATGCCTGAGCGCGGCGCTGCGGGCCGCCCGGCACGGCTTGCTCGCCGGCGAGCGCGTCGAAGTGCTGGTGGTGCTCGACAGTTGCACCGATCGCTCGGCGCAAATCGTCGCTGGCTATCCCGTCATGAGCCTTGAGATCGCCGCGCGCAATGTCGGTCAGGCTCGCGCTGCCGGGGCGCACGTGCTGCTGGAACGCGGCGCACGCTGGATCTCCTGCACCGACGCCGACAGCCGCGTGGCCGACGACTGGCTGGTGGCGCAATTGGGCCTGGGCGCCGATGCGGTGTGCGGCACCGTGACCGTCGAGCGCTGGCATGAGTCCTTCGATGAAGCGGCGCAGATCCGCTATCACAGCCACTACCAGGCGCGTGACGGTCATCGGCATATCCACGGTGCCAACCTGGGCGTCAGCGCTGAAGCCTATCGCTGGGCCGGCGGTTTTGAACCGCTGACCTGCCACGAAGACGTGCAACTGGTGCGGCAACTGGAAGCCTGCGGCGCCAACATTGCCTGGAGCCATCGACCACAGGTGCACACCAGCGCCCGCCTCGACAGTCGGGCGCCGGGCGGATTTGGTGATTTTTTGCGAAACATGGCGCAGCTGGAACAAAAAAATACGGATCAGATTGATCTGTGACGCGACGAATCCAGTGTCTTGAGCAATACTCTGCCACGCGGTAATCCAAGGGTTGGAGCGCCGCACAGTTGCTATCACTCCGCCTTCACGGGTCGTGGACAGCCGTTTCGGCACATGACTGAGGGCAAGACACAACAAGGACGTCACAGCCATGAAATTGTCATCTCTGGGCGAAAGCAGCCTGCCAGGGCAAATCTGGAACAGCGCGGCACAACTCGACAACATTCCCGTGATCAACACCCGCAGTCTGGTGCCTGAAGGCGCGCGCGCGGTGGTCATCGCGCCCCACCCCGGCGATGAAGTGGTGACCTGCGGTGGCCTGTTGCAGTTACTGTCCAGCCTCGGCCATCCCCTGCAATTGCTCTCGATTACCGACGGCAGCGCCAGCCATCCCGGTTCGCGGCAATGGTCGGAAAAACGCCTGAGTGTGTTCCGCCCGCAGGAAAGCGTCGAAGCCCTGCGCCGCCTCGGCTTGCCGATGCACAGCCTGAAATGGGTGCGCGGTGGCTTTACCGATACCGCACTGGCTGAGCAGGAAGCGCAAGTGACCGAGTTCATCAGCCGTTACCTGCGCCCGGGAGACGTAGTGTTCAGCACTTGGCGCGGCGACGGCGTCGATGACCACGAAGCCGTGGGTCGCGCCAGTGCGCAAGCGGCTGAACGGATGGGCGCAACCTTTCATGATGTGCCCGTCTGGGCCTGGCACTGGCCCGAACGCGAGCAGCCACTGATCCCGTGGGATCGCGCACGCAAAATCCGTCTCGACAGCTGGACCGTCGCGCGCAAAAGCCACGCCACCCACGCCTACGCCAGCCAGCTCAAAGGAGAGCCTGCGATCGGCATCGCACCGATGCTGCCGCCGGTGCTGTTGGAGCGGATGCGCTTGCCGTATGAAATTGTGTTCGTGTGAATCTCTGCAACTCCTGTGGGAGCTGGCTTGCCAGCGATAGCAATAGCTCAGGCGATTGAGAAGCCGAATGTTATGGCCCCATCGCTGGCAAGCCAGCTCCCACAGGGGGTGCGTTGTTCTTCACTGAATCTTCGGAAGGAACTGTCGCCGCATCGCATCAGTCGCATGAATAAGCAGTCAGGATTCAGAGGAGTGAACGTGTCCAGCGATCCCAAGCGTCATCCCGTCGACGCGCCCGTCATTCATCGCATGCGCGTGTTGACGGTCAACACCCACAAAGGCTTCACCGCGCTGAACAGGCGTTTCATCCTGCCCGAACTGCGTGAGGCAGTCCGCAGCACCTCGGCGGATCTGGTGTTCTTGCAGGAAGTGGTCGGCGAACACGAGCGCCACTCCAGCCGCTACAACGAATGGCCGCAGACCTCGCAGTACGAATTCCTCGCCGACAGCATGTGGAGCGATTTCGCCTACGGACGCAATGCGGTGTACCCCGACGGCCATCACGGCAACGCGCTGCTGTCGAAATACCCGATTCGCGAATTCCGCAACCTCGATGTGTCGATCACCGGCCCCGAACGCCGGGGCCTGTTGCACTGTGTGCTGGATGTGCCAGGGCACGCGGAAGTGCATGCGATCTGCGTGCACTTGAGCCTTCTCGAAAGCCATCGCCAGTTGCAGCTGCAATTGCTCTGTCAGTTGCTCGAATCGTTGCCGGACGATGCGCCAGTGATCATCGCGGGCGACTTCAACGACTGGCAATTGCAGGGCAACGCCGCCCTCGCCCGGCGCGACTACTTGCACGAAGCCTTCGAACGTCATCATGGCCGTCCGGCCAAGACCTATCCGGCACGATTCCCGTTGTTGCGACTTGACCGAATCTATCTGCGCAACGCCAGCAGCCATGACCCGCAGATTCTCGGCAACAAGCCGTGGACGCACCTGTCGGATCACTTGCCGTTGGCGGTGGAAGTGCATCTCTGATCGCGATTTTGACCAGACCGTTGGTCAGCCTTGCTTGAACCATGGGCAAAAGCAACTACACCTAAATCAGCTCAAGGAGTAGCGCATTCAATCCGTTAGGCCATGATTCTGAGGTAAGGCATCAGCTGCGGTTGATGTCCGTCTCATGGCCTGCACAAGGATGAATTCCCCGAATTTTGTTGTAGGGAATTGCCATGACGCGCTACGCCAGATGCCGGCGGCTATTGCCGCACGTTATTTTCCTGCCTGCCTCCCTTTTGATACTCCATAGCTCCCCCGCCTCCGCCGCCTGCAACCTCGTCGCCGGTCCGGGCAACGACGCGTTCACCTGCGACAGTGGCACCAGTGGCTCGCTGACCGACCTGTCCGGCAATAACAGCCTGACCTTCCCCGTTACCGGCAGCGGCCAGATCAATGGCAACGTGACCTTTGGCGGTGGTACTGATCGGGTCGACATGAGTTCGGGAGTGATCACCGGTGCGGTCAGCCAAGGCAACGGCATCGATGATTTCGTCATGAGCGGCGGCTCGATCGGCTCCCTCGCCCAAGGCGACAGCCGCGACACGTTCCTGATGACCGGTGGCACCATCGTCGGCGCATTCGAGGACGGAGACGTCGCACGCATGACCGGCGGCAGCATTGGCCGTGTCGACATGAAACTCGACAATAATATCTTCGACCTGTCTGGCGGACAGATCATCGGCAACCTGGTCACCGGATTTGGCACCGATACCATCATCGTCTCCGGCGGGCGGATTGGCGGCAACATCAGCGTCAGTGGGGGCAACGACAGCATCACCGTGACTGGCGGCGAAATCGTTGGCGAGATCCGCGCGAGTGTCGGCGACGACCGTTTGCTCTGGGACGGCGGCGGCATCATCCGTTCGGCGATTCTGCTGGACGTCGGCAATGACAGCGCCACCCTGCGCAACCTCGATGACAACATTTTCGCGTTAACGCCCAGCATTGATGGCGGTGTCGGCAGCGACACTCTGAACTTCGACAATGTCCGCACGGCCCTTCCCGCACGCTTCATAAACTGGGAAACAGTGAACCTGAGCAACGGCTCACAACTGGATATGGGTTCGAGCAATCTGGCCTTGGGTGATGCAGGCACAGGCAGCGGTGTGCTGAATGTCGATGCCAGCAGTAGCGTATTTTCGACGCAGGGCTCGGTGTTGCCAGCAGTCGCGGGGCAAGCCGTGACCTTCAACAACGCGGGGATTATCGACCTGACGCGCAACAACAGCCGCACCGACGATACGTTGACCGTGCAAGGCAATTACGTCGGTAACAACGGCCAGTTGCTGCTGCAAAGCGTGGTCGGTGGCGATGACTCGCCGAGCGACAAACTGGTGGTCAACAACGGCAGCCTCAATGGCGCCACGGTGATCAGTGTGAGCAATCTCGGCGGCGTCGGCGGACTGACGCAAGCCAACGGCATTCAACTGGTGCAGGCCCAGGGCAGCACGGTCAGCACCGAGAACGCGTTCACTCTCAACGGCCCGGTCTCCGCCGGAGCTTACGATTACTATCTGTTCAAGGGCGGCGTCACGGCGGGCACGGAAAACAGTTGGTATCTGCGTTCCGCAATAGTCGCTCCGCAAGTCGTCAGCGTGCCCAATCCTGATCCGGGCCTGCCGCCGATTCTGGTGCCGGTGGTCGCCGCCCCGGTCGCGGCAATCGCCCCTGCGGGCAGCCCGCCATTGCCAGTGCTGCCGGCAGCGGTCGCCGGGGCCGAGCCGATTCCCTTGTACCGCCCCGAAGTGCCGACCTGGTCGGTGTTGCCGCCCGCTGCCGCGCAACTGACCCTGAACGCCTTGGGCACCTTCCATGACCGTCAGGGCGATCAGCGTCTGCTCAGTGAAACCGGTGCGTTCGGCGCGGGTTGGGGTCGGGTCTACGGGAAGAATTTCGATCAGACCTGGGCCGGCACGGTCACGCCGCGCCTGGACGGATCGCTCAACGGCTTCCAGGTCGGCAATGACCTGTACAGTTCGCTGACCTCTGGCGGGCAGACGCAACGCCTCGGTTTCTTCGTCGGCCATAGCCGTTTGCAAGGCGACGTCGACGGTTTCAACGAAGGATTTCAAGACAACAGCGCCGGCAAGATCAAACTCGAAGGCGACAGCTACGGCCTGTACTGGACGCTGACCGATCCGAACGGCTGGTACGTCGATACCGTGATCATGGGCACCCGCTTCGATGGCGATAACCGCTCTGATCGCGGACTCAAACTGGACAACCGCGGGCATGCCCTGACGGTTTCCGCCGAGGCCGGTTATCCCTTGCCGATCAACGACACCTGGGTGGTCGAGCCGCAAGCACAAGTCATCCACCAGAAAATTTCCCTCGACAGCCAAGACGATGGGGTCTCACGGGTCTCGTTCGATTCCGACGGTGCCTGGACCGGGCGCCTGGGCGCGCGGCTCAAGGGTGGTTATCAAATCAGTGGTTTGCCGGTGGAACCGTATCTGCGCGCAAACCTGTGGCACACCTTTTCCGGTCGCGATTCGGTGACATTCGGCGACAGTGACGTGATCAGCACCGAGCAAAAATCATCGACCGCTGACATCGGTCTCGGCGTAGTCGTAACCCTCGACCGCGCCGTCAGTGTGTACGCCAGTACCGATTACAGCCGCAATATTGACAGCAATGACCTTCGTGGCGTGGTCGGCAATCTCGGTGTGCGCATCAGTTGGTAGACCTTCCGTCGGAGATAAAACGGCTCTAACACGGGGCATGCACAGCGATTCTCCCTACAAACAACCACTTAGTTATGTGCAGAAAAACAAACGCTTGCAAATCATCTTTTGCTACTACCGCTCATCGTTCAATTTCTTGACGGGCGCACTGCACTCTTCTTATCTCTACCTTACTACCCCCGGAATCACTACCCGGGACGAGCCTTCGGACACTCGTGAAATCGAGCGGCCACGGTTCGCCCCGCTCCATTCGGTCGCCCCTCGTTCGGGGTAGGAGAGACGCCACACAGAGAGAATGCATGCGCCTGCAAGGTAGACCTCCATGAGAATTTCAATTACCCCACACGAGATCAAAATTACATTCTGCACAGTCTCGAGTTCTATCTTGCTGTGCTCATCCATGGAGGCGCAGGCCGGTCCTGCGGCGGATGAAAACCTGCCGTGGTATCGCGCGGACGTACCGGTGATGACCTTGCCTGCAACCGTCATTACCCCCGACTCGCAACGTTTCAGCCCACGGCCAGATCTGCGCGGCGCCGGCCTGCTCACCGAGGATCTTGCCCCCAACGCGTGGGACCAGCTCTACGGCCGCAGCTCGCGGCAAGCGCAAAGCGACGTGTTGTCCTCGGGTTTTGCGACACCCGGCAGCGGCGAATTCAAAGGCCCGACCGTGCTGACCCTGCAAAGCGGCAGCGGCCATACTCAGACCATCGGCCTGATCGGTGGCCTCAACCAGATTCAGGCCAACGGCAACGGCCCGCTCACCAGCCGCGCGCTGGCTGACCCGAACAGCGACACCCTCAATCTGCAAGGCCAAAGCCTCGGCGCCTATTACAGCCTCACCGGCGCCCAGGGTTGGC
The DNA here is from genome assembly GCF_009764645.1 of Pseudomonas sp. PB106. GTDB lineage: Bacteria > Pseudomonadota > Gammaproteobacteria > Pseudomonadales > Pseudomonadaceae > Aquipseudomonas. The sequence continues at coordinate 100,776 of NZ_RWIM01000070.1, forward strand.
ACGTTGATCTGTCGGCCAGCGGCGGTCGGGTCAGCGGCTTCAGCCGCAACGAACAAGGCGCGCGACAAGCCACCGAAGGCAGCGCCATGACCTTCTCGGTGGAAGGTGGCTATCCGATTGGCTTAAGCGAAAACTGGGTGGTTGAACCGCAAGCGCAATTGATCAATCAGCGCATCACCCTCGACACGCCTTACGCGGGTTCCGGCAATGCCTCATCGACGGACCTGACCGCGTGGAGCGGCCGCGTCGGCGCACGGTTGAAAGGTAGCTACGACTTGAACGGCCTGCCGGTCGAACCTTACGTGCGCACCAACCTCTGGCACACGGTGTACACCGGCAACACGGTGACGCTGGATCAGGTCGACAAGATCAGCAGCAGCCGCAAGTCATCGACCGTGGAATTGGGACTGGGCCTGGTGGCGCGGGTGACGCCGGCGGTGAGTCTGTATGTGAGTGCCGATTACAGCAGTGACGTGGACGACAATGACCTGAACGGGATCATTGGCAGCCTGGGTGTGCGGATGCGTTGGTGAGCGTCAGGTCACCGAGATCCCTGTGGGAGCGAGCTTGCTCGCGAAGGCAGTGTGTCAGTCAACAATGATGTTGAATGCTCAACCGCTTTCACGAGCAAGCTCGCTCCCACAGGTTTTACAGTGCCTTGGATCAACCCTCCGGCTTGAGGATCAACACCGCCAACGGCGGCAGATTCAGCTCCAGCGACAACGACTGGCCATGGCTCGGCACTTCCTCGGTAAACGCCCCGCCACCATTGCCGTAATTGGAACCGGCATAGGTGTCGGCATCGCTGTTGAGCAACTCGGTCCAGCGCCCGGCAAATGGCACACCGACCCGATACGCCTGACGCGGCACCGGAGTGAAGTTGGCCACCACCAGCACCGGTTTACCCTCCTTGCTCCAGCGCAGCCACGCGTAAACGCTGTTGATCGCATCGTCGCCAATCAACCACTGGAAACCCTGCGGCGCGTCGTCCTGATCGTGCAGCGCCGGTTCTTCGCGGTACAGCCGATTGAGATCGCCGATCAGTTTCTGCACGCCTTTGTGCTCGGAATACTGCAGCAGATACCAATCGAGCTGCTGATCGTGATTCCACTCGCGCCACTGGCCAAACTCGCAACCCATGAACAACAGTTTCTTGCCCGGGTGCGTCCACATGAAACTCAGATAAGCCCGCAGATTGGCGAATTTCTGCCAGCGGTCGCCGGGCATCTTGTCGATCAATGAATGCTTGCCGTGTACCACTTCATCGTGGGAGATCGGCAGGATGAAGCGCTCGGACCAGGCGTAGACCAAGCCGAAGCTCAACTCGTTGTGATGGTGCGCGCGATAGACCGGATCCTGCTGAATGTAGTGCAGCGAATCGTGCATCCAGCCCATGTTCCACTTGTAAGCAAAGCCTAGGCCGCCCTGCTGCGTGCTCTGGCTGACGCCCGGCCACGCCGTGGATTCCTCGGCGATCACCAGTGCGCCGGGCGCTTCCAGTTCGACCACGTCGTTCAAATGGCGGAGGAAGTCGATAGCTTCGAGATTCTCGCGGCCGCCATGACGGTTCGGCACCCATTCGCCAGCCTTGCGCGAATAGTCGCGGTACAACATCGACGCCACCGCATCGACGCGCAGACCATCGACGTGGAAATGCTTCAACCAGTGCAGCCCGGACGCGAGCATGTAGCCGTGCACTTCGGTGCGCCCGAGGTTGTAGATCAGCGTGTCCCAATCCTGGTGGAAGCCTTCTAGCGGGTTGCCGTATTCGTACAGCGCCGTGCCGTCGAACTGCGCCATGCCGTGAGCATCGGTGGGGAAATGCGCCGGCACCCAGTCGAGAATCACGCCAATCTCGGCGCGGTGGCAGGCGTCGACGAATTCAGCGAACTGCGCCGGCGTGCCATAGCGCGCGCTCGGCGCAAACTGCGAGAGCAACTGATAACCCCAGGAACCACCGAACGGGTGCTCCATGATCGGCATCAATTCGATGTGGGTAAAACCCAGTTCCTTGACGTAGGGAATCAGCCGTTCAGCCAATTCCGGCCAGGAGTACTGGCGCGCCACTTCGCCCAGATCATCCAGCTCGCATTGCCAGGATCCGGCGTGCAGCTCATAGATCGACAGCGGCGCCGAATGTTTCTGGCGGTCGCGGCGACTGTTCATCCAGTCGTGATCCTGCCAGTCGATCTGCAGCGGCTCGGCGACTTTCGACGCGGTGTCCGGCGGCAGACTGGTGGCCAGCGCCATCGGGTCGGCCTTGAGCGGCAGGATGCCGTGGGCGCCGAGGATTTCGTATTTGTACAACTCGCCCGCTTTCAGGCGCGGGATGAACAACTCCCAGACCCCGGACGGATGGCGCAAGCGCATCGGATGGCGGCGACCGTCCCAAACGTTGAAATCACCGACTACCGACACCCGCCGGGCATTCGGCGCCCACACGGCAAACCGCACACCGTCGACGCCATCCACGGTTTTCAGCTGCGCGCCGAGGCACGCGCTGAGGTCGCGGTGATTGCCCTCGGCGAACAGATACAGATCCATTTCACCGAGCAGCTGACCGAAGCTATACGGGTCCTCTGCCACCTGCTCGCCACCGGCCCAGCGCGTGCGTAACTGATACGGGCGCGCCTGATCGAAATGGCCGACAAACAGCCCCGGTGTTTCGGTTTGCTCCAGCGGGCCGCGTTCTTCGCCGCTGTCCCTGTCCAGCACCACGACACTCAACGCACCGGGCAGATAGGCGCGAATGAACTGCCCGCCAGCGCCATCGCCGTGCGGACCAAGAATGGAAAAAGGATCGTGATGTTCAGCGCGGACCAAGGCATCGATATCTTTCGCCGAGGGCAGCAACGCTTCTTTGACCTGACCCTGTTCCTTGTTCGAGAAACTCATGACTACTCTCCACCAAGATCGGAAAAGGGTTTAAGCCCCGTCAATAACCCATACAAACCGTGCAACGGCACGGGCAGCCACGTGGGGCGATTTTCGGCTTCATAGGCCACTTCATAGGCCGCCTTCTCCAGACCGAACAATGCCAGCGCAGCGTCGGCCCCTTCAGGATCTTGCCAAGCATGCTCAAGACTAGCTGCCGCCCGGCGATATGCCTGAACAAATGCCTCACGGGCCTCACGCAGATAGCGCTCGGCTACCAGACGCCGCGCAGTTTCAGACTCAGCGCTGTGGTCAACGTTGTGCACATTGATCGTCATCGCCGCCGCGTAATCGAACGAGCGCAGCACGCCGCTGACGTCCTTGTACGGGCTGTGCTTGCCACGGCGTTCACTCAATGGCCGCGCCGGTTCGCCCTCGAAGTCGATCAGATAGGCATCGCCCTTGATCACCAGCACCTGACCCAAATGCAGGTCGCCGTGGACGCGGATACGCAAACCACCCGTGGCTTTTTTCGCCAGATCCTGCACATGACCGAGGATGGTTTTCTTCTCGTCGATCAGGCGTTTGACCAGTTTCTGGTCGGCCGCATTCAGCTCGCCCTGATGCTGCTTGAGCAGCTTCAGCGCATGTTCAACCTGCGCGGCGACATCCTTGGCCGTTGCCTGCATGTCCTTGGCGGTCGAAACCTGCGGGGCGAAGTCGGCGTTGTCGGTCGGCGCGGCAAGCACGTTGTGCATCTCGCCCAGACGCTGGCCAAGCATGCCGGCAAAATCCTTCAACTCGCCCAGTGCGTTGTAATGCTGTTCCTGCTCGGACATGGCATCGGCGAGCTCGTCACGCAGCGCCCGTTCGAGGTTGTTCTGCGTCCATTCCCAGGCGTCGCCCTGATTGCTCAGATAGCCTTGGGCGATCATCAACAGATTGTCTTCACCCTTGGCATCGCGGCGAATCACCGAACCGAGCAGCGGAGAGATATTGGCAAATCCGGCCTCGGTCAGGTAAGCGCTCATCTCCAGTTCCGGGTGTACGCCAGAAGCGACTTTGCGTATCAGCTTAAGCACCAGGCTGTTGCCGATCACCACCGAACTGTTCGATTGCTCGGCGGACAGATAACGCACTTCCGATTCGGCGCCGAGGCCGAGTTTTTCCAGTTGCGCGGTCGGCGCAAAACGGATTTCGCCTTCGCTGGACTCCAGCATCGTGTTGTTCTGCATGCCTTGCAGCACTGCACGAACAAAAGCTTCGAGACTGAACGCATCGGTGATCAAACCGACTTGTCGCACTCTTCGTACACGGGACAGCGCCAATTGCTGCGGCAACGCCGGGCCGACCTGGTCTTCGGCAATGAAGCCAAACGGCAGTTGATAGCGACTGGTCTGCCCGGCGCTGGTGACTTCGATTTCGCTGAGCAACACCGGATGCTGCGCGTCGCCGAAACGCACGCCATAGGCCATGTGCACCTTGTCGATGCCGGCGTCTTTGCCAGCGAACCAGCGACGGTTCTGCAGCCAGCTCGGCAGAATGCTTTGCTCCAGCGTCGTGCGCGACGGCGCTTCGAGCAATTCTTCCATCCGTTTCTTCAGCACCAGCGTGGTGAAGTCCGGCAGGCTCTGCGCCGGTTCGACGTGCCAGCTCGGCATCTGGTTTTCCGCTGCCAGGGCGAACCAGTAGAAGCCGTACGGCGCCAGGGTCAGGAGGAAATTCAACTGGCCAATGGGCGGAAACGCGTTACCGCCGAGCATCTCCACCGGCACCATGCCGACATAGGCCGACAGGTCCAGCTCTACCGCTTGCGCACTGCGCGAGACGTTGGCCACGCAGAGGATGATTTCGTGTTTGCCATCGGCGTCGGTGAATTCGCGGGTGTAGGCCAGTACGCGACGGTTGTTCGGCGATAACATCTTCAAGGTGCCACGGCCAAAGGCTTTCGACTGTTTGCGCACGGCGAGCAAGCGCCGGGTCCAGTTCAGCAGCGAATGCGGATCGCCGGACTGGGTTTCGACGTTGACCGACAGATATCCGTATTGCGGGTCCATGATCGGCGGCAGTACCAAACTGGCCGGGTCGGCGCGAGAGAAACCACCGTTACGGTCGATCGACCACTGCATCGGCGTACGCACGCCATCGCGGTCGCCGAGGTAAATGTTGTCGCCCATGCCGATTTCGTCGCCGTAATACAACGTCGGCGTGCCAGGCATCGACAGCAAAAGACTGTTGAGCAGTTCAATGCGCCGACGGTCGCGTTCCATCAACGGCGCCAGACGTCGACGAATACCGAGGTTGATCCGTGCACGGCGGTCAGCGGCGTAGTAGTTCCACAGGTAATCGCGCTCTTTGTCGGTGACCATCTCCAAGGTCAGTTCATCGTGGTTGCGCAGGAAAATCGCCCACTGGCAGTTGGCGGGAATTTCCGGAGTCTGACGGAGAATATCGGTGATCGGGAAGCGATCCTCCTGAGCCAGTGCCATGTACATGCGCGGCATCAGCGGGAAGTGAAACGCCATGTGGCATTCGTCACCGTTGAGGCCGGCCGCGTCGGTGTCACCGAAGTACAGCTGGGTGTCTTCCGGCCATTGGTTGGCCTCGGCGAGCAGCATGCGGTCGGGATAGTTGGCGTCGATTTCCGCACGGATCTGCTTGAGAACGTCGTGGGTTTCGGGGAGGTTTTCGTTGTTGGTGCCGTCGCGTTCGATCAGGTATGGAATAGCGTCCAGGCGCAGGCCGTCGATGCCCATGTCCAGCCAGTAACGCATCACCGAGAGTACGGCTTTCATCACTTGCGGGTTGTCGAAATTCAGATCGGGTTGGTGCGAATAGAAACGGTGCCAGAAGTACTGGCCGGCGACCGGGTCCCAAGTCCAGTTGGATTTTTCCGTGTCGAGAAAAATGATCCGCGTGCCGTCGTATTTCTGATCGTCATCCGACCACACGTAAAAGTCCCGCGCCGCCGAGCCGGGTTTGGCCTTGCGCGCACGTTGGAACCACGGGTGCTGGTCGGAGGTGTGGTTGATGACCAACTCGGTGATCACTCGCAAACCGCGCTTGTGCGCCTCGGCGATAAAACGCTTGGCGTCGGCCATCGTCCCGTAGTCGCTGTGGACACCACGGTATTCGGCGATGTCGTAGCCGTCGTCGCGGCGTGGCGAGGGGTAGAACGGCAATAGCCAAATGGTGTTGACGCCGAGGTCGGCGATGTAATCGAGCTTGGCGATCAGGCCCGGAAAGTCGCCGATCCCATCGTTATTGGAGTCGAAAAATGATTTGACGTGAACTTGATAGATCACCGCGTCCTTGTACCAGAGCGGGTCTTTGATAAAGGTGGCTGCCTTGGGTTTCTTCGCCATGTGAAACTCCTGTTGAATTCGTTGAAGCCGAACCTGCTTCTTAAAAAATCGGAGATCACTGTGGGAGCTGGCTTGCCAGCGATAGCGTGCTGTCAGCTTGCATCTTCAGTGCTGATCCACCGCTATCGCTGGCAAGCCAGCTCCCACAGTTGAAATTCGTCAGCCTTGGGAGGTGGTAATCCGCCAAATCCCGAACGGCTGATACGCCGGGTCTATGCGCATGAACTGGTATTTGCCATGCCAGTCCCAGCGATGGCCGTTCATCAAATCCTCACCATGGGTCGTCGCATCGTCCGGCAGGCCCATTTCCCACAGTGGCAGTTCAAAATTCGCTTCCTGCACGTTGTGCGGATCGAGGCTGACCGCCACCAGAATGAAATTGCTGCCGTCGGCGCTGCGCTTGCCGAAGTAGAGAATGTTGTCGTTCCACGCGTTGTAGACCTTCAGGCCCAAATGCGTGTGCAGCGCCGGGTTCTGGCGGCGGATGCGGTTGAGTTGGGCGATCTCGGCGATGATGTTGCCGGGCGCAGTGAAGTCGCGGACGCGGATCTCGTATTTCTCCGAATCGAGGTATTCCTCCTTGCCTGGCACCGGCGCCGCTTCGCACAGTTCGAACCCCGAATACATGCCCCACAGGCCCGAGCCCATGGTCGCCAGCGCCGCGCGGATCAAAAATCCCGGGCGCCCGGATTCGTGGAGGAACGCCGGGTTGATGTCCGGGGTGTTGACGAAGAAATTCGGCCGGTAGCATTCGCGCCACGGTGACTCATTCAGCTCAGTGAAGTACGTCGCCAGTTCAGCCTTGGTGTTGCGCCAGGTGAAATAGGTGTAGCTCTGCGTGTAACCGACCTTGCCCAGACGCGCCATCATCGCCGGCGTAGTGAACGCTTCGGCGAGGAAGATCACTTCCGGGTGCAGCGCGCGCACGTCGGCAATCAGCCACTGCCAGAACGGCAGCGGTTTGGTGTGCGGGTTGTCGACGCGGAAGATCTTCACGCCCTCCTCGACCCAACCAATGACGATGTCACGCAGTTCGACCCACAAGCTCGGAATCGCGTCCGGCGCATAGAAGTCGACGTTGACGATGTCCTGGTACTTCTTCGGCGGGTTTTCTGCGTATTTGATCGTGCCGTCCGGGCGCCAGTTGAACCAGCCCGGATGCTGCTTGAGCCACGGGTGATCCTGCGAACACTGAATGGCGAAATCGAGGGCGATTTCCAGACCATGATCGGCAGCGGCGGCGACCAGTCGGCGGAAGTCTTCGCGGGTGCCGAGTTGCGAGTGAATGGCCTCGTGCCCGCCCTCCTCGCTGCCGATGGCATAAGGGCTGCCCGGATCATCCGGACCGGCAGTCAGGGAATTATTGCGGCCCTTGCGATGGGCGCGACCGATTGGATGAATCGGCGTGAAGTACAACACGTCGAAGCCCATGTCCTGAATCATCGGCAGACGCGAGTGCACGTCATTAAAAGTGCCGTGACGGCGGGGATCATCGGTGATCGAGCGCGGAAACAGCTCGTACCAACTGGCAAACTCGGCCAGTTCGCGCTCGACGTCCATCGGGTATTCGGGGCTGACGCTCAGGTACGCGCGGTGATCGGCCTCAGCCATCAACTGCGCACTGCGCGAGTGCAGAAACAGCGCAACCTGCTCGGTTTCGAGCAGGCCGGAGAGCTCATGGTGCAATGCAGCCAGTTGCTCACTGAGCTGACCTTCGCTGCGTTCGGCGGCTTGTTGCACCATCGTCCGGCCTTCCTGCAGTTCCAGCGACACGGGCACGGCGGCAGTGTGCTTCTTCTCCAGTTCGTACTGGAAACTGGCGAAGTGGTCGATCCACGCTTCGATGCAATAGAGGTAGCGGCCCTGATGTTCGGGGCGGAACTGGCCTTGCCAGCCGTTGTTGCCCTGATCGGACATGACTTCGCTCTGCCATGCCTCCTCGCCCTCCTCACGCCAGCGGATGCGCACGGCGAGCTTGTCGTGGCCATCGGCGAATACTTTGCTGGTGACCACCACTTCGCGCCCGGCAATCGACTTCACGGCAAATTGCCCGTCATCGAGGGTCGGCATGGTGTTTTCAATGGCAATGCGCGGCAGCAACAGCGCCTGCGACAGTGGAATGTGCGGGTTGTAGCTCAGCTCTGAGGGTTTTTCAGCAGTCATTGAGCATCTCTCCTTAACGCCCCAAGGACGCTCTTGTGCCGGACCAGTATTCGCAAAAAGGCGCCTGCCCGGAATGAACTCACTTAGGTTCCGAGCGACCGCCGCCGGGAAAAGTTCAGATGAAATTGCTGCGTCAGAAAAGCGGATCGAATTCCGTGCAGGGTGGTCAATCCACTTAAGCACTTCTCACGCCATGTGCCACACGGAGGTCTACTGATGAATATCCCGATCCCGGCTGAAACCCCTGATCCGAACATCGACAAACCCACCTTGCCCGAGACCGAGCCGCGGCCGATTCCCGAGCAGGAACCACCGGGCACCACGCCACCACCGAAAGAAGAACCGCCGAGCACGATGCCCCCGGTCATCGTTTAACTGATCGTTCCCACGCTCCGCGTGGGAATGCAGCCCGGGACGCTCCGCGTCCCAAAGCGGACGCAGAGCATCCATTGAGGCAGTCCCGCAGACCGGGGGAACAATCAATGGTCATCCGTCTTCTGCTCTTCCTTTTCAAACAGCTTCACGATCTTCGGCATCACGCTGAAAATCGCCAGCGCCAGAAAAGTGCTGAGCAGCGCCGTCGCCTCTTTGCCCAATCCCGCCGCGACACCAATGGCCGCCGTCATCCACAGCCCGGCAGCCGTGGTCAGGCCTTTGACATGCCCTTCATCGCCTTCATGGTTTTTCAGAATAGTCCCGGCACCGAGAAAACCGATCCCGGCAATCACCCCCTGCACCACACGGCTCATCGCGTCGGATTCGGCGCCGGAAGTCTGCGGCACCAGCACGAACAGCGCCGCGCCGAGCGCCACCAGCATGTGCGTGCGCACCCCGGCGGCCTTACCTTTGTGCTCGCGCTCAAAACCCAGAATCCCGCCTAGCACAGCCGCCATCAGTAAACGCACGGTAATCCGCGTCATCTGCGAAGCATCGCCAATGTCGGCGAACTCCGCTTGCAGGGTTTCCCAGACTTCTTGCCACCACGCATTCATCGTGCAGTCCTTGTTTTTGGCTCGATAGACGATGGACAGCGGCGACCATTAATCAGTTGCGCAGAACGATCAGCGCAGCGTGCGCCCTAACCTTTCAGGCACCCCTAAAAAAGGACTGAACCCCATGTCACTTCGAGTCGATGAATCCAATCCCGAACAGAAAGTGTGTTTTTTCACGGTCGAGAATGGCGAGGAAATTCGCATCTGCGACACCCTGGAAGTCCGCACGGATAGCGAAAAATCCATGTCGTTCGTGGAAATCGAAGGCCGGCGCGTCTACATCACCGAATCCGAAGCTGACGCATTGACCGTCGCCGGTGCCAAGGATGGTCGCAAACACTTGAAGGCCGACGAGAGTGATTCGGTGATTTGACTGACCCTGATCAACACCCCGCGCAAACGTCTGCGATAGGCGTTTGCGCCTTTGCCTGCGGGCTGCTTCAAGTTGTCGCAGGCGCTACGCAAAATCCCGTCTGATCCGCTTTTTATTGAAATACCTGAGTCTGTTATGCAAACAGATCGACGCTCATAGTGCTCTGGCCTGATGGAGGCTGATGAGCGAATGACCATGAGCGAACAAATCCCCGTCCGAACCGTAGAAGCGTCTCCAACGATAAAGAGCATTCCCGCACGCCCAATGAAGGCGACGGCAAAATCCAGCGACAACCAGATCCACACCCGCAGTTTCACCGGCCTGTTTCGTACTCTGCGCCTGAGCGGTGCGGGATTCCTCTTTCTGTTGTTCTTCGGCACGGTATGGTTGAACTGGGGCGGCCGTCAGGCGGTGCTCTGGGATCTCTCCGAAAGCAAATTCCATATCTTCGGCGCGACGTTCTGGCCGCAGGATTTCATTCTGTTGTCAGCGCTGCTGATCATTGCCGCGTTCGGGCTGTTCGCCATTACCGTGTTCGCCGGACGGGTCTGGTGCGGCTACACCTGCCCGCAGAGTTCGTGGACATGGATTTTCATGTGGTGCGAGAAGGTCACCGAAGGCGAGCGCAACCAGCGAATCAAGCTGCAAGCCGCACCGTGGAGCCTGAACAAACTGGCCCGCCGCGCCGCGAAGCACACGCTGTGGCTGGCAATCAGTGTGCTGACCGGCCTGACCTTTGTTGGCTACTTCACGCCGATCCGGCCATTGGCCGAAGAACTGCTGACCTTGCAAATCGGCGGAGTCAGCCTGTTCTGGGTGCTGTTTTTCACCGCCGCGACTTACATCAACGCCGGTTGGCTGCGCGAAGCGGTGTGCATGCACATGTGCCCGTATGCGCGGTTCCAGAGTGTGATGTTCGACAAGGACACCCTGACGATTTCCTATGACGTCGCCCGTGGCGAAAACCGTGGCCCGCGCAAACGCGACGTGAAACCGCTCGAAGCTGGTCTGGGTGATTGCATCGACTGCCAGTTGTGCGTGCAGGTCTGCCCGACCGGCATCGACATCCGCGACGGTTTGCAGATGGAATGCATCGGTTGCGCGGCGTGCATCGACGCCTGTGATTCGATCATGGACAAAATGAACTACCCCCGCGGTTTGATCCGCTACAGTTCCGAGCGCGAATTGCAGGGTGGCAAAACGCACCTGCTGCGACCGCGGCTGATTGGCTACACATTTGTGCTGCTGGCAATGATCGGCGCGCTGGCCCTGGCACTGGTCGAACGGCCAATGGTCTCGCTGGACGTGACCAAGGATCGCGGTCTGTTCCGCGAAAACGGTCAGGGCCAGATCGAGAACATCTACACCCTCAAAGTCATCAACAAGACCCAGCAGCGCCAGGATTACCGCTTGAGCCTCGTCGATGGCGATGGCTTCCAGTTGCAAGGCAAAACCGAGCTGAGCCTGGGGCCCGGCGAAATTGTCGATGTGCCGGTGTCGGTGGCAATGACGACAGAACGTCCGAGCAGCAGTTCGCAGACCTTGAGTTTCAAGATTGCCGACAGCGATGAACCTGAGGTTTATAGCGTGGCGAAGAGCAGGTTTGTGGCGCCGATGAATCGTTGATCCCTTAGACTGCGGCGCGGCCATTCGCGAGCAAGTCGAAGCGTCGCTCCCACAGTTGAATGCATTGCAATGTGGGAGCGAGCTTGCTCGCGAAGACAGACAACCCGGTCTCCCAGAATGAAACCAACCCGGACCCAAGATGAAACGCTACGAAAAATTCGCCGACGACATCGCTGAACTGATCCGCTCCGGCGTGCTTGGCCCCGGCCAACGCGTGCCCTCGGTGCGCTACGCCAGCCAGACCTACGGCGTCAGCCCGTCCACGGTGTTTCAGGCCTATTACCTGCTCGAACGTCGCGGCCTGATTCGCGCGCGGCCGCGTTCCGGTTACTTCGTCAACACCCACGCGCCGAGCCCGTTTTCGGAGCCGGTGATCAGCAGCCACGTCAGCGACTCCACCGAAGTCGACGTCAGCGAACTGGTGTTCTCGGTGCTGGATTCGATTAAAGACCCGAACACCGTGCCGTTTGGCTCGGCGTTCCCCAGCCCGACGCTGTTCCCGTTGCAACGGCTGTCGCGCTCACTGGCCAGCGCCGCCCGCGAGATGGACCCGCGCATGGTCGTCACCGACATGTCGCCGGGCAACCCGCAACTGCGTCGACAGATCGCCCTGCGCTACATGGTTGGCGGCCTGATGCTGCCGATGGAAGAACTGCTGATCACCAACGGCGCGCTTGAAGCGCTGAACCTGTGCCTGCAAGCGGTGACCGAGCCAGGCGATCTGGTCGCCATCGAAGCCCCGGCGTTCTACGCCAGCCTGCAAGTGCTGGAACGACTGAAACTCAAAGCCGTGGAAATCCCCGTGCACCCGCGCGATGGCATCGACCTCGGCGTGCTCGCGCAAACCCTCGAACGCCACCCGATCAAGGCCTGCTGGTGCATGACCAGTTTCCAGAACCCGATGGGCGCGACCATGCCCGAGGCGAAAAAACAGGAACTGGTCGAACTGCTGCGCCGCCATCAGGTGCCGCTGATCGAAGACGACGTCTACGCCGAACTCTATTACGGCCAACACGCGCCGAAACCGGCCAAGGCTTTCGACACCGAAGGTCTGGTGATGCACTGCGGTTCGTTCGCCAAGAGCCTCGCGCCTGGCTATCGCATCGGCTGGGTGGCGGCCGGACGCTACGCGCAGAAAATCGAGCGATTGAAACTGATGACCTCGCTGTGCGCCTCAATGCCGGCACAAGCGGCGATTGCTGACTATCTGCAACACGGCGGCTACGACCGGCATCTGCGCAAATTGCGTTATGCACTGGAAGAACAGCAGAGCGCCATGCTTGCCGCCATCGCCCGCTATTTCCCGGCGCAGACGCGGGTCAGCCAACCGGCGGGCGGCTACTTTCTGTGGCTGGAATTGCCGGCGCAGATGGATTCGCTGAAGTTGTTTCAGATGGCGTTGGCGCAAGGCATCAGCATCGCGCCGGGGCCGATCTTCTCGCCGACCCAGCGGTTCAGGAATTGTATTCGCCTGAACTATGGCAGCCCGTGGACCGAGGATTCGGAAAAGGCCATGGAGACGTTGGGGCGGATTGTGCGGTCGTTCTGACAGATTGATGGGCCGCTAATGACCCCATCGCTGGCAAGCCAGCTCCCACAGGGATCATCAGCGTACACAAATAGTGTGGGCTACCAAGAAACCTGTGGGAGCTGGCTTGCCAGCGATGGGGCCGGCACTTCCCACACATCTTTAGAAAGTTAACGCCCACCCCCCAAATCAACAAACGTCCCCGTCGCATACGAAGCCTTGTCCGACAGCAACCAGACAATCGCTTCCGCCACTTCGTCCGGGCGTCCGCCTCGGGCCATTGGGATGGCCGACTCCAGTTTGCTGACCCGGTCCGGGTCGCCGCTCAAGGCGTGGAAATCGGTGTAGATATACCCCGGGCGCACGGCGTTGACGCGAATCCCCTCGCCCGCGACTTCCTTGGACAAGCCGATGGTGAAGGTGTCGAGCGCGCCTTTGGAGGCGGCGTAATCGACGTATTCATTTGGTGAGCCGAGGCGCGATGCCACCGACGAAACGTTAACGATGCTGCCGCCCTGCCCGCCATGCTTGGGCGACATGCGCAGGATCGCATGCTTGGCGCAGAGGATCGGCGCCAGCACATTGGTTTTCATGATTTTGAGGATGCGGAATTCGGACATTTCGTCGACCCGCGACTTTTGCCCGACGGTGCCAGCGTTGTTCACCAGCGCGGTGACCCGACCCAGTTCGGTGTCGACCCGGTGAAACAATGCGATGACTTCATCTTCGATGCTGACGTCGGCGCGCACCGCGATGGCTTGTGCGCCCAAGGCCCGGACTTGTTCCAGCACGCTTTGCGCGGCTTGTTCATCCGACTGATAGTTGATGCAGATCCGATATCCCTGCTCGGCAGCCAACAACGCCGTAGCGGCGCCAATCCCGCGCCCGCCACCGGTGATCACAATGACTTTATCCATGCTGGCCTTTCCCCCAAATGCACACGTAACAGTCGGGGGGAAGAATAACCGCCATTGGCGGGTTTTGCATGGAGTCTGTGGTGTCTGGGCAGGCGCCTTCGCGAGCAAGCTCGCTGCCACAGGTTAGGTGGCGTTCACACAGCCAATGTGGCAGCGAGCTTGCTCGCGAATAGCGATAACGCGGTCGCTCAGACCGCCGCCCGCGCCTCACCGCGCACGATGTCCTGCATGAAGCGGTCCGCCGGCATCGGGTGCCCGAGCAGATAGCCCTGCAACGAATCACAGCCAAGTTGCGTCAGGAATTCCTGCTGCACACCGGTTTCGACACCTTCGGCAACAATACGCAACCCGAGTGCCTGGCCCAGCGCGACAATCGCCGAAACAATCGCCGCATCATCGCTGTCATGCTCAAGGTCGCGGACAAAGCCACGGTCGATTTTCAGCTCATTGGCCGGCAGGCGCTTGAGGTACATCAGGCTTGAATAACCGGTGCCAAAGTCATCGATCGACAAATCGACGCCCATGTCCGACAACTCCTGTAACACCGTCATGCTCGCGTCGGCGTCGCTCATCGCCGTGGTTTCGGTGATTTCCAGGGTCAAGCTGTTGGCCGGCAAGTGATGGGTGGCCAACGCCTTGGCCACGCTCTGCACCAGCCCCGCGTGGCAGAACTGCAACGCCGACAGATTCACCGCAATGCGCCAGTCGGTATAGCCCAGCACATACCATTCGCGCATCTGCCGGCAGGCCTCGTTGAGCACCCACTCACCAATGGGGATGATCAGACCGGTCTTCTCCGCCAGATCGATGAACTTGTCCGGCATCATCATGCCGTGCAGCGGATGCTGCCAGCGCAGCAGTGCTTCGGCACCGACCGGCCGGCCGTTGGCCGCATCGAACTTGGGTTGGTAATGCAGGCTGAACTGGCTGTGCTCCAGCGCCGCGCGCAGGTCCTGAAGCAATTGCAGTTGCTTGCGGGCGTTACTGTTCATCGACGCGTCGAAGAAGCTGTAACCGTTTTTGCCCAGCCCCTTGGCGTGATACATCGCCGCGTCGGCGTTCATCAGCAGTTCCTGCGCGTTCAGGCCATTGCCCGGGTACAGGGCGATGCCGACGCTGGCGGAAATCTGCAGATCATGTTCGGCAACACGGAACGGCCGCGCAATCAGGCCCACCTGACGCGCCGCCAGGCTCAATGCATCGTTGGGCTCGGCCAGGCGCACCAACAGCGCAAACTCGTCGCCGCCGATCCGCGCCAAGGTGTCCAGGCTACGCAGGTCTTCACGCAGACGTACACCCACCTCGCGCAACAACTGGTCGCCCATGTGATGGCCGAAGGCATCGTTAACCGGTTTGAAGCCATCCAGATCGATGAACATCAAGGCAAAACAGCCGCCCTGTTCATGGACCTTTTTCATCGCCTGATTGATCCGGTCATCGAGCAACATGCGATTCGGCAGGCCGGTCAGGGTGTCGTGCAGGGCCAGTTGCGTGAGTTCGCGGTTAGCCACGGTCAACGAGTGCGCCAGATCAGCCGTGCGCGCTTCGAGACGGGCGTCGAGAATCGAGGTGAGCAAGGCAATCGACAGCACCGCCAGCGTGGTGATCAGCACCAGGCTGTCGAGGCCATTGCCCTTCAAGCCATTGACCGTGGCGCCGCAGAAACTGCCGTCGGGAAACTGCGCGGCGGCCATGCCGGTGTAGTGCATGCCGACGATGGCGATACCCATGATGATCGCCGCGCCACCGCGTATAAGCCGCACATACGGTGAGTGCTGACGCAGACGAAACGCGATCCACAATGCCGCCGCCGAGGCGCCGACCGCGATCAGCAGAGAGGCGCCAAACAGCGCCTGATCGTAATCGATGCCCGGCGTCATGCGCATCGCCGCCATACCGGTGTAATGCATCGCGCTGATGCCGGCGCCCATGATCAAGGCACCGAATGCATGCTGTAACAGCGGTAGCTGTGGCTGGCTGACCAGCCACAGCGCAAAGCCGCAGGACAGCACGGCAATCAGCAACGACAACGCGGTAATGCTGATGTCGTAGCCCAGATCGATCGGCAGTTTGAAGGCGAGCATGCCGATAAAGTGCATCGACCAGACCCCCACGCCCATGGCCAGCGCCCCGCCCGCCGTCCAGAAATGCACGGCACGCCCTTTGGCGGTAGCAATGCGCCCGGTCAGGTCGAGCGCGGTGTATGACGCGAGGATCGCCACACACAGGGAAATGAATACCAGCGTGAAAGAATAACTACCGATGAGCATGGGAATTCTCGTGACCACCCAAACCGTACTGCGTCCGTTCTCGGCCGGGCAAATGCGGCGATTGTACTGATTGCGCAGCAGAACGCACTGACAAAGTGACCAAATTGCCATCAAGCCGATGAAACGCTTGTTCGATCGTCCTACAAGGCTCTATTTCGGGATTCTAAGCTCCACTTGATCGTTCCCACGCTCTGCGTGGGAATGCCTCGACGGACGCTCCGCGTTCGGCCGTGAATGGGACGCGGAGCGTCCCGGGCTGCATTCCCACACGGAGCGTGGGAACGATCAGGAGAAAAACTTATTGGGTGTCAGTTACATCCAGTTGCCCATCCCAACCGCCACCGAGCGCCGCAATCAACTGCACGCTGGCAATCAGCCGACTCTGCAGAATGTTCAGCACCGTACGTTCGTTGCTCAGCGCCGTGGCTTGCACCACCACCACGTCGATGTAGGCAATCAACCCGGCCTTGTACTGATTTTCCGTCAAACGCAGGGAATCACGGGCGGCATCGAGCGCTTCCTGACGCACTGCCGCCTCATCCTCGTACACCTTCAACTGCACCAGATAGTTTTCCACTTCACGGAAACCGTCGAGCACGGTCTGGCGGTATTTGGCCACGGTCTGGTCATACACCGCTTCGGTGCGGTCGACTTCCGCCGAGCGAATGCCTCCATCGAACAGCGGCAATGACAGTTTCGGCCCGACCGACCAGAAGCGATTCGGCAAGCTGATCAGATCTTGTGAAGTACTGCTGCTGTAACCGCCGCTCAGGCTCAGGCTCAGATCCGGGTAGTACGCCGCTTTGGCCACACCGATGTTGGCATTGGCGGCGATCACCGAACGCTCCGCCGAGGCGATGTCCGGGCGCCGCTCGAGCAACTGCGACGGCAGGCTCAGCGGAATCTGCGGCAAGTTCGGAATGGACTGCGACTCGGCAATGTTGAAGTCCGCCGGCGCCTGGCCGGTTAGCACGGCAATAGCGTTTTCGAACTGCGCGCGTTGCCAGATCAGGTCGACCAGATCGGCCTGGGTGCTTTTCAGTTGGGTCTGCGCCTGAGCCACCGCGTCACGCCCGGAAACGCCGGCATTGTATTGGTTCTGGGTCATTTTCAGCGAACGCTCATAGGCCACGACGGTGGCTTCGAGCAATCGTTTCTGCTGATCGATCACGCGCAATTGCAGGTAGTTCTGCACCAGTTCCGACTGCTGGCTCAAACGCATCGCCGCCAGGTCGGCAAAACTCGCCTGAGCGCTGGCTTCATCGGCTTCCAGCCCACGGCGCAATTTGCCCCAGACATCCGCTTCCCAACTGACGCCCAACTGCGCGTTGTAGGTGTCGCGAATGCCGCTCGAGGAACTGCTCAGGCTCGAACTGCTGCTGCCGGTGCCCTGACTGGAACGGGTCTTGCCCACGCTCAAATCGACACTCGGATAAAACGCCCCACGCGCGCTGCGCACCAAGGCCTGGGCCTGACGGAACTGTGCTTCCGATTGCGCAACGGTCTGGTTGGCGCTGTTGAGTTTTTCGATCAGCCCATTGAGCTGTTGATCGCCATACAGCTCCCACCAGGCACCACGGGCCAGCGAATCGCTGGGATTGGCCTGACGCCAGCCCTCTGCTTCCTTGTACTGGGCGATTTCGGCGGTTTGCGGGCGCTGGTAGTCCGGGCCGACAGCGCAGGCACTGAGCATCGCCACGCACAGCGACAGACTCAACAGACGCGAACCGCGCACAGTGGCCAGATTGAAAAGCGAACGGTCAGTCATAGCGGAGTTTCCAGAGCGGCGTCAGTACGCACGCCACGCCATTTGTTGAAGCGATGGCGTAGCTTGTCGAGATAGAGGTAAACCACAGGTGTGGTGTAAAGCGTCAGCACCTGGCTGAAAATCAGCCCGCCGATAATGGTCAGACCCAACGGCTGGCGCATTTCCGCGCCTTCGGCACGGCTGAGCAGTAACGGCAAGGCCCCGAGGATCGCCGCCAGCGTGGTCATCAGGATCGGGCGCAAACGTTGCAAACAGGCGCTGCGGATCGATTCCAGTGGCGTCAGGCCCTGGTGGCGTTCGAGTTGCAACGCGAGGTCGATCATCAGAATGGCGTTTTTCTTCACCACGCCAATCAGCAGGAACAGCCCGAGCAACGAAATCAGACTGAATTCGCCGCCCAGCGCATAGATCGACAGCAATGCGCCAACCCCGGCCGATGGCAGGGTCGACAGAATCGTCAGCGGATGAATGTAGCTTTCATACAGAACACCAAGCACCAGATACACCGCCAGCAGCGCACCGAGGATCATGAACGGCTGACTCTTCTGGGTGGCGGCAAAGGCATCGGCGGTGCCGGCCATCTTGGCGATGACGCCTTCCGGCAAACCGACCTTGGCGATAGCCCGCTCAATCGCCGCGCTGCCCTGCTCCACCGTGACGCCTTCGGCCATGTCGAAAGAAATGTCTTCCGAGGCGAACTGGCCTTCGTGGCTGACGCGGTCGTCTTCCAGGCTGTTTTCGTAATGGGCAAAGGTCGACAGCGGCACCCGCGCGCCGTCAGCGGTGATGACCTGCACTTGCTTGAGCGTGATCGGGTCCTGGGCATATTTCGGATTGACCTCCATCACCACCTGATACTGGTTGAGGCTGTCGTAAATCGTCGAAATCTGCCGTTGGCTATAGGCGTTGTTCAGCACCGAGGTGACCATGTCCATGTCCACGCCCAAACGCTTGGCCTGATCACGGTCGACAATCAGCGTCACCTGCTGGGCACCGGCACCTTCGCGGGCATCGATGGCGGTCAGCTCGGGCAAGGCGCGAAGCGCGGCAACGACCTTCGGATACCACTTGCGCAACTCGGCCAGATCACCGCTTTGCAGGATGTAGCTGTATTGCGAACTGGTCTGCTCGCGACCACCGCCGAATTGCAGATCCTGGTCGGCCATGAGCATCAACTGCGCACCCGGCACCTTGGGCATTTCCTTGCGCATCCGTTCAATGACTTTCTGCGCCGACAGGTTGCGCTCCTTGATCGGCTTGAGGCGCACCAGCATGAACGCGTTGTTGGTGCCGTTGGTGCCACCGATAAATCCGGCCACGCTTTCCACGGCTTCGTCCTTGAGCACGGCGCGGCGGAAAATCTCCATTTTTGGCTGCATCACATTGAACGACAGACCGTCATCGCCCCGGACAAAACCGATCAACTGGCCGGTATCCTGCTGCGGCATGAAGGTTTTCGGCACCACCACGTACAGCGCGACGTTGACGCCAACAGTGATCAGCAGGCTGAGCAAGGTCAGGCGTCGATGGCGCAGCACCCAGTCGAGGCTGCTGGCGTATTTGCCGACCATCCAGTCGTTGGTGCGGCGACTCCAGCGTTGCAGACGGTTTTCCTGGCCGGGCGTGTGGGGCTTGAGCCAACGTGCGCAGAGCATCGGTGTCAGCGTCAGTGATACCACCAGCGACACCACGATGGCTGCGGCCAGGGTGATGGAGAATTCACGAAACAGACTCTCGATGATCCCGCCCATGAACAGGATCGACAGGAACACCGCCACCAGCGACACGTTCATCGACAGCAGGGTGAACCCGACTTCCTGGGCGCCGAGATACGCGGCTTTCATCGGTTTGACGCCTTCGTCGATGTGCCGGGAAATGTTCTCCAGCACCACAATGGCATCGTCCACCACCAGCCCCGTGGCGAGGATCAGCGCCATCAAGGACAAATTGTTCAGCGAAAAACCGTACAGGTACATCACCGCAAAAGTACCGACCAGCGAAACCGGAACTGCCAGTGTCGGAATCAGCGAGGCGCGGAAGTTACCGAGGAACAGGAACACCACCAGAATCACCAGGGCCACGGCGATCAGCAGGGTCATCTCGGCTTCATGCAACGTCGCCTTGATGACCGGCGAACGGTCCATGGCCAGATTGAGTTTCACACTGGCCGGCAACACCGCTTGCAGCGCTGGCAATTGCGCCTTGATCTCGTTGACTGTCTCGATGATGTTGGCGCCGGCCTGACGGTTGATCACCAGCAGCACCGCAGCGTCGTCGTTGAAAAAGCCGCTGTTGTAACGGTCTTCGACACCGTCGCTGACCTTGGCCACATCTTTCAGGCGCAATGCAGCGCCGTCGGCGTAGTGGATGATCAGCGACTCGTAATCCTTGGCTTTTTCCAACTGGTCGTTGGCCTGGATCTGCCACAGGCGCTGGTCATCTTCGACCGAGCCCTTGGGCCGGCGCACGTTGGCGTCGGCAATGGTCTTGCGCACATCATCGAGCGCTACGCCGTACTGATTCAGTGCCTGTGGTTCGAGTTCGATGCGCACCGCCGGCAGCGAACTGCCGCCGATCTGCACTTCGCCGACGCCCTGCACTTGCGACAGGCTCTGCGACAGAATGGTCGAGGCCAAGTCGTAGAGCTGGCCTTTTTCGAGGACGTCCGAGGTCAGCGAAAGCACCATGATCGGCGCTTGCGACGGATTGACCTTCTTGTAGGTCGGCATGCTGCGCATGCCGCTCGGCAACAGGTTGCGCGAGGCGTTGATCGCCGCCTGCACTTCCCGCGCCGCGCCGTTGATGTCGCGGTCGAGGTCAAATTGCAGAATGACCCGCGTCGAACCCTGGCTGGAACGGCTGCTCATGGTGTTGACGCCGGCGATGGCGCCGAACGAGCGCTCCAGCGGCGTCGCGACGGTGGACGCCATGACTTCCGGGCTGGCACCGGGCAGGCTGGCCTGCACCACGATCACCGGGAAGTCCATTTGTGGCAGTGGCGAAACCGGCAGCAGACCGAAGCTCACGCCGCCCAGCAACATGATCGCCAGACTCAGCAGCATGGTCGCTACCGGGCGTTTGATGAAAGGACCGGAGAGGTTCATTGACCACAAACTCCGACTTCACACCCATCCCCTGTAGGAGTGAGCCTGCTCGCGACAGCGGTGTGTCTGCCTCCACTGATATTGAATGTGCCGGCCTCATCGCGAGCAGGCTCACTCCTACAGGGGTTATGTGTACGGACAGTCATACCGCGACCTCTTCGGTATCCGCATTGGTCTTGCCAAAGCGACGACCGAGGCGGTCGAAATACAGGTAGATCACCGGCGTGGTAAACAGCGTCAGCACCTGGCTCACCAGCAAACCGCCGACCATCACCAAACCCAGCGGCTGACGCAATTCAGCCCCGGAACCGGTGGCGAGCATCAACGGCACGGCGCCAAACAGCGCCGCCAGTGTGGTCATCAGAATTGGCCGGAAACGCAGCAGCGCCGCCTGATAGATCGCCTGCTCCGGCGCCATGCCTTGGGTACGCTCAGCGTCGAGGGCGAAGTCGATCATCATGATCGCGTTCTTCTTGACGATACCGATCAACAGGATGATGCCGATGATCGCGATCATGCCCAGGTCATTGCCGCTGAGCAGCAACGCCAGCAAAGCGCCAACCGCCGCCGATGGCAACGTCGAGAGAATGGTGATCGGATGAATGTAACTTTCGTACAGCACACCGAGCACGATGTACATGGTCACCACCGCCGCCAGAATCAGCAGCAAGGTGCTCGACAGCGATGCCTGGAAGGCCTCCGCCGCGCCCTGGAACTGAGTCTGCACGCCCACCGGCATGCCAATGTCTTTCTGCACCTGCTCGATCACTTCCACCGCGTGCCCCAACGCTACGCCGGGGGCGAGGTTGAACGACATCATCACCGCCGGGAACTGGCCGATGTGGGTGATCGCCAGTTGCGCCTGACGTTGTTCGACGTGAGCCAGACTCGACAGGCGTACCTGTGCGCCATCGGTGGTCTTGACGTGAATCTGATCCAGCGCCTGCGGACCGATTTTTTCCCCGGACTGCGCTTGCAGCACCACGCGATACTGGCTGGCCTGGGTGTAGATCGTCGAAATCTGCCGCTGACCGAAAGCGTCGTACAGCGCATCGGTGATGTTCGACACCGAAACGCCGAGGCGTGAAGCCGCATCGCGGTCGATCACCAGATAAACCTGCAGGCCCTTGTCCTGCAAATCGCTGGCAACGTCGGTCAATTCCGCACGCTGAGCCAGCGCTTCGACCAGTCGGCCGCTCCACTGGCTCAACAGCTCGGAATCCGGCGACGACATGCTGAACTGATACTGCGTGCGGCTGACCCGGTCCTCGATGGTCAGATCCTGTACCGGTTGCATGAACAGCCGAATACCGACCAGCTTGTCCACTTGCGGCTGCAAGCGGGCGATCACTTCGCTAGCGGAAAGATCACGCTGGCCGTGGGGCTTGAGGTTAATCAGCAGACGACCGCTGTTCAGCGTGGCGTTATCGCCGTCGACACCAATATAGGAAGACAGGCTTTGCACCGCTGGGTCTTCCAGAATGATTTTCGCCAGTGCCTGTTGACGCTCGCCCATCGCCGCAAAGGAAATCGACTGCGGCGCCTCGGAAATGCCCTGAATCACCCCGGTGTCCTGCACCGGGAAAAAGCCCTTGGGCACGACCATATAAAGGAACACGGTCAGTGCCAGCGTGCCGACGGCCACCAATAAAGTCAGCGGCTGATGTTTGAGCACCCACTGCAACTTGCGCCCGTAGGCCGCGATCATCCAGTCGATCACCGCACCGCTGGCCCGATAGAAACGACCCTGCTCGTGTTCTTCCGGCTCGCGCTTGAGCAAGCGCGCGCACATCATCGGCGTCAGGGTCAGCGAGACCACCAGCGAAATCAGGATGGCCACCGCCAAGGTGATGGCGAACTCGCGGAACAGCCGACCGACCACATCCGCCATGAACAGCAGTGGAATCAGTACCGCGATCAGCGACAGGGTCAGGGAAATCAGGGTAAAGCCGATCTGTTTCGCGCCTTTGAGCGCGGCTTGCATCGGGCTGTCGCCTTCTTCGATGAAACGCGCGATGTTTTCCAGCATCACGATCGCATCGTCGACCACGAAACCGGTCGCGATGGTCAGCGCCATCAAGGTCAGGTTGTTGACCGAGAATCCGGCCAGATACATCACACCAAAAGTGCCGATCAGCGACAGCGGCACGGCGACCGACGGGATGATCGTCGCGCTGGCACGACGCAGGAACAGGAACGTCACCATCACCACCAGAGCGATGGCGATCAGCAGTTCATGCTGCACGTCCGTCACCGAGGCGCGAATGGTCTGGGTACGGTCGGTGAGCACGTTGACTTCGAGGCCCGCCGGCAAGTTGTCGGTGATACTCGGTAACAACGCCTTGATGCGGTCGACCACTTCGATGACGTTGGCGCCGGGCTGCCGCTGAATGTTCAGCAGCACGGCCTGATTCTGGTTGGCCCACGCGGCGAGGCGTTCGTTCTCGGCGCCATCGACGATTTCCGCCACGTCCTTGAGCCGCAACGGCGCGCCGTTCTTGTAGGCGAGGATCAGGTTGGCGTAATCCTCGGGCGACGTCAGTTGGTCGTTCGCGTCGAGCATCGACACCCGGGTCGGGCCGTCGAAGTTGCCTTTTGGCTGGTTGACGTTGGAGGCGCCGATCAGGGTGCGCACGTCCGACAGGTTGAGGCTGTTCGCCGCCAACGCTTCCGGGTTGACCTTGATCCGCACCGCCTGACGCTGGCCGCCGGCAATGCTGACCATGCCGACACCGCTGATCTGGGCGATTTTCTGCGCCATGCGCGTATCGACCAGATCATTGAGTTTGGGCAGCAGCATGGTTTTCGAGGTGATCGCCAACGTCAGCACCGGGGTATCGGCCGGGTTGACCTTGTTGTACACCGGCGGCGCCGGCAGATCGGTCGGCAACAGGTTGGTCGCGGCGTTGATCGCGGCTTGCACCTGTTGCTCGGCGACGTCCATGTTGATATCGAGACTGAAACGCAGGGTCAGCACCGACGCGCCGCCGGAGCTGGTCGAGGCCATTTGCGTCAGGCCCGGCATCTGCCCGAACTGGCGTTCAAGCGGCGCGGTGACCGCGCTGGTCATTACATCCGGACTGGCGCCGGGATACAAAGTCATGACGCGAATGGTCGGGTAATCGACCTGCGGCAGCGCTGAAACCGGCAGCAGGCGATAAGCGATCAGGCCGGCCAGGACAATGGCCAGCATGCTCAGGGTGGTGGCTACCGGACGGAGGATGAACAGCCGCGAAATGTTCATGCGCCCTTCTTGGCCTTGTCAGTGACCGCAGCGTCTGGCGTCTGGGCGGCGGATTTGCCTTGCAGGTGTTCGGTCGGGGTGGTCGGCACCTGATTGCTGTCGTTGACCACTTCCACTTCACTGCCTTCCTTGAGGCGGTCGGTGCCTTCCAGAACGACGCGGTCGCCGGCGGCCAGACCTTCGGTGACGACGGTGTTTTCGCCGTCACTGGCGCCGATCTTCAATTGGCGGATGGTGACTTTCTTGTCGCCGTCCAGCGCGTAGACAAAGGTGCCGTTGGTGCCGAACTGAATCGCTGCCGACGGTGCCAGCACCACCCCTTTCAGGGTATCGGCCAGCAGGTGCACGTTGACGAACTGATTGGGGAACAGCGCCTGATCGCGGTTGTCGTAACGCGCCTTGAATTTCAGGGTGCCGGTGGCAACGTCGATCTGGTTGTCGAGGCTTTGCAGCACGCCGGTGGCTTGCAGTTTGGTGTCGCCACGATCCCACGCTTCAGCCGGCAGTTTGGCGCCGCTGCGATAACGGGCGAGCACGGTGTCGAGGCTGTTTTCCGGCAGTGTGAAAGCGACGCTGATCGGTTGAGTCTGGGTGATCACCGCAAGAAACGTGGTGTCGTTAGCGGTTACGAGGTTACCGACGTCGACCTGACGCAGGCCGACACGGCCGGCAATCGGCGCGCGGATTTTGGTGAATTCGAGGTTGAGCTTGGCGTCGTTGACCGCCGCCTGATTGGTTTTCACCGTGCCCAGATACTGGCCGACCAGCGCTTCGGCGGTGTCGAGGGTCTGTTTGGCGATGCTGTCTTCTTTAAACAGGCCGCGATAACGCTCGACGTCGACCTGAGCGTTTTTCAACTGCGCCTGATTCTGCAGCAACGTGCCTTCAGCCTG
Organism: Pseudomonas sp. PB106; assembly: GCF_009764645.1. Classification (GTDB taxonomy): domain Bacteria; phylum Pseudomonadota; class Gammaproteobacteria; order Pseudomonadales; family Pseudomonadaceae; genus Aquipseudomonas. The sequence goes on from NZ_RWIM01000070.1 coordinate 125,893, forward strand.
AAGCAAGGCGTTCTGGTACGGACGTGGATCGATCTCGGCCAGCAGGTCGCCCGCCTTGACCATCTGCCCTTCTTCGAAATTGATTTTCACCAGTTCACCGCCGACGCGGCTGCGCACGTTGATGGTGTTGAGCGCAGTCACCGTGCCCAGCGCCTTGTAATACAGCGGGAAATCGCCGGTGACCGCCGGTGCCACGCGTACCGGAATCGGCCCGGTCCCGCCGCCGAAGCCCGGCCGCATCATCCCCGAGCGCCCGGTATGCCCCGCCGCTGCTTTATCACCGCCCTCCTTGTGAGCTGAACCGGCTGGCCAGAATTTCAAGCACAGGACGGCGATAACCAACAGGACAAGCAGGCTGATCAGCCAGCGACGGGACTTGCGGGGAGACGATTGCATGGAGTGATTAACCATTGGGCGCGTGGGCTTCTTTTACGGGAGGCTGAACGATAAGCACTGGTGGGACATTAGCAAAGCAGCTTTACCGGCAATTTACCTTCAACTTACGTTTCAAGGTATGAGGCAAAACACTGATACACAAATGAAAACGGCCTGGACAGGGCCAGGCCGTTAACAATTGTAAAAGCGCTTACTTGAGAACGGACAGTGCCGCTTCGTAGTTAGGCTCTTCAGCGATTTCCTTGACCAGTTCGCTGTGCAGGACGTTGTCGTTTTCGTCCAGAACCACGACCGCACGGGCAGTCAGGCCTTTCAGCGGGCCGTCAGCGATGGCCACGCCATAGTTCTCGATGAACTCGGCACCGCGCAGGGTCGACAGGTTCTGTACGTTTTCCAGACCTTCAGCGCCGCAGAAACGTGCCTGGGCGAACGGCAGGTCAGCGGAGATGCACAGCACCACGGTGTTGCTGATGTCGTTGGCCTGAGCGTTGAACTTGCGCACGGAAGTCGCGCAGGTCGGGGTGTCGACGCTTGGGAAAATGTTCAGGACTTTGCGCTTGCCGGCGAAGTCTTGCAGGGTGACGTCGGACAGATTGCCGGCAACCAGAGAAAAGGCTGGCGCCTTGGAACCGGCTTGTGGCAACTGGCCGTTGACTTGAACCGGGTTGCCTTTAAGGGTGACTTGAGCCATGACTTGAGTCCTTCTAGTGTTTTGATTGGAAAGCATGCAAGAGGCCGAAGTTAACCACGAAATGGGCCGCCGACCTATGCCCTGTTTTGAAATTGTTGGGTGCCTGCGCGAAAAATTGTATACAAAACCACCACCATTCCCCTGTAGGAGTGAGCCTGCTCGCGATAGCGGTCTGTCAGTCAACATCTGCTTATATGACACACCCCCATCGCGAGCAGGCTCACTCCTACAATTAGATCTGCGATGTGAAATTTTCCGCCTCTTTTACCAGAGCCCCTGTCGATTCAAGCACGACCCGTTCGACTACTTCACGAATCCCCCTAATTCACGGAGTACACGCCATGCGATTCATGATCTTTGTCAAAGCCAGCGCCGATTCCGAAGCCGGCATCATGCCCAGCGAAGAATTGATTACCGAGATGGGCAACTTCAACGAAGAACTGGCCAAGGCCGGGATCCTGGTGGAATGCGATGGCCTGCACCCCAGCAGCAAAGGGGCCCGCGTGCGTTTCTCCGGTGAAAAACGCACGGTCATCGACGGGCCGTTCATTGAAACCAAGGAATTGGTCGCCGGTTACTGGATCTGGGACGTGAAGTCGAAAGAAGAAGCGATCGAGTGGGTCAAGCGCTGCCCTAACCCGATGCCGGGCGATTCTGAAATTGAAATCCGCCAGATATTCTCTGCCGAAGACTTTGGTGCCGAATTCACCCCTGAAGCCCGCGCTCAGGAAGAACGCATCCGCGAGCAAGCCAAGAACAACAGCTGAACCGGATATCCCAATGTAGGAGCTGCCGAAGGCTGCGATCTTTTGATATTGATCGTTCCCACGCTCTGCGTGGGAATGCCTCTCGGGACACTCCGCGTTCCAAATTGCGAATTTGACGCAGAGCGTCAGGGGCTGCATTCCCACGCAGAGCGTGGGAACGATCAATCAGCCATCCTTCAGCTCGACGTGATCGAGGGCTTGATTCACCGCGAGTTCACCCAACATGACGACCTGTGCGATCCCCAGTGCAGTCTTGCGCTGCGAGGTTTCCAGCGAGGCGGCGAAGTTGATCAGCATTTCGCTGGCCGAGCCGAGGGTTTCGCTGGCGTTGGCTAGCAGGGATTCGGTGTTGTACCTGGGATTTGCGAGGTACATGGGTTCCGGCTCGTTGGCGCTGGACATGATGTGGGCGGAGGGGTTGAGGTAGAAATCGAGGGCGCGGTCGGCGGCTTCGTGGAGTTTTTTACTGTCGACTGAGGCGTAGGGGGATGTGGTGTCGGCGTCTGATTCTGGGGGATTGGGTGTTGGCTTTTTCATGGTGTAACTCCACTGGAAAATTGGAGCTGCCCCATTCGGTTTCCGGACGAAGAGGTGGCAGCTGTACGCAGGTTGGAAACCCGGGCAGCGGCGACCCGGTCGACCCGAAGGTCTCCCGCGCACAGCCGCCATAACGGAGTGCACACAATGAAGGTGCGCAAGGATACGTTATGAAAGGCGTGTACGCGCCACTAATACCCGTCGGGGTTTCCAGTCCCGGTCGCTGATTTGGCAGCGACGAACACAGGCTAGAGACCCGACGTCCGACGGACAACCTGAAAACCTTGTGGGAACGTTCCGCAAAATCGAAACAACCTTTAAACATCCCGAATTGAAATACGCACAGGTAGGAGCTGCCGAATGCTCGGGTACCAGCGTTTTAGTACACAAAAGCACCGTGATCCTGCTCACAAAACCAAAGAATTAATCCCTTCGGCTGGCTAACTGCCGATTAGCTGCTAGCGTCATTCAGACGTGTCCTACAGGCTTGATAAGAAAGGGATTACGCAGTAACGGCCGACTAGCGCCAAGTGTCCATAAGCCACCAGGGAATCGGGGATGATGTTCAATCGAGTGGGGAAGACTCTGTTTCTGGCGAGTTCGCTAGCGGCAGCGTGCTGCGCACAGGCGGATAACGCCGAGGACTCGAACAAAAGTAACAACCCGTTGAACGTCGCGCCCGGCGCCAATCTTCAGGATTACTACACCCCCAAACTTTATGACAGCAACGCGCACAGCAATGACGTGTTGCTGCGCGGCACCCTGCCGATCGCGCCGAACGATTTCATCGGTGTGCCGCAACTGGTTCGCGCCACGCTGCCGATCAGCACCCGCCCCGATCCGCACAACGGTTACAGCACCGGCATCGGCGATCTGAACCTGTTCGATATCTTCATTCTGAAAACCGACGGCGTGCAGTTGGGCATTGGCCCGCTGATCACTGCGCCGACCGCCGAACAGGACGAACTCGGTACCGGCAAATGGCAAGGTGGCCTCGCCGCTGTGGCCATTGACGCCTCGCCGCGCGGCCTGCTCGGCGCGCTGGTGCAATACCAGAGTTCCTTTGCCGGCGACAACGACCGCCCGCATGTCGAAAGCGCAACGATGCAGCCGTTCATCATCCACAACCTGGAAAAAGGCTGGTATCTGCGCTCCACCGGCACCTGGACCTTCGACCTGAAAAACGACACCCATTACATCCCGATCGGCCTCGGTGTCGGCAAGGCCTGGAAGTCTGGCAGCAACATTCTCAACGCCTTCGTCGAGCCGCAATGGACGGTTGATCGCAAGGGCGATGGCCTGCCGCAATTCACCCTCTATGCCGGCCTCAACGTGACGTTTGGCAAGTAAGGAAATCGCTATGCACGTAGCCCTCAAAGCCGCCGGTTTCAGTTTGATGACGATGTTTGTCAGTTGTGGCGTCGGCGCCCAGGACCTCGATACCCCTATCGGCAAGATCGCTATGGAGGGCGAGCTGCCGAGCCATGAATCGATTGCCAAACTGTACGCCGAACTGGATTTCCAGCAGGCGACCCAGAGTTATCTGTGGGCCTTGCCGCTGGTGTCCTACGCCCAGTGGCAGGAAGAGTTTCGCGACAAGCTCGGCGCGCGCAGCGGCGATCTGATGGTACTCAACAGCTACGAAGACAAGCTCGGGGTGATCACCGCCAACGCCACTACCCCCTACATTCTCGGCTTCGTCGATCTGAGTGAAACCGGGCCACTGGTGATCGAGTTGCCGCCGGGGCCGACCGCTGGCGGCATCGGTGATTTCTGGCAGCGGGCTATCATCGACATGGGGCAGACCGGTCCCGATAAGGGCCAGGGCGGCAAATACCTGGTGCTGCCACCCGGAGCCGAACCACCGGCAGATGCCGGCCGGTATTACCTGGCCAAATCGGAAACCATGAACGTGCTGGTGGGTTTCCGTGTGCTCGATCCGGACCCGGCCAAGGGCAAGGCACTGGTCGAGAAGTTCAAGATGTACCCGTACGCCCAACGCAATAAGCCGGGCGACACTCGCCTGCTTTCGCCGCAAGCCAAACCTTGGTCCGGCACGCAACCTCAAGGCATCGCCTACTGGGAACGCCTGCACCAGATCATTCAGAAAGAACCGGTCAACGAGCGTGACCGGTTCTACATGGCGATGCTTGCCAGCCTCGGTATCGAAAAAGACAAACCCTTCAACCCCAACACCCATCAACGTCAGGCCCTTGAGCAAGGTGCGCAGGTCGGCGAACTGATTGCCAAGGCCAACACCTTCGCCAAGCGTTTTCCTGACGCTCAGTATTGGCCCGACCGGCACTGGGACACGGTGCTGAACATCGCCGAGCCATCCCAACGTGTGGCCTATTACGACCAGTTGTGGGAACGCAGTGCCTGGTTCTACGAGGCGGTTACCAACACCAAGGGCATGGTTTCCAAAACGCCGGGGCTGGGTCAGACCTACCTCGGCGCCTACACCGACGCCAAGGGTGACTGGCTCGACGGTGGCAAGAGCTATCGCCTGCACGTTGGCGCCAACCCGCCGGCCAAACAATTCTGGTCGATGACCGTTTACGACATCACCAGCCGCGGCCTGATCGACAATCCGCAGCGCAAGGCCGACCTTTCTTCGCGTCAGGATTTGCAGAAGAACCCCGACGGTTCGGTGGACCTGTACTTCGGCCCGACTGCACCCAAGGGCCTGGAAAGCAACTGGGTGCAAACCCTGCCCGGCAAACACTGGTTCAGTTATTTCCGTCTGTACGCGCCGACTGAAGCGTATTTCGACAAGAGCTGGAAACTCGACGACATCACGCTCGCGCAATAAATAAGGACGCACCATGCACACACGCAATCTGTTGCTGACCGGCCTGACCCTTACGCTGAGCACCAGCGTCCTGGCCGATTTCAGCGCCAGCCCTGACGAAGCCCGGGGCATTGCCAAGGAAGCCTATCTGTATGGCTTCCCGGTGGTGGAAATGTACAAAACCCTCTACACCCAGGCCATCGACAGTAAAAGCCCCAACTACAAGGCGCCGCTGAACCAGATCGGCAACACCGCCAAAGCCTTCACCGCCAAGGACACCGCGTTTGTTACGCCCAACGCCGACACACCCTACTCTTTCGTCTGGATGGATTTACGCGCCGAGCCGCTGATCCTGACGCTGCCACCGATCGAAGAACATCGCTACTACTCGGTGCAACTGATCGACGCCTACACGCAGAACTTCGCCTATCTGGGCACGCGCAGCACCGGCAACAACGGTGGGCATTTCATGATTGTCGGGCCGGACTGGCAAGGTCAGCAACCGGTCAACATCGACCGCCTGCTGCGCAGCGAAAGCAACATCACCTACGCGCTGTATCGCACGCAGTTGTTCGATGAAAAGGACCTGACCAAGGTCAAGCAGATCCAGAAAGGTTACAAAGTCGAAACCCTCAGTCACTACCTCAAACAAAAAGCCCCGGCCCCGGCACCCAAGGTCAGCTGGCCGAAACCGACGCCGACCATGAGCGAAACCCCGGAGCTCTTTCGTTACCTGAATTTCATGCTGGCATTCACGCCGCCGCAGGATGTCGAGAAGGATCTGCTCGCACGCTTCGACAAAATCGGCATCGGCGCTGGCCAGCCGTTCGACCTGAAGAAACTCTCAGCCGAGCAGCGCAAAGCGCTCGAAGACGGTATCAGCGATGCCAAAGCCGAATTTGCCGCCTTCAAAAAGGACAAGGTCGACACCCATCAAGTGACCAGTGGGGATTTCTTCGGCACCCGCGATCACCTCAACGGCAATTACCTGTACCGCTACGCTGGCGCCAACATGGGCATCTTTGGCAACTCCGCTGAAGAAGCGAATTACATCGGCTATTTCGTCGACAAGGACGGCCAGCCTGTCGACGCCTCGAAAAACGATTACACCCTGCATTTCGACAAGGGCGCCCTGCCCCCGGCAGATGCGTTCTGGTCGCTGACGATGTACGACGGCAAGACCAAACTGTTGGCGGCCAACCCGCTGAATCGCTACCTGATCAACTCGCGAATGCTACCGGACCTTACGCTCGACGCCGACGGTGGCCTGACGCTGTATGTGCAGCACAACAACCCCGGCAAGGACAAACAGGCCAACTGGCTACCAGCGCCGAACGGGCCGTTCTACGGGATCTTGCGTCTGTACCTGCCAAAACCGGAAGTGGCCAGCGGCGCATGGAAAATGCCGCCACTCACCCCGGTCAACTCAAAACAATAAGCGGAGTCATTGATTGATGGTCAAGCCCCACGTTGTGCGCCCGTTGCTGGCGTTGTGCATGATCGGCAGTCCTCTGCTTTACGCAGCAGAGGGCGGCGTCGGCCGACCGATTACCGGTCAACAGGTGTTTTCCAACGCCGGCATCGTGCCGCCCGAGCCCGGCTGGGTGATGTCGCTGACCAGCATCTGGTACGACGGCTCGCTCAAGGGCAGTGACGGTGCACCGATTTCCGGCGCCGTCAGCGGCGGGATCGACATGAAAGTGTCTTACACCATGGGCAACTTCACCCATGTCTGGGACACCGGCAAAGGTCCATGGAATTACGCATCAGCCATCGGTGTGCCGGTGCAATACACCGACATCAAGGCCAGCATCACCGGCCCGCGCGGGCGGACCCTGGGCGACAGCGACTCCGGAACGCAATTCGCTGACGCGCTGATCACGCCGATTGCGGTCGGCTATCACTTCGACCCACTCAACCATATCTCGTTTTCGCTGCCGATCTACGTGCCCACCGGCGCTTACAACAAGGATCGGCTGGCCAACCCCGGGCAGAACAACTACACGTTCATGCCGACCGTGGCGTTCACCCATCTGGACGGCAAGGGCGGCGAGTTCAGCCTGATGAGCGCGTTCGAGCGCTACACCGAAAACGATGCAACTGACTATCGCAACGGCAACATCTTCCGCCTCGATGCCCTGTGGACGCTCGGCTTCGGCAAGGGCTGGAATGCCGGTGTCGCCGCCGGTTATATCCAGCAATTGACCGATGACAAAGGTCAGACCGCCAATACGTTCAACGGCTATCGCGGACGCTCGGTCGGTGCCGGCCCCGTGATCGGCTGGAGCGGAAAATTCGCCGACGCCCAAGCCAACATCAGTGCGCGCTGGGTGCCGGAGTTCGACACCAAGAACCGCCCTGAGGGCAACGGCTTCAGCGTCAACCTGACCCTGGCGTTTTTCTAGACCGGACACAAAGGACTGCTGCGATGACTGCACTTACCGACCTCAACGCCCTGCAAGCGAGCATCGCCGAAGCGGTGCTCGGCCAGGATAAAGTGATCCGGCAGATTCTGCTGGGCCTGCTGGCCAACGGGCATTTGCTCCTGGAAAGTCTGCCGGGGCTGGCCAAGACCCGCACGGTCAAAGCCTTGGCCAAGCATCTGGACGCGAAGATGAGCCGCATCCAGTTCACCCCCGACCTGCTGCCGTCGGACATCACCGGTGCCGAAGTGCTGCATCAGGTCGAAGGCAAAAACGAGATCCGCTTTCAGCCCGGCCCGTTGTTCGGCAATCTGATCCTCGCCGACGAGATCAACCGTGCCCCGGCGAAAGTGCAAGCGGCGCTGCTTGAAGCCATGGAAGAACGGCAGATCACCGTGGCCGGCAACAGCCATGCCCTACCGGATCTGTTCATCGTCGTCGCGACACAGAACCCGATTGAACAGGAAGGCACCTATCCGCTGCCCGAGGCGCAGATGGATCGCTTTCTGATGAAGGTGCTGCTCGACTACCCGAGCGCTGAAAACGAGAGTCAGGTGCTGCGTCTGTTGCGCGACGAAGAGTTCGCTCAAGGCGCCAGCACCACGCCGGTCAAGGGTTTCAGCCTATCGCAGGACGTGATCTTCGCCGCACGCAAAGAAGTCAGCGCGGTGCATGTGTCGCCGGCCATCGACAGCTACCTGATCGACCTGATCAACGCCACCCGCCACCCTGGCGACTATGACGAAGACCTCGCGCGCTGGATCAGCATCGGCGCCAGTCCGCGTGGTGGCATTGGTCTGGATCGTTGTGCGCGTGCCGATGCGTGGTTGCAGGGCCAGGATTTCGTTTCGCCGGACAACGTGCGGGCGGTGGTGCATCCGGTGCTGCGTCATCGTTTGCAACTGAGCTACGACGCGGTCGCCGATGGGGTCAGCGCCGATCAGGTGCTGGACCGGATTCTCGATAAAGTGGCGATTCCGGCATGAACGATGAAGGCCTGGTCTACGTCTCTCTCGCGCAATTGATGGCGCTGGAGTTCAAGGCCCGTGACCTGAGCTTTCTCGCCCGCCAGCCGCAGGGCAGCATCCTCGCCGGCAATCACGCCTCGCGTCTGCGTGGTCGCGGCCTGAACTTTGACGAGCTGCGCCGCTATCAGCCGGGTGATGATCTGCGCCACCTCGATTGGCGCGCCTCATTGCGCACCGGCAAACCGGTGGTGCGCACCTTCACCGAAGAGCGTGACCGTCCGGCGCTGATCGTGGTCGATCAGCGCATGTCAATGTTCTTCGGCTCCCAGCGCAGTTTCAAATCCGCGGTGGCGGCCGAACTCGCGGCACTGGCGGCATGGATGGTGTTCCATGCCGGCGACCGCGTCGGCGGACTGGTGTTCAACGATCAACGCATCGACAGCGTCGCCCCGCTGCGCAGCCGCAAACGCGTGGAAGCGCTGCTCAGCCGTATCGCCGAACAGAACCGCGCGCTGAACGCGAGCAACCCGGATGCCGAGGACGAAGACCAATTGGACAAGGTCTTGCAGCGCTGCCTCGCACTGGCCGGACATGACCACTTGATCTGCATCGTCAGCGACTTTGCCGGGGCCGGTGAGCGCACCTTGCAACTGATGCGGCAACTGTCGGCGCACAACGATGTGATTGCCCTGCAAGTCTACGATCCGCTGGCCTTGAAGCTGCCAACCAACGGTCGCTTGCTGGTCACCCAGGGTGAGTTGCAGGTGGAACTGGCCATCGAAAAACGCAACGTGCATCAACCCTTGGGCGATTTTCTCAGCGGCCGGCTCAAGGACGTCGCCACCCTGCTGCGCCGCAGCCAGGTGCCGCTGATGATGATCAGTACCGCCGAAGAGGCTCACGCGCAACTGCGCGCCGAACTGGGCAGAAGTGCCGGAGCACGGCGGTGAATCCGAATATCCCGAGCATCGACCAACTCAAAGAGTTGGGCCTGCCCGCGCCGGTCAGTTATGCGCCGCAAACGTGGGGCTGGTGGGTGTTGCTGGCGGTGTTGGTGTTGGCGGCGGTGTTGATTGGCACCCGGCGGTATCTGCAATGGCGGCGGGACGCTTATCGTCGTGAAGCTTTGGCGCGTTTGGCGCAGTTGCGCGGTCGCAGTGATGATTTGAATGCGCTGCGCGAATTGCCGGAATTGCTGAAACGGGTGGCGATTTCGATGCCCAAACAGAAACAGCATTGGTGGAACACGGAACCTGTGGGAGTTGGCTTGCCAACGATGAGGCAATCACATCCGACATCTGCGTTGGCTGACAGGACGCCATCGCTGGCAAGCCAGCTCCCACAGGGACCGGCGGCGCTTGGGAGAGAGGATTGGCAAGTCTTCTTGCAACGGCATAGCAAAAAAGCGTTGCCCGCCGACTTCAGCGCCCAACTCGCGCAACTCGCCTACGCCCCCGACGACACTCTGCGCGCCCTCCCCGCGCCGCAGCGTCAGGCGCTGTTCGACACCTGCCAACATTGGGTGGAGCATCATCATGTGGCAGCTTGATTACCCGTGGCTGTTGCTGCTGTTGCCGCTGCCCTGGCTGGCCTACCGTTACCTGCCCGCTTACAAAGAGGCGCGCAGTGCGGTGCGCGTACCGTTTTTCAGCGCCATGAGTCGTGCAGTCGGTGAAGCCCCGAGCAACGTCGGCAGCCGCCGCAATGTCTGGCAGTTGCTGCTCAATCTGCTGGTCTGGGCGTTGGTCCTGCTGGCGGTGTCCCGTCCGGTGTTCGTCGAAAAACCGATCGAACGCCAGCAACCGGTGCGCGACTTGATGCTGGCCATCGACATTTCGCAATCGATGGAAACTGAAGATTTCACCAACGCCAAAGGCGAGAAAATCAACCGCCTCGCTGCCGTCAAAGAGGTCGTGCAGGGCTTCATCGACAAGCGCAAGGACGACCGCCTCGGCCTGATCGTGCTCGGCAGCGGCGCGTACCCGCAGGCACCGTTGACCCTCGACCACGCCAGTCTGTCGCTGCTGCTGGCTGACACCGGCATTGGCATGGCCGGGCCCAACACCGCGATCGGCGACGCCATCGGCCTGAGCCTGAAGTTGCTCGACAAGGCCCACGAACAGGAAAAAGTCCTGATTCTGCTGACCGACGGCAACGACACCAGCAGCGCGATTACCCCCGATCACGCCGCCGAAATGGCCGCCAACAAAGGCGTGATCATTCACACCATCGGCATTGGTGACCCGAGCGCCGACGGCGAAGCCAAGGTCAATCTGCCAGGGCTCGAGCAGATCGCCAAAACCACCGGTGGCCAGTTCTTCCGCGCCGAAGACCGCAGCGCGCTGGACCGGGTCTACAGCACCCTCGATCAATTGACCCCGCATCAGGTACAAACCCTCAGCCATCAGCCCCAGCGCGAATTGTTCCATTGGCCGCTGGGGGCGGCGCTGGTGCTGCTCGCGTTGTATCAGCTCGGCGCGCTGTTGCGTCCGCGCCTGTCACTCGCCCGCCAGCGACAGGAGGCCTGAGATGGACATCAACCTCAGCGACTTCCACTTCCTGCGTCCGCTGTGGCTGCTGCTGGCGCTTTTCGGCGCGTTGCTGCCGCTGATCTGGCGGCGCAGTCGCGACCTTCAGCGAAGCCTGCGCGGCAACATCGCCGAGCATCTGCTGCCACACCTGCTAGTCACCCCGCAGGATCATCAACGGCTGCGGCCGGTGCATCTGCTTTGCGCCTTGTTGATTCTCGGCGCGGTGGCTGCGGCCGGGCCGACCTGGGAACAGGATCGACCGGACTTCCTCGAAAACCGCGCACCGTTGATCGTCGCCGTGGATCTGTCGCCATCGATGGACGCCAGCGATGTCCAGCCGACGCGTCTGGAAGCGGCCAAACACAAGCTGCACGATCTGATTCAGCGACGGGCCGGCGCGCGCACCGCGCTGATCGCTTACGCCGGCAGCGCGCACCTGGTGCTGCCGCCGACCGATGACCCTGCGCTGCTCGACACCTTCGTTCAAGCCTTGGGCACCGGTCTGATCGACAAACCGGGCAAGGATGTCGGCGCGGTCATCGATCAAGCCAAACGCTTGCTCAGTGCCGAGAAAACGCCGGGCAGCCTGCTGCTGATCACTGATGGCGGCGAGACCGCGCAACTCGACAGCCTCGACAAACGCCTCAGCGGCAGTCAGTTGCAAGTCTTGGTACTGGCGGTGGGCAGCGAGGACGGCGGGATTATTCAAAGCGCTAGCGGCCAACCGAAAATCGACAGTAACGGGCGGCCGATCGTCGGCAGTTTCGATCAAGCGGCGCTCAAGCAATTGGCTTCGGCGGTTGACGCGCCGCTCGGCAGCCTGACGCTCAACGATGATGATCTGGACTGGATCGACCTGCACGCCCAGCAACATTTTCAGAGTGCCAGCGCCGAACAACGTGAACTGCACTGGAAGGACGCCGGTTACTGGCTGTGCTGGCCGCTGCTATTGCTGGCGCTGTTCAGCGTGCGCAAGGGCTGGAGCGTCAACTGGATGCCAGCGCTGCTGTTGGCCGCAGGCCTTGGCTGGCCATCGGCGCCGGCGCAGGCCAACGCGTTGACCGATGCGTTTTTCACCCGTGACCAGCAAGGTCGCTGGGCCTTTGAGCACGAACACTGGCCGCAGGCCGCCGCGCTGTTTGTCGACCCGTACTGGAAAGGAGTCGCCGCCTATCACGCGGCAGATTACGACCTCGCCCTGGCGACCTTTGCGCGTCTGGACACACCGCAGGCGTATTTCTATCTGGGCAATATTTACGTGCGTCGCTTCAAGTTCGATCAGGCGATTGCCGCGTACACCCAGGCCTTGAAGCTGCAACCGCAATTCCCCGAGGCGACCGCCAATCTGGCGCTGGCCCAGGCTCTGTTGAAAGACACGGAAAGCGCTGAAAAGAACGCACCGGAAACCAAACCGGACGAGGTGAAATTCGACAAGGCGCCGGGCAAGGGCCAGAGCAAGAAAGTCGAGTCCGAGCAGGCCGCGTCCGATGCGCTGTGGTTGCAGAATCTGACGACATCGCCGGCGAAATTTCTCAAGCAGAAGTTCAGCTTGCAGGATCAGCAGGGGGCCAAACCATGATTCATCGAAACCCTGCTGCCGCCATCGCTGGCAAGCCAGCTCCCACAGTGATCTCCTGTGTTTTCACCGGTTTTGTGAACACTGGACAACTCTGTGG
>NZ_RWIM01000071.1 GCF_009764645.1 Pseudomonas sp. PB106
GCGACCTTGCGGCTGACCGCCGCGTGGTGCGCCGGAACCTGCGCCTGCGCCCTGGGCCGGTGCGCCTGGACGACGACCACGGCCGCCAGCAGGAGCCGGCTTCGGCACGTAGTCAACGCGGTTACCGAAGTTATCCACATCGTCGTCAAGGAACTCGTCCGGTGCGCGATCGGCAGCAGCACGTGGCGGCTGGCTCGGACGCTGTTCGCGGCTCGGAGTGCCTTCGCGCGGTTTTTGCTGGCGGGCAGGGCGCTCGCCACGTTCACCGGCAGGTTTTTCTTTGCCCTTGTCCTTGCCTTTGTCTTTACGACCGCCGCCACCGCCGCCGCCATTCGGCCCGTCGCCGCGTGGGCCACGTGGATTGCGCGGGTTGCGCACGTCCGGACGCTCGCGCACTTCCGGCTTCTCGGCTTCAATGGTGCTCGAATCGAAGCCCATCAGGTCGCCGTCGGCGATTTTCTGCTTGGTCATGCGTTCGATGCTTTTCAGCAGTTTTTCTTCGTCCGGAGCAACCAGCGAGATCGCCTCGCCCGAACGACCGGCACGGCCGGTACGGCCGATACGGTGAACGTAATCTTCATCGACGTTCGGCAGTTCGAAGTTGACCACGTGTGGCAACTGATCGATGTCCAAACCGCGTGCGGCGATGTCGGTCGCTACCAGGATGCGTACCTGGTTGGCCTTGAAGTCGGCCAGCGCTTTGGTGCGCGCGTTCTGGCTCTTGTTACCGTGGATCGCCACAGCCGGCAGGCCGTGCTTGTCCAGGTACTCGGCCAGACGGTTGGCGCCGTGCTTGGTGCGGGTGAAGACCAGCACCTGTTCCCACGCGCCGGCGGTGATCAGGTGCGCCAGCAGTGCACGCTTGTGGCTGGCCGGCAGACGGAACACACGTTGTTCGATGCGCTCGACCGTGGTGTTCGGCGGCGTCACTTCGATGCGTTCCGGGTTATGCAGCAGCTTGCCGGCGAGGTCGGTGATGTCCTTGGAGAAGGTCGCCGAGAACAGCAGGTTCTGACGCTTGGACGGCAGACGTGCGAGGACTTTCTTCACGTCGTGCACGAAACCCATGTCGAGCATGCGGTCGGCTTCGTCGAGGACGAGGATTTCAACGTGGGACAGATCGACGCTGCCCTGACCGCAGAGGTCGAGCAGGCGACCCGGGCAGGCCACGAGAACGTCAACACCACGGGACATGGCCTGAACCTGGGGGTTCATGCCGACGCCGCCGAAGATGCAGGCGCTGACGAATTTCAGGTCACGGGCGTAGATCTTGAAGCTCTCGTGAACCTGGGCCGCGAGTTCGCGGGTCGGGGTCAGGACCAGTACGCGCGGTTGGCGCGGGCCATGACGCTGGGATTTGTCCGGGTGACCGTTGGGGAACAACCGCTCCAGGATCGGAAGGGCGAAACCGCCGGTTTTACCGGTACCTGTCTGAGCCGCCACCATCAGGTCGCGACCTTGCAACACGGCGGGAATGGCCCGCTGTTGCACCGGAGTAGGCTCGGTATAGCCCGCATCTTCGATGGCGCGGACTAAAGCCTCGGAGAGACCGAGGGAAGCAAAGGACATGAGTAATCCTGTTTTAGTTAGGGCTTGGCCCAATGGGAGTCTTGCCTGGCGCGAATGGCGTTTAAGAGGACGCAATCCCGTCCGGTCCTGCTGCGGTTCCGAAGGCACGTCTGGAGCGCTCGCGCGGGCTGAAAGCTGCGCTGTAGCGGGTCGAGAGGCCTGTTACGGTTCCGGGCGTCCGGGCGTGAGCCTGGCGGGAACGCCGGAGTATAACAGAGCAATCACTGCGCGCTGCTTTCCTGCTGCTCAACGGTTTTGCCGTTGGCGGTGGCGGAATCCATTGAAGGGCTGTCGGCAGGAGCGGCGCCGTAGCGTGCGCTGAGCTCGGCATACGCCGGTTCGCGCTTGAAACGCTTGAGTTCAGCGCCGAAGCGCTGCACCAGCAAATCCATCCCGGCATTGCGCCGAACCGCAAGAAACTGGCTCTGGCGGCTAATAACCGTGGGGTTCTCGCTGATCTGGTCGCGGATATTCAGTTCATCAAGCAAATGCTGACCGACGCGGCGATCGGTGATCAGCAGGTCGATACGCCCGCGCACCAGTTTGCCGAAGTTGGCCTCATGGGTGGGTGCCGGTTCGCGAGTAAACAGGTTCGATTCACGGAAATCCGGGCTGTACAGATAACCCGGCGAAGTGCCGATGGTCAGGCCTTTGAGTTCTTCGAGTCGGGCAAACGGATGCGGTCGATCGTTGGCGTAGAACATCACGAACTCGACGTCCGACAGCGGTTCGCTCGGGTAGAGCAGGGTGGCGTCGCGCTCGTCGCTGTGAAAGATATCCAGCGCCCCATCGGCCTGCCCGGTTTCGAGCATCGACAGACAACGCTTCCACGGCAGGAATTGCCATTCGACTTCAATGCCCAGGCGTTTGAAGACAATGGCAGTGGTTTCGTAGTCGAGGCCGAGGTTTTTGCCGCCCTCTTCATACACGTAAGGCGCCCACGGCTCGGTGACAATACGCAGCTTCTCGCCTCGAGCGGCGAAGCTCAGGCAAGCAAAAACCAGCACGGCGAATAACTGTGTGATCAAAGGCATGGCTTGAGATTACGACGAGAAACGCGAAAGAGCCAGAAAGTGCCTGCACAAGCTCTGTTTCGGGGCTTCAAAAGCAAAAGATCGCAGCCTGCGGCAGCTCCTACATTGGTATTAATCACCCTGTGTAGGAGCTGCCGAAGGCTGCGATCTTTTGATCTTGCTTCTAACGCTTAGCGCGGCAACTTCAGGTTATTCCAGATTGCCAGACTAGGTTCAGCCAGGTTCATGGAATAGAAGTGCAGCCCCGGCGCGCCGCCCTGCAACAGGCGTTCGCACATCTCGCTGACGACTTGCTCGCCAAAGCGCTGAATGCTCTCGGCGTCATCGCCGTAGGCTTCCAGTTGCTTGCGGATCCAGCGCGGGATTTCCGCACCGCAGGCATCGGAGAAGCGCGCGAGCTTGCTGTAGTTGGTGATCGGCATGATGCCCGGGACGATCGGCAGATCGACACCCTGCGCCTGCAAACGGTCGACAAAGTAGAAGTAGCTGTCGGCGTTGAAGAAGTACTGGGTGATTGCGCTGTCGGCGCCAGCCTTGGCCTTGCGCACGAAGTTGGCCAGATCGTCTTCGTAGTTGCGCGCTTGTGGATGCATCTCCGGGTAAGCGGCGACTTCGATGTGGAAATGATCGCCGGTTTCTTCACGAATGAATTCCACCAGTTCATTGGCGTGACGCAGCTCACCGCTGGTCATGCCCATGCCGGACGGCAGGTCACCGCGCAGGGCGACGATGCGCTTGATGCCGGCAGCCTTGTACTCGTTCAGCAGGCCGCGTAGGTCGTCCTTGCTGTCGCCGACGCACGACAGGTGCGGTGCGGCCGGTACTTTGACTTCGCTTTCCAGTTGCAGAACGGTGTTGAGGGTGCGATCACGGGTCGAACCACCAGCGCCATAGGTGCAGGAAAAGAAATCAGGGTTGTAAGTGGCCAACTGACGGGCAGTGGCGAGCAGTTTTTCATGCCCAGCATCGGTCTTGGTCGGGAAGAACTCGAAGCTGTAGCGACGGTCTTGGGACATCGGAGGGGACCTCCAGCTACAAGCTGCAAGCTTCAAGCTGCAAGAGCAGCGGAGGTGCGCTGATCTCTTGTGCCAGTAGCCTGTAGCCTGACGCTGTTTTGAAATGATGGCAGAGCCTCAGGCTTCGCACGGCAAGTCCGGCTTTTGACCTTACTTGCCGCTTGAAGCTAGAAGCTCGCAGCTGCTCTTGTCTTAGTAGCGGTAGGCGTGCGGCTTGAACGGGCCTTCGACGGTGACGCCGATGTAGTCAGCCTGTTGCTTGGTCAGTTGAGTGACCACGCCGCCGAAGCCGCGAACCATTTCCAGGGCCACTTCTTCGTCGAGTTTCTTCGGCAGTACTTCAACGGTCAGGCGCTCGGCTTTCTGGGCTGGCGACAGGTCGGCGTACTTCTGGCCGAACAGGAAGATCTGCGCCAGAACCTGGTTGGCGAACGAACCGTCCATGATGCGGCTTGGGTGGCCAGTGGCGTTACCCAGGTTTACCAGACGGCCTTCGGCCAGCAGGATCAGGTAGTCGTCGTTCTGCGCGTCGAAAGCGCCAGCGCCGGTACGGTGGATCTTGTGTACCTGTGGCTTCACTTCTTCCCATGCCCAGTTCTTGCGCATGAAAGCGGTGTCGATTTCGTTGTCGAAGTGACCGATGTTGCAGACAACAGCACGCTTCTTCAGAGCCTTGAGCATGTTGGCGTCGCAAACGTTGACGTTACCGGTGGTGGTCACGATCAGGTCGATCTTGCCCAGCAGCGCTTTGTCGATGCTCGCTTCGGAACCGTCGTTGATACCGTCGATGAACGGCGAAACCAGTTCGAAACCGTCCATGCACGCTTGCATGGCGCAGATCGGGTCAACTTCTGAAACTTTAACGATCATGCCTTCCTGACGCAGGGACTGAGCCGAGCCCTTGCCCACGTCACCGTAACCGATGACCAGCGCTTGCTTGCCGGACAGCAGGTGGTCGGTACCACGCTTGATCGCATCGTTCAGGCTGTGACGGCAGCCGTACTTGTTGTCGTTCTTGGACTTGGTCACCGAGTCGTTGACGTTGATGGCCGGGATTTTCAGCTCGCCCTTGGCCAGCATGTCCAGCAGACGGTGTACACCGGTGGTGGTTTCTTCGGTCACGCCGTGAACGCGATCCAGTACTTGTGGGTACTTGTCGTGCAGCAGTTGAGTCAGGTCGCCGCCGTCGTCGAGGATCATGTTGGCGTCCCATGGCGCGCCATCCTTCAGGATGGTTTGTTCCAGGCACCACTCGTACTCTTCTTCAGTTTCACCTTTCCAGGCGAAAACCGGGATGCCGGCAGCAGCGATAGCGGCAGCAGCCTGATCCTGAGTGGAGAAAATGTTGCACGACGACCAGCGTACTTCGGCACCCAGGGCAACCAGGGTTTCGATCAGCACGGCAGTCTGAATGGTCATGTGGATGCAGCCGAGGATCTTGGCGCCTTTCAACGGCTGTTCGCCGGAGTACTTGCGACGCAGACCCATCAGGGCTGGCATTTCCGATTCGGCGATGATGGTTTCGCGACGACCCCAGGCAGCCAGGGACATGTCGGCGACTTTGTAGTCGTTAAAATCTGCAGGCGTGTTGACAGCGCTCATGAAGAGCCTCCATTCGTAATGTATGCGAATGGGCGCCGTTGTGCGTTTAGTGTCTGGCCTGAGCCAGTCAACGCCCCATCCGAGCCTGACAGGTCGAACCTGCTGCAGCGCCCCTCGGACAGGTGGCGGGAAAACGGTACCAATTGGAGATGACCGTTTTGAAACGGTGGCGATTATAGCCGTCTAGACTGATCTTCCAAAGGGTTTCTGTCGGCCAGATGAAGATCGTTAATGGCGACCATAGTCGAAGCCGCATGGAGCATGACCGCTCAGTCTGCCAAGATACCGCCCATCGTTCGGCAAGACCTCAGGAGTGAAGATGAATTTCCACACCCGCAAATGGGTAAAACCCGAAGACCTCAACCCCAACGGCACCCTGTTCGGTGGCAGCTTGCTGCGCTGGATCGACGAAGAAGCGGCGATTTACGCCATCGTGCAGTTGGGCAATCAGCGCGTGGTGACCAAGTACATTTCCGAAATCAACTTCGTCAGCGCCTCGCGCCAGGGCGACATCATCGAGCTGGGCATCACCGCCACCGAGTTCGGTCGCACCTCGATCACCCTGACCTGCGAAGTGCGCAACAAGATCACCCGCAAGAGCATTCTGACCGTCGAGAAGATGGTGTTTGTGAATCTGGGTGAAGACGGTTTGCCAGCGCCGCACGGCCGTACCGAAATCAAATACGTCAAAGACCAGTTCCAGGAAGATGAGTTAGTCACCAAATAACGCGACACCTGTAGGAGCTGCCGAAGGCTCGGGCCGCGATCGGACGATCTTTTGATCTTGTTTTTTTAAAAGCAAAATCAAGAGATCGTCCGATCGCGGCCCGAGCCTGCGGCAGCTCCTACGTGTCCGACGTAGGATTTGCGTGGCGCTCACAGAACGTATTACTAGCCGCAAGGGTCGTAGGTAAACACCACCCCCCACGGTTCCCACGCCATGACCACCCCCACCGACGGCAAGACCCCCGACCTCTCGGCCAAAGAACAGCACGAAGTCGAGAAAAGCCAGCCGCCGCGTGCGGCTGTCCTCCACGAAATCATCCGCAGCCAAGGCGATCAGGAGCTGGAGCGCAGCATTGCCGCGCTGTGGTGGTCGGCGCTCGCGGCGGGGCTGACCATGGGCCTGTCGCTGATGGGGATGGGCTTGCTTAATTCACGTCTGCCCGAGGGCGACGAATTCAAGGTGATCGCCAGTTTTGGCTACTGCGCAGGCTTCCTCGCGGTGATCCTCGCTCGCCAGCAACTGTTTACCGAGAACACCCTGACCGCCGTTCTGCCGGTGATGACCAAACCGACCCTGCGCAACTTCGGCCGCTTGATCCGGCTATGGACAGTGGTGCTGGTCGGCAACCTCTGCGGCACGATTCTGGTCGCGTACGTGATGCTCGAACTGCCGATCTTCGACACCAAGACGGACCATGCCTTCCTCGAAATCGGCCGCAAGGTCATGGAAAACCACGCCAGCCAGATGTTCGCCAAAGGCATCGTTTCCGGCTGGATGATCGCCACCATGGTCTGGATGATCCCGTCCATGGAGAGCGCGAAGATGTGGATCATCATCCTCATCACCTACTTGATGGCGCTCGGCGACTTCACCCACATCGTGGTGGGATCGGCGGAAGTGTCGTATCTGGTGTTTGCCGGCGAGTTGCCGTGGAGTGATTTCTGGGCGGTGTTCGCAGGGCCGACGCTGGCGGGGAACATCATTGGCGGCAGCTTCATATTCGCGCTGATCAGCCATGCGCAGATTCGCAGCGAAAGCGGGACGCCGAAGGAGTCCGCGGATCAGGCCGAGAAACCTGATCCGCGAGAGATCAAAAAATGATCAGTGGTGCGCGGGTTCGGTCACGGTTGCCGGCTCATTGCGAGTCGCGTGTTTGACCAGTTTGCCGATGGTCAGGCCCTGCAACAGGATCGACGACAGCACCACGATGTAAGTGATGCTCAGCAGCAGATCGCGCTCCGGGCCCAGCGGCAGGGCCAGCGCCAGTGCCACGGAGACACCGCCGCGCAAACCGCCCCAGGTCAGAATGCGGATGGTGCCGGCGGGCACCGTGCGCCAGCGGCGTAGCAGGAGAATCGCCGGGGCCACGGTGAGCAGGCGCGACAGCAGAATCGCTACCGCCAGCAAACCAGCCGCCGCCATGTGCAGCCAGTTAAACGGCAGCAGCAACAGCTCCATGCCGATCAGCGCGAACAGCAGCGCGTTGAGCATGTCATCGAGCAATTCCCAGAAACCGTCGAGGTAGCGGCGGGTCATGTCGTTCATCGCCAGATTGCGTCCAACGTTGCCGATGATCAGGCCGGCGACGACCATCGCAATCGGCGCTGAAACATGAATTTCGGTGGCCATTGCCGAACCACCGATGACCAGCGCCAGAGTGAGCATCACGGTGATCTGATGCTGCTCGATGCTCTTGATCATCCGGTAGACCAGATAACCGATCAGCCCGCCAAACAGCACGCCGCCAATCGCTTCGTGAACGAAGAGCATTGCCGTGGCGCTGATGGTCGGGGTCTCGCCGAGTTGGGCGATGCCCAGCAGCACGGTGAACACCACAACCGCAGTACCGTCGTTGAACAGCGATTCGCCGACGATGGTGGTTTTCAACGGTTTCGAGGCGTTGGCGGTACGCAACACGCCGAGCACCGCGATCGGATCGGTCGGCGAAATCAGTGCGCCGAACAGCAAGCAATACAAGAAACTCACGTGCCAGCCGAACAGGGCAAAAATGTAATAGGCGAGGCTGCCGATCACCGTGGTGGCAATCAACACGCCGAAGGTCGCCAACAGACCGATGGGCCAGCGGTAGCTGCGCAGGTCGTTGAGGTTAACGTGCAGAGCACCTGCGAACAGCAGGAACGACAGCATCCAGTTCATCAGCAGATCGCCAAAATCGATCTGGCCAATCAGTTGCTGCACGCGTTCTTCGAGACCGGGGTAGCCGAGCACGCTCAGGCCTTGCAGGATCAGCGAGAACAACAGCGCGGTAACCATCACGCCGATGGTCGGTGGCAGGCCGATGAAGCGGAAGTTGACGAAGGTTAGGAGGGTGGTGAGGCAGATGAAAGCGGCGACAAGTTCAAGCATCCGGGGTCCTTTGGATGAAGGGTGGAAAGACAGCGGTCCGAATCTTCGGCGCAAAGGTTGGATGGGCTGATTCGGGGTGAGGACACAATCCGTCGCCTCCATTGGTCAGCCGCCCGCATTGGTGTAGGGTCAACAAAAAAATCAAGGAGTGAAACGTGCTGGCGACAGCTTTGGTATTGATGGCGGCGCTGTTGCACGCGACGTGGAATACATTGATCAAATTCAGCGCCGAACGGCTGCTGGTGGTGGCGTGCATGGACACCGTGGCGCTGCTGGTGGTCGCCATCGCGTTGCCGTTCGTGAGCTTGCCGCCCATGGAAATCTGGCCCTGGATTCTGGCATCGGCGGCGTTCGAGCTGCTCTATCGCTACCTGCTGATTCAGGCCTATCGGGTCGGCGATCTGGGGTTGGTCTATCCGCTGATGCGCGGGTTGTCGCCCCTGGTAGTGCTGGCGTTGACCCTGATCTTTGCCGGCGAAGTGCTCACCACCCAGCAGATCTTCGGGATCATGCTGATCCCGTTCGGCATGGTTTGTCTGCTGTGGCAGGGCGGCGGTGGCAAGCACTTGCCGTGGTCGATGCTGCCGGTGGTGGCGCTGATCGGCCTGTGCATCGGTTGCTACACCTACATTGATGGCCAGGCCCTGCGGCGCTGGTCGCATCCGCTGGACTATCTGGTCTGGGTCACGCTGCTCAGTGCCTGGCCGTTTCCGCTGCTGGCGTGGGTCGCCAAACGCCCGGCGTTCCTGCTGTTCTGGCGTGAGCAATGGAAGCTCGGGTTGGCGGTGGGCGTCTGCGTATTGGCCAGCTACGCTCTGGTGCTATGGGCGATGCAGTTGGGCTCGATTGCCGAAGCGGCGGCGTTGCGCGAGATCAGCGTGATCCTGGTGGTGCTGTTCGGGATGCGCTACCTCAAAGAACCTTTCGGCCGGCCACGGCTCTTAGCCTGTGGGCTGGTACTGATTGGCATGCTGATCATGAAGTTCTGACGGCCCGCGAATTCTATAACTCGAAAAAAGGACGGCGTTATGACGGTGGCTCTGTGGTGTGTGTTGATCGCGATTTTTCTGCCGTACGTGTGCACGATCGTGGCGAAGGCGTCGGGCGGGTTCAGGCTCAGGGACAATTCCGATCCGCGGGATTTTCTCGACAGCGTCGATGGCGTCGCTCGTCGTGCACATGCGGCGCAACTCAACAGCTTTGAAGTGACCCCGGCGTTCGCCGCAGCGGTGATCGTTGCCCACTTGGTGGGCACGGCGGAGCTGGTGACGGTGAATGTGCTGGCGGTGCTGTTTATCACCAGTCGCCTGCTTTACATCATTTGCTATCTGGCGGACTGGGCGGCACTGCGTTCGTTGGTGTGGTTTGTGGGGATGGGGTTGATTGCTTCGTTCTTCTTTGTCTCGGTGTAGATAAAGCAAGATCAAAAGATCACAGCCTGCGGCAGCTCCTACACAGGTTATGTGTTTATCCCTGTAGGCGCTGCCGCAGGCTCGGGCCGCGTTCGGACGATCTTTTGCTTTAAGGTTTGTCCGCCACCTGCGGCACTTGCGGCAATGCCGCGCCTTTTGGCCAGAGCATCCAGATCTGCCCCTGTTGTTTCATGTCGCCGGCCAGTTGCCCGGCCGCATCCCCCGTGCCCCAGAACAGATCCGCACGCACTTCGCCGGCAATCGCGCCGCCGGTATCCTGCGCGGCCACCGGACGCACGAGTGCCGTGCCATCCGGGCGCGTGGTCGACAGCCACAACAGACTGCCCAACGGAATCACTTTGCGATCCACCGCCGCGCTGTAGCCGGCAGTCAGTGGAACGTTCAGCGAACCGCGCGGGCCTTCGTTGCTGTCCGGGTTGCGGGTAAAAAATACATAGCTCGGGTTGCTGCCGAGCAGTTCCGGGATGCGCGCCGGATTGGCCTTGGCCCAGTTGCTGATGGCGCTCATGGTCACGTCTTCTTTCTTCAGCTCACCCTGTTCGACCAGCCAGCGGCCAATTGGCCGATAGGGGTGGCCGTTCTGGTCGGCGTAGGCAATGCGCAGTTGTTTGCCGTCCTGAGTCTGAATGCGTCCAGAGCCCTGGATCTGCAGGAATTGCAGGTTCATCGGATCGGTCAGGTACGCCACCACTGGGGCTTTCACACCTTTGGCTTCGATGGTCGCGGCGTCGTCGTACGGCTTGAGTACGCGACCTTCGAGACGACCGCGCAGGCGTTTGCCTTTGAGCTCAGGGTAAATGCTGTCGAGCGAGACAATGATCATGTCTTCGGGCACGCCGTACACCGGCACGTTCGCCACGTCAGTGGGCGTCAGGCTGCCGGGATAGACCGGTTCGTAGTAACCGGTGATCAAGCCATTCGGATTGTCGTTCTCAGCGCGCAGGCCGAAGACATCGAGGTTCTGCTTGAGGAACGCGCGAATTTCGCTGGCACTCTGCGGCACATTGGCCGCTGCGGCGCAGGTAGCGCCCCAGACCACATCCGCCTTGAGTCGGGTGCAGGCGCTGCGCCACGAACCGAAACCGGCGACCAGATCACTGTCGGACACCGCCGGCAGCGCCTCCCAAGTGGCGCTGGAATAAGTGGCCAGGGCATGGGTTTTCGGCTTTTCGCTGTCGCCGCCGGTGCAGCCGGCGAGGATGGCCAGTAGCGGCAGGCTTGCGAACAGCGGATGACGCCAGGCCTTGAAGCGGATGTTCATGGAGTAATTCCTGTGCCGGTTGTTCGAGTGCTCCATGCGCTCAAGCAACCCGTATTTTTAATAGGGCTATTGGTGTTTGTCGGTGACGCGAGGATACTGGCCGCCGATTCCGTGACCTGAAGCCACCATGACTCTTAAAAGAATTTCTGTTGTATTGCTGGCCTGTCTGACCTTGTCCGCCTGTGGCGGTGTAGATCCGAATTCTCCGCTGGGTCAACGCAAGGCGATCTTCAAACAAATGCTCAAGACCGGCGAAGACCTCGGCGGCATGTTGCGCGGACGCATCCCGTTCGACGGGCCGAAATTTGCCGAAGGCGCGGTCAAACTCGATGCGTTGTCCCATGAGCCGTGGAAGCATTTCCCCCAGGTGCGCGAAGAAGATCACACCAGCGCCAAAGACGATGTCTGGCAGAAACAGGCGCAGTTTCAGGAAATGGCCCGCAACCTTGAAGCGGCCACTGGAGAATTGGTGATCGCCAGTCAGGTTCAACCGTACAAGGTCAGTAATCTGGGGCCTGCGGTGCAGAAAGTCGAAGACGCCTGCAGCGCTTGCCATAAACAGTTTCGCGATCATTGAAAGTTAAAAGATCGCAGCCTGTGGCCGCTCCTGCACTGATCAGAACAGGAGTTGCCGCAGGCTGCGATCTTTTGATTCTTACTTATCGATTTCGTCCAGCGCGTCCTGCAGCTCTTTACGCGACTCGGCCAGTTTGTCTTTGCGCTTGTTGATCTTCTCCGGATCGCCTTTCTTCATCGCCTTGTCCAGATCAGCCTGACGCTGGCTGACTTCATGTTTGGCTTCGAGCACTTTGTTTTCGCGTTCTTTCTTCAGCCCGGCGTCGGTGCAGTGCTCGGTCACTTCACTCAGGGCCGTTTCCAGGCCAGCCTGCTGATCGGCGTTGCCGCGCGACTTGGCCTGTTCGATCTGGTTCATGATGCCCTGCTTCTTGGCGGCGCAACCGGTAAGGCCCGGAGCATCTTCATCGGCCATCACGGGGGCGGCCATCATGCCGCAGAGGGTCAGCATGGCGAGCGGTGCGAGAAATTTCATAAAAGCTCCATGTGCAAAGGCAATCGGGTTGGTCAGGCACTGCGCTGTTGGAGCGCCTCGGCTACCGTTGGGTTCCCGGCGTGCCGGGATTGCATGTTCAGAAACCGTCGATTCCGGCGGCGCGTAACGTTTCACTCAGGGCCAGCACCTGCGGGTCACGGAAGAATGCGCTCAATTGCGCCGCCCGTCCGGGGCCGATGCCGGCTTCTGCCTGCCATTGTTCGGTGTCACGTTGTGCCAGCGCCTGCCATGAGTCCGGCAGTTGTGCCTGACCGGTCGGTGGCATGCCCAAGGCCTTCAGCCATTGGGCGAAAGGCCGTTGGCGCGCGCTGTTGAAACTGTTGAGCAAACGCGCACTGCTGCGTTCGCCGAAGCCGCTAATGTTAGCAAGCTCTGGCGCGTCGAGGGTTAACCAATCCAGCAGGTTGTTCACGCGGCGTGTTTCGAGAAGTTTCTCCCAGGTGCCACGGCCGACATGGTGCATGTTCAGACCCTGTTTGCCACTGAGCCAGGTCAAGCGGGCGAGAAACTGACTTTGGCAACCTGAAGTCGGTTGCCAGCAGCTTAGTGCGTGAAAGTCCTTGGCGTCAGGGATGTTGATGGCGGCCCGTTCGCCGGTGCGTAAAACCACACTGTCGAGCCTTGGAATCGTCAGACCGGCAAGGCTGATCGCAATCTGGTCGCCGGGTCGGATATCCAGTTCTTGCCAGCGCTTCAAGGAGCTGGCGCTGACCCGCTTGATCTCGCGGTCATCCAGCATGACGGGCTTGAGTTCCAGTACGGGCGTGATGCGTCCGGTGCGGCCGACCTTGAAATTGACCTTGCGTACTTCGGCCAGTGCCTGGGCAAACGGGTATTTCCAGGCGACGGCCCAGTACGGCGCACGAGCCTGCCAGCGTTCGGCGGGTGGTCGCTGACTCTGACGCAGAACTACGCCGTCACTGGCGAAGGGCAGAGGGGAGCGGTACCAGTGATCGCGCCATTTCTGTGCTTCTGCAAGGTCGCTGACGGGATGGCTATACGGCTCGATCGAAGCGAAACCCAGCTTGGTCAATGTGGATATTCGCTCGGGCAAATCCAGCGGCCCTTGCGGCCAGTCCCACGCAAACAATCCGATCCCGGAGGCTTGCTCGCCACTCAAGGATTTTCGCCCCATCAAACCGGCCACGGTGGCGCGCGCATTGACGCTGCCGGATCGGGCCTGCACGTGTTCGCTCAGGCGCCAGTAGAGTTCGCCCTGCACCAGCAGATCCAGCGGTTGTGGCAGGCGTTGCGGGATGGCGCCGATCTTTTGCGCTGAGGCTGTCCAGTCCTGACCGGTAATCCCGTCACCGCGGCTGATTGCCTGCTGCAAAACGCCCTTGCGATAAATCAACGTCACAGCGACGCCATCGACTTTGGGTTGAACCCAGACATCCTTGCGATCACGTAGCCATGCACCCACGGCCTCATCTTTGTGGATTTTATCCAGACCAGTATGGGCGATAGGGTGTGCGACCGAGCCTGCGGCTGTGCGCAAGGGATCGGGCGGCGAGGGCAGTTTGAAACACGCCTGCCATTCGTTCAGTTGCGCAACGGATTGGTCGTAGAGTTCGTCAGCAATCAGTGAGCGGCCTTCGCGGTGGTAGGCGTCGTCCCATTGGTTGATCTGGTTTTGCAGGGCGGTGATTTCGCGTTGGGCCTGGGTGGGCGCCCAGTCCGGGCATTGAGTTGCGTAGCCAGTCAGGCAAATGAGCTGCAGCACAACAAACAACAACCAATGCATCGTGAGCGTCCTTGCTCGTGGGGGTTTCTGAAGATTAGTCAGGATTTTGAGCGAGGTCGGGTGGGTGTTTTTCGGGGTGTTTCAACAGCGGGAGATCAAAAGATCGCAGCCTTCGGCAGCTCCTACCCTTGATCTTCAAGGCATGAAAAAGCCCCGCGCGGCATGAACCGTGCGGGGCTTTTTGTACCGCCGGGGAAAGTCTTACAGACCAGCAGCAGCGCGCAGGGCGTCGGCGCGGTCGGTTTTTTCCCAGGTGAAAGTGGTGAAGGTGTCTTCGCCAACAGTCTTGGTCTCTGATGCGCGACCGAAGTGGCCGTACGCTGCAGTTTCCTGGTACATCGGGTGCAGCAGGTCGAGCATGGTGGTGATTGCGTATGGACGCAGGTCGAACACTTCACGCACCAGTTTGACGATCTTGTCATCGCTGATCTTGCCGGTGCCGAAGGTGTTCAGCGAGATCGAAGTAGGCTGAGCCACGCCGATCGCGTAGGAAACCTGAATCTCGCAACGCTCGGCCAGGCCGGCAGCGACGATGTTCTTGGCAACGTAACGGCCAGCGTAGGCAGCCGAACGGTCAACCTTCGATGGATCTTTACCGGAGAACGCGCCGCCGCCGTGACGGGCCATGCCGCCGTAGCTGTCGACGATGATCTTGCGACCGGTCAGACCACAGTCACCTACCGGGCCGCCAATGATGAACTGGCCGGTCGGGTTGATGTGGAACTGGGTGTCTTTGCTCAGCAATTCGGCAGGCAGCACGTGCTTGACGATCAGCTCCATCACGCCTTCGCGCAGGTCTTTGTACGACACTTCAGGGTTGTGCTGGGTCGACAGAACAACCGCGTCGATACCGACAACCTTGCCGCCTTCGTAACGGCAAGTCACTTGCGACTTGGCGTCTGGACGCAGCCACGGCAGCAGACCCGATTTACGGGCTTCGGCCTGGCGCTGTACCAGCTGGTGCGAGAAGGTGATCGGTGCTGGCATCAAAACGTCGGTTTCGTTGCTGGCGTAGCCGAACATCAGGCCCTGGTCGCCGGCGCCCTGATCTTCAGGCTTGGCACGGTCAACACCTTGGTTGATGTCTGGGGACTGCTTGCCGATGATGTTCATCACGCCGCAGGTCGCGCCGTCGAAGCCGACTTCGGAGCTGGTGTAGCCGATGTCGCAAATCACGTCACGAACGATCTGCTCCAGGTCGACCCAGGCGCTGGTGGTCACTTCACCGGCAACGATGGCCACGCCGGTCTTGACCAGGGTTTCCACGGCAACGCGTGCGTGTTTGTCCTGGGCAATAATGGCGTCCAGCACCGCATCGGAAATCTGGTCGGCGATTTTGTCCGGATGCCCTTCGGACACGGACTCGGAGGTGAAGAGGGAGTATTCGCTCATCTCGATGTTTTCCTGAATTTACCGATGGTGAGTGTCGCCAGTCGGTCGCTGAAAGTGGCGGACCTGAATCTGGAAACCATTACGTAAGCCCACATAGAGGCTTTCCCCGGGAGCGAGTCCCGCAGCGGTGGCCCAACGGGCCAAATCGTCCTGTTCAAACCCCAACCAGAGATCACCGCAGGCCTCCCTGGCCCAACTCTGGTTGTGGCTACATAACTCTGTCACGAGCAGGCTGCCGCCCGGCTGCAGCAGGTTGGCCATGTGCTTGAGCGCATCGGCCGGGGCGGCGAAATGGTGCAACACCATGTTCAACACCACGCAATCGGCCTTAAGGCTTGTGCCGTTCAATGCATCGGCCAATTGCAGGCTGACGTTAGCCAGCTGTTCACGTTCACATACCTGACGCGCCAGTTCGAGCATCGCCGGGCTGTTGTCCAGCGCGGTTACGGTGCCGAAGCGACGGGCCAGTTCCGGCAGAAAAGCACCATCGCCGGGACCGACTTCGATGGCCGTGGCAGCGCCCTCGAAGTTCAGTTTGTCGAGCAGGGCCAACACGCTGTCACGGTATTGAGGCAGGCCTGCGATCAAGTCTTGCTGGGCGCGAAATTTCTCCGCGACCCGGGCGAAAAAGTCCTGGCTGGCCGCAGCACGTTGGCCGTGAACCTGCTCGATCCGCGCTTGCACATCGTTCGGCAGTACCAGATTGTCGACTTCTTCTAACAATGCTGCGTGCAGCTTGCCGCCGAGCAGTTCGGTGTGGGGCAGGGCACGGCGATAGAAAATCGCGTTGCCTTCGCGGCGCGTCGCTACCAGATCGGCTTGCGCCAACACCTTGAGGTGATGACTCATGCCGGACTGACCGATGCCGAAAATCTGCGCCAGCTCCAATACACCGAACGAGTCGTTGGCCAGCGCGCGCAATACATTCAGGCGCAGCGGATCGCCGCCGGCCTTGCACAAGGCCGCCAGCTCGTCGCAATCGTCATGGCGAATGGAAGGCGCGCGTAAATTCATAGGGCCGCAGTCTAGTGATGGTGAGAATTCGTCGCAAGGGCAATATCAAAAAGTTTTGATATTGCTCGATCAATGGCGCTTTTTATTGCACTTCTCACCCACCGGTCAACTCTACAAACGAGTAGCGGAAAGGTTTCACCAAGCGAAACCGCCGTTAACCATGGGAAAAACGCCATAGGATGACTATCTGTCATTGCCCCGAGGCGCTCCGGTGAGGGAAAATGCCCTCCTTTTTTCCGTTTCGACTTACCAAAACCCAGGAGATCAGCGATGCCTAGCCGTCGTGAGCGTGCCAACGCCATTCGTGCCCTCAGCATGGATGCCGTGCAAAAAGCCAACAGCGGCCATCCCGGTGCCCCTATGGGTATGGCAGATATCGCCGAAGTGCTTTGGCGCGACTACCTCAAGCACAACCCGAGCAATCCATCGTTCGCCGACCGTGACCGCTTCGTGCTGTCCAACGGCCACGGCTCGATGTTGATCTACTCGCTGCTGCACCTGACCGGTTACGACCTGTCGATCGAAGACCTCAAGCAATTCCGTCAACTGCACAGCCGCACCCCGGGCCACCCGGAGTTCGGTTATACCCCGGGCGTTGAAACCACCACCGGCCCGCTGGGTCAGGGTCTGGCCAACGCTGTGGGCTTCGCCCTGGCGGAAAAGGTGCTGGGCGCGCAGTTCAACCGTCCTGGCCACGACATCGTCGATCACCACACCTATGTGTTCCTGGGTGATGGCTGCATGATGGAAGGCATTTCCCACGAAGTCGCTTCCTTGGCCGGTACTTTGGGCCTGGGCAAGCTGATCGCCTTCTACGATGACAACGGTATCTCCATCGACGGCGAAGTCGAAGGCTGGTTCACCGATGACACCCCGAAGCGTTTCGAAGCCTACAACTGGCAAGTGATCCGCAATGTTGACGGTCACGACCCGGAAGAGATCAAGACCGCTATCGAAACCGCTCGCAAGAGCGCACAGCCGACCCTGATCTGCTGCAAGACCACCATCGGTTTCGGTTCGCCGAACAAGCAGGGCAAAGAAGACTGCCACGGCGCTCCACTGGGTGACGCGGAAATCGCGCTGACCCGTCAGGCGCTGAACTGGAACTACGGCCCGTTCGAAATCCCGGCCGACATCTATGCCGAGTGGGATGCCAAGGAAAAAGGTCGCGCGGCCGAAGCCGAGTGGGATCAGCGTTTCGCTGCCTATTCCGCAGCTTTCCCGACTGAAGCCAACGAGCTGATCCGTCGCTTGAGCGGTGAGCTGCCAGCCGACTTCTCCGAAAAAGCTTCGGCTTACATCGCTGAAGTCGCGGCCAAAGGCGAATCCATCGCCAGCCGTAAAGCCAGCCAGAACACCCTGAACGCGTTCGGCCCGCTCCTGCCGGAACTGCTCGGCGGTTCGGCTGACCTGGCCGGTTCCAACCTGACCCTGTGGAAAGGTTGCAAGGGTGTCAGCGCTGAAGATGCCAGCGGCAACTACATGTACTACGGCGTGCGCGAATTCGGCATGACCGCGATCATGAACGGCGTGACCCTGCACGGCGGCCTGGTGCCTTACGGCGCAACCTTCCTGATGTTCATGGAATACGCCCGCAACGCCGTGCGCATGTCCGCGCTGATGAAGAAGCAGGTGATCCACGTCTACACCCACGACTCCATCGGTCTGGGCGAAGACGGCCCGACGCACCAGCCGATCGAGCAACTGACCAGCCTGCGCACCACGCCAAACCTCGACACCTGGCGTCCAGCCGATGCCGTTGAATCGGCCGTGGCCTGGAAAAACGCTCTGGAGCGCAAGGACGGCCCTTCGGCGCTGATCTTCTCGCGTCAGAACCTGCAACACCAGGAACGCGATGCCGGCCAGATTGCCGACATCAGCCGTGGTGGTTACGTGTTGAAGGACTGCGCAGGCGAGCCTGAGCTGATCCTAATTTCGACCGGTTCGGAAGTGGGTCTGGCCGTTCAGGCTTACGACAAGCTGACCGAGCAGGGCCGCAAGGTGCGCGTGGTATCCATGCCTTGCACCAGCGTGTTCGATGCTCAGGACGCTGGCTACAAGCAGGACGTGCTGCCGTTGCAGGTTGGCGCGCGTATCGCGATCGAAGCAGCTCACGCCGACTTCTGGTTCAAGTACGTGGGTCTGGAAGGTCGCGTGATCGGCATGACCACTTACGGCGAATCGGCTCCGGCTTCGGCACTGTTCGAAGAGTTCGGCTTCACCCTGGAAAACATCCTGGGTCAGGCGGAAGAGCTGCTGGAAGACTAAGCAGTACGAATGCGGTGGTCCCGGCCACCGCATTCCCCTGTAGGAGCTGCCGAAGGCTGCGATCTTTTGATCTTGATCTTAAAAAACAGGATCAAAAGATCGCAGCCTTC
>NZ_RWIM01000073.1 GCF_009764645.1 Pseudomonas sp. PB106
TCCCACATTTGAAATGCATTCCAATGTGGGAGCGAGCTTGCTCGCGAAGGCGTCCGCTCAGACACCTTAAAAGTCAGGGCCTGTAAGCGCGCATAAACAAAGCCACAACTTCCTGAATATGGCTCTCCGCAGCCTCTTCGCTCAATGGCTCCCCGCAGCCATACAACAAGCGAAAATTCCCCGCACCCTTGATCAGGCAAAAGAAATGCTCGGCTGCATTGCGCGGCAGATCGATGCTTAGCGCGCCGGTCTCGTGGATGCGCGTCAGTAACCGCTCCATGCCCTGCACCATGCGCTGCGGCCCGGCCTCGAAGAAGATCAGCGACAGTTTCGGATCCTGAACCCCCAGCGCCATGATCAAACGGTGCAGATTCACCGACTCATCGCTGTTGATCAGGTGATGAAAGCCTCGGGCAATGTTCAGCAACACATTTTCCACGGCAATGCCTTCGGGCAATTCGAAGAACAGCGGCGGCAATTGCTCCTCGCATTTGGCCACTACGGCGGCGGAGAACAGCGTCTCCTTGTCGTTGAAATGGCTATAGACCGTCAGCTTCGACACGCCGGCCTCGCTGGCGACCGCGTCCATGCTGGTGTTGGCATAGCCATGACTCAGAAACAGAATTTTCGCCGCCTCAAGGATCGCTTGGCGCTTGGCCAGATCCTTGGGGCGGCCCGGGCCGTTTGGAGCTGAAAGATTGTTCGACATTCTTCGCTTTTAATACTGGACTGGTGAGTTTGCTATTAATACCATACCCGCCAGTATAATTATTCCAAGCACCATTTGCGAAAGGTCCGTCACCATGTTCCGTCATGCGTTGTCCTTTGCGTTGCCAGCGAGTCTGGCGTTGATATTGTCCGCATGCGGTCAGGAAGAGGCGACGCAAGTCACCGTGCGTCCGGCCATGGTGGTGCAGCCAGAGCCTTCGGCCCAGGCGATGGAAAGTTATCCGGGCGAGGTGCGCGCCCGTTACGAACCTGATTTGGCGTTCCGTATTGGCGGCAAAGTCAGCCGACGACTGGTCGATGAAGGTCAGCGTGTGAAGGCCGATCAAGCGCTCGCCGAACTCGATCCGCAAGATGTACGGCTGCAGCTGGAAGCCACCCGCGCGCAAGTCGCCGCCGCCGAAGCCAATCTCAATCTGGTGCGCGCCGAGCGAGATCGCTACAAGACCCTGATGGATCGGCAAATGGTCAGCCGTTCGGCCTACGACAACGCCGAAAACCTTTACCGCTCCGGTGAAGCCCGTCTTAAACAAATCAAAGCTGAATTCAACGTATCGACCAATCAGGCCAGTTACGCGGTGTTGCGTGCGCCGCAGGATGGCGTGGTGGCCAAGCGTTCGGTGGAAGTCGGCCAGGTGGTTGCCGCCGGGCAAACCGTGTTTACCCTCGCCACCGATGGCGAGCGCGAAGTGCTGATCAGCCTGCCGGAGCAGAGCTTTGGCCGCTTCAAGGTCGGCCAGCCAGTGACGGTCGAATTGTGGACCCAGCAAAACCAACGCTTCGCCGGGCAGATCCGCGAACTGTCGCCCTCCGCCGATCCACGCTCGCGCACCTTCGCCGCACGGATTTCCTTCACCAGCGGCAAGGTTCCGGCCGAGCTGGGCCAAAGCGCCCGGGTGTTCGTGCAATCGGCCGATAGCGTGTCGCTGTCGGTGCCGCTCTCGGCACTCACGGCGGAAAACGGCGCGACCTACGTCTGGGTCGTCAACGGCAACAACACCTTGAAGAAAACCCCGGTGCGCATCGGCCCGTTCGGCGAAAAAACCGTGCCGGTGCTCGAAGGGTTGAACGCCAGCGACTGGGTTGTAGCTGCCGGCGTGCATGTGTTGCTCGAAGGGCAGCAGGTGCGCCCGGTGGATCGCTCCAACCGTGTGGTCAATCTGGCGGACAAGGAGTAAGTCCCGATGCGCTTCAACCTTTCCGAATGGGCGCTGCGTAATCGCCAGATCGTACTGTTCCTGATGCTTTTGCTGGCCATCGTCGGCGCGTTGTCCTACACCAAACTCGGCCAGAGTGAAGACCCGCCGTTCACGTTCAAAGCCATGGTGATTCAAACCCGGTGGCCGGGGGCGACGGCGCAAGAAGTCTCGCGTCAGGTCACCGAACGTATTGAAAAGAAGCTGATGGAAACCGGTGAGTACGAACGCATCGTCTCGTTCTCACGCCCCGGTGAATCCCAGGTCACGTTCATCGCACGCGACTCGATGCATTCCAAGGAAATCCCCGACCTCTGGTATCAGGTGCGCAAGAAGGTCGGTGACATTCGTCAGACCTTGCCGCCGGATATTCAGGGGCCGTTTTTCAACGATGAGTTCGGCACCACATTCGGCAATATCTATGCGCTGAGCGGTGACGGTTTCGATTACGCGGTGCTCAAGGATTACGCCGATCGCATCCAGATCCAGCTGCAACGGGTCAAGGATGTCGGCAAGGTCGACTTGCTCGGTTTGCAGGACGAAAAGATCTGGGTCGAGCTGTCCAACGTCAAACTGGCGACCCTCGGTTTGCCGCTGGCGGCAGTGCAACAGGCGTTGCAAGAACAGAACGCGGTGTCGACCGCCGGCTTCTTCGAAACTGGCAGCGAGCGATTGCAGCTACGGGTCTCGGGGAATTTTCAGACAGTCGATGAGATAAAAAATTTCCCGATCCGGGTCGGCGATCGTACGTTCCGTATCTCCGATGTCGCCGATGTGCATCGCGGTTTCAACGATCCACCGGCGCCGCGCATGCGCTTCATGGGCGAAGATGCCATCGGTCTGGCCGTGGCGATGAAGGACGGCGGGGACATTCTGGTGCTCGGTAAAGCGCTGGAAGTCGAGTTCTCGCGCATCCAGAAAAACCTTCCCGCCGGCATGCAGTTGCGCAAGGTCTCCGATCAGCCGGCGGCGGTGAAAACGGGCGTGGGCGAGTTCGTGCAGGTGTTGGTCGAAGCGCTGGCGATTGTCTTGCTGGTGAGCTTCTTCTCCCTCGGCGTGCGTACCGGCATGGTCGTGGCGCTGACCATTCCGCTGGTGCTGGCGATGACCTTCGCCTGCATGTATTACCTGAATATCGGTCTGCACAAGATTTCCCTTGGCGCGTTGGTACTCGCCTTGGGCTTATTGGTGGACGACGCGATCATTGCCGTGGAAATGATGGCGATCAAAATGGAGCAGGGCTTCGACCGCATCCGCGCGGCGAGTTATGCCTGGACCAGCACCGCGTTCCCGATGCTCACCGGTACGCTGATCACTGCCGCCGGGTTTTTGCCGATTGCCACCGCGCAGTCCGGCACGGGCGAATACACCCGCTCGATCTTCCAGGTGGTGACCATCGCGTTGCTCGCGTCCTGGGTCGCGGCGGTGATGTTCGTGCCGTATCTGGGGGAAAAACTCCTGCCGGATCTGGCGAAAATTCATGCGGCCAAACATGGCACGGGGGATGGTCAGCCGGATCCTTACGCCACGCCGTTCTATCAGCGGGTACGGCGTCTGGTCGAGTGGTGTGTGACCCATCGCAAGACCGTGATCGTGCTGACGGTGGGGCTGTTTATCGCCTCGGTGATGTTGTTCCGTTTCGTCCCCCAACAGTTCTTCCCGGCGTCCAATCGCCTGGAGTTGATGGTTGATCTGAAACTGGCCGAAGGCGCGTCGCTGGCCAATACCACCGGTGAGGTGAAACGGCTTGAGGCGATGCTCAAGGATCACGCCGGCATCGATAATTACGTGGCCTATGTCGGCACCGGTTCGCCGCGTTTTTACTTGCCGCTGGATCAGCAATTGCCGGCGGCCAGCTTCGCGCAGTTTGTGGTGTTGGCGAAGAATATCGAGGAGCGTGAAGCCCTGCGCACCTGGCTGATCGACACGCTGAACGAGCAATTCCCGGCCATGCGTTCGCGGGTGACGCGTTTGGAAAACGGTCCGCCGGTTGGCTACCCGGTGCAATTCCGCGTCACTGGCGAGCACATTGAGGAAGTCCGCGCTTTGGCGCGTAAAGTCGCGGCCAAGGTTCGCGAGAATCCGCACGTGGTCAATGTGCATCTGGATTGGGAAGAGCCGAGCAAGGTCGTGTACCTGAACATCGATCAGGATCGCGCCCGGGCGCTGGGTGTGAGCACCGCCAATCTGGCGAAATTCCTGCAAAGTTCGTTGACCGGTTCGAGCGTCAGTCAGTATCGCGAAGACAATGAGTTGATCGAGATTCTGCTGCGCGGCACGGTGCATGAGCGCACCGAGTTGTCGTTGTTGCCGAGCCTGGCGGTGCCGACGGATAACGGTCGCAGTGTGGCTTTGTCGCAGGTCGCCACGCTGGAGTACGGCTTTGAGGAGGGGATTATCTGGCACCGCAATCGGCTACCGAACGTGACCGTGCGCGCCGATATTTATGGCAAGGAGCAACCGGCGACGCTGGTGAAGCAGATCATGCCGACGCTGGACCCGATTCGCGCCGAATTGCCTGATGGTTATCTGTTGGATGTTGGCGGCACGGTGGAGGACTCCGAGCGTGGGCAGAAGTCGGTGAATGCCGGCGTGCCGATGTTCATCATCGTGGTGCTGACGTTGCTGATGGTGCAGTTGCGCAGTTTTTCGCGCACGGCGATGGTGTTTCTGACGGCGCCGCTGGGGTTGATTGGGGTGGTGCTGTTTTTGATGGTGTTCCGTCAGCCGTTCGGGTTCGTGGCGATGCTGGGGACGATTGCGTTGTCCGGAATGATCATGCGCAACTCGGTGATTCTGGTGGATCAGATCGAGCAGGATATTGCCTCGGGGCTTAAGCCTTGGCAGGCGATTATCGAGGCTACGGTTCGACGCTTCAGGCCGATTGTGTTGACGGCGCTGGCGGCGGTGCTGGCGATGATTCCGTTGTCGCGCAGTGTGTTTTTTGGGCCGATGGCGGTGGCGATCATGGGCGGGTTGATTGTGGCGACGGCGCTGACGTTGTTGTTTTTGCCGGCGTTGTATGCGGCTTGGTTCCGGGTGCGTAAGGAAGCTTGATTCTTTTGTGACGTGGCGGCCTTCGGGCCGACCATGTTCTTGGGGTTTTGGGTGTGTATCCGTTTCTGCGGGTGCTGCCGCTGGCGGTTTCGCCCTTACGGCGAGTCACCTTTTCCAAACGCCGAAAAGGTAACCGAAAAGGCTTTGCCCTGACGTTCGGCCCGCTCGCTGGGGCTCGGGGTTCCTTCGCTCCGGGATTGATCCGGACGCATCGCCTACGGTTTGCTTCGCTGCACCTCCTCTCGATGTGTTCGACTTCGTCGAACGGTCGCTGCGCTCCCACCCCCGGATCAATCCCTCCACTCAGCCTGCCGACGGGCTCCTAGATCAAGATCAAGATCAAGAGCTCTACTCGAGCTTGCGCTCATTGTTGAGTGGGGCGGCTTTGCCGCATGGGGTATTCGCAAATCAAAATTGTGGGAGGTAGCCCTGCGGGCGATGGTGGCCTGACAGCCGACCAGTCTCTCACTGAATGCACTCAATTTAACTGTTGGAGCTGGCTTGCCAGCGATAGCGGCCTGACAGCCGACCACTCCCTAACTGAAACACTCGATCCAACTGTAGGAGCTAGCCCTGCTGGCGAAAGCGGCCTGACAGCCGACCACTCCCTAATTGAATGCACTCGATCCAACTGTGGGAGCCAGCGCTGCTGGCGATGGTGGCCTCACAGCCAACCACTCTCTAACTGGATGCACTCAATCCAACTGTGGGAGCTGGCTTGCCAGCGATAGCGGCCTGACAGCCGACCACTCCCTAACTGAATGCACTCAATCCAACTGTGGGAGCTGGCTTGCCAGCGATAGCGGCCTGATAGCCGACCAGTCTCTAACTGCATGCACTCGATCCAACTGTGGGAGCCAGCCCTGCTGGCGATGGTGGCCTCACAGCCGACCAGTCCCTAACTGAATGCACTCGATCCAACTGTGGGAGCTGGCTTGCCAGCGATAGCGGCCTGACAGCCGACCAGTCCCTAACTGAATGCACTCGATCCAACTGTGGGAGCTGGCTTG
>NZ_RWIM01000009.1 GCF_009764645.1 Pseudomonas sp. PB106
GGCTGCGATCTTTTGATCCTGTTTTTAAGATCAAAAGATCGCAGCCTGCGGCAGCTCCTACTCAGATCAATACCGGTCGGCAGAAACCGACCTAGACTTACATCATTCATTTCGACAAGGCAGTCTCCATGATCTCGATGTCTTCGTTCCACGCCATGCTCATTCCGATCCTGAGCGGAATGATCCTGCTGGCCATCGGCTTCAACTTTCGTGACAAGAACGCCGGTGTGTTCGCCATGTGGATCGGCATGCTGATGATCCTCGCCACTGTGGTCTACAAGATCCTCGCCAAACTCAACGAATAACCACCCAGCGGCTCGCATTGCTACAGGCGGGCTCGTACACTCGTTCGATCCGCCCATTGCGAGGTTGACCGCCTAGTGCTTGCTCGTCTTTTTGCTTTACCCAGTCTGTTCCTTGTCTGCCTGATGACGCTGCTGCCGCTGGCGCCTGCTCAGGCGGTTGGCCTGCCCGGCCTGCTCAACACCAACAAAGCCCAGCCCGAAGCCCAGGAACCGCTCGGCCAGTCGCTGGACGAAGTCATCAAGTCGCTGGAAAACGACAAGCAACGCGCACAGTTGCTGACCGACCTGAAGAAACTGCGCGACGCCACGAAGAAAGCTCAAGCCTCACCCGAAGAAGGCGTACTCGGCCTTATCGGCGGCACCCTCGCCAATTTCGAAAAACAATTCACCGGCGCCGACAGCCCGCTCAACCGCTGGGGCAACGAGTTCGATCTGGCCAAGGAAGAACTGAGCGGCATGATGTTGCCGGCCAACGAATGGCTGCCGATCATCTTCGGTTTTGCCATGATCCTCGCCGTGTGGAGCCTGCTTGCCGCCGCACTGATCTGGCTTGGCCATCGCATGCGCATGCGCTTCGGCCTCACAGAGGAACTGCCGCAACACCCCAAAGCCCTCGACATGCTGCGCTTCGCCCTGCGCAAACTCGGCCCTTGGCTGATCGCCTTGGTGATGACCGTTTATATGAGCTACGCGCTACCGTCGTCGCTGGGCAAAAGCCTGGCCATGGTGCTCGCCTATGCCTTGGTGGTCGGCACCTGTTTCTCGGCGATCTGCGTGATTGCCTTCTCTCTGCTCGATGGCCCGCATCGCCATCGCGCGCTGTATATCCTGCGCCATCAAGCCTTCCGGCCACTCTGGCTGATCGGCAGTTTCGCCGCGTTCGGTGAAGCGCTGAGCGACCCGAAACTGGTGGAAAGCCTCGGCGTGCATCTGGCACACACCGCCGCGACTGTCGCCAATGTCCTCGCGGCGCTGTCGACCGGGTTGTTCATCCTGCGTTTCCGCCGACCGATCGCGCACCTGATCCGCAACCAACCGCTGTCACGCCGCCTGACCCGCCGCGCCCTGAGCGACACCATCGATATCCTCGGCACCTTCTGGTACGTGCCCGCGCTGGTGCTGGTCGCGATCTCGCTGTTCGCCACCTTCGTCTCCGCCGGCGACACCAGCACGGCGTTGCGCCAATCGCTGATCTGCACCGTATTGCTGGTGTTGTGCATGGTCATCAACGGCCTCGTGCGACGTCACTCCCTGAAACCACAGCGTGGCGCCAAACGGCATGCGCTGTATTCGGACCGCCTGAAAAACTTTTTCTACACCCTCGCCCACATGCTGGTCTGGCTGGCGTTCATCGAGTTGGGCCTGCGGGTATGGGGCAAGTCGCTGATCACCTTCGCAGAAGGTGACGGGCATGACGTCAGCGTCAAATTGTTCAGCCTCGCCAGCACGCTGATCTTCGCCTGGCTGATCTGGATTCTTGCCGACACCGCCGTGCACCACGCCCTCACCCGCTCGCGCAAAGGCCTGGCCAACGCCCGTGCACAAACGATGATGCCGCTGATCCGCAACGTATTGTTCGTGACGATCTTCATCATCGCGCTGATCGTCGCACTGGCGAACATGGGCATGAACGTTACGCCACTGCTGGCCGGTGCCGGTGTCATCGGTCTGGCCATCGGTTTTGGTGCGCAGTCGCTGGTCGCGGACTTGATCACCGGTCTGTTCATCATCATCGAGGACTCGCTGGCCATCGATGACTACGTCGACGTCGGCGGCCACCTCGGCACCGTCGAAGGC
Organism: Pseudomonas sp. PB106; assembly: GCF_009764645.1. Taxonomy (GTDB): domain Bacteria; phylum Pseudomonadota; class Gammaproteobacteria; order Pseudomonadales; family Pseudomonadaceae; genus Aquipseudomonas. The sequence goes on from NZ_RWIM01000009.1 coordinate 2,103, forward strand.
CTGACCATCCGCACCGTGCGCCTGCGCGACATCGACGGCATCGTCCACACGATCCCGTTCAGCGAAATCAAAAGCATCAAGAACTACTCCCGCGAATTCGGCTACGCGATCTTCCGTGTGGCGGTGCCGTACAACATGGAGATCGACGACGCGATCAAACTGATGCGCGAAGTCGGGCAAAAAATGCGCACCGATCCATTGCAGCGCCGCAACATCTGGTCGCCGCTGGAGATTCAGGGTGTCGAGAGTTTCGAATCCGGCAGCGCGATCCTGCGCGCTCGGTTCAAGACGGCGCCGATCAAACAGTGGGAAGTTTCCCGAGCGTTCAACCTGTCGCTAAAACGCCACCTCGACGAGGCCGGACTCGATCTGGCAACGCCGCGTATGAGCGTGCAAGTGATCACCGCCGGCGGTGGTCAACCGAAGGAATAGCACTCAGGCGCGCGGTTGCAGTCACAGGCAGGGAAGCCCGAACAACAACAATCAAGGAGAACCCGATGCAACTGACGCGCATTGCCCAAGCCGTTCTGCTCACACTGTTCGCCAGCCACGCCGGCGCCGCGACGATGGACAGCACCCGCGCTGAAATCGCCGAACAAGCACAGAAGCTTGAGCCACAACTGCTGGAAACCCGCCGCGACATCCACGCCCACCCCGAACTCGGCAACACTGAAAAACGCACCGCCGAACTGGTCGCCAAACAGCTCAGGGCCATGGGCCTGGAAGTGAAAACCGGCGTCGCCCGCACTGGCGTGGTTGCCGTGCTCAAAGGCGCCCTGCCCGGCCCGACCGTGGCCCTGCGCGCCGACATGGATGCGCTGCCGGTCAAAGAAGTCGCCGACCTGCCGTTCGCCTCGAAAGCCAAAGGCACCTACCTCGACAAAGAAGTCGACGTCATGCACGCCTGCGGCCACGACGCCCACACCGCGATCCTGCTCAGCACGGCGAAAATTCTCACCGGCATGCGCGACACCTTGCCCGGCACCGTGGTGTTCTATTTCCAGCCCGCCGAAGAAGGTCCAAGCGACTTCATCCCCGACGGCAAAAACACCTGGGGCGCGAAAATGATGGTCGAGGAAGGCGTGATGAAATCACCGAAACCCGACGCCGTTTTCGGCCTGCACGTCTGGGCCGGCGTCCCCGCCGGCCAGATCGCCTACCGGCCCGGGCCAACGCTGGCCAGCTCCGATGACCTGCGCATCAAAATCCTCGGCAAACAAACCCACGCCGGCCGCCCATGGGACGGCATCGACCCGATCACCGTCGGCGCACAAACCATCGTCGGCCTGCAAACCGTGGTCAGCCGCCGCACCGACATCTCCTCTTATCCCTCAGTGGTCAGCATCGGCACCATCAACGGCGGCACGCGCTACAACATCATTCCCGAATCCGTCGACATGACTGGCACCATCCGCTCCTACGACTACGTCATCCGCCAGAAACTGCACACCGACGTCCGCCAGACCATCGAAAAAATCGCCGAAAGCGGCGGTGCGAAAGCCGACGTCACCATCATCGAAAAATACGACCCGACCATTAACAACCCGGCACTCACGGAAAAAATGCTGCCGACGTTGAAGTGGGCCGCCAAGGACGACGTAGTCAATGCACCGCTGGTGGGCGGCGCGGAAGACTTCTCATTTTTCGCCAAGGAAGTGCCCGGGTTGTTTGTGTTTCTCGGCGTGACGCCAAGAGACCAGGACATGAGCAAAGCCGCGCCGAATCACAACCCGGGGTTCTTTGTGGATGAGTCGGCGTTGGTGGTCGGCGTGAGGACATTGGCTTCGTTGGCGACGGATTATTTGTATGCCAATGCGGGGGCAGGCAAATAGGGATTAGGTGAATGTGGGGGCGTCTTCGCGAGCAAGCTCGCTCCCACATTTGGGCGGTGTGCAGCCTGTTAGAAATTGGTCGGCTGTCAGGCCGCCATCGCGAGCAGGCTCACTCCTACAAGGGATTGAGTACATCCGCAAGAAACAGGTTGGCTGTCAGGCCGCCATCGCCAGCAGGGCTGGCTCCCACAGTTTCGAATTGCGAACACCCCACGCGGCAAAGCCGCCCCACTCAAAACAATGAGCGCAAGCTCGAGTACCGCTTTTGATCTTGCCGTACCGGCCCCTTCGGCAGGCTGAGTGGAGGGACTGATCCGGGTGTGGGAGCGCAGCGACCGTTCGACGAAGTCGAACACATCGAGAGGAGGTGCAGCGAAGCAAACCGGAGGCGATGCGCCCGGATCAATCCCGGAGCGAAGGAACCCCGAGCCCCAGCGAGCGGGCCGAACGCCGGGGCCCAGCGTTTTGGTTACTTTTGGGCGTCTGCAAAAGTGACTCGCTGTAAGAGCGAAACCGCCAGCGGCGACACCCGCAGAGACGGATATACACCCAAAACCCCAAGAACCTGGTCGGCCCACAGGCCGCCAAGGCCAAGGCGGTCAAAGCTCAAACAACATCAACCCCAACATGAATCGCATCATGCCGCCAAAACTCCAGATCACAATCAATCAACCGCTCATGCTGATCATAATTAACCCGAGCAATCCGCAACCCCGGGCTCCCCACCGACACCCTTAAAGCCGCCGCCGCATCCACCGACAACGACGTAGGCACAATCTCAAAGCGCACCCGCCCATAGTGCAAATCGTAATGCCGCGCATACAACTCGGTAATCGACTGATTCAAATCAAACTCAAGAATCCCCGGAAAAAACTGCGGATTCAAATAGTGCTCCACATACAACACCAAGCGCCCATCAATGCGTCGCGACCGGCAAATCTGAATCACGCTCGACAACGCTGGCAACTGCAACCACGCACACACCGCCGCCGATGCCGGCTGCAACCGCGCCGAAATCACCTCGGTCGACGGCACCCGCCCCTGCGCACTGACCATCGCGTGAAAGTGACTTCGCTGCATCAAGTTGTACGCCAAGCGCGGCGGTGACACGAACCAGCCGCGCCGCTCCTCGCGATAAATCTGCCCCTGCGCCTCCAGTTGCAACAACGCCTCACGCACGGTAATCCGCGTCGTGCCGAACAACTCACTGAGCTTGCGTTCGGCCGGCAACTTGCTGCCGGCCGCCAGCAGACCGTGATCGAGCTGTTCCTGCAGCACCTGGCCAATCGCTGTCACCGCTTTTGTTGCCTCATCGCGCATCAACGTTACCTATCTGGACTAGACCAGCACTGTTTCAGGGCAAAAACTCACGGCAAACGAACCATTTCCGTGTGTTGCAAGCCTAGGCAGTGCAGATGACCGAGAGATGACAAAACTACCGAACGGTCATTCTCACGACTTGCAATACATCGGCCAAGTCCCTTGCCTGCCGGGGCTCGAGCATGGTCTACGCTTATCTGGCAACCGCCGATACCGGGCGCAAAAAAGACCTGCCACCGGGCCACCGACATCAAAGTGTCATCCAGCCCGCCTAAATTGGCTCAGGTATTGCTGACCTAGACCAACCACACCGCAATCGCAGCGTTGAACACGACCAAGGAGCTTCGGAATGAAACAGCTTTTCCTGGCAACACTGTTAGGCTCGACCATTGCAATGTGCACCTCCGCCATGGCGGCCGGCACCGATCTGAAAACCCTCGAAGCCGCTGCGAAAGCGGAAGGCGCCGTCAACAGCGTCGGCATGCCGGATGACTGGGCCAACTGGAAAGGCACCTGGGAAGACCTGGCCAAGACCTACGGCCTGAAACACATCGACACCGACATGAGCTCGGCTCAGGAAATCGCCAAGTTCGCCGCCGAAAAAGACAACGCCACCGCCGACATCGGCGACGTCGGTGCCGCTTTCGGCCCGATCGCGGTCAAACAAGGCGTGGTGCAACCGTACAAGCCAAGCACCTGGGATCAAGTCCCGGACTGGGCCAAGGACAAGGACGGCAACTGGGCACTGGCCTACACCGGCACCATTGCCTTCATCGTCAACAAGAAGCTGCTGCACGGTTCCGAAGTGCCGACCAAATGGGCTGACCTCAAGGGCGGCAAATACAAGGTTTCCATCGGTGACGTGAGCACCGCCGCACAAGCTGCCAACGGCGTTCTTGCTGCGGCACTGGCTAATGGTGGCGACGAGAAAAACATCAAGCCAGCCCTGCTGTTGTTTGCAGACATCGCCAAGCAGGGTCGCCTGTCGATGGCCAACCCGACCATCGCCACCATGGAAAAAGGCGAAATCGAGGTCGGCGTGGTTTGGGACTTCAACGGCTTGAGCTACAAAGCCAAGATGGCCAACCCGGATGACTACGTGGTGCTGATCCCGTCCGACGGTTCGGTGATTTCCGGTTACACCACGATCATCAACAAGTACGCGAAAAACCCTAACGCCGCCAAGCTGACCCGCGAATACATCTTCAGCGACGCCGGCCAGACCAACCTCGCCCGCGGCAACGCCCGCCCAATCCGCGCCGAGCACCTGCAACTGCCGGAAGACGTGAAAGCCAAGCTGCTGCCGAACGAGCAGTACAAAAAGGTCACGCCGATCAAAGACGCCGATGCGTGGGAAAAAACTTCCAAAGCCCTGCCACAGGCGTGGAACGAAGAAGTCATCGTAGAGATGAAGTAATCCTTCATCTGTAGGAGCTGCCGCAGGCTGCGATCTTTTGATCTTGCCCTTTAAAAGCAACATCAAAAGATCGCAGCCTGCG
>NZ_RWIM01000074.1 GCF_009764645.1 Pseudomonas sp. PB106
GCTCGCTCCCACATTGAAATGCGGTCACCTGTGGGAGCGAGCTTGCTCGCGAAGGGGCCGGCAAGGCCAATAAAAGTGCATCAGGCAAAAGTCCCGCTATCCGTTGGTGCGCTAAGGTGTAACGAAACGTTAGCGCCGCTCCGCAGTCAGTAGCTCATTCGCACTCTTCGGCAAAAAGGCCCGCCATGTTCTCGATTCTCAAGCAAGAAAGCTTTCTGCTCCTGGCCGTCATCGCCGCGTGCGTCGCCTATCCGTTGGAACACTGGATGCTGCACAGCGGCCAGATCGTCGCGCTGACTGCCGGCCTGGTGCTGATCGCTTTCATCGTCGCCGCCTCGATGCGCGTCGCCCACCACGCTGAATTGCTCGCCGAAAAGGTCGGCGACCCTTACGGCACGATGATCCTCACACTGGCGGCCGTGCTGGTCGAAGTGGTGATTCTGGCAATCATGATGAGCAACGAAGCATCGCCCACGCTGGTGCGTGACACGATCTATTCGGCGGTGATGCTCGACATCAACGGCATCCTCGGCCTCGCCGCGCTAATGGGCGGGATCAAGCATGGCGAACAGTCGTATAACGACGATTCCGCGCGCAGCTACAGCGTGATGATCCTCACCGCCATGGGCGTATCGATGGTGGTGCCGGAATTTATACCCGAGGCCAACTGGAAGATTTATTCAGCGTTCACCATCGGCGCGATGGTCGTTCTTTACGCGTTGTTTCTGCGCATGCAAGTCGGCCCGCACAGTTACTTTTTCAGCTACAGCTACCCGGACAAACGCCGCAAGAAAGAACCGCAGGACGCGCAGGCGAAAGCACCGAGCATCGGCCTGTCGATCGGCATTCTGGTGTTTGGCATTGTGGTGATCGGCGCACTGGCCGAAGTGATGTCGAAGACCCTCGATCTGGGCCTGGAAGGCACGGGCGCACCGCCAGTGATCACGGCGATTCTGGTGGCGGCGATTTCCGCAGCGCCGGAGATTCTGACCGCATTGCGTGCAGCGTTGGCCAACCGCATGCAATCGGTGGTGAACATTGCGATGGGCGCGTCACTGTCGACGGTGATTCTGACCGTGCCGGTGATGGAAGCGATGGCGCTGTACACGGGTCAGCCGTTTCAAATGGCGATGACCCCGGTGCAGACGGTGATGATTTTCCTGACGTTGATCGTCAGCGCGATCAACCTCAATGACGGCGAAACCAATGCCATCGAAGGCATGACGCATTTCGTGCTGTTTGCGACGTTCATCATGCTGTCCCTGCTCGGCCTCTAGCGCGGGAAGATCGTTCCCACGCTCCGCGTGGGAATGCCGCCATGGACGCTCTGCGTCCGCCGCTGGGACGCAGAGCGTCCCGTGATGCGTTCCCACGCAGAGCGTGGGAACGATCAGATGGGGAGGGGAATCAGGTCCCGGCGATCAGTTGGCGTGCCGCCTGGCTGTGGTCGGCGATCAGGCCTTTGAGGTCGAGGCCTTCAACCTGGCCGTCAACCACGCGCCACTTGCCACCAATCATCACCCGATCCGCACGATCTGCACCGCACAACAGCAGCGCCGAAATCGGATCATGGCTGCCGGAGAAGCGCAGCTCATCGAGCTTGAACAACGCCAGATCCGCCTGCTTGCCCACGGCAATCTCACCAATATCGGTACGGCCCAACAAGCTCGCCGAACCCTTGGTGGCCCAGCCCAGCACGCGTTCCGGGGTGATCTTTTCGGCGCCGTAACGCAGGCGCTGGATGTACAGCGCCTGACGTGCTTCGAGAATCATGTTCGACGCATCGTTGGACGCCGAGCCATCGACACCCAGACCAAACAACGCACCGGCGTCAGTCAGATCGATACTCGGGCAAATGCCCGAGGCCAGACGCATGTTCGAACTCGGGCAATGGCAAATACCGGTGCCCGCCTCACCGAGACGAGCGATTTCGTCCGGGTTGAAATGGATGCCGTGCGCCAGCCAGGTGCGCGGACCGAGCCAGCCGACGCTGTCGAGATAATCGACGGTGCGCAGGCCGAAACGCTGCAGGCAGAAATCTTCTTCGTCGAGGGTTTCGGCGAGGTGCGTGTGCAGGCGCACGTCGAGTTTGTTCGCCAATTCAGCACTGGCCGACATGATTTCCGGGGTCACCGAGAACGGCGAGCACGGCGCCAGCGCGATCTGGATCTGCGCGCCGTCGCCGCGTTCGTGGTACTCGTGAATCAGGCGCTGACTGTCGTCGAGAATCACCTGACCTTCCTGCACGGTCTGCTGCGGCGGCAGGCCACCGTCCTTCTCGCCGAGGCTCATCGAACCACGGGTGAGCATGGCGCGCATGCCCAGCTCGCGGACGCTTTCGACTTGCACGTCGATGGCGTTTTCCAGGCCGTCCGGGAACAGGTAGTGATGGTCGGCAGCAGTGGTGCAACCCGACAGCAGCAGTTCGGCCAAGGCGACTTTGGTGGCGAGGGCGAGTTTCTCAGGTGTCAGGCGCGCCCACACCGGGTACAGGGTTTTCAGCCAAGGGAACAACGGCTGATTGACCACCGGCGCCCAGGCGCGAGTCAGGGTTTGATAGAAGTGATGGTGGGTGTTGATCAGGCCCGGCAGGATCACATGCTCGCGGGCATCGAACACTTCATTGCACGGCGCCGACGGCTGTTGGCCGGTAGCCAGTACTTCGACGATGACACCGTCTTGCACGACAAGGCCGCCACGGGCATCGAGCTCGTTGGACGTGAAAATGGCGAGGGGATTTTTTAACCAGGTACGGGTCGCGGGCATGTTGCCGGCTCCTCTGAAAATTGGGTTCAGGGTTGCCAGCTCAGTGATGCCCTGTCTGCTGATCCAGGGTCGCCGCGGGGACGAGGTGCGCAGTTTCAAACAAAAGCGCTTTTCGGGCAAGCCCAACCCGACAGGACAACATCCCCAAAATACACAGACCCTGTAGGAGCTGCCGAAGGCTGCGATCTTTTGATTTCGTTTTTAAGATCAAAAGATC
>NZ_RWIM01000075.1 GCF_009764645.1 Pseudomonas sp. PB106
CGATCTTTTGATCTTCAAAAGCAAGATCAAAAGATCGCAGCGTTCCGCAGCTCCTACAGGGAATAGCATTTTACCCTCAGGATTTTGTCGGACAAAAAATCGCCGAATCAGCCCCGCCGCGCCGCTGAATCGCATCAGTAACGCCGGTAACACTCCCCTCGTAACATTGCGGTAACACACGCAATTGACTTCCTGTTGGCTCATCACGACTATAGGCGTCCCGCTGCCGCCAACCCGGCACATACGGGCGCAATCCAGGCCTTATAAGCACGACAAAAGAGCGTGCGCCTGAGTAGATGAAGAATCACGCGCGTTACTCGCAGTAGTTTCCAGAGCGCCTGAACGAGGATTTTTTACATGCCAGCCATCACCCTGACCACGCTCCAGAGCCTCAAGCAGAAAGGTGAAAAGATCACCATGCTGACCTGCTATGACGCGACCTTCGCCCAAGCCTGCAACGAGGCTGGTGTCGAAGTGCTGCTGGTGGGCGACTCCCTCGGCATGGTCCTGCAAGGTCACGACAGCACATTGCCGGTGACCACCGCAGAAATGGCCTACCACACCGCGTGCGTCAAACGCGGCAACAGCGATGCCCTGATCCTGGCCGACCTGCCGTTCATGGCCAACGCCACCCTCGAACAGACCATGACCAACAGCGCCATGCTGATGCAGGCCGGCGCGCACATGGTCAAGGTTGAAGGTCAGTTGTGGCTGGCCGAGTCGATCCGCCTGCTCGCCGAGCGCGGTGTACCGGTCTGCGCGCACATGGGCCTGACCCCGCAAGCGGTGAACATTCTCGGTGGCTATAAAGTGCAGGGCCGTAACGAGAACCAGGCGCGGCAGATGCGTGCCGATGCGATCTCGCTGGAACAGGCCGGCGCGGCGATGCTGCTGCTGGAATGCGTGCCGAGCGAACTGGCGGCAGAAATCAGCCAGGCCGTGAAGATTCCGGTGATCGGTATCGGTGCCGGTAACGCCACCGACGGCCAGGTGCTGGTACTGCACGACATGCTCGGCCTGTCGATCACTGGCCGCGTGCCGAAGTTCGTGAAGAACTTCATGCACGGTCAGGACAGCATCCAGTCCGCGCTGAAGGCTTACGTCAGCGAAGTCAAAGCCACCACGTTCCCAGGCATCGAACACGGATTCTCTGCATGAACACCGTTAAAACCGTACGCGAACTGCGCGCCGCTGTTGCCCGCGCCCGCAGCGAAGGCAAGCGCATCGGCTTTGTGCCGACCATGGGCAACCTGCACAGCGGCCACGTCGCGCTGATCACCAAAGCCACGCAACGTGTGGATTTTGTGGTCGCGAGCATTTTTGTCAACCCGCTTCAATTCGGCGCTGGCGAAGACCTCGACAAGTACCCGCGCACCTTGGCGGCGGATCAGGAAAAACTCCTCGAAGCCGGCTGCTCCCTGCTGTTCGCGCCAACGGTCGAGGAAATGTACCCCAACGGCATGGCCGGGCAGACTCGGGTCAGCGTGCCGCAACTCTCCGAAGGTCTGTGCGGCGCCAGTCGTCCGGGGCACTTTGAAGGTGTCGCGACCGTAGTCAGCAAGCTGTTCAACATGGTCCAGCCGGATCTGGCGATTTTCGGCCAGAAGGATTACCAGCAACTGGCGGTGATCCGCGCGCTGGTGCATGACCTGAACATGCCGATCCAGATAATCGGCGAACCGACCGTGCGCGCCGCCGATGGCCTGGCGCTGTCATCGCGCAATGGCTTCCTCAGCGAAGAACAACGCGCAGTGGCCCCGGTGGTTTATCGCAGTCTGAGCAGCATTGCCGAGTCGATCAAGCAAGGCGAGCGCGACTTCCCGGCGCTGATCAGCGCCCAGTTGCAACAGCTGGAAGCCGCAGGCCTGCGTCCGGATTACCTGGAAATTCGCCATGCCCTGACCTTGCGTCCGGCGACGGCTGAAGACCGTGATCTGGTGATTCTGGTCGCCGCATTCCTCGGCACCACGCGGTTGATCGACAATCTGCACCTGAATCTCGATAGCCCGGTTTAACCGCAAAATCAAAAGATCGCAGCCTGCGGTAGCTCCTGCATAACCTGTAGGAGCTGCCGCAGGCTGCGATCTTTTGCGTTGCATTGGCGCTTATAAAGCCTTCGGGCACACTGCCGGCCGTTCGATTCCAACCCGGGAAGTTCAGCCTGCCTAAGCGCCCCTTCCCCTCCGTTTGTCGGCCACTCCCTGTATTGAATGTTAAAAAAGTACAGGGATCTGGTCAGACAAAGTCAAGACAGAACGCAGCGCGAGGTTTACTGTATTCGCCCTGTGTCCAGAAATCGTGTCGACGCAGTTGGCCCCACGCCCAAACATGGCGTGCCGAGGCTGTTCCGTGTTCAAAAGGCCGTTCAAGTAAAAAGGAAAACCGCAGCGATGGCGTACTACCGCACTCCTCACGACGTTACCGCTCTGCCCGCCTGGCAAGCGTTGAAAGATCACCGCCAAGCCATGCAGGATTTCAGCATGCGCGAAGCCTTCAACGCCGATCCGCAGCGCTTCAATCAGTTCACCCTCAGCAGCTGCGGCCTGTTTCTCGATTATTCGAAGAATTTGATCAACGCCGAAACCCGCAATCTGCTGGTGGGTTTGGCCAATGAAGTCGATCTGAAGGGCGCAATCAAAGCGCTGTTCGATGGCGAAATCGTCAACGCCTCTGAAGGTCGCCCGGCACTGCACACCGCCCTGCGCCGCCCGGTCGGCGACAAGTTGTCGGTCAACGGCGTCAACGTGATGCCGGAAGTCCACAAAGTGTTGAACCAGATCACCGATCTGGTCGGCCGCATTCACGACGGTCTGTGGCGCGGCTACACCGAGAAGCCGATCACCGACGTGGTCAACATCGGCATCGGTGGCTCGTTCCTCGGCCCTGAGCTGGTTTCCGAAGCGCTGCTGTCCTACGCGCAGAAAGGCGTGCGTTGCCACTATCTGGCGAACATCGACGGCAGTGAGTTCCACGAGCTGACGCAGAAACTGCGCGCCGAGACCACGCTGTTCATCGTTTCGTCGAAATCCTTCAACACCCTCGAAACCCTGAAGAATGCTCAGGCCGCACGTGCCTGGTATCTGGCACAGGGTGGCTCGGAAGCCGAGCTCTATCGTCACTTCATCGCCGTCTCGAGCAACAACGCGGCCGCCGTGGCGTTCGGTATCCGCGAAGAAAACATCTTCCCGATGTGGGACTGGGTTGGCGGTCGTTACTCGCTGTGGTCAGCCATCGGTTTGCCGATCGCCCTGGCCATCGGCATGTCCAACTTCAAGGAACTGCTGTCCGGTGCCTACACCATGGACCAGCATTTCCAGACCGCGCCGTTCGAACAGAACATGCCGGTGCTGCTGGCCCTGCTCGGCGTGTGGTACGGCAACTTCTGGGGCGCGCAAAGTCACGCGATCCTGCCGTACGACCACTACCTGCGCAACATCACCAAGCACTTGCAACAGCTGGACATGGAATCCAACGGCAAGAGCGTGCGCCAGGACGGCACCTCGGTGTCGACCGACACCGGTCCAGTGATCTGGGGCGGCGTCGGCTGCAACGGTCAGCACGCTTACCACCAGTTGCTGCACCAAGGCACCCAACTGATCCCGGCCGACTTCATCGTACCGATCGTTAGCTTCAACCCAGTCTCCGACCACCATCAGTGGCTGTACGCCAACTGCTTGTCGCAGAGCCAGGCGCTGATGCTCGGCAAGACCTTGCCGGAAGCCGAGCAGGAACTACGCGACAAAGGCGTGAGCGAAGAGCAGGTGCACAAACTCGCGCCGCACAAGGTGATCCCGGGCAACCGTCCGAGCAACACCCTCGTGGTTGAACGCATCAGCCCGCGTCGTCTCGGCGCACTGGTGGCCATGTATGAACACAAAGTGTTCGTGCAGAGCGTGGTCTGGGGCATCAACGCCTTTGACCAGTGGGGCGTGGAATTGGGCAAGGAGTTGGGTAAAGGCGTTTACAACCGCCTGGTTGGCAGCGATGAAACCGTCGCCGATGACCCTTCCACCCAGGGCCTGATCAACTACTTCCGCGGTCGTCACCGCGGGTGATTGGATGGCTCGGCCCACAGGCTTTGGCTCAACCCAAATCCTGTGGGCACAGAGATCCTTTGTAGGAGTGAGCCTGCTCGCGATAGCCGTGTATCAGTCAGCGTTGATGTTGAATGACACACCGCTATCGCGAGCAGGCTCACTCCTACAGTTGTTTTGGGGGGCATTTATAATCAGGCTCAGTCATCAGGTTACCTATCCGGCTTGAACCCTTTGCACTCTCGGCGCATCTTTATTCTTCGCACAACAAGAATAAGGAACCGTCATGTTCGATATCAGCACGTTCCCCAAAGCCGATGCCGTCCGCCGGGCTGCTCAGTTGAGTCAGGAAGACTATCGGCGCCTGTACCGCGAATCCATTGAACACCCCGACACCTTCTGGGCCGAACAGGCCACGCGCTTTCTCGACTGGAGCACGCCGTGGCAAACCGTTCAGCACTGTGACCTGAAAACCGGTGAAGCCGCCTGGTTTGCCGGGGGCAAACTGAACGTCAGCTACAACTGCATCGACCGCCACCTCGAACAACGCGGCGAGCAGACCGCCCTGCTCTGGGAAGGCGACGACCCTGCCGAATCGGCGCAAATCACTTACAAAAAACTTCACCACCATGTCTGCCGCCTGGCCAACGTGCTGAAAAGCCGTGGCGTGAAGAAAGGCGACCGGGTGTGCATCTACATGCCGATGATCCCTGAGGCCGCGTACGCCATGCTCGCCTGCGCGCGGATCGGCGCAATCCATTCGGTGGTGTTCGGCGGGTTCTCCCCCGATTCCCTGCGCGATCGCATTCTCGATGCCGATTGCCGTACGGTGATCACCGCCGACGAAGGCGTGCGTGGCGGCAAATTCGTGCCGCTGAAACAGAACGTCGACAAAGCCCTGCAGAGTTGCCCGGACGTCAGCACCGTCGTGGTGGTCGAACGCAGCCAAGGCAACGTCGACTGGGTTGAGGGCCGCGATCTCTGGTATCACCAGGCCGTGCGCGACGTCAGCGACGACTGTCCGCCGGAGCCGATGGACGCCGAAGACCCGCTGTTCATCCTCTACACCTCCGGCAGCACCGGTAAACCCAAAGGCGTGCTGCACACCACCGGCGGCTATCTGCTGCAAGCGGCGATGACCTTCAAATACGTGCTCGATTACCGCGACGGCGAAGTGTTCTGGTGCACCGCCGATGTCGGCTGGGTTACCGGCCACAGCTACATTGTCTACGGCCCCTTGGCCAATGGTGCGACCACGTTGATGTTCGAAGGCGTGCCGAGCTACCCGAGCAGTTCGCGCTTCTGGCAGGTGATCGATAAACACAAGGTCAACATTTTCTACACCGCCCCCACTGCCCTGCGCGCATTGATGCGCGAAGGCGCCGAGCCGTTGAAGGAAACGTCGCGCGCCTGCCTCAGATTACTCGGCAGCGTCGGTGAGCCAATCAACCCGGAAGCGTGGGAATGGTATTTCAACGTCGTAGGAGAACAGCGCTGCCCCATCGTCGATACGTGGTGGCAGACCGAAACCGGCGGCATCATGCTCAGCCCGCTGGTCAGCGCGCAGCGGATCAAACCAGGTTGTGCCACGCAGCCGATGTTCGGCGTGCAACCGGTGCTGCTTGACGAGCAAGGCAAGGAAATCAAAGGCGCCGGCAGCGGCGTGCTGGCGATCAAATCCAGTTGGCCGGCGCAGATCCGCAGCGTCTATGGCGACCCGCAACGAATGGTCGACACCTATTTCAAACCCTACCCCGGCTACTATTTCACCGGCGACGGCGCGCGTCGCGATGAGGACGGCGACTACTGGATCACCGGGCGCATCGACGACGTGATCAATGTCTCCGGCCACCGCATCGGCACCGCCGAAGTCGAAAGTGCGCTGGTGCTGCACGACAGCATCGCCGAAGCCGCCGTGGTCGGTTACCCGCACGACGTCAAAGGTCAGGGAATCTATGCCTTCGTCACGCCCATGAACGGCGCCGAACCGAATGACGAGTTGAAGAAAGAACTGCTGGCCCACGTCAGCAAGGAAATCGGCAGCTTCGCCAAACCGGACCTGATCCAATGGGCGCCAGCCTTGCCGAAAACCCGCTCAGGCAAGATCATGCGGCGCATCCTGCGCAAGATCGCCTGCAACGAACTCGACAGCCTCGGCGACACCTCGACCCTCGCCGACCCGAGCGTGGTGCAAGGCCTGATCGACAAGCGTCTCAACCAGTAACATCCCGGGCGCGGTCAGCCGGCCGCGCCCGCCCTTCTTCACTGAGTGGTCATGGAATTCATCCGCAGCCGTATCGAACAGCAACTCATGAGCCTGACCGGGCTGTCCCTCGGCCAACTCGACCTGGAAAACCCCAAGGGCGATCCCGGCCTGTTCGGCCCCGACTCGGTCAGTTGGCAAGTGCACGGCGACTTCAGCAGCATGTTGATCGGGGGCATCAGCGCGCTGTTGCTGCAAGCGCTGCATCCATTGGCGTTGGCCGGGGTTTGGGATCATTCGAATTTCCGTCAAGACATGCTCGGGCGCTTGCGCCGCACCAGTCAGTTTGTTTCCGGCACCACGTTTGGCTCGCGCCGCGACGCCGACTGGTTGATCGGGAAAGTCCGCACTATCCACCAGCAAGTGGTCGGCACCGCGCCGGATGGCCGGCCTTACGCCGCCAGCGATCCGGACTTGCTGACGTGGGTGCATGTGGCCGAAGTCAGTAACTTTCTAGCGGCGCATTTGCGCTATCGCAACCCACAGTTGTCGCTGGCCGATCAGGATCGTTATTACGCGGAAATTGCCGTGATTGCCGAGCGCCTCGGCGCGCGGGATGTGCCGAAATCGCGGCAGGCCGTGGCCGACTATCTGCATCGCATGCGCCCGCAGTTGCTCTGCGATGAGCGCAGCCGTGAAGTCTTGCGCCTGTTGCTCGCGGCACCGGCGCCGAGTGTTCTGGCGCGGCCGTTTGGCGATTTGATGATGAAGGCTGGCATTGATCTGCTGCCGGACTGGGCCAGCGACATGCTCGATGTGCGGCAGAGTTCGTTGCAGCGCCAGTTGATTCGCGCCAGCGTCAGGCGCAGCGCGCCGATGCTGCGCTGGGCGATGCGCAATGGCTCGGTGCAACGGGCCAAACGGCGAATGGGATTGAGCTGAAAACTTCGTCGGACGCCTTCGCGAGCAAGCTCGCTCCCACAGAAGACCTGATTTGCACCATGGATCCCCTGTGGGAGCGAGCTTGCTCGCGAAGGCAGCAACTCGGTTCCCCGCCAAGCTGCTAAACTCCCGCGCCCCTATTCTCTCCAGCAAGGCGCCCGCATGTCTTCCTTGAATCAGGCGCTGCGCGCCGCCCTCGATCAACGCCAGGATCTGCTGGCCGAGTTGCACCGCCAGGGCACCGATTGCTATCGCCTGTTCCATGGCAGCCAGGAAGGTGCCGGCGGTCTGACCATCGATCGCTACGGCCCGCAATTGCTGGTGCAGAGCTTTCACCAGACGCTGGAGCGAGACGACCTGCTGCAACTGCACGCCATGGTTAACCAGACGCTGGGCTTCGAGTCTCTGCTGGTCTACAACGACCGCTCCCGTGGCAACTCGCGGATCGACCGTGAAGACAGTGTCTACAAAGCCGATGAGGCTGCACTGGCCGATCTCGTTGGCCACGAATGGGGCTTGAATTACCGCGTACGCGGGCGTCACGCCGGGCAGGACCCGCTGCTGTTCCTCGACTTGCGCAACACCCGCGGCTGGGTCAAGGAGCACGCCAAAGGCAAATCCGTGCTCAACCTGTTCGCCTACACCTGCGGCGTTGGCCTCAGTGCCGCTGCCGGTGGCGCCAGTGAAGTGTGCAATCTGGATTTCGCTGAAGGCAATCTGGCGGTCGGTCGCGAAAACGGCCTGCTCAACCCGCAATTGCCCGAGATGCAATTTATCCAGTCCGATTACTTCCCGGCGATCCGCCAGCTCGCCGGGCTGCCGATCAGTCAGCGACGCGGACAGAAACTGCCGAGCTATCAGCGTCTGGAACAGCGTCAATACGATCTGGTCCTGCTGGATCCGCCGGCGTGGGCCAAGAGCGCTTTCGGCACCGTCGACCTGCTGCGCGACTATCAGAGCCTGCTCAAACCGGCCCTGCTGACCACCGCCGACAACGGCGTGCTGATCTGCTGCAACAATCTGGCGAAAGTCAGCATGGACGACTGGCGCGAGCAGGTGCTGCGCTGCGCCGAGAAGGCGGGCCGGCCAGTGCGCGAGTGGAGCGTGATGACCCCGGGCGCCGACTTCCCGTCGATGGATCAACAGCCGCCGCTGAAAACCCTAATTCTGCAGCTATAAACAACCCTGTGGGAGCTGGCTTGCCAGCGATTGCGGTGGGTCAGTCAACAAAGTCGTCGACTGGTATGCCCTCATCGCTGGCAAGCCAGCTCCCACATGGGTTCTGTGTTTTGAGAACAATCTGAATAATCCTGTCCCACACCGGGCACTTCGGAACCAGAATCGCGTGCCATACTCCAAGGCACTCCGATTCAGACAGATGAAGCCGCACATGCCCAAAGGATTGATTCGCGCGATTGGCGCCTTGTTGACTGCTCTGGCCCTCTACAGCCTGCTGGGGTTTCTGATTTTGCCGGGCATCGCCCTGCGGGTGGCCAACCAACAACTGGCCAACTACGCGACCGTGCCTGCGCATATCCAGCGCATCGAACTCAACCCGTTCAGCCTTGAGGTCACCCTGTGGGGCTTGGTCATCGGCGAGCCGGGCAAGGAACAGGTCGGTTTCGAACGCCTGTACGCCGACCTGCAAATCGACAGCCTGTGGACCAAAGCCCTGCACTTGGCCAACATCGAACTGGATAAACCGAAGAGCGAAATCCTCTTCGCCAAAGATGGCAAGCTCAACCTGCTCGGCCTGTTCAATGTGCCGGCCAGCGAACCCACTCCCGTAGACCCGAACGCCAAACCCTTCCCGCTGCGCATCGACAACATCAAACTGGCCGGCGGCGTCGTGCATTTTCAGGATGTGCGCCCAAGTGAACCCATCGAATTCCTCTACGACGATCTGAATTTCGAGCTGAAAAATCTCAGCACCCTGCCCGAAGACAGCGCCGACATGACCTTGGTCGCCATCGGCCCGCAAGGTGGGCGAATCGACTGGGCCGGTAATTTCAGCCTGATTCCGTTCACCTCCGAAGGCACCCTGAAAGTCACCGACGGCAAGATGAAAGCCTTCTGGCCCTACGTGCGTGACTCCGTGCCCTTGGTGCTCGAAGACGGCGTGATCAGCCTCAGCACCGAATACAAACTCAATCTGTCGAAAGAAACCGAGCTGCTGCTCAACAACGTCGCCGTCAGCATCGCGCCATTCGCCATCAAGGCCCCGGATGGGCGTCCGCTGGCGAAACTCGAGCGCCTGGATGTCAGCGAAACCAGCGTCGATCTGGCCAAGCAACAAGTGGTGGTCGGCAAGATCCGCAGCCAGAAACTCGAAACCTGGGCCGCGCTGGAAGCCGACGGCCAACTGGACTGGCAGAAACTGTTCGCCAGCCAACCGTCGAAACCCGCCGCCAAAGCCGCCGCCGAACCGGCCAGCGCACCGGCAGCTGCCGACTCGCCGAAAGCCGAACCGACAGCGCCGAGCAAACCGTGGCAGGTACTGCTCAAAGACGTGCAATTGCGCAACTACACCGTCCATTTGGCTGATCGTTCGGCGAATCCGCCGGTGGCGCTGGATATCACCCCGCTGAACGTCGACCTGCAGGATTTCGACAGCCTCAACGGCTCGCCCTTCAAGCTCAAGCTCGACAGCGGGCTCGGCAAACAAGGCAAGATCAGCGCCGATGGCACGGTCAATCTGGCCCCGGTCAACGCCCAGCTCAACGTCAAAACCCAAGACATCGACCTGCGTGTTGCACAGTCCTACATCAACCCGTTCATTCGCCTGGAACTGCGCAGCGGCATGCTCGGCAGTGACTTGAAGGTCAATCTCAAGAGCACCGAACCGCTGGCGCTCAGCGTAACCGGGCGGGCGCAGATCGATCAACTGCACACCCTGGACACCCTGAAAACCCGCGACTTCCTCAAGTGGCAGCAGGTCGTCGTCGAAGGCCTGAACTATCAACACGGCGACAGCCTGTCGATCGACAAGGTCAACCTGTTCCAGCCGTATGCGCGGTTCATGATCAACGATGATCGCACCACCAACATCGACGACTTGCTGATCCCGCAACCGGCCGACAACGGCGCGAAAACCACGGCGGCCAAACCGGCCAGCAAAGACAAACCGCTGGGCATCCACATCGGTGGCATCGCCATCAACGACGGCTCGGCCAACTTCGCCGACTTCAGTCTGACGCCGAACTTCGCCACCGCGATCCAGCAGCTCAACGGTCAGATCGGCACCATCGACAGCCGCCAGGCGAAACCGGCCAGCGTCGACATCAAAGGCAAGGTTGATCGTTATGCGCCAGTGACCATCAAGGGCGCGGTCAATCCGTTCGATCCAATGGCGAGCCTCGACATCGCCACCAGTTTCAAACGCGTCGAACTGACCACGCTGACCCCCTACTCCGGCAAGTTCGCCGGTTACCGCATTCGCAAGGGCCGCCTCAACCTCGACCTGCATTACCTGATCACCAAAGGCCAGTTGAAGGCCGAGAACAAAGTGGTGGTCGAGCAACTGCAACTGGGCGAGAAAGTCGACAGCCCGGATGCCGTGAGCCTGCCGCTGAAACTGGCGATTGCCCTCCTCAAGGACGTCGACGGCAAGATCTCCATCGAACTGCCGGTGACCGGCGACCTGAACAATCCGCAGTTCAGTGTGATGCCGATTGTCTGGCAGACCCTGCGCAACCTGATCGTCAAAGCCGCTGCCGCACCGTTCAAATTGATCGGTGGGCTGGTCAGTGGTGGCGGCTCGCAAGACCTCGGCACCGTGTCGTTCGCGCCGGGTTCCAGTGAGCTGAACAAGGACGCCGAAGCCGCGCTGGTCAAGCTGTCGCAAGCGCTGAAGGAACGTCCGGCATTGCGCCTGGAAATCGAAGGCACCGCCGCGAAAAGCAGTGACGGTCCGTTGATCGCCGAACAGCGTCTGGAGCGTGAATACCAGTACAACTACTACAAGATGCTCCAGCGTCGGGGCGATAAAGTCCCGGCTCAAGCGTCGCTGATCGAAGTGCCGGACAGCGAGAAAGGCCCGCTGCTCGAAGGCATCTACCGCACGCGTCTGAAAACCCAGCCGCCGGCGGAATGGAAGGACTTGGGCAAGGAAGAACGCACGGCGAAGATGCGCGAAGGCGTGATCAATTTCTGGAGTGGCAGCGATGTGCTGTTGCGCCAGCTCGGTCAGGACCGTGCCAGCAGTATCAAGGATTATCTGGTGGACAAAGGCCAACTGGCCGACGACCGGGTGTACTTCATCGATGCCAACCTTGGCGAGGCCGAGAGCGATGGCCGTGTAGTCACACAAATGCACCTGGATGCGGAATGATGAAACGCCATTGGCTGGCCGTGCTGACACTGAGCCTCGCTGCCGGCCACGCCGTAGCGTCCGACACGCTGCGTTGTGGCAGCCAGTTGATCAGCCTGGGCGACCGCTCCAGCGAAGTGCTGCAGAAGTGCGGTGAGCCAGTCAGCCGCGACGTGCTGGGCTATAAGCGCAGCGCCAATCGGCGTGAGGAGTTTCAGGTCGAGGAATGGACGTACGGGCCGAGTAACGGCATGTACCAGTACCTGCGTTTTGAGGGCAACCGCCTGCGGCAGATCAACAGCAAACGCGGTAACTGAAAAGATCAAAAGTATCGCAGCCTG
>NZ_RWIM01000076.1 GCF_009764645.1 Pseudomonas sp. PB106
GCTCGAGTACCGCTTTTGATCTTAGAGCCCGTCGGCAGGCTGAGTGGAGGGATTGATCCGGGCGTGGGAGCGCAGCGACCGTTTGGCGCAGCCAAACACAGCGAGAGGAGGTGCAGCGAAGCAAACCATAGGCGCTGCGCCCGGATCGATCCCGGAGCGAAGGAACCCCGAGCCCCAGCGAGCGGGACGAACGTCAGGGCACAGACCTTTGGTTACTTTGGGGCGTTTGCCAAAGTGACCCGCCGTAAGGGCGGAACCGTAATCAGCAACACCCGCAGAACCAGATATGCACCCAACCCCCCAAGCGCATGGTCGGCCCAAAGGCCGCCAAGTCCAAAGCGTCACAGCCGAAAATGCCCAACCATCCCACGCAACTCCCCGCCCAACTGCGCCAGCTCAACACTCGAAGCCGCATTCCCGCGCATCGCCAACGAAGATTGATCAGCACTCGCCCGGATACTCGTCACACTGCGATTGATCTCTTCCGCCACCGAACTCTGCTGCTCCGCCGCCGCCGCAATCTGCTGATTCATCTGCTGGATCAACGACACTGCCGCCGCAATACTCCCCAACGCACTTTCGGTCTGCAGCGCATCACTCACCGCCAGCTTCACCAACTCCCCACTGCCCTGGATCTGCTGCACCGACGAGTGCGCCGCCGCGCGCAACGCACTGACCAGCCGCTCGATCTCCTCGGTCGATTGCTGCGTACGCCGCGCCAAAGCCCGCACCTCATCGGCCACCACCGCAAAGCCCCTGCCCTGCTCGCCTGCCCGGGCCGCCTCGATCGCCGCATTAAGGGCCAACAGATTGGTCTGCTCCGCCACGCTCTTGATCACTTCAAGCACGGTACCGATATTCTGGATTTGCGCACTGAGGCTCTCGATGCTCGAACTGGCCGACGTCGCCGAATCCGCCAATTGCTCGATCCGCGCCATGCTCTGTCGCACCACCTGCTGGCCACTTTCCACTTTGTCGTCCGCCGTCTGCGCCGCCAGCGCCGCTTCTTCGGCGTTGCGCGCAACGTCATGCACGGTGGCTGTCATCTGGTTCATGGCCGTGGCGACCTGCTCGGTTTCCTCCTTCTGGCTGCTGACCTCAAGATTGGTCTGCTCGGTCACCGCCGACAACGACTGCGCCGAGCTGGCCAATTGTTCGATACCCGCCTGCAAACCGCTGACAATCGTGCTCAACCCCGCGCCCATCTGTTGCATCGCCAGCATCAGTTGACCGATTTCGTCACGCCGAGTCACCGCGACGGTTGCGCTCAAATCACCGGCGGCGATCTGCTGCGCCACCTGAATCACGCTGCGTAGTGGCGCGACGATCAGGCGCGTGATGACCCACGCGGCAATCAGCCCGACCAACAGCGCCAGCGCTGAAGAGCCTATGATCAGCACCGAGTTTTTCTTCAGTTCAGCCTGCATCGCCGCGTCTTCAGCGACATACGCCTGATCGACGCGCTCGACGACCTGACTCGCACGTTGATGCAATTGTTCGTAAACGGTTTTCTCCTGAGCCAGCAAACCGGTGTACTCGGCCAGTTTGTCGTTGAACCCGGCGATGTGTCCGGACACCTCATTGAGCACAGTGAGGTAGCCCTCATCCTTGACCGTGGACTTCAGTTCTTCCGCCTGCGCCTGCGCCTGTGCTGCTTGCTCGATATTGCCCTTGCCGGCGCTGTCGGCATCGCCCTTGCGGCTTTGATCCAGACGCACCCGGGCCTCGTTCATCGCTTGCAGCATCAACCGCGAAACCTGGCTGACCTGATTGGCCTGTTCGATGAACTGCGCACCGTCCTTGCCTTCACTGTCTTTCAAGGTATATGCGCCGTCGTCGGCGAGTCCGGCCTGCAGCACGTCGAGGTTATTGGCCACACTGGAGACCGACCAACTGGCCATTTCCAGCGCAAGGTCCTTGGCCTGAGTCAGCGACACGAATTCATCGAAGGCCTTGCGGTAAGCCCCCAGCGATAGCTGGACATCATTCATCACCGCGACGTTGGCCGGCGACTGCGCCTTGAGCTGATCGGCCAAGGCGATCAGGCCGTCGACACCTTCGCGCAGGGTATCGGCGGTTTTCGGGTTGGCGTGCAGGGCATAGTCCTGCTCCAGCAGGCGCACCCTGAGCAACCCGCTATTGAGCGAAGACATCTGTTTGAGGCCATCAAAGCGTTGACTGATGGTTTGCAGGGACCAGACACCGATGGCCGCCACCAGCGCCGTCAGCAACAGCACGAGCACAAACCCGATCCCCAGTTTTTTCGCCATACCGAGGTTGGCAAAACGTCCTTGCACGGCCGAAATCATTGCGCGAAGCCCCCTGCCATAGTCTGTAGACGAAGATTCGCAACGGCCATCCGACAGCACAAGTCTCTGGCGTCGGAATAATGGCGAAAAGCTACGTCCCCGTCGTTTTCAGAACGTTTGAGGTCGATCCGCGCGGGTGTTGCGAAAAAACTGCCGGGCCCGTGGATCGCATGCATGCGCGACATTGATGCGCTGCCACTCGGTGATCTCGCCGCTAGGGCTGAACGCACTCGCCGGCGGCAACTCCACGCCACTGCACTGTGCCGTCCTGTGCAGCCGGGCGGGATCGGTCAGGGATGGTCGTGCCCAAATGAACAGGCCACCGACCGGTTTGCCGAACACCTCCCAGTCGGCGTCTTCCAGCGCTTGCAGGGCAGCGGCACGATCGGTATTCAAACGCTGACGTTGGCGCTGCACCAATTTGCGATAGGCACCGCTGGCCAGGAGACTGGCCAGTACCGCTTCCGCAAATTGGCAAACGCCCAGGCTGGTGACCATTTTGACCTGGCCCAGATGTGCAATCAGTTGGTCATCAGCCAGCACGAACCCGACCCGCAGTGAGCTGCTGAGTGTCTTGGAGAAACTGCCGACGTAGATCACCCGTGCATCCAGTGCCGCCAGCCGCACGCCATTGCCGTGATGCATGTCGGCGTAGACATCGTCTTCTACCAGTCGCAAGCCGTGGGTTGCACACAACTGCAAAATCCGTTGTGCCACAGACTGCGTCAAACAGCTGCCCGTCGGGTTGTGATGGTGACTGTTGATGAACATCGCCACCGGACGGAATTTTTCCAGCAACGCCTCGAGCATTTCGGTGTCCGGACCGCTGGGGGTACGGCGCACTTCCAGCAAGTGCACGCCGTGCATCCGCAGCAGATCGAACAGCGGCGCGTAACCCGGACTTTCCACCACCACGTAGTCACCGGCCTTGAGCAGCGTTCTGACCAGCAGATCCAGGGCGTGACTGGCACCGCTGGTGGTCAGCACCTGTTGTTCGCACGCATCGATACCGATGAGGCCGAGGCGTTTGACAATTTGCTCGCGCAACGCTGGCAATCCCAACGGCGAGCTGTAGCTGAACAGGCTGGCCATGTCGGTTCGCGCGACCTGACGAATCGCGTAATTGAGGTCATCGGACTCCCGCCAGTTTTCGGGCAGGCCACCCTCGCCAAGTTTCAGCCATGCGCCGAAGCCACGGACACCTTGCGCACCTTCGCTGCCCACCCGACGGTGATTGCCGGGCGCCAGTGGAGGCGACGCCGCCACCATGAATCCTGCTCCCTGACGGGAGGCCAGAACGCCTTGGGCCACGAGCCGTTCGCACGCCTGCGCCACGCACGACTGGCTCAGCAGATTGGAGCGCGCGATCTGTCGCACGGAGGGCAAATGGGTACTCGGCGCCACCGCGTCTCGCGCTATCCAGTCAATGACCCCGTCAACAATCTGCTGCACGACCGGCACCATTGCCTGTCGGTCAATTCTCAATTCCATGAGCAAGCAAACTCCTGTCCGTTTTGCTGGCGGCAGTAAATCACAGCTGCGCCGGACAGGCTGTGCGACAACGCCGTCAAAAGGGCTCGATCTAACTATTTGATACACATTGTTTAGCGGATTCACCGAACTAAACGCCAGGCATAAAAAAACCCGCAAGAAAGCGGGTTCCTTTGTTGTGGTTTTTCAGAATGCGGTCACGCCACCGTCCACGGCCAGCGAATGGCCTGTGGTGAACGCGGCGCCATCGCTGCACAGATACAGCACGGCACTGGCGATTTCCTCGACCTTGCCGATACGCCCGACCGGATGCATGGCGTTGGCGAACTCGCCCTTCTTCGGATCGGCTTCATAGGCACGGCGGAACATGTCCGTGTCGATCACCGCCGGGCACACGGCATTGACGCGAATTTTCTTCTTCGCGTATTCGATGGCGGCCGATTTGGTCAGGCCGATCACCGCATGTTTCGAGGCCGCATAAATACTCATCTTCGGCGCTGCGCCCAACCCGGCCACCGACGCCGTGTTGACGATTGCCCCACCGCCCTGGGCCAGCAACAGCGGCAACTGATACTTCATGCACAGCCAGACGCCTTTGACGTTGACGCCCATGATGGCGTCGAACTCGTCCATCGAGCCGTCCGCCAGTTTGCCCTTTTCGATTTCGATGCCGGCATTGTTGAAGGCATAGTCGAGACGGCCGTAGGTATTGATCACCTCGTCCATCAGATTTTTCACTTCGCTTTCGACGGTCACGTTGCAGCGCACGAAGGTCGCTTCGCCACCGGCTGTACGAATCAGTGCCACCGTGCCCTCGCCCCCTGCCGCATCCAGATCGGCCACCACCACTTTCAGACCTTCGGCGGCGAATGCCTGCGCGGTCGCTCGGCCGATGCCGTTGGCCGCACCCGTGACTACGGCAACCTGACCGGAAAACGTCATGCTCATTGTTATGTCCTCGAACGCAAAGATGCTGGGGGTGTGTCGCATTGCAGCATAGCCATTGGGGTTGGCCCGGCGTCAGCACTATCAGAAGGCTGTTTACCCGCCCATGCGTGGCAGTGATAAAACCATGCCGTGTACTATCACCGCTCTGGATCGACCTGCATTCGCCGCGCCCGCTGACCTTGCGACATGGCGGCTGAAGGTCTATCAACAACACTTCATTTCGTTCGAGTGCCTGCCATGACCAGCCAGACCAATCGCCAGTTCCTGCTCGCCAAACGCCCGGTGGGCGCCGCCACCCGTGAGACCTTCACCTATCAGGAAGTGCCGGTCGGCGAGCCTGCTGCGGGGCAGATTCTGGTCAAGAACGAATACCTGTCCCTTGATCCGGCCATGCGCGGCTGGATGAACGAGGGCAAGTCCTACATCCCGCCGGTCGGTATCGGCGAAGTCATGCGCGCACTGGGCGTAGGAAAAGTCATTGCCTCGAACAATCCTGGATTTGCGGTCGGGGACTACGTCAACGGCGCCATTGGCGTGCAGGATTATTTCCTCGGCGAGCCAAGAGGTTTCTACAAAGTCGATCCGAAACTGGCACCGCTGCCAGTGTATTTGTCGGCACTGGGCATGACCGGCATGACCGCGTATTTCGCCCTGCTCGATGTGGGCGCCCCGAAGGCTGGCGACACCGTGGTCTTGTCCGGGGCAGCGGGCGCGGTGGGCAGCATTGCCGGGCAGATCGCCAAGATCAAAGGCTGCCGTGTGGTCGGCATTGCCGGCGGTGCCGACAAGTGCAAATTTCTCATCGATGAACTGGGTTTCGACGGCGCCATCGACTACAAATCCGAAGATGTCGTGGCCGGTCTCAAACGCGAATGCCCGAAAGGCGTTGACGTGTACTTCGATAACGTCGGTGGCGACATTCTTGACGCGGTGTTGAGCCGTATAAACATGAAGGCCCGGGTCGTCATCTGTGGCGCCATCAGCCAGTACAACAATAAAGAAGCGGTCAAAGGCCCGGCGAACTACCTGTCACTGCTGGTCAACCGTGTGCGGATGGAAGGCTTCGTGGTGATGGATCACGCGGCGCAATACGCCAGCGCAGCGCAGGAAATGGCCGGCTGGATGGCCAAGGGGCAGCTCAAGAGCAAGGAAGACATCGTCGAAGGCCTGGAGACTTTTCCAGAGACGCTGATGAAACTGTTCAGCGGCGAGAACTTTGGCAAGTTGGTGTTGAAAGTTTAAAACCGAAGATCAAAAGATCGCAACGTGCCGCAGCTCCTACAGGTGTTCACATAACCCGTAAGAGCTGCCGAAGCCTGCGATCTTTAGGCGATTTCGGCTACGACCGAAGCCAATGCCTGTGCCGGATCAGCCGCCTGGCTGATCGGACGGCCAATCACCAGATAATCGGAACCGGCATCCAGCGCCTGACGCGGGGTCAGGATGCGGCGCTGATCGTCTTGCGCGCTGCCCGCCGGACGAATCCCCGGGGTCACCAATTGCAACGATGGGTGTGCGGTTTTCAGCGCAGTGGCTTCCAGTGCTGAGCACACCAAGCCGTCCATGCCAGCCTTCTCGGCCAGTGCGGCCAGACGCAGCACTTGCTCTTGTGGCTCGATGTCCAGACCGATGCCCGCCAGATCTTCGCGTTCCATCGAGGTCAGCACGGTCACGCCGATCAGCAATGGCTGCGGGCCGCTGCGCTTGTCCAGCTCTTCACGGCAAGCGGCCATCATGCGCATGCCACCGGAGCAGTGCACGTTGACCATCCACACCCCCATCTCGGCAGCGGCTTTCACAGCCATCGCGGTGGTGTTGGGAATGTCGTGGAATTTCAGGTCGAGGAATACTTCGAAACCCTTGTCACGCAGGGTGCCGACGATTTCGGCGGCGCAACTGGTGAACAGTTCCTTGCCCACTTTGACCCGGCACAGCTTCGGGTCCAACTGGTCGGCCAGCTTCAGTGCGGCGTCACGGGTGGGAAAATCCAGGGCGACGATGATAGGAGTCTGGCAGGCGGACATGAATGGGCTCTCAGGCAGGTCGAAATCGGCGCGCATTGTAGCGGAACCGGCGGCGGCGCGGCACCCGATGATCGGTAAATCGTCGCGCCAACCGTGATCAGCATAGCGTCCGCTGCTATTGTGTCGATTCCGATACACAACCGACATGCCGCCAACACGCGCCCGCGCTAGCCTCGCCAGCCGCAACACGCCCTTACATCAGCACTTCCCGCCTCACGGCAGGACGCCTATGCTGAAACCACAACCTCGCAGCCCATCTTTGTGGTTGGCGGCCTACTGGCAGACGAACAGCCCCATGCACAACAACCAAACGACCGCGACGGATGAGCCAAAAGACGACAAGCGCTGGAGCATTCGCGCGCTGATCGTCGACGATGACGTGCCGATCCGCGAGCTGATGATCGATTACCTCGCCCGCTTCAACATCCACGCCAGCGGTGTCACCGACGGCGCGGCCATGCGCGTGGCGATGCAGGCCGAACACTTCGATGTGGTGGTACTCGATCTGATGCTGCCTGGCGAAGACGGCCTGTCGCTGTGCCGCTGGCTGCGCGCCGAATCGGACATCCCGATCCTGATGCTCACCGCGCGCTGCGAACCCACCGACCGCATCATCGGCCTCGAACTGGGTGCCGATGACTACATGGCCAAGCCGTTCGAGCCGCGTGAACTGGTCGCCCGCATCCAGACCATCCTGCGCCGCGTGCGCGATGACCGGACCGAGCAACGGGCCAACATTCGTTTCGACAACTGGCGACTGAACAGCGTCCTGCGCCAATTGATCGCTGACGATGGTCTGGTGGTGCCGCTGTCCAACGCCGAATTCCGTTTGCTCTGGGTGTTCATCGAGCGACCGCGCCGGGTGCTCAGCCGCGAACAACTGCTCGACGCCGCCCGTGGGCGTTCGATCGAAGCGTTCGACCGCAGTATCGACTTATTGGTGTCGCGCCTGCGGCAGAAGCTCGGCGACGATCCGAAAGCCCCGCAGTTGATCAAAACCGTACGCGGTGAGGGTTACCTGTTCGACGCACGGGACATCGGCTGATGCGAGCGCGCTTCGATACGCTGTTCGGTCGCCTGTTTGGCGTGCTGTTCGTGGCGATTGTCCTGGCGCACTTGCTGGCATTCACCTGGTTCCACCTTTACGGCCCTCCTCCACCTCCACCGCCACCAGCCTTCACCCAAGACGCGGACGGCCAACCGATGGCGCAAGATCCGCGCTATCCGCCACGGCCCCCGCGTCCGTGGTTCGGTGGTCCGGTGGTGCCGCTGACCTTTCAATTCATCACATTGATGATCGCTGCGTGGTACGGCGCGAAACTGCTCAGTCGGCCGATTCAGCGCCTGAGCGACGCCGCCGAACGCCTCAGCGAAGACCTCGACAGTCCGCCTCTGGACGAGTCCGGCCCGCGCGAAGCACGGCAAGCGGCGCACACCTTCAACCTGATGCAGCAACGCATTCGCGAGCAGGTCCAACAACGCGCGCGCATGCTCGGCGCAGTCTCCCATGACCTGCGCACTCCGCTGTCACGCCTGAAACTGCGCCTGGAAAACATCAGCGATGAGAGGCTGCAGGGTCAGATGCGTCAGGACCTCGACGACATGATCGGCATGCTCGACGCCACGCTGACCTACCTGCACGAACAGCGCACCAGTGAAGCCGTGCAAATGATGGACGTGCAGGCGCTGGTCGAATCGCTCAGCGAGAATGCGCAGGATCAGGGCGCCGACGTGCAGGTCAGCGGCCACTGCGCGCCATTGCCGGTGCAGCCTATGGCTCTGCGCTCGTGCCTCAACAATCTGATGGATAACGCCTTGCGCTATGCCGGGCAGGCGCAAATCGAATTGCAGGATCAGCGCGAGCAATTGCTGATTCGTGTGATCGACCACGGCCCGGGGATCGCCGCCGACAAACGCGAAGCGGTGTTTGAGCCGTTCTACCGACTGGAAGGTTCGCGCAACCGCAACTCCGGCGGCGTCGGCCTGGGCATGACCATTGCCCGCGAGGCAGCGCAGCGTCTGGGCGGACAATTGAATCTGGAAGAAACCCCGGGCGGCGGCCTCACTGCCGTCATTCGCCTGCCGCGCACCTGAGAAACACACAATCGACTGTGGGAGCGAGCTTGCTCGCGAAGGCATCGGCTGATTCAACATCGAAGTTGAATGTACCGGCGTCTTCGCGAGCAAGCTCGCTCCCACAGGGGTTCAGCGGCGTTCATTGCATCTGTGTACCACCCGGTACAAACCTCACATACCCCCGACACCTTGCACCCTGACGCTGCATAAGCCGGTACACCCACCGGTTTTCCAGTCCAAGGAGTGAGCCCATGATCGGTAGCGTCAGCAACTACACGAGCTATACCAGCACCAGCACCAGCGCGACCCAGAACGCGCGCAGCACGCAACTGCAAAAAGAACTGTTCGCCAAGCTCGATAGCAACGCCGACGGCGCGGTGGATCAAGACGAACTGAAAAGCGCTTTGTCGCAAAAATCCGACGATGGCTTGCTGGTCAGTCTGAGCAAGCAGTTTGGTGATCTGGACAGCGATGCCAGCGGCAGCCTCAGCGCCGACGAAATGACCGCCATGGCGCCCCCTCCGCCACCGCCACAAGATCAAGCGCCGAACACCGAACTCGCCGACGCCCTGATCAGCGCCCTCGACACCGACGGCGACGGCGCTATCAGCAGCGACGAACTGAGCAGCGGCTTGACCAGCGCCGGCAGCACCGCCGACAGCAACGAAATTTTCTCCGCCCTCGACAAGAACAAGGACGGCACCGTCAGCCAGGACGAACTCACCGCCAGCCTGACCCCGCCACCACCGCCTCCGCCGCCAGTGAACAGTGACGAACTGTTCAGCCAACTCGATGCAGACGGCGACGGCAGCGTAAGCGCGACCGAGCTCAGCAGCGCATTGCAAACCAGCGCCAGCACAACCTCAACCACCAGCACTGACACCAGCGCAGCACTGCTCAAGGTTCTGGACAGCGACAGCAGCGGCGGCGTCAGCAGCGATGAACTGAAAGCGGCTTTGCAGGCGGGGCGTGAACAACCGGATGACGAGCAAACCGCCTCGACCCAGAGCACGACTGAAGCGCTGAACCGCATGATTGCCAACTTGAGCAAACAGTACTCGCTGGAAAACACCGCGTCGGTGGGCAAGTATTTGAATGTGGCGACGTGAATTGATCGGGTGAAGACTGATCGTTTCCAAGTGTTGCGCTTGGAGACGGTCACTTGAATACATCCGAGAAAGATTGACTGGCCGGGAAGAGGTCTTCGCGAGCAAGCTCGCTCCCACAGTTTGAACTGCATCCACCTGCCAGAGATTGGTCGACTGCAAGGCCGACTCCTGCAATTTCAAACTGTGAACCCCCCATGCGGCGCAGCCGCCCCACTCAACACAATGAGCGCAAGCTCGAGTACCGCTTTTGATCTTAGAGCCCGTCGGCAGGCTGAGTGGAGGGATTGATCCGGGCGTGGGAGCGCAGCGACCGTTTGGCGCAGCCAAACA
>NZ_RWIM01000077.1 GCF_009764645.1 Pseudomonas sp. PB106
GCTCGAGTACCGCTTTTGATCTTAGAGCCCGTCGGCAGGCTGAGTGGAGGGATTGATCCGGGCGTGGGAGCGCAGCGACCGTTTGGCGCAGCCAAACACAGCGAGAGGAGGTGCAGCGAAGCAAACCGTAGGCGCTGCGCCCGGATCGATCCCGGAGCGAAGGAACCCCGAGCCCCAGCGAGCGGGCCGAACGTCAGGGCACAGACCTTTGGTTACTTTGGGGCGTTTGCCAAAGTGACCCGCCGTAAGGGCGGAACCGTAATCAGCACCACCCGCAGAAACAGATATTCACCCAAAACAACCTGCGCATGGTCGGCCCAAAGGCCGCCATGTCTTAAACCCGGGCCTGACTCTTACTCCAATCCGTCAACAAACTATAAGCCACCGCCAACAGCGTAGGCCCGATAAACAACCCGATAAACCCAAACGCAATCAACCCGCCAAACACCCCGAGCAACACGATCACCAACGGCAAATTGCCGCCACGACTGATCAGATACGGCTTGAGCACATTGTCCACGCCACTGATGATGAACGTCCCCCAGATCCCGAGAAACACCGCCATCCCATACTCACCCTTCCACGCCAGCCAAGCCGTGGCCGGCACCCACACCAACGGTGGCCCCATCGGAATCAGGCTGAGCAAAAACGTGACAATTCCGAGCACCAGAGCCCCGGGAACCCCGGCAATCAAAAACCCGATCAGCGCCAGAATCGCCTGCGCCGCCGCCGTCCCGATCACGCCGTTGACCACCCGCTGCACCGTACCGGCCACCAGTTCGATGTAATAGCCGGCGCGATCACCGATCAGGCGCTCCAGCAGACTGTGCACAAACGCCGCCAGCCGGGGCCCGTCGCGGTAGAAAAAGAACACAAAAACAATGCTCAGCGTCAGCTCGAGAATCCCGCCGCCAATCTGCGCGCTGCGCGCCAGCAACCAGTTGCCGACCTGCCCCAGATAAGGTTTGACCGAGACCATCAGCGCCGCGCCCTGCTGATCGATACTGTTCCAGATCCCCACCAGCCGCTCGCCCACCAACGGCACACCGCCCAGCCAGACCGGCGCCTCCGGCAAACCGTCAACCTGCACGTCCTTGATGAACGCCGTGGCATCGCGCACATGATCCGCCAGGTTGAAACCCAGCCAGACCAAGGGCGCCGCCACCAGCAACATCCAGCCCAGGGTCAGAATGGCCGCCGCCAGCGATTCGCGGCCATTGAGCCAGCGGGTCAGCAGACGCATCAGCGGCCAACTGGCGAACGCCAGCACCGCGCCCCAGAACAGCGCCGACCAGAACGGCGCCATCACCCAAAGACTGGCGCCGAACAGCACCAGCAAGAGGATCTGCACCAGCAGGCGATCGTTATTGAGCATGTAGGGTCTCGAAAAAATCAGTCAGGCCAAGAGTAGGCGAACACGCCGTGCGTGCTCGCTCACCACAGCTTATCGCAACAGGTCGATGCGCAGGCCTTTACCCTCGACAGTGCCGGTTTCCATCCGCGCAGCGCGCACGCCCTGACTGATCAGGGCCTGACGCCAGGCCTCGGCCTTGGGCCCGGACACCGTGATGCGCAATGTCGTATCGAGGTTGAGTCCACGGGAAATCAGACGCAGCCAAGTGTCATCCGGCTCATCGACTCGATCGGGGAAATCCAGCTCGCCGGTGCTTTTGAGTTGACGCAACAGGGTCGCCGAGGTCGGCAGCAACTCACCCAGCGGCGCAATTGCTTCGAACTGTTCGACGTGCAGATAGGCTTTGCGATTGCCGCGAGTGATGCTGTACAGCGCCACCAGCGTGTTGTCGCGCGGCGCAGCCAGCCTCAACAGCAGATAGGCCTGTTGCTCGTCAGCACCATACAACTTGGAGTTGCCGAATACCTCGTTGGCCCACAGGCTGCTTTCACCACAATCACGCGCCTGGCACCAGAACAGCAACTCGGCGTCCTGCTTCTGCAAGGCCTCGCGGGCGGCGGTGAACGCTTCGGTGGCGGAGTGTTCCGGGGGTAACTCGTAGGTCACCGAGGTGGTTTGCCCACGCGCGATCACCTGACCGTCGAAACGCAACTGGCCGCTGATCTTGCGGATCGAGCCCAGCGGATAGATCCGCTCCAGCTCGGCCGGCGGACGATAGTCGACGATTTGCGCATCGGCCAGCCGTGGCACGATCTGCAGATCGTGACTGCCCGGCACATCGGCGGCGAAAGAAACGGAACTGAAACAGCACAGTGCCAACAGACTGAGTGACCGCATAGTCAGGCTCATCGGATCGGCGTGACTGTGTGATTCGGGGTCGCAGCGGTATAAAGATCCATCGTGGTTGTCTCCCATTTCAACCCGCCCAGCCTCGACAGTTGCCCACGGCAAGTCAAGGAATGGCGAAGAACCGATTGAAACAGTCTGCGACAAGACCCGCGCCCGACTCATCGTTCAGGTGCAGATGGTGCCCGCCGGGCAGCTGTTCCCGGCTAAAGGGTAGACGCTCCAGCAGCTCAGGGTGTTTGGCCAGCATGCCATCGGCGGCGACCACCAAATGCGCCGGGCAACTCACGCGCAGGGCGAAAGCCATTGCCTGCTCCTGGGTCAGGCGCAGCGGCGACGGCAAAGTCAGGCGATTATCCGTGCGCCAGGTGTAGCCGCCCGGCACTGGCATCAAACCGCGTTGCGCGAGCAATTCGGCGGCTTCGCGACTGACCGCTACCAGACCCTTCATCCGCGCTTCGATGGCGCGGTCGAGGGTGTTGTAGACCGGTTTGCGCTTCTCGCGCAGATCAAGTTGCGCTTGCAGGGCCATGCCCATGCGCTCGGCAGCATTTTCGCCTTTGTCTGTAGGAGGAATCACGCCGTCGATCAGCGCCAAATGGCTGATGCGCTCCGGCATCGAGCCGGCCAGCACCATGGAAACAATTGCGCCCATCGAATGCCCGAGCAGGCCGAAACGTTTCCAGCCCAGTTGTTCGGCGACTTGCAATACGTCATGGGCGTAGTCCCACAGCGCGTAACCGGCGCCACTCGGTCGATGCCCGGAATGCCCGTGCCCGGCCATGTCCAGGGCAATGATGCGCAGGCCTTTGAGTTTCGGCGCCAGCCGGGCAAAGCTGTTGGCGTTGTCGAGCCAGCCATGCAAGGCAATCACCGGCACGCCGTCCTCGGGACCGAACAAATGCGCGGCCAACTCGATATGCGGCAGGCTCAGGCGCACTTCTTCGAAGGTCGGGCTCATGCGCAATCCTTGTCCTGGCGGTTTTCCCAACGGCTGAACAGGGTCTTCAGCAGGCGTGCGGTGTCTTGCGGACGCTCAAGCGGGAACATGTGTCCACCAGGCATGCTCAGCGCCTCGCCCTGGGCCAGACGCGAAACGAAACGGGTGTGATGGCGCATGACCACGCGGCTCTTGTGCCCGCGCACCACGGCCAGCGGCACTTGCAATTGTCCGGTGCGACCGGGGCTGGTGTGGGGCACGCCGCGATAAATGCTGATTTCGGTCGCCGGATCGAAGCGCAGCCGCAGCTTGTCGCCAACCTGGTGCAGACCGTGTTGCAGATAGGCGTCGAAACATTCCGGATCGAAACCGCGAAACAGGGTTTTACCGGCGAAATAGCTGCGCGCGCTGTCGAGGTCGGCGAACTCTTCGCGGCGACCCAATGTGCGCCCGGCTGGGGTCAGTTTGTCGATGAAGCCAAAACGCTTGGCGGCGCGAATCACCCACTGATCAGTGCGGGTCAGCACCGGCGAATCGAGCATCACCACGCCGCGATACAGCTCAGGGCAACGCAGCGCCGCATGCAGGTGCAGCACGCCGCCGAAGGAATGGCCGACACCCCACACCGGTTGATCCTGCTGCTGCAAATGGTGGATCAGTTCATCAACCAGGTTGTGCCAGTTGTCATCCGCCGGGAAACGCGGGTCATGGGCATGCTGCTCCAGATGCGCGACCCGGTATTCCGGCGCCAGCGCCGCGAATAACTTGCCATAGGTGCCCGAGGGAAACCCGTTGGCGTGGGCGAAAAAGATCGGTTGCGACATACCGGTAAATCCATGAGCGGGAAACGTGGCGTTGATTGTCCGTAAGACCTTGCGCCACAGCAATGACCATAACTGCCAGAAATGGTGGTGGAGATGCTTCAAAAACAAAGATCGCAGCCTTCGGCAGCTCCTACATTGGAATGTGTCCCCTGTTGGAGCTGCCGAAGGCTGCGATCGGTTGATCTTGAAAATCCGTCAACGCGCCGGCGGTTGCTCACCCAACGGCACCACGGCCATGGTCAGCCGCGACACGCAACTGGCCTTGCCTTCGTCACTGGTCAAGCGGATATCCCATACGTGAGTCGTGCGGCCGATATGGATCGGTCTGGCCACCGCCGTCACCCGACCACTGCGCAAGCCACGCAAATGGTTGGCGTTGATCTCAAGGCCCACGCAATAGAACTTGCTGGCGTCGATGCACAGGTAGCTGGCCATCGAGCCGACGGACTCCGCCAGCACCACCGACGCACCGCCATGCAGCAAACCATAAGGCTGGTGGGTGCGATGGTCGATGACCATGCTCGCGGTCAGCGATTCTTCGTCGAAGGATTCGAAGCGGATGTCGAGCACTTCGCCGATGGTGTTTTTCTGGATCGCGTTCAACTGCTCGATGTCGGGAGTGGTACGCCACAAGCTCATCGCAGACTTCCTTTGTTGTTGTAATGGTCGCTCAATCCTGCCACAGCACCGCCTCGCTGCGCTCGCTCCATTCTTCGAACCGCGCCCCGTAAGTGTCTTCGATGACGTTGCGCTTGATCTTCAGGGTCGGCGTGAGGAAGCCGTTCTCCACGGCCCAGCTGTCTTTGACCACCACCAGTCGGCGCAGGCGTTCGTGCTTGTCGAGCACGGCGTTGACGTCTTCGAGGAGTTTTTCCAGGCTCGAATGCAGACTCGCCCGGCCCTCCTCCTGATTGACCGTCGACAGCACACACAAGCCCAGCGGCGCACTCAAACCGTCGCCGACCACGCAGACCTGCTCGATCCGTGAGTGCACGGCCAAGCGGTTTTCGATCGGCGCCGGGGCGACGTATTTGCCCTTGCTGGTCTTGAAGATTTCCTTGAGCCGCCCGGTCAGGCGCAGACGTCCTTCGGCGTCCTGCTCGCCCTTGTCGCCGGTGCGCAGAAAACCGTCCTCGGTGATGGTTTCGGCGGTTTTCTGTGGTTCCTTGAAATAGCCAAGCATGTTCGCCTGACTGCGCACCTGCACTTCACCCAACTCATCGATGCGCACCTCGACATCCGGGCACGGTTTGCCGATCCAGCCTTGTTTGTACTGGCCCGGCAGGCAGATGTGCGAGTAGCCGCAGCTCTCGGTCATGCCGTAGACCTCGAGCACATCGAGGCCGAGTGTCTGATACCAGGTCAGCAAGGTCTGTGGCACCGGCGCGGCGCCGGACAACGCCACGCGCAACGCGTCCAGCCCCAGCCCGGCGAGGACTTTGTGCCCTACCCGCTTGCCAATGAACGGCAGTCCGAGCAGGAAATCCAGGCGTTTCGCCGGTATCTTGCTGTACACGCCCATCTGGAATTTGGTCCAGATCCGCGGCACGCCGAACATCGCGGTCGGTCGTGCGCGTTGCAGGTCGGTGATAAAGGTCTCGAGGCTCTCGGCAAAGAACACCGTCTGCCCGGTGTAGATCGACGCCAGTTCCACGAACATGCGCTCGGCAACGTGGCACAGCGGCAGGTATGACAGCAGTCGGTCATTCTCGTTGAGGCCGAACAGCTGCGTGCCGCGCGTCGTGGCGAAACCGAGGTTGGCAAAACTGTGCATCACGCCTTTCGGCAGCCCGGTGGTGCCGGAGGTGTAGATAATGGTTGCCAGTTGCTCGGCGGCAGGACGCGGATCGTCCTGGATGGGTGAACTGCGTTGCAGGTCTGCCCAGTTGAAATCGAATTCGCCGGGCGGATGCAGCGGCAGGCTGATGGTCGGCAGATTCGCTGGCACACCGCTGGACATGCCCGGCCAGTCATCGAGTTTGCCGATAAACGCCAGCACGCTTTCCGAGTGTTTGAGCACCTGCGCCACGGAATCGGCGGTGAGATTTGGATAGAGCGGCACCGAAACGTGCCCGGCCATCCAGATGGCAAGGTCGGCGATGATCCAATGTGCGCAGTTTTTCGAGATCAGGGCGATGTGGCTGCCTTGCGGCAATTCGCGGGCGCGCAGCCAGTGCGCGGCGCAGCGAGCCTGGTGGCCGACGTCAGCCCAGGTCAGCGTTTCGACCTGCCCGCCGCCAGTGGGCTGCACCAGAAAGCGCTGGCGCGGATGCCGGGCTTCACGTTCGTAAAACACGTCCAGCGGCAATCGGAATGCGGCAGACATGCGACTCGCTCCTGTTTTTTTGGTCTGGAGCAAGCGTAGTCAACCAAGCAAGTGCTTGGTTGGATTTTTTACCAAAAGAAACAAGATCAAAAGATCGCAGCCTTCGGCAGCTCCTACATTGGAATGCATTTCCCTGTAGGAGCTGCCGAAGG
>NZ_RWIM01000078.1 GCF_009764645.1 Pseudomonas sp. PB106
GCGATCTTTTGATCTGTCTTTTTAAAAACAACATCAAAAGATCGCAGCCTGCGGCAGCTCCTACAGGGGATATTCAGGCGAGGATGGTGAGCCATGCCGACAGCAGCAGTAACAGCGCCAGCACTGCATTCATGCGCTTGAATGCTCGCGGTGAGCCGATCAATCGCCTGCTGCCCACGCCCAGCAGCGCCCAAAGTGTCATGCACGGCAACGACACCAGCAGAAATGCCAACGACAACACCAACAGGCGCAGCGTCTTGTCGCCGCCGCCGACAAACACACTGACCACTGCCATGGCCATCATCCACACCTTGGGGTTGACCAGTTGCAGCGTTGCCGCGCCGAGCACGCTCAAGCCTTGTTCTTGCTGCTCGGTCGGGTTCAGTGATGGCGGTGCACTGCGAAAGATCTGCCAGGCTAGCCAACTCAACCAGAGCACGCCGACCCAGGCCATCGCTTGCTGCACACGAGGGAAACGCAGCAGTGTTTCGCCGGCACCGAGGCCCACCACCAGCACGATGAGCGCCGCCGCTGCGCAGGCACCAAAAATGATCGGCAGCGTGGCCAGCAAGCCTTGGCGCGAGCTGTGGCTCAACACCAGGATATTGGTCGGCCCGGGAGTGATGGACGCAACGAAAGCAAACAGCAGGAAGGGCAGTAATGACGCCATGGTGCAGATTCCCTGAAAGTGAAAACAGGGGGCCATGATTACTCGGCGGTGCGCGTCAGTCTGGAAGGTTTGAGCAACGCTTGCGGTAGTCCGCTGGTGTCAGTTGGTAGGCGCGGCGGAACCAGCGACCCAAGTGACTCTGATCGGCAAAACCCAGCACGCTGGCGACCTGCGCCGGTGTTTCACCGCGTGCCAGCAACTGCCGTGCCTTGGCCAAACGTAGCTGGATCAGGTACGCGTGCGGTGCCAGACCAAAGGCTGTCTTGAAGGCACGGCTCAGACGAAAACGATCCACTCCGCAGACGCGCGCCAGGTCATCAAGGCCGATGTCTTCATAGGTATGCGCGTGCAGGTAGTCCCGCGCCACTTGAGCCACCATCGGCAGGCGCGGATCGAAATCCTGACGCTTGCGCCAGGCGAGATGGCCAGTGAGCGAGCCCAGCAGGCCATCGATGGCGGTTTGGCGAACGATGCGCAAGTCGCCGTCATGCAGTGCGTGGAAGGCTTGATGAATGGCGGTCGCCAGACGCGGGTCCTGGCTCAGGGTGTCGGCAAAACCGGGCTGGCTGTCGGACGGCGCGTCTTCGAACAGCGCGTGCATTTCGCGCTCCAGCCAATGCGGATCGAGGTACAGCATCGAATAGGTGAAGCCGTCCTCAGTCGGCGCATGGCCATCGTGAATCTCCCCCGGTTCCAGCAAGATCGCCTGGCCCGGCGTACTGCGATGGCGCACGCGGCGGCAATTGAACTGCTGAACGCCTTGCTCGGTGACCCCAACGAGAAAGCTGTCATGCCAGTGCGGGTCGTAGGCATGCCCTTCGAAGTGAGCGCGAATCGATTCAATCCCGGTGTCGACATCCTGGGACAGATCGATCCAGTTGCGTTTATCCACGGAAGGCTCCAGGGCTCGGCTTTGAACAATGCGGCCTCATAAAGTACCGCGCAATGCACCTGGACGTTTAGAAGATTTGTGCAGAAAGGCGAGTGCAAAAGGCTAGACTCAACGGCACACGACCCTTTAGCGACAGGTGCAACGCGATGAACGACCGACGCTCGCTATGGGTTCTGCCTACCCTGATCGTCCTCAGCCTGACGCTGATCGCAGGCTGCTCGAACCGCAAGCATTATCCACCGTCCGGCGTCGGCGACAGCTGTTACGCCAAAGCCTTGCCGACCGTTGGCGAGGGAGGTCTGGCGTGGGGCTCCAGCCTGAACATGGCGCGGCAGAAATCGATGAATAACTGCATCCGCTACGCCGGCCGTTCAGGCGGCACGCCGAATACCTGTCAGGTGGTGTTGGCCAAATGTAAATAGCGTTTCATTGGCTTGGGTGCGTTGGTTGTGTGCATCTGGAACACCAATTTACAGGCGAAAAAAAACCGCCTTTGCGGGGCGGTTCTTTTGTAAACCTCGGTTTGCGGCCGGGGTTTGGTGCTTCACTAGCCGAACTGACGTGCAGGAATGGTAAGAGCCTTTGCTTCACCCTGCAACGGTGTTTTGGCCTTTCATCGGCGCCTATAGGTAATCATCCCGAGGGTGTAACTATTGACTGCATCAATAACAACCATTAACTCAATGAAGTTCTCATATCAGTACCACGGCGTAAGATCGGCTCCATTCCCAACCACGCAATCGGAGCACATCACCATGAAACGCCAAGTCCTTCTCGGTATCGCTTTCTCGATCTTCGCACTGAATGCTTTTGCCGCCACCGAAACCGATCCTTTGTTCAGTGACGCCGTTGCCGCTACTGAAACCGATCCTCTATTCAGCGACGCCGTTGCCTCTGATGGTTCGGATCATCTGCAGGGCAATCGGGTCGCGGAAGGCGGCGCGGATCGTCTGATCGAACGCCGTGCAGTCTGAATGCACGCACTTACCGCAGTCGCCACCGAAAAGCCCGGCCAGATCAGCCGGGCTTTTTCGCTTGAGCGACCATGACACGCTGGTAAAAGTGTTCGATTACCGGATACCCGATCTGTCGTCCGATTGCCCGCATCAGAACCGGGGCGTACTGTGACCGGTGAAGCCGTGAAACCATAATAATGACAAGATCGAGCACCGCCACATGGACAGCCATCTGCTGAGTGATCGCAGCAGCGTGTTTCGTCACGCTGACCCTTACGCCGTCTCCGACTACGTCAACCAGCACGTCGGCCAGCACTTCATCGGCCTGTCCAAAACCGCCCATCCGCAAGCCAGTCTCAATCACCGCAAACTCGCCGATCTCGATCTCGCACGCATCAGTTATGGCGGCAGTGTTCGCGTGACATCGCTGGCGCTGGAAACCGTTTACCACCTGCAAGTCCTGCTGCAAGGCAATTGCCTGTGGCGCGGGCACAAACACGAGCAACATCTGGTGCCGGGCGAACTGTTGCTGATCAACCCGGACGATCCGGTCGATCTGACCTACTCGGACGATTGCGAGAAATTCATCCTCAAGGTGCCGGTCAGCGTGCTCGAAACAGTGTGCGACGAGCAACGCTGGATACGCCCGGCGAGCGGTATTCGATTCCTGCGCAATCACTATCAGTTGAATGAGCTGGAAGGCTTCACCAACCTGCTGGCAATGATCTGCCAGGAAGCCGAGGCCAGCGATCCGTTGTTGCGGGTGCAGGAGCATTACGCGCAGATCATCGGCAGCAAACTGATTTCGCTGATGAACACCAACGTCAGCCGTGAATGCCTGAGTTCACCCAACGTCAGTTTTGAACGCATCCTCGATTACATCGAACGCAACCTGAAACGCGACTTGCCCGCCGAACATCTGGCCGCGCAAGCCAGCATGAGCCCGCGTTCGCTGTACACCTTGTTCGAACGCCAACTGGGCGTCACGCCGATGCAATACATCCGCCAGCGCAAGCTCGAACGCATCCACGCCTGCCTCAGCGACCCGAGTTGCCCGGTGCGCAATCTGACTGAACTGGCGCTGGATTACGGCTTCCTGCACCTGGGCCGTTTCTCCGAAAGCTATCGCCAACAGTTCGGCGAACTGCCGTCACAGACCTTCAAGCGCCGCCACTGATACCTCCCTTCGAAACACGCTGAATCATCTGCCGCGCCGTCCTGCACAAAACGGATAGCAGTCTGCAGGATTCGGCTATTGCCCCGCGCATCGCCTCCCTAATCTGACCTGGCCTGAACAATAACAATGGAGGCCCCGGCCATGTCCCTGGGAATCGACTACCTCAATGCCATGCTTGAAGAAGACAAGGAGAAGGGCGCCTACCGCTGCAAGCGGGAGATGTTCACCGATCCGCGTCTGTTCGAACTGGAGATGGCGCACATCTTCGAGGGCAACTGGATTTACCTCGCCCACGAAAGCCAGATCCCCAACAACAACGATTTTCTGACCACCACCATGGGGCGCCAGCCGATTTTTATCGCGCGCAACAAGGACGGTGTGCTCAACGCTTTTCTCAACGCCTGCAGCCATCGCGGCGCCATGCTCTGCCGACACAAGTCCGGCAACCGCTCCAGCTACACCTGCCCGTTCCACGGCTGGACGTTCAACAACAGCGGCAAACTGCTCAAAGTCAAAGATCCGAGCGAGGCGGGTTACCCGCAAGGCTTCAACCGCGAAGGCTCCCATGACCTGACCAAAGTGGCGCGCTTCGAATCCTATCGCGGCTTTCTGTTCGGCAGCTTGAACGCCGAGGTGAAATCCCTCGCGGAGCATTTGGGCGAGTCGGCAAAAATCATCGACATGATCGTCGACCAGTCGCCAGAAGGCCTGGAAGTGCTGCGCGGTTCCAGCTCCTATGTCTACGAAGGCAACTGGAAGCTCACCGCCGAAAATGGCGCCGACGGTTACCACGTCAGCTCAGTGCACTGGAACTACGCAGCGACTCAAAACCAGCGCCAGCAGCGCGAAGCGGGCGAAGCGATCAAGACCATGAGCGCCGGCAGTTGGGCAAAGAAGGGTGGCGGTTTTTACTCCTTCGATCACGGCCATCTGCTGCTCTGGACGCGCTGGGCCAACCCCGAAGACCGTCCGGCGTACGAGCGTCGCGATGAACTCGCTCGGGATTTCGGTCAGGCCCGCGCCGACTGGATGATCGAAAACTCGCG
Organism: Pseudomonas sp. PB106; assembly: GCF_009764645.1. Classification (GTDB taxonomy): domain Bacteria; phylum Pseudomonadota; class Gammaproteobacteria; order Pseudomonadales; family Pseudomonadaceae; genus Aquipseudomonas. The sequence continues at coordinate 4,742 of NZ_RWIM01000078.1, forward strand.
CAACCTGTGCCTTTACCCGAACGTGTATCTGATGGATCAGTTCAGTTCGCAGATCCGTATCGCCCGGCCGATTTCGGTCGACAAGACTGAAATCACCATCTACTGCATCGCCCCCAAAGGCGAGAGCGCCGAGGCCCGCGCCAAACGCATTCGTCAGTACGAAGATTTCTTCAATGTCAGCGGCATGGCCACGCCGGATGATCTGGAAGAATTCCGCTCGTGCCAGACCGGTTACGGCGCCGGACGCGGCTGGAACGACATGTCCCGAGGCGCGACCCACTGGGTCGAAGGCGCCGATGCCGCAGCCGAAGAAATCGACCTTAAACCGCTGCTTTCCGGCCTGCGCACCGAAGACGAAGGCCTGTTCGTCCTGCAACACAAGTACTGGCAGGAAACCATGCTCAAAGCGGCTGCCGCCGAACCACAACTGATTCCCGTGGAGGCCGTGTGATGAGCAACCTCTACGACAGCGTGCGTGATTTTCTCTACCGCGAGGCGCGTTATCTCGATGACGGTCAGTGGGATCAATGGCTGGAACTGTACGCCGCCGACGCGACGTTCTGGATGCCGGCCTGGGACGATCACGACACGCTCACCGAAGACCCGCAAAGCGAAATCTCCCTGATCTGGTACGGCAACCGTGGCGGCCTTGAAGACCGTATTTTCCGGATCAAGACCGAGCGCTCCAGCGCGACCATTCCCGACACCCGCACCTCGCACAACCTGAGCAACATCGAGATCGTCGGGCAGGGCGAAGGGCAATGCGAGGTGCGTTTCAACTGGCACACCCTGAGCTTCCGCTACCAGGTCACCGACAGCTACTTCGGCAGCAGTTTCTACACCCTCGATCTGCGCGGCGAGCAGCCGCTGATCAAGGCCAAGAAAGTCGTGCTGAAAAACGATTACGTCCGTCAGGTCATCGACATCTACCACATCTAGTCGGCACGGCGAGGTGCACCATGAATTTCCAGATCGCATTGAATTTTGAAGACGGCGTCACCCGTTTCATCGAGGCTGGCAGCCATGAAACCGTTGCCGACGCGGCGTATCGCCAAGGCATCAACATCCCGCTGGACTGCCGCGATGGGGCCTGCGGCACCTGCAAATGTTTCGCCGAGGCCGGGCGTTACGACATGGGCGACAACTTCATCGAAGACGCCTTGAGCCCGGACGAACTCGCGCAAGGTTTTGTGCTGACTTGCCAGATGCGCGCCGAAAGCGATTGCGTGGTGCGAGTGCCGGCAGGTTCGCAGGTCTGCAAGACCGAACAGGCGAATTTCCAGGCCGCGATCAGCGATGTCCGGCAATTGTCCGAGAGCACCATCGCGCTGTCGATCAAGGGCGAGGCGCTGAGCAAACTGGCGTTTCTGCCGGGGCAATACGTCAATCTGCAAGTGCCGGGCAGCGAGCAGAGTCGCGCTTACTCCTTCAGCTCGTTGCAGAAGGATGGCGAGGTCAGCTTTCTGATTCGCAATGTGCCCGGCGGCTTGATGAGCAGCTTCCTCACCGGGCTGGCCAAGGCTGGCGACAGCATGAACCTGGCCGGGCCGTTGGGCAGTTTCTACCTGCGCGAAATCAAGCGGCCGCTGCTGTTGCTGGCCGGCGGCACGGGCCTGGCACCGTTCACCGCGATGCTGGAAAAGATCGCCGAGCAGGGCAGCGATCATCCCGTGCATTTGATCTATGGCGTGACCAACGATTTCGATCTGGTCGAACTTGATCGCCTCGAAGCCTTCGCCGCCCGCATTCCGAACTTCAGTTTTAGTGCCTGCGTGGCCAATCCGCAGAGCGCGTACCCGCTCAAGGGCTACGTCACCCAGCACATCGAACCGCGCCACCTCAACGCAGGCGACGTCGACGTGTACCTCTGCGGGCCGCCACCGATGGTTGAGGCGGTCAGCCAATACATCCGCGAGCAGGGCATCACCCCGGCGAACTTCTATTACGAAAAATTCGCCGCTGCGGCTGCCTGAACCCTTTCTGCGAGGTTGTCATGAACAACAGATTCTCCAACAAGGTCGCGCTGGTCACCGGCGCGGCGCAAGGCATCGGCCGCCGCGTCTGCGAGCGCCTGCTCAACGAAGGCGCGCAAGTGGTCGCGGTCGACCGCTCCGAACTGGTTCACGAACTGCACGGCGAAGGTGTTCTGGCATTGACGGCTGACCTCGAACAGTACGCCGATTGCGCCCGCGTCATGGCCAAGGCGATCAACACATTCGGCCGTCTCGACATCCTGGTCAACAACGTCGGTGGCACGATCTGGGCCAAGCCGTTCGAACACTACGAAGTCGAGCAGATCGAGGCTGAAGTACGTCGCTCGCTGTTCCCGACCTTGTGGTGCTGCCATGCCGCGCTGCCGTACATGCTCAAGCAAGGTCGCGGCGCCATCGTCAACGTTTCATCGATTGCCACCCGCAGCGTCAATCGCGTGCCCTACGGCGCGGCCAAGGGCGGCATCAACGCACTTACCGCGTGCCTGGCCTTCGAAAACGCCGAGCGCGGCATTCGTGTCAACGCCACGGCTCCCGGCGGTACCGAAGCGCCGCCTCGACGCATCCCGCGTAACGCCGGCGAACAGTCGGCGCAGGAGCAGGCCTGGTATCAGGAAATCGTCGCGCAAACCCTCGATAGCAGCTTGATGAAACGCTACGGCAGCCTCGACGAACAGGTCGGCGCGATCCTCTTTCTCGCCTCCGACGACGCCTCCTACATCACCGGCGTGACCTTGCCGGTCGGTGGCGGCGATCTCGGTTGAGCACTTCTGAAGGGATACTCAAATGCAGCGAATTCTGATTGAAAACCTGACGACGATCATCGTCGACCTGCCGACCATCCGCCCGCACAAATTGGCGATGCACACCATGCAAAAGCAGACGCTGGTGATCCTGCGGCTGCGCTGCAGCGATGGCGTCGAGGGCATCGGCGAAGCCACCACCATTGGCGGTCTCGCTTACGGTTACGAAAGCCCGGAAAGCATCAAGGCCAACATCGACGCGCATCTGGCTCCGGCGCTGGTGGGCATGGCCGCTGACAACATCAATGCCGCCATGCAGCGGCTCGACAAGATCGCCAAAGGCAACACCTTCGCCAAATCGGCTATCGAAAGTGCGCTGCTCGATGCCCAAGGCAAACGTCTCGGTCTGCCGGTCAGCGAACTGTTGGGCGGGCGCGTCCGGGACAGCCTGGAAGTCGCTTGGACGCTGGCCAGCGGTGACACCGCCCGCGACATCGCCGAGGCCGAACAGATGCTCGAAGCGCGGCGTCATCGCATCTTCAAACTGAAAATCGGTGCCAACCCGCTGGAACAGGATCTCAAACACGTCGTGGCGATCAAAAAGGCCCTCGGCGAGCGCGCCAGTGTGCGGGTCGACGTCAACCAGTATTGGGACGAGTCCCAGGCGATTCGTGGCTGTCAGGTCCTGGGTGAAAATGGCATCGACCTGATTGAGCAGCCGATTTCCCGGGTCAATCGCTCCGGGCAGATTCGCCTGAACCAGCGCAGCCCGGCACCGATCATGGCCGACGAGTCAATTGAAAGTGTCGAGGACGCCTTCAGCCTCGCGGCGGACGGTGCGGCCAGTGTGTTCGCCCTGAAAATCGGCAAAAACGGCGGCCCCCGCGCCGTGCTCAGAACCGCGCAGATCGCCGAAGCCGCCGGCATCGCGCTGTACGGCGGCACCATGCTCGAGGGCTCCATCGGCACGCTGGCTTCGGCCCATGCCTTCCTCACGCTCAAGCAACTGACCTGGGACACCGAGCTGTTCGGGCCGTTGCTGCTGACCGAAGACATCGTCACCGCGAGGCCCGAATACCGCGATTTCCACCTGCACATCCCAGCCACACCAGGCCTTGGCCTGATCCTGGATGAACAACGTCTGGCGCGTTTTCGCCGCCACTGAATCAGGAGAGCCAGCATGCTGTTCCACGTAAAAATGACCGTGAAATTGCCCGTCGACATGGACCCGGCCGTCGCCACCCGACTCAAGGCGGACGAAAAAGAACTGGCGCAACGCCTGCAACGTGAAGGGCAGTGGCGCCATTTGTGGCGTATCGCCGGGCACTACGCCAATTACAGCGTGTTCGACGTGCCAAGCGTCGAAGCGCTGCACGACACGCTGATGCAATTGCCGTTGTTTGCGTACATGGACATCGAGATCGATGGCCTCTGCCGGCATCCGTCGTCGATCCACAGCGACGATCGCTGAAGTCACCGCTGAACCCTGTGGGAGCTGGCTTGCCAGCGATAGCGATCGATCCACTGGCAACAATGTTGGATGACACACCGCAATCGCTGGCAAGCCAGCTCCCACAGGGAAATTTGCCTGGATTCAAGAACTGCACCGACAAAACAACAAGATGAGGTAAGCCACCATGACCGTGAAAATTGCCCACACCCCCGAGCTGCAAAAGTTCTTCAAAGAAGCCGCCGGTTTTGCCAATGACGACGGTAGTTCGCGCCTGAAGAACATCGTCCTGCGCATTTTGCAGGACACTGCGACCATCATCGAAGACCTCGACATCAGCGAAGACGAGTTCTGGAAAGCCGTCGATTATCTCAATCGCCTGGGCGGTCGCTCAGAGGCCGGGTTACTGGTCGCCGGCCTTGGTATCGAACACTTTCTCGACCTGTTGCAAGACGCCAAGGATGCGCAGATCGGTTTGACCGGCGGCACGCCGCGCACCATCGAAGGCCCGCTGTATGTGGCCGGAGCCCCCCTGTGCGAAGGCGAATGCCGGATGGACGACGGCAGCGAGGAGGGCATCGCCACCGTGATGTTCCTCGAAGGCCAGGTGTTCGATCTTCACGGCCAACCGCTGCCAGGCGCCACCGTCGACCTGTGGCACGCCAACACCAAAGGCACTTACTCGTTCTTCGACCCGAGCCAGTCCGAGTACAACCTGCGCCGTCGCATCATCACCGACGCCGAAGGCCGCTACCGCGCGCGCAGCATCGTGCCATCCGGTTACGGCTGCGATCCACAAGGCCCGACCCAGGAATGCCTGAACCTGCTCGGCCGCCATGGTCAACGCCCGGCTCACGTGCACTTTTTCATCAGTGCACCGGGGCATCGGCATCTGACAACGCAGATCAATCTGTCGGGCGACCAATATCTGTGGGACGACTTTGCTTATGCGACCCGTGAAGGGCTGGTGGGGGAAGTGCTGTTCCACGAGGAAGACGTCTCTGGGCGACATGCCGAACTGAAGTTCGACTTCCAGCTGCAACCGGCACCGGATGCCAGTGCCGAACAACGCAGCCAACGGCCACGTGCGTTGCAAGACGCTTGATACCGAATCGTCTGTGCCCCTGACCCTCTCTCTCGAGAGAGGACTGGGGTATGCCGGGGTAAGCGCCCCAGCAGGCTGCGTTCGCAGCGCATACCTGTGGGAGTCTCGTTTGCCAGCGAAAGCGGCATTCCAGACACCAGAATCATTGAATAACGCTAAGCACTCGCCGGTTTCGCCAAGGCAATCCCCGCGGCTCCCAGCCGTTTGAGAATCTCGAACAACAGATCACTCTTGGTCACGCCGACAATCCTCGGGCTGGCGACGTAACCGGTCACCGTCAGGGTAATCCCGTCCGGCGACAACTTGCTGAAGCGCACGAACGGCGCCGGTTTTTCGAGGATGGTTTCGTTCTCGCGGTAGGTGTTGAGCAGCAGATCCTTTACCTCCTCAGGATCGATATCCAGCGGGAACATCAACTCCAGCGTCGCCACGCCCTGAGCGCTGCCACCCAGCGTGACGTTGCGCAAGTTCTGCGAGATCAGTTGCGAGTTGGGCACGATGACAATCGAACGGTCACTGAGCTGAATCTCCGTGGCGCGCACGTTGATCCGGCGGATGTCGCCTTCGACGCCGCTGATGCTGATCAAATCGCCAACCTTCACTGGCCGTTCGGTCAGCAGAATCAGACCTGAGACGAAGTTCTTCACGATCTCCTGCAAACCAAAACCAATCCCCACCGACAGCGCACTGACGATCCACGCCAGATTGGTCCACTGCACGCCCAGCGACGACAGGGTCAGCAGAATCACAAACGCGTAACCGATATTGGAAAACAGCGTGCTCAGCGACGCACACATGCCCGGATCCATGTCGGTCTTGGGCAGGAACTCGTTGTCCAGCCAGCGGCGCAGCGCGCGGATCAACCAGATGCCGATCATCAACGCCAGCACCGCGTTGAGCAGGTGCGCCGGGACGATATTGAACTTACGCAACCCGGCGCCGCCGAGGATCGCCATGATGTTGCTCGCCAATTGCCCGAGCGTGGTGCCAATGCCACCCACGAACAGCGCGATTACCGCCAGCAGCAACAGGGCCGCGCGGCTGAAACCGGAGAGCAATATCGAAATCTGATCGAGGCGTCGATCACCGATGCCGAGCAACTGCTTGAGGGCCTTGCCGCTCGCATGCTTGGGCGAAAAGGCGTACTCGCAGCCGTCCTTGATCACCTGAATCAGCAGGTAAAAACCCGTCAGCACGATGTACGCCCAGACCACTTCATAGGTGATGAAGCGGGCCAGCGACACGTAACCGGTGAGCAGCGCAATCGTCGAAACGAACATCGCAATAGTCGCGATGGTGTACATCACGCCGGCAAACGTACTGTTGGCTTGCGCGTCATTGGCGGCGACCAGGGCCTTGCGCACTTTGCCGACGCGCAACAGCAGTGTCACGACAATCACCATGACGGCAATCGACGTGACACCGCGCCCGGCGAGCACGATCTGGCTGCTCATGCCGGTGGCATTGCACACCTGCACCAACGTCACCAGCACCAGTAAAGTGCCGGACAGAATCCGCGGAAAGCGCTTCAGCGCTTGCGCCACCTGATCATGAATCGCCGGCAGCCGCCACGACGGATGATCGATCGACAACAACGCCCGGCTAAGCCCGGTGATCAACACGCAAGCGTAGACAGCCTTTTCGAACTCCTCGGAAAACGTCGACAGCACCGGCGTCAGCGGCGCGTGACGGGTTAGGGCGTAAAACAGCAAATGCAGGGCGAGGGCGGTGGTCGCGATCGTTGCGAGCGCCGAAGCGAATGCCAGCGCACTGCGACGCAAACGTCCCTCGGGCACCCGATGGATGCAAATCCAGGTCAGCCCGCGCTCGGCCAGCCGCCGTCCGAATGTCCAGACCAGCAACGCCACCACCAGCAGCACCACGGTGAAAAAATGTCGCCCCGGCGCCCACACCGTGGCCCAGGTTTGCTCCACTTGCTCGACGAAAAAACTGAAACGTTGACGATCATCCAGCGAAGGCCGAACCAGCGGTGCCCAGAAATGCGGGTCGAGCACACTGAGCGTGCCCAGTGTCAGCTCACTCTCCAGCAACGTGCGCCGAATGCCGGCGATCTGCGTGATCAGATCCGCCGCGCTCTGCTTCAACGCCGCCAGACTCTTCAGCGTCCCATCAACCTTGTTCTTCTGCTCCGTCAGCGCTGCCCGCTGCGCGACGATATCCGCCTGCTCGGCGGCGATATCCGTATCCGGCGCCGCGCCCAACACACCCAGCTGCACGGTCAACTGCGCCTGCTGCGGCAACAACGCAGCCGATAACTTATCGACATCCAGAATGAACGCCTGCACTCGATCCTGCGGGCCTTCGAGCTGGTTGTAATTGTTCGCCGACGATATTTGTTGTTTGAGCCCGTCGAGGCGTTGTTGCAGGGCCTGAAGTTCGTTTTGCGAAATCACCGGGAGCGGCGCGGCAGCGCTCGCGACAGGCGCCGGCAGATCGGCTGCCCACAGTGATGAACTGCCGCCAGTGAGGAGCAGGAATGCGATGAGAAACAACGACTTCAAGGTGTGGCGCATGGCGCAGGCCGATTCTCAATGAACACACAGTCTATGAGGTTAGGTGATCGGGCCGGATGGGGCGAAAAAGTTTCAGGGCAGCAGGTGAATCAGCCGTGGTTCCAGCGCATCAGCGCCCACGTCGAGCAAGGCGAGGGTCACCGGAAGTTTGAAACGCCGGCGCCCGGCGCTGCCCGGGTTCAGGTAAAGCCGCTCGCCACGCCATTCGATCAAGGGTTTGTGGGAATGGCCGGAGATGATCAGTCGGGTCTGGCTGTCGAGGAGGGCGGGGATGTCGGCGATGTCGTGGATCAGCAGGGTGGGCCAGCCGTTGAGGTCGAGGGTGAGGTGGTCGGGGAGATCCTTTGCCCAAGGCAGACCCAGATCATTGTTGCCGCGCACGGCGTGGACCGGGGCGATTTGCGCCAATTCGGTGAGGATTTCGGCGCTGCCGATGTCGCCGGCGTGGAGGATAAGGTCGACGCCTTGGATCGCGGTCAGCGCCTCGGGGCGGAGGAGGCCGTGGGTGTCGGAGATGATGGCGGTTTTCATGGGGGAGAGATTAGCAGGGTTGTTCTGGATGGCTGTATTCGCCCCGTGGGCATCAACCTTGGTGAGAGGCGCCGTCGGTATACTGTTCGCTCAGAAACCTCCGATGACCTACCAAGGAACCTGCAATGCCTGCCGGAAAACGTGAACTGGCGCGACTGGAACGCCTGCTGATCACCACACTGACCGAAGCGTGCGAAACCGCAAAAAGTGAAATCCAAGGCTTTACCTGGCTCACCCACACGGGTGACCTGAACGCAGTGGCTGAAACCCTGAAAATAACCTGGGTGTTCGAAACCCTGGCCGACAGAAAGCTCGCACAGCTTGAGGCGAAAGCGCGAATCCTTGAGCTGACGGCCACCGCGCTGAATGAAGCCGGTATCGAGCTTAAACTGACCGATCACAATGTCCGCTTCGACTCTGAGCAGGAGTGCCAGAGCAGCCATGCTGGCGATTGGCAGAAGCGTTTGGCCAAGGGCTAGGTGTGGGCATTCGGCGGAAAAATGCTCGAAGTGCGTCATTCTTCCAAGAAGTCAAAACGCAGCAAAACAATTTGAACCGCTCTTGGGCACGCTCACCTAATGATTAGCCCATGGATAATTCCACAGGCGATCTGCCAATACCGGCATGCTCCGAGAGGTGGTCAACGTGGCTAAAGACGATAAGAAAAGCAAAGGTGAAGCTTCCAAAGCCAGTAAGGAACTGAAAGACAAGAAGTCATCACCGACGAAGAAGGCTGCGGCCGCTTCGACTCTTTCGAAATCCTCCGATAAGGACAAGAAAGACAAGAAAAAAGATGCCGAACCGAAGAAGTCTGCCAAGAAGGCTGATAGCAAACCTGAAAAGGCCAAGAAGTCAGACAAATCAGAGAAAGCAGAAAAACCGGCGAAAAAGAAAAAGTAACTTCGCTGTCGGCCAGGGCATTTACGCCCTGGCTACTTCTGGCCGTTGAAATCAATTCGGCATCAGCACCGTATCGATAACATGAATCACGCCGTTGGATTGCATGACGTCAGCGATGGTAATGGCTGCCTTACCTCCTTTGGCATCCACCAGCCACAGCTTGCCCTCGTTCAGCATGATGGTCAGTGATTCCCCCTGGACGGTTTTCAGCATAACTTTGCCGTCGTGCATTTTGGCGTCAGCCATCAACTGCTTGGCGGTATGAGTTCCCGGCACGACGTGGTAAGTCAGGATCTTTGTCAGGTCAGCCTTGTGTTCCGGTTTGACCAACGTGTCGACAGTCCCGGCGGGCAGTTTGGCGAAGGCCTCATTGGTGGGGGCGAAGACGGTAAACGGTCCTTTACCGTTGAGGGTATCGACAAGCCCGGCAGCCTTTACCGCAGCGACGAGCGTCGTGTGATCCTTGGAATTGACTGCGTTCTCGACGATGGTTTTCGTCGGATACATAGCGGCGCCACCGACCATCACGTTATCGGCGGCGAAACCGAGTCCAGCGCCAAGGCTCAGCATTGTCAGGCAGGTAATCGCGATGCGTTTGAAGAAAGTGTGCATGGTGTGTCTCCTGGATTCTTCGACCCTTCGAGTGAGGGTATTGAATTTACGGAGCGGAGGCGGGAATGGATGCAGGTTTGGGGAAATGTTTTTAGGGGAGCGCCGTTTTTGGGCCGAAGCGGGCGTTTGTGGACGGCAGCTTTCGGCCAAAAGCGGCCACTCGTAACCGGCAGTTTCCGCAGTGAATCAGGCAACCGTCGATCAATCTCGCGGAGTCTGGCCAGTCGAGTTTCCAATGCTCGCGAGAAAAATGCGGGTATCCCGATTAGAGCGCAGACAAACGACACGGCAAGCTGAAGGCGCTGTTGCAACAAGTTGCTGCATCTTTGCTCGCGCTGATTTTTTCGTCCGCCACATGAATCTAAAAAACTCTGGCAGGTTCATCAGCAGTTCGGGGCAGTTCTCCGGCAAGTCAGGCCGCGACTGGCCGCGTTGGAGCAGCGTCCTACGCAGTACGCGCAAGAATCTAAGCGTCGCCGAACGATCAATCCATATCAAAAGATCTGCACGGGCCAGCCGATTGTCCCAAGTGGCTGAATGGCCACCTTCGAATATCCAACAATCTCGGGCTTCTACATCGAGACAAAGCTGTGTCTTCTCGTCCCGACTTCGTTCGATCCACCCTGGCTGCCAGTGAATAGTATCGATATGAACGACCGGCAAACCCGTGCGCCGACCAAGCTCACGCGCCAAAGTGCTTTTGCCTGACCCAGGTTGACCAACAATCATCACCCGTTGCATCGAAGCTCCTTCTCGCTATGCAAGCTGATTTTTGGGGGTGGCGATTTTAGGTCAATGCCTATCTCGGTCAACAACAAGCGGTCAGCGTGACAGGCAGCTTTAGGCCGATTACTGCCTAATGTGGGGGCTGCAGCCACCCAAAGCGGACGGATCGACCCAGAACTTGAGTCGATCTATCAATGTCGGCTAGAAATGCCAGTCCTCAGCGTGAACGAGACGGCAGAATGGGCCCGCCAGGGTTGCATTATGATGAGCGATGATATTTTCAGCCTTCAAAGCGGGAGTGTCGGTGCAGGTATGACCATCGGCGATCAGTACTGCATCGAATCCAAGGTCCCGTGCGGCGCGGCAGGTGCTATCGACACAATACTGGGTCTTCATCCCGGCAATAACCACGCCCTGAGAACCACAAGCCTTAAGTCGATCGGCTAGGTCAGTCATGGCAAAAGCGTTAGGCCGGCTTTTTTTGAAAATCACTTCGTCGCCCTGCAGCAACAGTTCCTCTACCAGTTGCGTCAACGGGCTTCCTGGTTCGATAGGCGAGCCGGGCGGCCCTTCGTGGCGAGCAAGAAAAATTGGCGCGCCGGCCATACGGGCTTTAATCAATAGATTATTCAACGTATTCAGCAGCGCCTCACCAGCCCACGGTTTATCCGGGCCATGAAACAATCCAACCTGCATATCAAGAATCAACAGTGCATGCATAGTGCTTTTCCTTGCATTTGGACCAGCGACACAAGGGCAAAAGAAAAGGCCCTATCCATCACTGGCGGGCCTTTGAAGTTCGTGCGTTATTGGCTCACGACACCTCTCACGACCCGCCTCGGGCGGTCGTGGTAGTGGTGGTCGAGGCAATCTGTAGCTGATGCATAAGTGGACAGTACCCGCGTGGTACTGGGTTGGCAAGTGGACGAGATCTACGCGATGGCTACTTCTTGTGTTGCTCGTTGACGTCCGCTTTTGGTTGAAAACTGAGACCAAGACTGACCGGTTTTGGCCGAAGGCTGCTGCTCGCGAACGACTACTTTCGGCCAAAAGCGGACGATCAATTAGTAGTTGTAACAAAGAGTTGTCCGCCATTTAATGAGTGATCGAACACCAGGTTGATGAAACGAAAATGAGTAAATTGGGTTGCACATGTGGCCATGTGATTACCGATCAGACCGACGGCTTGCCCTATAAGGCGAGCCTGCTTCGCGACGAGGTAGAAAATGAATTTTGGGAAGAGGTGCACCGTGAACTCAAACCTCTGGTAGAGGCGGCGGAGTCCGGAGACAAGGCTGCGATCGCAGATGCATTTGGCGAGTTTTCACCCTGGTTCAGCGCTGCTGACAAGCTGCAAGACCGGATATCCAGCCTCTACATTCGCCGAATGTCGAGTGCCTACGAGTGCCAGAACTGTGGACGCCTTTGGGTGCAAAAAGATGACAGTGAAAGATTTGTTTCCTATGTCCCTGAGGAAGGCGCATATGGCGCAATCCTGGCAGTAGCATCAGGAGGATCTGAAAATCTGAATTAAGCGTTCGCGATGGGTCGGAAGCGGAGATTGCAATCGGCAGCAGACGGCCAGAAGCAGACGTTGCCTCGGGCTGGTTTCAATCGAGAAGTCTTGTGAACTTTTTACTAACGGCGTTCAGTCCTCGTCTTTAGAAAATGTCTGTCTTTTCGCCACGATCCGATTTCAAAGTCTTTGTTGTATTCCGCGCGGTAGACCTGATCAATGCGGATCGTTGAAGCATTTCAATCCATACGACCTTGGCATTCACTCCATGAAATCATGCCTTTTTATGTTACTGACCGTATCGATTTCCCACGCATGGGGCGCCGCTATTGAGCAGAAGGCATGTGATGTCGCCGGCAACGGTATTTTGCAGGTCACGCAATGCATGGAGCACCTCGCCGTTCAAAAGCGTGCTGCCGTCGAGCATCTGTACGCGGATTCTTTGGCAAAAGCTCCTGAAAACTCGGATGACGTACGCGCCACTCGGCAGCAGTTCGAGCAAGAACATGCCTCATGGAGAACGTATGTTTACGAGCATTGCAGTTTCTATGGCGGGGTATCAGAAGGAGCCAGCGCCTGGATAAGTCTTGCTGCATTGCGTTGCGAGCTTAATGAGTTAGATGCTCGCAGCTCTTTTTTGCAAAACATCCCGTGGAATCCAGAGCGTTATTAATCGTATTGGCGATCTAGGCTCAGCAATATTGGTGGCAGCCTGTATTGCTAAACCAGGCTCAAACCAGCGTCTGCTTCTGGCCGAAAGCTGCCATTCGCAAGCGCTGGAATATCTAATCCAACTCCCATCTGCCGTTTGTCCTGATGGAGTGCATGGGGCAGCTGAACAAAGCTCGTTTGGCGAAGCTGCGACTGAGCGCGTGTGGCCTAAACTCTCGACGCTGCGTGAACAATGACAAGGTAGGGAACAGGATGAACCACCAAACGCAGCTAAAGGCTTTGCTGGCTGAAGATCGAGTACGGATGCAGGTGCTGCGGACTGTTCGTGGCCTTGATTTGCCGGATTGCTGGGTCTCGGCAGGTTTTGTGCGCAGTCTGGTCTGGGATCACTTGCATCAGCGCAAGGTTTCAACGTTGCCTGAGGATATCGATGTCATCTGGTTCGACGCGGCGAGTGCGGATAAAGATGTCGATTCAGCAATGCAAGGCGAGCTGTCGCAGCGTTGTAGCACCGTGAACTGGTCGGTAAAAAATCAGGCACGCATGCATCAGCGCAACGCCGATGCCCCCTATCATTCGGCAACCGATGCAATGACGTATTGGCCGGAAACCGCCACGGCGGTGGGCGTCAGACTGGGTCCTGACGACGAAATAGAAGTGTCGGCGCCGCTGGGGCTAGAGGATCTGTTCTCGTTGGTGCTGCGACCAACCGAGCGATTCCGCACTGACAAATACGCGCTGTTCCTGGGCCGGGTTCAATCCAAGAGATGGCAGGAAATCTGGCCGAAATTGATCGTCGTCACGGCGTGATGAGAGGTCTGCGCCAGTTTACGTAGCCGGGGTCGAGGTTCGTCAATTCTGATTTGATCATTGGCAAGGGGCGTTTTGTTGCTATACCAAACCGCGCTTCACCTCGTCGCTGATCAGGTCAGCCATCATCTGCACCGGTTCAGTCAGGCTGCTGCGCGAGCGATGTATCAGTCCTATATCCCGGTGAAAGGTGTGTTCGCCAAGATCGAGCGCGCGGACGCCTGCCGGCCATTGCGGCCCGGGCGTTGTTTGCGGCACCAGCGCAACGCCGACGCCGTTTTCCACCAGTTTGACGATCGCCTCCAGCTCATCCAGTTCGCACACCTCATGCAGGGTGAAATGCATCTGGCGCAGAAAACGGTCGACCTGTCTGCCGCCGAAAGATGATCGGTCATAGCGAATGAAGGGTTGGCTGGAAAGCAGTTCTGCCCAGTCATCGCCCGGCACATCGCGCGGCACAATCAACCGGTAGGGTTCCAGCGCCAGAGTGGTCCAGCGCAGGTCGCTCTGCAGCGAGAAGGGCGGGCGGATGATGACGGCCATGTCGATTTCGCCGGCGTCCACGAGATTCACCATTTCCATCGACAGCCCCGGGACAACGCGCGTGCGGCATTGCGGGCAATGTTGGTGAAACTTCGCCAGCGCATCCGGCAAATAGGAACGCTGCACGGAAGCGATCGCGCCGATGTTGACCAGCACACTCGGCGGTTGTCCCACCGAGGTCGAGCCCAGATTTTCGTAAAGCCTGAGCAGCTCTTGCGCTTGCAGCAATACCTGCTGGCCCATTTTGTTGAGGTGCGCCGAGCGGCCCTTTCTGTCGAATATCTCGAAGCCGAGTTCAGCCTCCAGGCGCTGCATTTGCGCGCTGACGGCGGCCTGGGTGAGGCCAATCTTGTTGCCGGCTGCGGCAAACGTGCCTTCCCGCGCTACAGCGATGAGTGTCTTGAGTTCTTTGATCATTCACAAATATTAATTGTGTTTCTAAGAAATATATATTGATTTTTATGTTTGGTTTTCCGTCCTACGATGTTTCCCATCCCCGGCAACGGCTGAACCCAAAGAGCCAATGACGGTGGGAATGTTCGCCAACCAACAAAAAATATTTGGAGTTCTGATGAGCCTCTCGCCATTTCACCTTGCAATCCCTGTGTACGACCTGGCTGCAGCGCGGACCTTTTACGGTGAGGTCTTTGGTCTTGAAGAAGGGCGCTCCAGCAACCAGTGGGTCGATTTCGATTTTTACGGTCACCAGCTGGTGATTCACGAGCACCCGAAAACCGCCTCGCAAGAGAGCGTTCACAGCAACCCGGTCGATGGTCACGATGTTCCGGTGCCGCACTTCGGCATCATCCTGGGTTGGGAACAATGGGAAGCACTGGCCGAGCGTCTGAAGTCTTTCGGCACTGAGTTCGTGATCGAACCGTACATTCGCTTCAAAGGGCAGGTTGGCGAGCAAGCCACCATGTTCCTGTTTGATCCGTGCGGTAACGCCCTCGAATTCAAGGCGTTCAAGGATATGAGCCAGCTCTTCGCCAAGTAACAACCGGCATGGCACAACCCCGTTGTGCCATTTGATCTCAAGTGAGCTGGAAGCTCATGACTCTAGCAACTGCGAATAGCCGCAGACCTTTCATTCCAACAAGAAGGCTAGACATGAAACGTATTTCCTTGGTGTGGCAAATCCTTGCCGGGCTACTGCTTGGCGTGCTTGTCGGTTGGTACTTCAATACCCATCCGCAGTATCAAAGTTGGGTCAGTGCGGAAATCCTCAAACCGCTCGGTGACATCTTTATCAAGATGATGAAGATGGTGGTCGTTCCGATTGTGTTCTGTTGCATGATCCTCGGGATTGCAGGCGGTGGTGACAGCAAGTCGTTTGGCCGTATGGGCGCGAAGTCGCTCGGCTACTTCTTTGCGATTACTGCGCTGGCCATCGTTGTAGGCCTGTGTTTTGCCAACTTGTTCGAGCCTGGCACGGGTACCGATATTTCAGGCGTTTCGCACAGCTCGGCCGCCATTAATCTGGAGCCGTCCAAAGGCGCCTTGGTGATTTTGCAGAACATCGTTCCGGACAACCTGATCGTGGCGATGTCGGAGGCGAAGTTGCTGTCGGTGCTGTTCTTCGCCGTATTGTTGGGGCTGGCATTGAACGCGTTGCCGCAGGACAAAAGCGCACCGTTCATTGCGGTGATACAGAGCCTTTCCGATGCGATGTTCAAGGTCGTCTCCATCGTCATGGCCTACGCGCCGATTGGTGTGTTCGGCATGATCGGCGCAACCGTCGCGACGTTTGGTTTCGCCTCGTTGTTGCCGCTGCTCAAGTTGATTGGCGTGGTGTATCTGGCGCTGATTGTTTTCGCTTTGGTGGTGCTGGGAGGCATTTGCTACTTGATTGGCGAGAACATCTTCAAGTTGATCCGCTACTTCCGCAACGAGTTGATCCTGGCATTTTCCAGTGCCGCCTCAGCCGCCGTCATGCCGCAATTGATGACCAAACTGGAAAGCTACGGAGTGCCGCGTCGGATTGTCAGTTTTGTGGTGCCGGTCGGGTATGCCTTCAATCTTGATGGCGCGTCGATTTTTCTCGGCGTGGCGACGATCTTCGTCGCGCAGCTTTACGGCATCGACCTGTCGTTGTCGCAGCAGATTCTGCTGGTGGTGACGATGGTTCTGACTTCGAAGGGAGCGGCTGGGGTGCCGGGTTTTGCCATCATCATTTTGTCAGCCACGTTGGCGTCCGCCGGGCTGCCATTGGAAGGGGTGGCATTGATTGCCGGCATTTTCCGGATCATCGACAGCGGCACTACCACGTTGAACGTATTGGGTAATGCGATCGCTCCTTTGGTGATCGCCAAGTGGGAAAAGGTTGAACTGCAACCTGCATTGGCTCAGCCAGTGGCAAGGGGTTAGTCGACACCACGGCAGCAGTTGCACTGATCACACCTACGTCTGCTGACAAAGGGACGTTTTTTTTGGCCTCGTTTACTAGACGACCGGTCTATTGATTTGGAGGATTCATGACAGATTTCGCTTTAGATACCGATCTTTTTTCGCCGATGCACATGGGCGCGTTGCAGTTGGCCAACCGCATCGTCATGGCGCCCGTGACACGTAGCCGCATGGCCGACGACGGCGTGTCCAATGAAATGCACGCGACCTACTACGCCCAGCGCGCCAGTGCCGGCCTGATCATCGCCGAAGCGACAAACATTTCTGCCCAGGGCCGTGGCTACGCGATGACGCCGGGCATCTGGTCGGAAGAGCAGGTCGCCGGCTGGAAAAAAGTCACCGATGCCGTGCACGCGGCGGGCGGCAAAATCGTCAGCCAGTTGTGGCACGTCGGGCGTTTTTCCAGCGTCGAGTTACAGCCTGACGGCGCAGCGCCGGTGGCACCTTCGGCCATCAAGGCTGAGGGCAGCACGTACACCGAAAAAGGCTTTGTCGAAGTGTCGATGCCGCGCGCGCTGGAGACGTCGGAGATGCCCGGCATCATCGAGCAATACAAGCGCGCCGCCGAGAATGCCAAGCGCGCCGGTTTCGATGGTGTGGAAGTGCATTCCGCCAACAGTTATCTGCTCGATCAGTTCCTGCGCGACTCCACCAATCAGCGCACGGACCGCTACGGTGGCTCCATTGAAAACCGGGCTCGGCTGACGCTGGAAGTCACCGAAGCCGTGGTGTCGATCTGGGGCAGTGAGCGAGTCGGGATTCGCCTTTCGCCAGTGACACCGGATGCCGGTAACACGCCTCCCGACAGCAACGTTATGGCGACTTACGGCTACCTGATCCAGCAACTCAATCGATTCAATCTGGCTTATCTGCATTTCGTCGAAGGCGCGACAGCGACCTCCCGCACGGTGCCCGAAGGCGTCGATCTGGACGCGCTGAGTGCACAGTTCACCGGTGCATTTATCGGCAATAACAACTACGACCTGGCGATGGCCCTGGAGCGTCGCGCGCAAGGGCGGATTGATGCGGTGGCGTTTGGTCGCCTGTTCATCTCCAACCCCGACCTTGTTGAGCGCCTGCGCCGCGGTCTCGAGCTGACCATCGCGCCCCGCGAGAGTTACTACGGCGGCGGCGCCAAAGGCTACATCGATTGGCCAACCGCGGACGCCTGAGTCAGGCCTGCGCCAGATACGGCGCAATCATTCAACGTAAAGAGGCACTGAAGATGAATTATCTGCAAAACAAAGTCGCCATCGTCACGGGCGCATCGTCCGGTATCGGTGCGGCCACCACCCGTGCGCTGGCGGCACACGGTGTGCGTGTGGTCGCTGCCGCGCTGGATGAGCAGGGCCTGGAGTCCTTCGTCGCCGAGTTGCGCGAAACCGGCAATGAGGTGGTCGCTTTCACCGCTGACGTGACCCAAGCGGAGCAAACCCAGGCACTGGCCCGGTTTGCCCGGGACACCTATGGCACCGTCGACATTCTGGTGAACAACGCCGGGTTGATGCTGTTCTCCAACTGGGTCGATCTGGCCGTGCAGGATTGGGAAAAGATGATCGACGTGAATATCAAAGGCTACCTCAACGCGACTGCTGCGGTGCTGCCTCTGATGCTGGCGCAGAAGTCCGGACAGATCCTCAACATGGATTCGGTGGCCGGCCATCAGGTCGGGCCGGCCGCCGGCGTTTACAGCGCCACCAAGTTCTTTGTCCAGGCCATGACCGAGTCGATGCGCAAGGAGCTTGGTGTGCAGCATGGCATCCGCGTCAACACCGTCAGCCCTGGTGTGATCAATACCGGCTGGGCCGACAAGGTCAGCGATCCCGAAGGGCGCAAAGCGGCCCAGGAGCTGAACCGGATTGCCATCGCCCCCGACGATATCGCCCGCGCGGTGATCTACGCACTCAACCAACCGGAAAACGTCACCGTCAACGATTTGATCATCTCGCCGACGCGCCAGGATTGGTAACGATCACTCATCTTCATCAAGAGGAAACAACCATGTCCAAGAACATCAAAGCCGTACCCACTGCTGAATACAACGCCGTCATCGCCACCGCCACGCAGTACGTCGAAGGTCTGCGGATCGGCAGCGCTGCCGGCGTCGCCCAAGCCTTCCATAAAGACGCCGTGATGTACGGTTTCACTAACGGCGAACTGCTCGGCGGCCCGATCAAAAACCTCTTCGACTTTGTCGAGAAGAACGGTGGCGCTCCCGAAATCACCACGCGGCTCGACGTACTCGCCATCACACCAACCACCGCCGTGGTACGTGTCGACATGGAAAACGATGCGATCGGCGCCGACTACAACGACTACCTGACGCTGATCAAAATGGACGGCGTGTGGAAGGTTATCGCTAAGGTCTATCACCAGTTCGACGCGTAAGCATCGAGCGATCCCGGCGTGCCTCATGCCGGGATCGCAAACTGTCTATTTCAAGGATTTATACAATGACGATGGTTGAGCATTCCGCTGTTCTGGAGGGCAACGCAGAACAGGTCTGGAGCGTGTTGAAAAAGTTTGGCGAGATCCGTAGCTGGCACCCTTCGATTGTCGACAGCGAGATCGAAGGCGGGCTGCCTGATGGCCTCACAGGGTGCATTCGCAAACTGGTTCTTGCTGACGGCGCGGTGGTCAGAGAGCGGCTGCTGTCGGTTGATGATCGTGCGCTGACCTTGTCCTATCAGTTCGAGGAAGCGCCCTTGCCGCTGGATAACTACGTGGCAACGGTACGGCTGGTGGCTTTGACGGAGCACAGTCAGACGCTGATTACATGGGTGGCTAATTTCGACCTGCAAGAGCCGAACACGGCTGAGCATTACCAGGCGCTGATTCGTGGCTTGATTGTCGAAGGGCACAACGGATTGCAGGGATTGCTTGCTCAGTAAGGCGATAAGCGCAGCTTCAGCTTCATCAGGCCGAGCTTGCGTTATTGCTGGAGGCGTGGGGACAGCGCTGGCGGCAGCAGGGTGCGAGCGCGGAGGAGGTGAGGGCCAAGCTTGGCAAAATTCTTCAGGGCGCGGATCCGCCGCATTCCGAGGCAGCGGTGCAGCAACTGTTGACTGACGCAGGATTTGGCCCGGCGACGCGGTTTTTCAGCAGTCTGTTCTGGGGTGCCTGGCTGACGTGCAAGGTTTGAAAGTCTGTTGATCCGGACCGGTGACCTTGGTATTCATCGAATCGCCCTCATAACCATGGCTAAACCCGATGCCCGAGAGGAAGCACTGATCATGACCACTCAAACCGAAACTGCGATTCTGGCCGGCGGCTGCTTCTGGGGCATGCAGGATCTGCTGCGGCGCTATCCCGGGGTGCTGGAAACGCGCGTCGGCTACACCGGCGGCGAGGTGCCGAATGCCACCTATCGCAACCATGGCAATCACGCTGAAGCCATCGAGATCGTCTTCGATCCGGCGGTGATCAGCTACCGCCAGATCCTTGAGTTCTTCTTCCAGATTCACGACCCGAGCACACCCAACCGCCAAGGCAACGACCTCGGTCCGAGCTATCGCTCGGCGATCTATTACCTCAACGAAGCGCAACGGGATATCGCCGAAGACACCGCTGCCGACGTCGATGCCTCAAAGCTGTGGCCAGGGCGAGTGGTGACCGAGATCGAACCGGCGCGGGAATTCTGGGAGGCCGAGCCGGAGCATCAGGACTACCTGGAGCGTATTCCGAATGGCTACACCTGCCACTTCATCCGCCCGAACTGGAAGCTGCCAAAGCGCGCCTAAAGACGAGCGTGTGACATTCGGCCCATGGCAGTCATTCGTCATGGGTCGATGCGGCGCAACTCACGACTCCAGCACGATATTCGCTTCGATCTTCTTGCCCATGCTGATGTGCGCTGGTGATGGTGTTTATGGCGAAACGGGCACCGTTTTACTGGCGACATAAAACGCTGCCCGAGCGCCGGAATACCCGGCTTAACGCGAGTAACGATTCCCCGGCCGCTGCAAGCCCAGATGATCACGCAACGTGCTGCCGCTGTATTCGTGGCGGAACAAACCGCGTTGTTGCAGCAACGGCACCACGCCGTCGACGAAGTCATCCAGCCCCTCAGGCAAGAACGGCGGCATGATGTTGAAGCCGTCGGCGGCCTGGCCGACGAACCACTCTTCAAGGGTGTCGGCGATGGTTTTCGGCGTGCCGATCACGGTGTGATGACCGCGTGCGCCGGCGACTTTCAGGTAGAGCTCGCGAATCGTCAGATTTTCCCGGCGCGCCAGATCGATGAACAGGGCCTGACGACTCTGCATCGAATTGCTCTGCGGCAGCTCCGGCAACGGGCCGTCGAGATCATATTCGGACAGGTCGAAACCACCCGCCATGCCCGCGAGCATCGCCAGGCCCACCCGTGGTTCGACCAGATCTTGCAACTGCTGGTATTTGTCCTCGGCTTCACTCTGCGTGCGGCCAATCACCGGGGAAATCCCCGGCATGACTTTCAACTGATCTGGACGGCGTCCGTAGCCGGCGAGGCGACCTTTGACGTCAGCGTAAAAGGCTTGGGCGTTGCTCAGCGTCTGCTGCGCGGTGAACACCACTTCGGCGGTGCGCGCGGCGAGTGCCTTGCCGGGTTCGGATGAGCCCGCCTGAATCAGCACCGGATAACCCTGTGGCGTACGCGGAATATTCAGCGGCCCGCGTACCCGGTAGTTTTCGCCGTGGTGATTGAGCACATGCAGTTTGTCCGGCTGGAAAAACACGCCGCGGGACTTGTCGCGGACGAAGGCATCGTCTTCAAAACTGTCCCACAGGCCCGTCACCACATCGATGAACTCTTCAGCGCGCTGATAGCGGTCACCGTGTTCGAAATGCTTGTCGCGACCAAAGTTCAGCGCCTCCAGATCGGTCGCCGACGTCACCAGATTCCAGCCACTGCGCCCGCCACTCAAGTGGTCGAGGGAGGCGAACTTGCGCGCCAGTAGATAAGGTTCGTTGTAGCTGGTCGAGACCGTGGAAACCAGGCCGATACGCTCGGTCACCGCCGCCAGCCCCGAGAGCAGCACCAGTGGATCGAACACATCGCCGGCGGTGGTGAATTGTCCCAGTTCCGGCGAGCCCATCAGGGCCAGATTGTCGGCGAAAAATATCGCGTCGAACTTGCCGCGTTCGGCGGTGGTGGCGAGTTTTTTGAAGTGCTGGAAATCCAGCCCACCGCCGGCCCATGCACGCGGATGGCGCCACGCGGCGAGGTGATGGCCGCTGCTCATGAGAAACGCGCCCAGGCTCATTTTTGCTGTTGTCATAGTGTCCTCAGAAGTCATAGCGCAAGGTCACGCCGGCAGTGCGCGGCTGGCCTGGCGAGGCGGTGTAGAGACCGTTGGAACCACTGCCAACGGCCAGGTAATACTCACGATCGAAAGCGTTTTTGACCCACAGCGAGGCGTCGAGCAAACCGTCGCCGTAGTCCACCCGCGCGCCGAGCGTGAAGTTGGCGAGGCCATAGCCGTCGATCTTCGCCAGATCAGAATTGTCGAGGGTGCCTTCGCTGGCCGAGCGATAGGCGTAGCTGCCGGTGGCGTAAGGTTCGATGCCGTCGATGCGCGGCCATTTGTATTCGCCGTTGACATTGCCGATCCAGCGCGAGGCGCCGGCGACACGCTGGCCACTGAGGTCGCAGTTGGTTTGTCCCGGGGTTTCTGCAGGGCAGGGCGCGTCTTTGAACGACAGATAAGTCACGTCGTTGAACGAGCCGTTGACGTTCAACGTCAGGCCGCGCACAGGCACGGTGGTCGCCTCGAATTCGAGGCCGCGCGAGCGCACGGTGCCGGCGTTGGTCAGCAACTGGTAACCGGTCAACGAGCCCGGCGGCTGGTAATAGGTGGTGGCTTGATAGCCGTTGACGCCGGTCCAGAACAGGTTGGCGTTGAGCTGCAATCGCTGATCGAACAGCTGACTCTTGATGCCCAGTTCCGCGTCGTTCGCCCGCTCCGGGCCGACCAGCAATGACTCTGCGCCAGCGCTGGGCGCCGAGCCGACCGCGAGGTTGACGCCGCCGGATTTCTCGCCGTGAGACAGCGAGGTATAGCCGAGCACCTCGTCGCTGAAGTGGTAGCTCAGACTGGCCAGAAACGACGGCGCCGCGTTGTACAGGTGCAGGTCGCCGGTGTCATAGGCGCCGACCTGGCCGGCGCGAATCGCGTTGCCATTGACCACACCCGGGATCACCACCGGCGCGCCACCGCCCACCGGGGCAAAGCGCTTCACGTTGGCCTCTTTCTCTTCGTAGGTGCCGCGTATGCCGGCGCTGAAATCCAGGCGCTGGGTCAGGTGCCACGTGCCTTGGGCGAACAGCGCGTAGCTCTCGGTGTCGATCTTGCCGTTGACCTTGCTGTTGACGTTGTTCAGCGCATTGAGATTGGCGCCGATCAGGTTGAGATCCGCCAGCGGCCCGAGATTGGTGAAGATGCGATTGCCGAGGTCTTGCTTGAACGCATAGGCGCCGACGACGTAATCGAAGAATTCGCCTTTGGGCGAGGCCAGACGCACTTCCTGGGAGAACTGGCGGTCATGCACTTCATAGCCGAAGTCGTTGATCACCGGGACTTCCAGTTGATCGGCGTCGTTGGCCGGGTTGAAGTGCCAGCTGCGATAAGCGCTGATCGAGGTCAGCGTGTAGCCGCCTGCGAGATTCCAGTTGGCTTCAACAGAGCTGGCGTTCTGGTGCACGCTGACGTTTTGCCGGCCATCGATGTTGCTTTCGCCGACCTGTGGATTCGCCCCGACCAATGCCGCTCGGCGCCAGAACAACGGGCCGGCGCCGTAAATAACGCTGCTGCCGCTGCTGGAGTTTTCCGTGTTGTATTCGTTGATCCAGCGCAGGCTGAAATCGTCGTTGGGCTTGAACAATAACTGGCCGCGCAAGCCTTCGCGCTCACCGCCGAGCAGCGTGCGGTCGTCATGGCGATTGTTCAGGTAGCCGTCATCGCGGGTGCGATAGAACGACAGACGCCCGGCGAGTGTGTCGGTCAGCGGCCCGGACACCGTGCCCTTGCCCTGAAAGTAGCCGTCCTGCCCGCCGGAGATTTCGAGGCTGCGTTCGGGAGTGAACGTCGGCCCGCGTGTGGTGATGTTAAGCACGCCGGCTGTGGTGTTTTTGCCGAACAAGGTGCCTTGCGGCCCGCGCAACAGCTCCAGTTGCTCGACATCAAGCATGTCGAACGCGGCCATGCCGGGGCGACCGAGATAGACGTTGTCCAGATAGATCCCGGCGCTGCCTTCCAGACCATCGCTGGCCGGGTTATTGCCGATGCCGCGCACGGCGAAGCTGGAAACCCGCGCATGAACATAGGCGACGTTGACACTCGGCAAGGCCTGTTGCAGATCCTGAATCTTGTAGATGCGCTGGCTTTCCAGGTTAGCGCCGCTGAGGGTGGTGATCGGCGTTGGCACGTCCTGCGACTGTTCCTCGCGGCGGCGCGCGGTCACGGTGACCTGTTCGAGCCTCGGCGCCGAGCTGTCAGCCTGAGCCGCCGCCGGTGCAGACGCTTCAGCTTCGTCCGCCGCAAAGCTCTGAGTCGAGTAAAGGACACCGGGCAGCGCCAGCCATAGGGAAAAGCTCAGGGGCTTGAGGCGGTGGGCCGTGGTGGCCGAGTAACGTAAAAGCATGGACGCAAAGCTCCTTTCATTGCCGCGCGATTCTGTCGGTCGGGCTCGGTAGAAAGGCCATGCTAGAGCGTGTGAAGGAAGGAAAAGGGGCCTGCGCGGACAACCTATGGTCCGGCGCAGACAAGTGACTCAAACCGCAATCGAAAGAGCCCCTTCAGCCGCGAGAACAGTGAGCCGAGGCACGTAGCGTTCAGGTTGCGACGGCACGTCATCACGCCGCCATTTGCCTGGACTTTCGCCGGTCCAGCGCCGGAACGCACGGTTGAAACTGCTCGGCTCATTGAAGCCCAGTCGATAGCAGATTTCGTTGATCGAACAATCGGTCTGGCGCAAGTAACTGAACGCCAATTGCCGTCGGCAATCATCTAGCAAGGCCTTGAAACTGCTGTCGTGCTTGAGCAAGTGCCGATGCAGATTGCGCACGCTCATGCCGAGTTCATCGGCCACCCGACTTTGCTGAACTTCACCCAATGGCAGGTCACGGATAATTGCCGCGCGAACCCGTTGCGGCAAGTTCAGGCGCCGCTGGCGTTCGAGGTAATCGTTGAGCACGCTGTCGAGGCCTTGGGCCACGGCGTGATTGGCCGTGGTCAGTGGTGCATGCAGCCAGCGGTTGCTGTATTCGATGGCGTTTTCGCCAGCGTCGAAGTGAATCGGGCAACCGAGCAAACGTGTCCAGCGCATCGGATCCTGCGGGGCCGGGCGGGCCAGGCGCACGCCGTGGACGATCGGCAAATCGACCCAGGTCTGCCGGGTGAAACGCACCGCACAGGCAATCGACGCTTCGGTGGCGATCTGCTCCACCTCGGCGCCGTCGGCCACGCCGTAAACCATCCGCGTGGTGTGCCGCCCGCGCACCAGACGCAGCGCCGCCGACGTGGTAATCACCGGGGCGTAACGCACGCCACGCTGCAACGCTTCGATCACCGTCGAGCTGCTCTGCGCGGCGAAAAACAACCCATGAAAATCCGTCGGATAACTGTACTGCGCCACGTGCAGGCCGAAGCACTCGTCGGCACTGATGCGCCGCGCCGCCCGCCACAGCGTACTCATCGCGGAGAGGGCGATGCGCTGATCAGGGTCGTGCAAATGACACCGATCGATACCGGCCTCGCGCAGCAGCGGGGACGCGTCGATGCCCTGCGCTTCCAGCGTGCGGGCGATGACTTGAGCCCAGGTGGCAATGGTGTCGGTGCTTGGCATGCTGTTTCTCCGGCGTGCTCGTTGATCGATCCTCGGTGTGACTCAGGCAAGGCCTTCGGCGCTGGCGGTGTGCACCACGGATTCACGCGCTCGGAAGCGTGCGAGCGCGGCTTGCAGCGCCGGGAAGTCACCCAGCACACCGACGCGGGCGCTCCAGCCGAGGAACACGCCGAGGTAGATGTCCGCCAGCGTCAGGCGATTGCCCACCAGATAATCGCTTTGGGTCAGACGCGCTTCGATTGGTTTCAGCGCGTTCGCCAGCTGCTCCAGAGCGCGCTGACGAATACCGGGGAATGCCGCTTCATCGGCGCTGTAACGCTCGGGCCGATTGATCGGGCGAAAGGCGCCGACGTGCACCTCGGTGGCGACGTAACCGAGCCAGCCTTGAATCTGCGCTCGCTCGACCGAACCCGCCGGTGCGAACAACGGCGTGCCGGGTTTGAGGTCGGCGAGGTACGGCAGGATCGCGGTGTTTTCGGTCAGCAGGGTCTGGTCATCCAGCAACAACGCCGGCACGCGACCTGTCGGGTTGATCTGGCGATACGGCGCGTTCGGGTCGCCCAGCGTCACGGGCTCGACGCTGATGGGCAGTTGCAATTCGTGAATCACGACATGGGCAGCGAACGAGCAGGCACCGGGAAAAATGAACAGCGTGGTCATGGCGAATCCTTGTTATTAGAGGCTGACTTGTGGGGTTTGAGCGGCGGTGTCGGTCTGTTGCAGGGCGGCATCGATGAAGCGCGGTTCAGCCCAGGTCTTGACCTCGAAACCTTTGCGGATGAGCTTAGCGTCTAGCGCCAGATCCACGCTGCGCTGCAAGTTGTCGAGGAACGGCGCATCGAGTTGCGGGGCGAAAATCTTCACCAGCGACTGATCTTTCGCGTCCGTGGTGAGGATGTCCGCCGGGTAGCTGGCGAGCTTCGAGACCAGGTTGATGTAGTCCTGTTTGTGCTCGTCGTTGCGCAACCAAGTTATCGCCGGCTGCTGTGCTTTGATCAGGCGTGCGACCAGCTCCGGGTGTGCGTCGACGAAGGCGCCACGGCCCAGCAACACACCCTGCATGCTGCCGGCGCCATCGAGGTCAACGGTGGTCAGTGGCAGCTCGGCGAGGCCGCGCGCCTTGAGCGCAATCACCCCGGCGCCGGACCACGTCGCGTCAATCTGCTTGGCCGCCAGCGCTGCGTTGGCCGCGTTGTAGTCGAGGTTGACCACTTTGTAGTCGCTCTCTTTCAGGCCTTGATGGGCCAGCGCCGAAGCAAAGGAAAGTTGCGTGGCAGTGCCGCGAAAAATCGCCACGCGCTTGCCCTTCAAGGCTTCGAGGGTGGTGATGCCCGAACCCGGCTGCACCGCCAGATACAGTTTGACGTCTCGAGCAGTCGCACTCAGCAAGCGCGTGTCGAGACCGCCGGCCTTGCCGATGATCGCCGGCAGATCGCCGAGGTACGCGAAGTCTTCCTGATTGTTGGCCAGGGCTTCATTGATAGCCGGCCCCGCGCCTTTGAAGAAGTCCCAACGAATTTTGATCCCGTCTTTCTCGAACTCTTTTTCCAAGGTCTGGCGGTCGCGCAACACATCGACGATGCCGGCACCACTGGGCGTCGGGCCGGCGCTGATGTCCGGCACCGCGATGCGAATTTCTTTGACCGTATCGGCCAATGCCACGCTGGAAACCAACAGTGCAGCGAGGGTAAGCGCTGCTCGCGAGAGGGGAAAAGAAGTCATTCGAATCACACGTCTGCTCCTGCAAAGGCCGGCGAGGTGCCGGATCGAAGGCGCAGATATAGCGGCGTGTTGATGCAGAAATAAAATACTTAAAACGACGCTGTTTATTCGCTTGAGGCATATGGCCGATGGATCAACGGCTGCGTGGGCGATGCTTGAAAGGCATAAAAAATATGCGCGATGTGGCGTCGGTTCCGCACTACACCAGCATGGGTCATGCACGGCACTGCTCAATCAACAACACCAACGCAATGACGATCATCAGGCCACCCGACCATCAGCTAATCTGTTGATCACTTGCAGATCAGCGATGAATGGGAGTTCACATGAGGATCAGGGACGATTTGGTCTGTTCGACGTTTTTGGTCGCGCTGGTTCTCGTTTACGCATCCATTGCTGGCAACACCCTCTATCTAGGGCCTTGGTACATCATCGGCGTGTCGGTGATCCTGTTGCTTCCGGGCCTGATGCTACGTGCGCGCGCACTGTTTCTGACCGGTACGACGGCCGCCGTGATGGTGACGCTTTTGGTCTACATGGCCATCATCACCCGCGCAGGGCGAGAGGGCGGACTCGTTGGGTTGGGCCATGTTTTTTCGGTTCCCGGCATGTTCCTCGGTGCAGGGGTCGCGGCCTGGTTGTTGAGGGGCAGTATCCATGCGAGCTTGCCTTGGGTGGTTGCGGCGCTTGGTTTTCTGGGCGCCGGCCTCGGTTTCATCCTCGCTCAGTTAATTGTTTGCAACACCGCGATGTACTGCGGGGTTCTATCGTTTGCAGCGTAAAACCGGCAGAAGACAAGAAGCATCTAGCTGCCCGTGCGCCTGAGCAACTGAGTTCAACCTTTGTAGATCAAAGCGTCGACCACCACGCCGAAGGCTGACGAATGCTCGCGGCGATTCGGGTAATAGAGATGGTAGCCAGCAAACGGCTGGCACCAATCCTCCATGACCCGCACCAGACGGCCCTCAGCGAGGTCCTTGGCCACCATGTCTTCAGGCAGAAAGCCCAGACCGCATCCCGCCAGCGCCGCACGCAAAATCGGCACGCTGCTGTTGAATGTCCATTGGCCTTCGACGCGAGCCTTGAGTTCGTGGCCATCCTTTTCGAAATCCCATTGCATCAGGCTGCCGTGAGTCGGCAGGCGCAAGTTGATGCAGTTGTGCGCCGCCAGATCTCCCGGTTCCATCGGGTAAGGCCGCTGTTTGAAATATTCCGGCGAGCCGACAACGGCAATGCGCAGCGATGGCCCGATCGGCACGGCGATCATGTCCTTGGCCACCTGATCCCCCAGTCGAACACCCGCGTCATAGCGCTGCGCGACGATGTCGGCGAGGGCGTAATCGACGGTGATTTCGACCTTGATGTCCGGGTAGTCGGGCAGCACCTTCAGCAGCTTCGGCCAGAGAATATTGTTCGCCGCGTGTTCCGACGCCTGAATCCGCACATTGCCGGCCGGGGTGTCGCGAAATTCGCTGACGGCGGCCAGTTCCAGTTCGATCTCATCGAAGCGCGGTGCCATCGATTGGTACAGCCGCTGACCCGCCTCGGTCGGCGAGACGCTGCGCGTAGTTCGCGTCAGCAGGCGCACGCCCAGCCGGGTTTCCAGTGCCCGCAGAGTGTGGCTCAGCGCTGACTGCGAAACGCCCAATTGCGCGGCGACACGGGTAAAACTGCCTTCGCGGGTGATGACCACGAAGGCTTGCAGGTCGTTGAGATTGGCGCGGGACATTGATGAGAACCTCTCATGAGGGACGCGGGATTGATCCATGAAGCAGGTTGCGCACGGTTCCGCGACTCTCAGTTCGGCAAGGTTCTCGCGAATGTCTGTCACTTCACCGAAGCCGCGAGTGCTTGAGTCAGCGCCGCATGAGCACGCTCGGCAGTCTGGGCATCGCCATGTTGTTTCAGCAGTTCGATCACCTGACGCAACTGCGCCGCGCTCAGCCCGACGCGCAGGCTCGCCGCCATATGTGAGCGCAACTGCGACTCCACGCCAGGCGTTGCCGCCAGCGCGCCGACAGTCGCCAGTTCGCGGCTTTGCCAGTCGAGGTTGTCGCGTTCGAAAATGTCACCGAACAAATGGGTTTGCAGGAACTGGTTGATCACTGGGGCGAACTCGAACACCGGGCCTTTGACCGGACCACCGGAAATTTTCGTTTGATTGGCCGTGCCGGCGGCCAGCAGCTCATCACCGACCGGAATCGCCCGGTTTGGCTCACGCCCCGGCGCATCTTCAATGCCGCGCTGTTTGCGCGCCTGCACGACGGTCATCAATTCATTCAAGGCATTGAGGCTGCGCGGGAAGCCGACATAGGCGTAGAGCTGCACCAGTACTTCGCGGGTTTCGCTGACAGTCAGTCCAGCGTCGAGTCCCTGATTCAGCGCGGCGTTGAGCTTGGGTATGTCGCTGGTCGCCATGAATGCTGCGATCAGGGGAATCGCCAGTTGCTGGCTCGACAGTGATTCAGCGCGGTCGGGGGTGCTGGTCATGGTTTTTGATGCCTCGGTTGCTTGAGTGGGAACACTGAACATCGCGCCAACGCTCAGGCAGAGCGCCATGACGGTGGGGAGGGCAGTGGTGTTGCGGGCGACAGTGGTCATCGTGAAAGGCTCCATCCATTGCGGGTCACTGCGGTATCGCTGGATCGTACGGAGGATGGTTGCAGTGATTAAGACCAAAATTGCGCATGGACTCTTGAGCTGAGCTCATGAGTCCAGGATTGAGTGCTTTGTGAAAACTGCACGCCGAGCCGAAGATACGGGGCTTGAGGCTTCAGGATCCCGCGTTGCGGGCTGCCCCGCAGAGGAAGTCGCGGTGGCAAAGCGAGTGATCAATCATGTGGCAGGTTGATCACTCAACCAGCCGTTCACGCGTTCCATGGTCTTGCGCTCCTGCTCACCCTCCATCACAAAACCTTCCAGCACTCTGGTCTTCGGCGCGTGCTTGAGGAGCACGCTGCGGCTGTTGCCCAAGCCATAACCGCCGTGAGTGTTAAAGGGGATGAGGGTCTTGCCGGTCAAGTCGTGGGCGCTGAGGAAGGCGCGTACGATCGGCGGCGCGGTTTCACCCCAGATCGGAAAGCCGAGATAGATCGTGTCGTAGTCGCCAAGGGCGTGAACCTTGTTTTGCAGCTCGGGTTCGAAGCCGCTGTCACGCTCCTGGCGCGCCTGTTCCACGGTTTGCAGATAGTCCTCG
Source organism: Pseudomonas sp. PB106 (assembly GCF_009764645.1). GTDB lineage: Bacteria > Pseudomonadota > Gammaproteobacteria > Pseudomonadales > Pseudomonadaceae > Aquipseudomonas. Next base: position 35,022 of record NZ_RWIM01000078.1, read on the forward strand.
GGGTAAGGGTGGGCCGGGCGAATCTCGAACAGATCGGCACCCAGTCCACGCTGGATCAGCCCAGCGACCACGCGGGTGTTGCCCGAGCGCGAGAAATACGCGACCAGAATCCGCGAGCCCGAACGCGGGGTTTCACGGGCGCCTTGCGTGTCGGCGAGCGACAGCAGCGGGGCGCTCGCCAGGGCGGCGATCACCGTACGCCGCAGCGGATCGTGATCGTTGCTCATCGGCCGACGCGCGCCTTGAGGGCCTCGGGATAGCGCTCGCCTTCGATGCGGGTCTGCGCCAGTGCAGCATCAATCGCCTGGAGTTCGGCGGCGTCGAGGGTGATGTCCGCGCCGCCGAGGTTTTCTTCCAGGCGATGCAGTTTGGTCGTGCCCGGAATCGGCACGATCCACGGTGCCTGCGCGAGCAGCCAGGCCAGCGCGATCTGTGCCGGTGTCGCTTGTTTCTGCGCGGCGATCTGCCGGATCAGCACTACCAGGCCCTGATTGGCCTGCAGCGCCGACTGGCTGAAACGCGGGACGATGCTGCGGAAATCGTCGCTGCCGTAAGTGGCGTCGGCCGACACCGTGCCGGTGAGAAAGCCTTTGCCCAATGGGCTGAACGGCACGAAGCCGATGCCCAGCTCCCAAAGTGTCGGCAGGATTTCCTGCTCGGGCTCGCGCCACCACAGCGAGTATTCGCTTTGCAGCGCCGTGACCGGCTGCACCGCATGCGCACGGCGAATGGTTTGCGCGCCAGCCTCCGACAGGCCGAAGTGCTTGACCTTGCCTTCGCTGATCAGATCTTTCACCGCCCCGGCGACGTCTTCGATGGGCACGTCCGGATCGACGCGGTGCTGATACAGCAGATCGATGTAATCGGTTTTCAGTCGACGCAACGAACCCTCGACAGCAACCCGAATGTGCTCCGGGCGGCTGTTGAGAATCTGCTGTTTATTGTCGTCGCCGAAGGTGAAGCCGAACTTGGTGGCGATCACCACCTGATCGCGCACCGGTGCCAATGCTTCGCCCACCACTTGCTCGTTCAAGTAAGGGCCGTAGACCTCGGCGGTGTCGAAAAAAGTCACGCCGCGATCGACCGCCGAACGAATCAGCGCGATCGCTTGCGCAGTGTCCGTCGCCGGGCCGTAACCATGGCTCAAACCCATGCAGCCGAAACCGAGTGCCGATACTTCAAGTGAGCTGTTGCCGAGTGTGCGCTTGTGCATTTCGTTCTCCCAAGATTGCGTTGGGGAACGGTAAGCGCGATGACCACTGAGCACTAGACGGGTAAATCGGCAAGGGCTCATGAGCGCTGTTCATCAGTGCGTCTGAACGTGGAAAACGTGGCCCTCGCTCATCAACCCGGCAACGGACTATCAAACCCGATCACTGTTTCTCAGTAACCGACAAACGATAGCGCTCGCAGCTTGGTGTTAAAATCTCGTCTGTATGGCCATTTGCGACCGTCGCGATGGTGATGACCTTCTTCAGTAAAATTACCGCTCGTCGCCTCACGACCGCCTGTACAGGTTATCGCCGGCACTGCAGTTATCGATTAACCGCCAATGTGCGCCAACTTCTTTTGATAGGTAAAGATCATTCGCAACTGACTGATATTTGTAGGTTTTTTGGATTTTTTCAACGTTTGGTCTGAAACCGTTTCACCTGTAACCCCTGAGGGTTTTACTACCAACGATAAAATTTGTTTCACTTGATTTCTGAAAATCATCGAGCTTTTTTCTAGCCAGTTGCGAATTCCTACTACCTTCAAACGGGCTTGTTCTTTGCGCTTTAGGCTTAGCGCATTCCTACTATGAAGGAGCGTAGAAGATGGTCTGGGAAACTCACTCGACAGTGCAACGTCAGTCCGGAGGGGAATGGCGTTCCTTGAAATTGGCTGGCGCCGCTTTTTCGTTGGTGGCAGCTATTGGATTGGCGTCACAAGCCTTCGCGGCTGACGCGGAAAAGCCAAAGCCTGCGTCGGAAGCCACCAAGGCGGCGAACAATGCGTTGCTCAATGAGCTGCCGTTCAACGACAAGACCTCGTTTGAACTGGCGCACAAAGGCTTTATTGCGCCGTTGCCATCGACAGTCATCAAAGGCGGTTCGGGCAATGTCATTTGGGACCCCGCCAAGTATGCCTTTATCAAGGAAGGTGAGGCTGCACCGGACACCACCAACCCCAGCCTGTGGCGTCAGTCTCAGCTGATCAATATTTCTGGCTTGTTCGAAGTCACCGATGGCATCTATCAGGTGCGTAACTACGATCTTTCGAACATGACCATCGTTGAGGGGAAGGACGGCATCACCATCTTTGACCCGTTGATTTCCACCGAAACCGCCAAGGCAGCCCTCGATCTTTACTATCAGCACCGGCCAAAGAAACCCGTGGTCGCGGTGATCTATACCCACAGCCACGTCGATCACTATGGCGGCGTACGGGGGGTGATCAACGAAGACGATGTGAAGGCCGGAAAGGTCAAGGTTTACGCCCCACTGGGCTTCGTCGAACACGCAGTGGCCGAAAACGTCATGGCCGGCACCGCCATGAGTCGCCGGGCCAGCTACATGTACGGCAACCTGCTACCCCCTTCGGCGACCGGTCAGCTCGGCGCAGGCCTGGGCACCACCACATCGGCCGGCACCGTGACACTGATACCGCCGACCGACATCATCAAGACCACCGGTGAAACCCACGTCATCGACGGTCTGACGTACCAATTCCTGTATGCGCCCGGCAGTGAGGCACCGGCGGAAATGCTCTATTACATCAAGGAGAAAAAGGCGCTCAACACCGCCGAGGATTCCACCCATACCCTGCACAACACCTACTCGCTGCGCGGCGCGAAAATCCGCGAACCGCTGCCATGGTCCAAGTACCTCAACGAAGCGCTGAAATTGTGGGGTGACGATGTCCAGGTGATGTACGCCATGCACCACTGGCCGGTGTGGGGCAACAAGGAAGTGCGTGAGCAATTGTCTTCCCAGCGCGACATGTACCGCTACATCAACGATGAAACCCTGCGCATGATCAACAAGGGTTACACGATGGTGGAGATCGCCGAGCAGTTCAAACTGCCCAAAGCGATCGCCAACAAGTTTTCCAACCGTGGTTATTACGGTTCGGTGAACCACAACGTCAAAGCCACCTATGTGCTGTACCTGGGCTGGTTTACCGGCAACCCGGCCACGTTGAATGAATTGCCGCCGGAGGAGGGCGCCAAGCATTACGTGGAAATGATGGGTGGCGAAGACGCCGTACTCAAGAAAGCCAAGGAGTACATGGATAAAGGCGAATTCCGCTGGGTCGCCGAAGTGGTCAATCATGTGGTGTTTGCCAACCCGAGCAACCAAGCGGCGAAAAACCTGCAAGCCGATGCGCTTGAGCAACTGGGTTACCAGGCCGAAAGCGGCCCATGGCGCAATTTCTACCTCACCGGTGCACAGGAACTGCGCGATGGCGTAAGGAAACTGCCGACGCCGGACACCGCCAGTCCGGACACCGTGCGCGCGATGGATCTCGATCTGTTCTTCGATTTCCTGGCCATGCGCCTCAATGGCCCGAAAGCGGATGGCAAGCGTTTGTCGCTCAACTTTGATTTCACTGACTTGAAGCAAAACTACTCGGTGGAAATGGAGAACGGCGTGCTTAACCACACTGAAGGCGTTGCAGCCAAAGATGCTGATGCCAAAGTGACCCTGACCCGCGACACCCTGAATAAAATCGTGCTGAAAGAAACCACGTTGAAGGACGCCTTGGACAAGGGTGATATCAAAGTCGACGGCACGCAGGGCAAGCTCGAAGAGTTGGTGTCGTACATGGATGACTTCGATTTCTGGTTCAACATCGTCACGCCGTAACGACCGAGTCAGTCGATGTCGGTCTGCGGTAGCGGTTCAAAACGCCGCCGCAGACCCGCTTCACACCCGTATGTCGACAATGGAGCGTTCTCATGCAATTCAAGGCACTCGCTGTACCGTTGTGTGTGCTGTCGTTGGCCCTTTCCGGCTGTGCCAGCAAGTACGTTGACCCCGAGCAGTACTCCGGATTTCTCGGCGACTACAGCGTCCTGAAGGAGGAGAAATCGCCTTCCGGTGCCGCTGTCATGCGCTGGATTGATCCGAAGGTCGATGTCAGCAAATTCACCAGCGTTTACGTCGAACCCAGTCAGCTCTTTCCCAAGCCGCAACCTACCGCAAAAATTCCGCAAAAGACCCTCAATGGCATCACTCAGTACTACGATCAGACCTTGAAAAATGCCTTTTCCAGCGCGCTTCCGCTCGCCAGCGGCCCAGGGCCGGGCGTGCTGGTGGTACGGCCGGCAATCACCGCAGCCAGTGCCAAGACCAAGGGGTTGCGTCCGTATGAAGTCATCCCGATTGCCTTGGTCGCCGCTGGTGTCAGTGCCGCCACCGGCATTCGTGATCAGGACACCAGCCTGGCGACCGAAGCCGCGTTTCTCGATGGAAGTGACAACAAGCTGGTCGCCGAAGTGGTGCGCAAGGGCGCCGGTGCTGACCTCGACAACTCCGCGCAAGTCCTGGAGGCCAATGATTTCAAAGCGGTGCTCGATGTCTGGGCACGGGACATGGTCAAGTCTTATGAGCAGTTGAAGAAATAGCGCTGCACGTTCGGGCACAACCTTATCGGGCATCCACAAGAGCGCCGCGTTGCACATCATCAGTGGTGCGACGTGGCGGTTCTGAAGGCACGGTAAAAAAGCAGTACACCCTGAATGCTTGAACACTTTTGGTCTTGGTGCAAAGCGGATTTCTTACCTTCTAAAGGACGCCGAAATGAACGCGGTGATGATTAAGGTCAAACATGAATTCATGAAAGTGCTGCCACCCACCGTGTTTTTTTTCGTGATTTTGCACATAGTCGCGTTGATTCGTTCACTCATGATCAAAGGTTCGGGGCTCGATCTTCCGGTGTCAGCCTCGGTGCTGATTGCCTCTCTCATTCTTGGAAAGTCCGTGTTGGTCGCGGATATGCTGCCGTTCATCAACCGTTTTCCCAATAAGCCGCTGATCTGGAACGTCATCTGGAAAACGCTCATGTATGCGCTGGTGGCGCTGACCGTCCACTATCTGGAGCGGCTTTACGATTTCTGGAAAGAAGCGCCGAACCTCATGGACGCGAACTCTTTGCTGTGGGCTTCGATGAACTGGCCGCGATTTTGGGCGGTGCAGATACTGCTCGTCACGCTGATATTCATGTATTGCGTTATCGCAGAGTTGGCCCGTGTCATCGGAAAGGATCGGCTAAAGGTGATGTTCGTCGGGCCGCTTCAGCCTATGCAACGCTAGAGTGTCGAACGGCTGCGTTTGGCCAGAAGCCGCCGTTCTCCCAAACCCGCGCCCTGCTCAAAAGTCGATGACCCGTCCCTCAGTGCAGCGAAACGCAGAAAACGTAGCCCTCGCCAGCAGAATGCATGGCACTTGCTGGGCGAGGGCGGTTGCTTACTCCTTCGGCACCACGTTATCCAGCGCCTGATTCACCGCCAACTCCCCCAGCATCACCACCTGGGCGATGCCCAACAGCGTATTGCGGTTCGGCCCCTGCAACGTCCCGGCAAAATCACCGAGCATCACCGTCGCCGACGCCAAAGACTCGCAGGCATTCGCCAGCAAGGATTCGGTGTCGCTTTGCGGATTGACCATAAACAGACTGTTGGGCGAGTAGGGCGCAGCCATGATCGCCGCCGGCAAAAGATAATGATCGAGCGCACGCTCGGCGGCATCGTGGAGCTTTCGTGAATTGAACGATTCGTAAGGCGAGGCCGGATCGCAATCCGGTGCAAGCGGTGGGGTCTTGGACATCGACTGAGACTCCAGAAAGTGAAACATCGCGACCGCGAACGGCCCGTGTGCAGCGAGGGGCGCACGCCCCTCGCACATCAACCAGACGACTAGTGCGGCACGCGGTAGTTGTCCAACACGCGATTGACCGCCAGCTCACTGAGCATGATCACCTGCTGCAACACCAGCATCGCCCGACGCTGCGAACCGTCCATGGAATCAGCAAAATCACGCGCCATATCACCGGCCGTGGACAGCGATTCGCACGCCTCGACGAGCAGGGTCTCATCGTCGACGGTGGGGTCGATGACGTAGATCTTGCCGGTTTTGCGGGATGGGATTGAGGTCTTTGGAGTGCGCGGGTTTAGATAGAAATGGATCGCCCGGTCGGTCGCTTCTTTGATGTTCTGAGGTTCGAGCGCGGCGTCGTACGGGATTGGATCGGTTTCTGGAGGATTTGGTGTGGCTTTGAACATGGATGAAACTCCCACTTAGAAAATAAGGAGCCATCACACTCGCTACCAAACGAGGGTGGCGGCCATACGCAGGTTGGTAGACCGGTCTAAGCGGGAAAACCCGGCGCTCTCGAAAGAGCCCCACGCATGGCCACCATAAACTGAGCCCCAGAAAAAGGGACTGTGTACGGTGTCGCATTACGCTTAGAGACGGGCTACCAAACCCGATCACTGTTTCTCAGTGACCAGCCAACGATAACGCCCGCCCCACAGCCGTGTAAGCCGGCGGATTCTGGCGCACGCGTAGGCAACGGCGCAAGGTGTTGTAGGGTGGGTGCAGTAACAGGGGGTGTCTTTTAAACGGGGGGTGTTGAAAGGGGCGGATTCCCGGATAGTCTTGTGTTGGACAGGGGGTGGGAAACGCGGGCGGTCAAAATCTATGACTGGCGGTATCTCCATATCCGCCAAAGTGGCTCGGGAAAGGTCCGGGCCAATGGCTGCTATCGGCCAGAAGCGGACCCTCCACCATCGCATCACATAGACTAAGAACCCCATTGGGTAGTACAAACAGCAACTGCGCTGAAAGCCAAAACCCGGCATTGCGCCGGGCCTTCGTCAACAACCCAAACACATTGACTTTAAATGCGCTTCAAGCTTTCCAGCCGCCTGACGCATAGAGACTCACGCGCAATTCGAGCCTGATCCGATTGAAAAAGCTCAAATCAGCGGCGCAGTGATAAAGCGTCGCGGTTCGGCGCTACGCCGAAAGCCTTCTTGTATTCTCGACTGAACTGAGAGGGGCTGGCGTATCCGGTCTCAAATGCGACACCTGTAACATTTGATGCTCCGGATGCGAGCAGCCGTCGAGCAGCGAGTAGCCTAAGTTGTCGCTGGTAAGCGAGCGGACTATGTGCAGTAACCGCCTTGAAATGTCGGTGGAACGACGTGACGCTCATACCGACATGAGCGGCAAGCCAATGCACACTCATCGGCTTATCGGCGTTCGCGCTGATCCAGTCTGCCGCGATTTTGATTTGTCCGAACCGGGTGTTGTGCATTCCAATTTGGCAGAGCCTGGAGCCTAGCGGACTTAACAATAGGCGGTAGTAGAACTCGCGCTCGAACTGGGAGCCAAGCACCTTAACCTCTGCTGGCGTGTCAAGCAGACCGATGAAGCGAACCAACGGCTCGACAAAACTGCTATCGGCTTGGGCGATAGAGATAGCGCCCGCCTGCGGATACGGTTGGGTGGACTTGCTCATATCGAGAAGCAAGCCAGCGACGATCCCTGCATCGAGCATTAATTCGACACTGATATAAGGTTTTTCCGGGCTCGCCTCTACCACTTCACTCACGAACGGTAACCCGACCGATGCCACTGCACAGGTGCCCGGATGGCAGTCAAACGTGCTATCGGCAATGTTCATCCGCTTGGCGCCTTGCAGCAGCAGATAGAACTTCGGCGCAAATAGAGCCGGGGTCGGAGGAACCGGAGCATCTGTGGATCTGATTGTCAGTCGGGGAAGAGTGTTTGATAGATCGGCGCAACCGCGATGTCGGCTCACTATTGCGAGAAGATGTTCCAGCATGATGGCTATCGATCCTGGTCGCACTCGCGACAGGCCAGTGGTTTCTCAAACTAAAACAGTTGGTAGGATCAGGCAAGGCTTTAGCACTATCGAGGATGTGGTCGGGCCGGATGTTCGCGAAAGTGGAGGCATCCAATATAACCCTGGCTTAGAGGGCCGATGATGTCAGACCAACCTTCTCGCTTGCAGCAATTCATGGACGAGGCGTCCATCCGGAACACCATTGCACGTTTCGCCGACAGCGCGACTCGCGCAGACCTCGCAATGTTTTACTCGGTTTGGGCAGATGATGGCGAATTCATCATTGGTCAAGCCCCTCACGGCCAGTACTCCAAAGGCCCAGACAACAACGTGGCGCTGCTTCACAAACTGCGCGCAGGCAAGGAGTTCTTCGTCCAATTCGCACTGCCGGGGGTGATTGTTATCGACGGTGATCAGGCAACTACCCGCACATTCGTGCATGAATCTGCACGCGGCCCAGGCGAGAAGTACTACCGCAATCACTGCATTGCGTTCGATGTGCTGCAACGCTCGGGAGACGATTGGGTTTTCAAGAGCAGATCCTTTCAGTACCTCTGGCTCGACACCGAAGCGTTCTCCGGAACCGGATTCCCGCTATTTCCGGCGGCATAATGCCTGGCCTGACTACCTGATCCCTTTGACAGGGCTATTCATATGTCGAAACAGATGTGTTTTTTGGGCTACAGCGGGCGCGATGCAATCGACCCGCTTCCAACGATTTTCGCCCAGGCAATAAGGCACACGCGGGTTCTCAGAACGCTTACGAGTTTCGCAAACGCGTCAGCGGCCACGCTGTGATACCCATTGTTTCGGCGATACAGCACCACTGTGCGACCAGGCAACGATAGGATTGTCCGAAGCTCACGTAATCCAGCTTGCTCACGCACTATCGCGTCGAGAAGGATAGTCGCCAAGCGACATTGCTTGAGTACATTGTTCAAGATGGCAATCGAGTTAGCTTCCAGCACGATGTTCGGACTAAAACGTTGCTTCTGGCGCCAGGCATCCACCGCCATCCGTGTCATTCGGCCAAGTTCTCCCTGTCGCGACCGTTCGCTTTGGGTCGTAAGCAACCTTCTGTGACTGGCAGCTATTGGCCGATAGCAGCCCCTCACAAGCCCCCCATTTGGACCCAGCCTTCACAGCAGCCCCCCGAAACCAACCCTAAAATTCCAACCACTCAGAATGAAGCCGCGGAAAACGCTCCTGCAACCATTCAATAAACACCTGAACCTGTGGCGCCAGGTGCGTGCGACTGGGGTACAGCAGCGTCACGGGGCGCGGAGCTGGGCGGTAGCGCTTTAGAATTTCCACCAGATCGCCACTGTCGAGATGCTCCGCCACGGCAATCCCGGGTGCCTGGATGATTCCGAAGCCGGACACGCCGCACTGAACGTACGCGTTCGACTCGTTGACGGTGATGCCGGTGTTGCTCACGAAAACCCGATCCTGACCCTTTACCGTGAAATGCCAGGGCAATGCTCTGTTGCTCTGTCCGGACAAGAAGGTGACGCCTCGATGGGAGGCCAGATCGTCGAGTGTTTCGGGTTCGCCATGCTCGTGCAGATACGCGGGTGCGGCACACGTCACCATGGTCGCCATTGCGATAGGGCGCGCGATCAAGGACGAGTCCGGTAAATCGCCGATACGCAATGCACAGTCGATACCTTCTCCGATCAGGTCGACGGCGCGGTCAGTCACTCCCAGAACCACGTTGATACCCGGATAGGCTGCGGTAAATTCTTTCAGGCTTTTGATGAATTTCAATTGCGCGAACGCCGTCGGGATGTCGACGCGAAGTCGCCCTGCGAGCGTTGCTCCGGATCGATCAAACATGGTGGTCGCAGCAGAAATATCCGCCAGAATTTCCTGGACGCGTTCATAAAACCGCTCGCCCTCGGCGGTGAGTGCCACTTTTCTCGTGGTGCGCTGGAACAGGCGCACGCCTAGTGACGTCTCCAGCTCCTGGATATACCGAGTGACTTGAGGCCGCCCGATGTCCAGCGATTCGGCGGCTTTGGTAAAGCTGCCGAGTTCGGCAAGCCTGGCGAACAGGCGCATCGATTGAAGCAATTCCATAACGCTATGAACCCGTCTGACTCGCACATGATTGTTGCCCAAGGATAGAACAATCCTGTCTGTTTCCACGCATTTATTGCGCACAGCCAAAAGCGAAAAATGCACACCCAAGGCAGAACCGGCTCTGGTTCTCGGCCCATGACGTGTATTTGGAGACTCACAATGAAAGCTTGGTTATTGAAAGATTTCGGACTCGAAAATCTGCAGTTGGGGGAGGTCGCGACCCCGCAGCCAGAGGCTGGCGAGTTGCTGGTCAAGGTCGGTGCGGTCTCGCTCAATTTTCGCGACAAGGCAATCGTGGATGGCATTTATGAGCCGCACATGGTGCCCAAACCCCTGATCCCGGTCAGCGATGCCGCCGGCACGGTTGTCGCGGTCGGTGACGACGTGACGCGTTTCAAGGTGGGTGATCGCGTCAACTCGCATCTTTACTCTCGCTGGCTGGATGGCGAAACCGGACCGAACGAACCCGATTACTGCTTCGGTTCGCCGTTGCCCGGCGGCTTGGCCGAATACATGATCATCCATGAAGACAGCGCCGTCGGTGCCCCCGACAACATGAGCGACGAGGAGGCGGCCACACTGCCTATTGCGGCGCTCACAGCTTGGTATTCGTTGGTGGACTTTGGACAGATCCAGCCAGGGCAGACCGTATTGGTTCAAGGCACCGGCGGCGTATCGATATTTGCTGTGCAAATTGCGACAGCGCTTGGCGCGAAGGTCATCGCAACGTCAAGCAGCGACCAGAATCTGCAAACCGTGAAGGGACTGGGAGCGGTGGCGGGCATCAACTACAGAACGACACCGCAATGGGCGGACGAAGTCCTGAAACTGACCGACGGCAAGGGCGTGGACTTGCTACTTGATGTGGCCGGCGGCAGCGGTATCAATCAATCGGTTGCAGCCACCAAGGCATCGGGGCGTATTGCGCAGATTGGCTTTCTGACCGGGCAAACCGTCGAACTGAATCTGATGCCTCTGATTTTCCGTCAGACGACCATTCGCGGGATCGCCGTGGCGCCACGCTCATCATTCGACCGGATGAACGCTTTCCTCAACCAACACCAGATCCGTCCTGTGATCGATACGGTCTATCCGTTCGAGAAGGCACGAGAAGCTTACGAACATCTCGCGAGGGGAGCATTGGGCAAGGTTGTGATCAAGATCGCTTGATAGCATTAAGGCGCCAATTGGCGCCTTTTTTGCGGATCGCGGCAGATTCGCTGCCAGGGTCTGAGCGGAAGATCCGCGGAATCTGATGTCCGCCGATCAGCTCTCAGCCGACTCACCCGACTCCACAACCCCTTGCCCCTCAGCCTCCATCTTCGCCCGCTCAGCCTTACTGATGTATTTCGGCTTCTTCGGCGCCAATTTCGCGCTGGCCTTTTTGGCCTTTTCCTTGAACAACTGCTTCAGTTTTTTCTGACGATTCATGTGTGTTACTCAGTAAGCAAAGGTAAAAAATCAACGATCGAAGGGCATAAACGCAGGCGTCCATGGCCGCGCCATCAAAAAGGGGCGAATCCTGACGCATGCATCGGGTTCAGGCAATGTCATTTGCTCACATGGCGATAAAGTCGCGCACGGCTTTGATGGTCGGCGTCGGTGCTTCTTCCATCAGCCAGTGGCCGGCGGCGGGGATGACCACTTCGGTGACGTTGTCGGCGGCGTTGCGCATGACGATGGCTTCGTTGTTGCCGAAGGATTTTTCGCCGCCGATGGCCAGCACCGGCATGGTCAGTTTCTGTTGCAGAACCGGGGCGTTGTCGATGGCGTCCTGACGGATGCTGCGAAATTGCGCGAACGCGGCGTGCATGGCGCCGGGGCGGGCGTAGAGTTTGGCGTAGTGCTGGCGGGTGCCTTCGTCGACTTTGGCGGGGGTGCCGGCGAATTCGTTCCAGAAGCGGTCGAGGTAGACGCGCTCGCGCCCAGCTACAAGTCGTTCCATGTCGGCGCCGCCGAAGTCGAAGTGCCAGAGCATCGGCGAACGGACGATGTCGTTCCACGGCGTGATGCCGGGCACCGGCGCGTCCATCACCACCAGCCGCTCAGTGAGTTGCGGATACCGCGCGGCGTAGGCGAAGGCGACCATGGTGCCGATGTCGTGACCGATCACCACTGAGTGTTCGATTTTCAGGGCGCTCAACACGCCGCGAATGTCCGCCGCTTGAGTCTTCTTGTCGTAACCGCCCTCGGGAATCGACGACAGGCCCATGCCGCGCAAGTCCGGCACTACCACGGTGTGGTCACGCGCCAGATCCGCCGCCAGCGGCGCCCACATGTCGCCGGTGTCGCCAAAACCATGCAACAACACCACGGCGGGGCCTTTGCCGCCGACGCGCACGTGCATGGTCGCGCCTTCGACTTTGATGTCCTGGGTCTTGAAGGCCGCGGGGAACGGCGTGACGTCAGCGAGAGCCGGCAGGCTGAGGGCGAGCAAGGTCAGGGTGGTAAAAAACAGGCGGGTCATGGGGCGACTCCAGGCGTGTGGGGGATGGAATGAGCGTAGCCGCATCCGCCATTTGCGCCTCTGCAGTGGGTGCGCATGAATCGACGTCAGCGCGGTCGATTGGCTGTCGGCAAATGCCAAACGAGTGGCGGCAAATGACAATTCTTGTGCCGGTATCCACCGCAGTATGGGCAGACGTAATGACCGTTACCTGCCACCGTCTGCCTGAGGAAAACAATAATGCCAATGCCCGTGCCGTTCTTCGATCACAAGGAACTGCTGACCCTCAACACCCACGACCTGCCGATCTACAAAGATGCGCTGGCGCCGTACTTTCCCGGCGTCGATGTGCAGCCGCTGTATCTGGACCCGAACCTCGGTATCTGGACGCTGCGCGTGATCTTTCAGCCCGGCGTGCGCCTGCCATGCCATTACCACACCGGCCCGGTGCACCTGTTCACGATGTCGGGGCGGTGGCACTACGTCGAATACCCGGATCAGCCACAGACTGCCGGTAGCTATCTGTACGAGCCGGGCGGTTCGATCCACACGTTCATGGTGCCGCAAGACAATACCGAGCCCACCGACACATTCATGGTGGTCCACGGCGCCAACATCAACTTCGACCAGGACGGCAACTTTGTCAACGTCATGGACGCGACCGACATCATGCAACTCATCGACCGTCTGGTGAAGGAGCGCGGCCTCGACCCGGCGCGTTACATCCGCCCTGGCAACGCCGATTACACCGTCGGCTGAGCACTCGCGGCGGGCGCTGCGGCGGCCGCCCATTCGTCTGGATTTGTGGAGTGTGCTCAATGAGCCAACCTGTCATGCCAACCGGCAGCGAAGGGCAGACGCCTGACGTGCCGCGTTCGGTTTTCATCACTGGTGCCAGCGGCTTTATCGGCCAGGCATTGGCGCGTCGCTATCGGGCGCTCGGGGTCGAAGTGCGCGGCATGGACCTGCGCGCGGACGCTGCCAACGGCGTGGTCGCCGGTGACCTGACCCGCCCGCAGCAATGGGCCGAACATGCTCGCGGCTGCGAGTTGTTCATCAACACCGCAGCGGTGGTGTCCCTCGCGGCGTCGTGGCAGCAGTACCGCGAGGTCTCGGTTCGCGGCGTGCGCAATTGCCTCGATGTCGCCATCGCCAGCGGCGCCAAACGCTTCGTGCAGTTTTCCTCGATTGCCGCCCTCGGCTGGGAATACGCCGAGCAGGCCGACGAGCGCAGTGACGTGGTCATCGGTGATCACTATCGCTACGGCGTGGCCAAAGGTGCGAGCGAGCACGTGGTGTTGGCGGCGCATGCAGCGGGTGAAATTGATTGCACGGTGGTGCGTCCCGGTGACGTGTACGGCCCCGGTTCCCGTGCCTGGCTCAGCGAGCCGCTGAAGATGGCCAAGGCCGGCGCGCTGATTCTGCCCAACGGCGGCAAGGGGCGCTGGACCCCGGTATACATCGATGACTTGCTCGACGGCGTGATGCTCGCCGCCGGTTTGCCTCAGGCGAGCGGGCAGATCTTCCACGTCAGTGCGAGTGAGTCGGTCAGTTGCCGTGAATTCTTCAGCCATCACTGGCGTTGGGCCGGTCGCAGCGGTGCGCCGCGCAGCCTGCCGCTGGGTCTGGCGGTGACGCTGACCTGGGCGATCTGGCAGATCAATCAACTGCTGCGCCGCAACGACGAAGTCACGCCGGACACCATGTACATGTTCGCCCGCACCGGCGGCATTTCCATCGACAAGGCCCGCCGTCTGCTGGGTTACGCGCCCAAGGTCAGCCTCGACGAAGGCTTGCGCCGTTCCGAGGCGTGGCTGCGTGAAGTCGGCCAGTTGAGCTGATGCCTGCACGCCGCCGAGTCGTCGGCGGTGCAATCTGATAAGGAGAATTCTGATGAAAGCGGTTGTCATGCGTGACAAGCAATTGCAAGTTGACTCGATCACAGCGCCCACGCCGGGGCAGGGTGAGGTGCTGGTCAAAACCCTCGCTTGTGGCATTTGCGGCTCGGATCTGCACATGTTCCATCACTGCGAACATGTCCTGGCCAACTTCAAGCGCGGGCACATTCCGATTGCCTTCGATGATCGCCAGGATGTGGTGTTCGGCCATGAATACTGTGCCGAGATTCTCGATCACGGGCCGGGCAGCGAGAAGAAACTCAAGGTCGGCACACGCGTCTGTTCGTTGCCGTTCGTGATTACCCCGGAGCATTTCCATCACATCGGTTTTTCCAACCGTTATCCGGGTGGTTACGGCGAGCAGATGGTGTTGGCCGAGCAGATGTTGATGCCGGTACCAGGCGATCTGCCGGCGGACATCGCGGCATTGACCGAGCCGCTGACCGTGGCCGCTCACGCCGTCAATCGTGCGCGTCTGGATGGCAGCGAAGTGCCGGTGGTGATCGGTTGCGGGCCGATTGGCCTGGCCGTGATCGCGGTGCTGAAATCCCGCGGTATCGGCCCGGTGGTGGCTTCCGACTTCTCCGCCGGGCGTCGCGCCCTCGCAGAGAAAATGGGCGCCGACGTGGTGGTCAATCCGGCTGAACAGTCGCCGTACCAGTCGTGGCTGCAAGTCGCGGCGCCCGAGGGTTACGACATCACCGGGCCGATGGCGCTGTTGGGTTTGGGGCCACAACCCAAGCCGTGCGTGGTGTTCGAGTGCGTGGGCGTGCCGGGACTGATTCAGCAAGTGATCCAGAACGCTGCGCCGCGCTCAAGACTGATCGTCGTCGGCGTGTGCATGGAGAGCGACCGCATCGAACCCTTGATCGGCATCGGCAAGGAAATGAACGTGCATTTTTCCTTCGGCTACACCGGGGAAGAGTTCGCCCACACCTTGCACGCGCTCGCTGACGGCAAACTCGACGGCGCGCCGATGATCACCGGTCGCGTCGGACTGGATCAGGTGGCCGGTGCGTTCGCCGATCTGGCGCAGCCGGATGAGCACGCGAAAATCATCATCACCTACGCGTGAAAGCCTTTGCGCGCCGGCTTACGGGTCGGCGCGCAATTGCGTGCGGCGCACGCGCGGCGGAACGCCGTACCAGCGTTTGCAGGCGCGGTTGAACGAACTCTGTTCGGCATAGCCCAGCAGGCCGGCAATCTGCGCCATCGGCATGTTCGCTTCCGCCAGGTACAACTCGGCAAGTTCCTGACGTGCGCGCTCGACCATGTCTTCGAACACCAGATCGTTGTCGGCCAGCCGCCGTTGCAGCGAGCGTTCGCGCATGCCCAGTTGTTCGGCAATCAGCGGCAGGGCGCAGCGTTGCGTCGGCAACAGCCGGCGAATCGACGACTCGACCTGCTTGCCGATGTCCAGCGGGTTGGCCGCGCCCATGTTGCTGACGTATTCCATCATGGTGTCGTGCAATTGGCTGTTGTGCTGGTCGATCGGTTTGCTCAGGCAATCAGGCTGCAGCACCAAGGCGTTGTGCGCCTGGCCGAAGTAGGTGCGGGCGCCGAAGAAGCGCTGATAGCGACTCTGTGGCAGCCGCGCTTCGGTGCGCGACAGCACCGAGTGCGGGCGGAATCCCGGGCCGTAAAGCATCTGCAAGGTTTTGAACATGACCCCCAGGGACGTCTCGATCACCTGGCGCTGGCGCGGTGGCGGCCGCAGGGTCATTTCATAGATCAGGTAGGGGTGGACCGGGTCGATTTCGGTGTCCAGGTGCACCAGCACGCCGGGGCTGTAGATGTGCAGGAAACGCACGATCTCCGTCAGCGCTTCGCCGACATTGCGCGCGTTCTGCGCCACCACTGCCAACGGGCCGAGGATATTGATGCTTTGCCGCTCGGCCAGACGCAGGCCGAAATCAGTGCATTGCAACTGTTCGGCAGTCAGCTCCAGCAAGTTGATCATCGCCCGGTACGGCACCACGGCCGAGCCGTTGTCGAGCGACTTGGGATCGATCTGCAGCTGGCGCAGCAGGTCATCGGGATTGCCGCCCAGTTCTCGCACGAGCTGGGGGTAACCGGTCAGGGAAGAGGTTTTGATCAGGGCAGTCATGGTCGGCTTTTAGGCTCTTGTGTCATGAAACAGGCGATGCCCGACCTCTGCGGGCGGGCAGCGCCATCGTCTCTGCATTTGTGATGGACGAACAGTTTAATTCGTTGGCTGACGGCTAATGACAAAAGTCTGACATGAACGGACAAATGATTCTGCACGCCCTCTCTGCATGCTTGCGCACACAAACAAGAACGCTCAGCCATGGGGTCAAGTCCGGCCCCGCACGGTAAGGGCGATGGCGGAGACCTGCATGCACAATAAAAACAGCAACGTTCGTACCTGGATGAAACCGTTGGCCGTGGCCATTTCCTGCGTGTCGGCCGGGGCCGTGCAGGCCCTGCCGTTCCAGTTGGAAAACGGCTGGGAAGGGGAGTGGAACACCACGCTGTCGGTCGGTTCGCAATGGCGTGCGGAGAATCAGGACAAAGCGCTGTACAGCGGCGCCAACGGTGCACTGCTCGGCAAATCCGGCGGCACGGGCGGCTCGGTTGACGCTGGCAACCTCAACTATGACAAGGGCGACCGCGTCTCCACCATCGCCAAATTCGTCACCGATCTGTCGCTGCGCAATGGCGACATGGGCGGTCTGGTGCGGGTCAAAGGCTGGTATGACGAAGCGCTCAAGGACGAAGACGTCAATTTCGGCAGCGCCGGCAATGGCTATCGCAAGAAACCGCTCAACGATGACGGTTACGCCGACCTGCAGAAATTCAGCGGCGTTTACCTGCTCGATGCCTACGCCTACAACACCTATTACTTCGACGACACGCCGGTGCAGGTGCGCCTTGGCCGGCAAGTGGTCAACTGGGGCGAAAGCGCTTATATCCAGGGCATCAACCAGATCAACCCGCTCGACGTCCCGGCCTTGCGCCGCCCCGGCACGGAGCTCAAGGAAGCGCTGATTCCGGTGTGGATGGGCTACGTCAACATTGGTCTGCCCGCCGGGATTTCCATGGAGGCGTTCTACCAGCTCAAGTACGAAAGCACGGCTATCGAAGGCTGCGGCCACTATTGGTCGGTGACCGAAAGTGCCATTGGCCAGGACTTCGGCGATTGCCAGGTGGGCACCTTACTCGGTGGCACCAATCCTTCATCGCCCACCAAGATTGCCGCTGGCGCGTACTTGCCGGAAGTGAAGGGCAAAGACCCGCGCGACAGCGGTCAGTGGGGCGTGGCGTTCCGTTTCCCGCTCGATGCCCTCGACGGCGAGTTGGGCGTGTATTACATGAACTACCACTCGCGCACGCCTTATCTGGGCATGCGCAGCACCGGTTCGGCCGCGCTGACGGCGTTTCCCAACGCTGGCACACCCGGTGCTATCGCGCGCAACGCGCAAGGTCAGTTCGTCGGGCCTAGCTGGGAATACCCGGAAGACATTCGCCTGTACGGGCTGAGTTTCACCACCACGCTGGGCGGCTGGTCGATCGGTTCGGAACTCAGCTATTCGCCCAATCAACCGGCACAAATCAACGGTGCCGATTTGCTCAACGGCGCTTTGACCGGGGTCGGCCCGGCAGGCGAATTGCTGCAAGCGGTGAAGGTGCAAAGTGCGCCGTTCACCGCCGGTTGGGACCGGTACGAGAAAACCCAGTTTCAAGTCAACGGCGTCAACGTGTTCCCCAACGTGCTCAAGGCGGACAACCTGACGGTGGTCGCCGAAGCCGGGTTCCAGTGGAACAACATTGCGCAGGGTGACGAAGACCGCCGCTACGGTCGCGGTTTCATCTACGGCATGGGCTCGTCGCCGACCATTCCCGGGGGGGGCAACACCTGCACCACGACCATCGCCAGCCTGAACAACTCAAGCCCCGCCGGGTGCAAGAACCAAGGCTATGTCACCGATTTTGCCTGGGGTTATCGCCTGCGCGGCCAGCTCGATTACAACAACTTCCTCGGCACCAGCATCACCGCGTCGCCTTACGCGTTCCTCGGCCAGGACGTCGATGGCGTGTCGATGGATGGCCAGTTCAACGAGGGGCGGATTACCACGGCGGTGGGCATCACCTTCGATTACAACAAGCAGCAAAAACTCGATTTCAGCTACGTCAGTTTCGACAACAGCGCCGAATACGACCCCCTGCATGACCGCGATTTCTACGCGGTCAATTACAGCTACAGCTTCTGACAGAACAATAAGAGGTAAGTCTGATGAACAAGCTTATTCATGCCACGCGCCTGGGTGGCGTGGCGTCTGCCTTGCTGCTCGCCTTGAGCAGCCCGGCGCACGCCCAGATCAGCGCCGATCAAGCCGCCCGTCTGGGCAAAGACCTGACCCCGCTGGGTGGCGAAATGGCCGGCAATGCTGACGGCTCGATTCCGGCCTACACCGGTGGCATGGCGCAGCCGCCCAGTGGCTGGAGCCCGGAGCAGGGCTACGTCGACCCGTTCGCCAGCGAAAAACCGCTGTTCACCATCACCGCCGCCAATTTCGCGCAGTACAAGGACAAACTCACGCCGGGCATGCAGGCGCTGCTGGCCAAGTACCCGAGTTTTGTCATGCCGGTTTACCCGACGCATCGCACGGCGATGGTTCCGGCAGCCGTTGCCGACAAGGTCAAACAGGAGGCGCCGCACGTCGAACTCAACGGTTTTGGCGTGAGCAACCTGAACGGTTCGACCACGCCGTTCCCGATCCCGAAAAATGGTCTTGAGGCCATCTGGAATCACAACGTGCGTTACCTCGGCGGTGGTTTGCAGCGCACCTACGCCTCGTTCCCGGTGCGTGGCGGCGGTGATTACTACGCGTTGCGCGTGGAAGAAAATCGCGTCTTCGATGCCAACATGGACAAGCAATCGGACAACCGTCTGCTCAACTATTCGGCGCGATTCATCTCCCCGGCAACCCTGGCCGGCACCGTGCAACTGGTGCAGGAACCGATCGATCAGGTCAAGGAAGTGCGTTCGGCGTGGATCTACAACGTCGGCCAGCGCCGTGTGCGTCGTGCCCCGGATCTGGCCTATGACAACGTCAACGACGGCACCGAAGGCCTGCGCGTGACCGACGACTTCGACGGCTACAACGGCGCTCCGGACCGCTTCGACTGGAAACTCATCGGCAAGCGCGAGATGTACGTGCCGTACAACGACTACAAGCTCGGCTCGAAACAGGTCAAGTACAAAGACATCCTCACCGTCAACACGCCCAACCCGGATTTGCTGCGCTACGAGCTGCACCGTGTCTGGGTGGTCGAAGGCACCTTGCGCGCCGATGCCAAACACGTGTACGGCAAGCGTGTGATGTACCTCGACGAAGATTCCTGGACCGTGTTGGCCAGTGATGCCTATGACACCCGTGGCACCTTGTGGCGCGTGGGTGTGCATCCGCTGATCCAGTTCTACGACGCGCAAGTGCCGTGGTATCGCGCCAACATCTGGCATGACCTGAGCAATGGCAGCTATTACCTGTCCGGCCTGGCCAACGAAGAACAGCAGCCGTGGAAATTCGGGATCAAGGGGCGTTTCGTCGACTTCCAGCCTGACGCCTTGCGGCGCATGGGCAAGTGATCGCCACGCCTCTTGATTAACCCGCTGCGGACGGCCATCCGGTCGTTCGCAGGCTTACTGGAATCCTTGTCATGTCGTTACGTCATCTGGAATGGCTGGCGGGCGTGGGGTTGTGCCTGCTCGCCGGCGCACTGCGCGCCGAATCGCCCAAGCTCGACTATCAGGTCAGCTCGCAACACGCGTTCCTGCTCAACATTGCCGACAACGGCGACCATCTGGTGGCGGTCGGCGAGCGCGGCGTGGTGCTGATCGCCGATGAAAAAAATGCGCAATGGCGCTCGGTGCGCACTGACACCACACGCACCTTGTCCGGCGTGGCGTTTGTCAGCGCAGCGATTGGTGTTGCCGTGGGGCATGGCGGCACGTTGTTGCGCACCGACGATGGCGGCCTGCATTGGTCGTCGATCGAGACGCCCGCCAATGGTGATTCGCTGCTCGGTGTCATTGCCTTGGGCGACGGGCGCATGGCTGCCTGGGGCGCGTTCGGCCTGTATCTGCGCTCTAGCGATAACGGCGTCAGCTGGCAGCGACTGCCGGTGCTGGACGGCGACTTCGACCGGCATATTTCGCAAGTCATCACATTGGCCAACGGCGATTGCCTGATGGTCGGCGAGAGCGGCACGCTCGCCCGTTCGCGGGATCACGGCGAAACCTGGCAAGCCATGGACAGCCCTTACGCCGGCAGCCTGTTCGGTGCCCTGCAACTGCAAAATGGCGCGCTGCTGATCTACGGCATGCGCGGCAACGTCTGGCTGTCCAGCGATGACGGCCTGACCTGGGCGCGGCGCGACACGGCCACCACGTTCGCGTTCAACGGGGCGTTGCAGCTCAAGTCGGGGCGGGTGCTGGTGTTGGGCAACAGTGGTTTGCTGCTGGCCAGTGACGATCAGGGCCAGACCTTCAAGACGCTGCCATCCACCCACACCAGTCTGGCCAAGGCGCTGCAACTGGCCGACGGCCAACTGCTCGCGGTCGGCGATCGCGGCGTCACGCCCCTCGCGGCCAACGTGACCCAGGGTCAGGAGTAAGCCCATGAGCATTCAGGAAAAGTACGTGACGAATGCCGCGCAGATGAAGCGCAAGGACTTTGCCCAAGGGCTGGTCGGCAAAGTCTCCTACTGGATTTTCCATCAGCGCAAACCGCTGCTGGCGCTGTTCATTCTGCTCACCATAGCGCTGGGCTACAGCGCCACGAATCTGAAGATCGAAGCGGGTTTTTTCAAGATGATCCCGCTCCATCATCCGTACATGAAGACCTTCCTCGAGTATCAGAAGGATTTCGGCGGCGCCAACAAAGTGTTGGTGGCGGTGAAGAGCAACAAGGGCGAAATCTTCACTCCGCAAGCGATGGCCGCGTTGCGCAAAGTCTCCGACGAAGTGTTTTTCATCAATGGCGTAGAGCGCAGTTCGGTGACCTCGCTGTTCACCTCCAACGTGCGCTACACCGAAGTGGTCGAAGACGGTTTCACCGGCGGCAACCTGGTCGATTCCAGCTACGCCGGCACACCGCAGCAAGTGGCGCAGGTGCGCGAGCGCACACTTAAATCCGATTGGGTCGGACGCATCGTTTCCAATGATTTGTCATCGGCGATGGTGGTGGCCAACCTGCAAGAGACCGACCCGGTGACCGGCCAGCGTCTGGATTTGCAGGAGGTGGCGAAAAAGCTCGAGCAGATTCGTCAGGACAACCAGAACCCCGACATCAGCATTCACATTATCGGTTTCGCCAAATCCATCGGTGACATCGCCGAGGGCGCGTCCGATGTGCTGGTGTTCTTTGTCATCGCCTTCGTCATCAGCGCGCTGCTGTTGTACTGGTATTGCGGCTCGTTGATGTTGACCGGCTGGGCGCTGATCTGCGCGATGGTGCCAGTGGTCTGGCTGCTCGGATTGTTGCCGCTGCTGAAACTGACGCTGGACCCGATGTCGATTCTGGTGCCGTTCCTGATCTTCTCCATTGGCGTGTCCCACGCGGTGCAGATGACCAACGCGTGGAAACTGGAAACCCTCAACGGCGCGGACGGCGTCACGGCGTCGCGCAACTGCTTCCAGAAACTCTTCGTGCCCGGCGCCGTGGCGCTGCTCGCCAACGCCTTGGGCTTTATGGTGATTGCCCTGGTCGACATCGAGATGGTGCGCGAACTGGCGATCACCGCGACCCTCGGCGTGTCGGTCATGATCGTCACCAACAAGATGCTCTTGCCGATTCTGTTGTCGTTCATGCGTTTGTCGGCGGCGGACGCGCAAAAACTGCGCGGCAAGGAAACCCTCGGTGCAGGCCTGTGGGAACGCCTCGGTGTGTTGGCGACCCGGCGCGGTGCGGCGTGGGCGTTGCTGTGTGCAGCGCTGTTGTTCGGTTGGGGATTGTGGGAGGCGCGGCAACTGCATGTCGGCGACATCGGCGCCGGCGTGCCGGAACTGCGCGCGGATTCGCGCTACAACCAGGACGTGGCCGCGATCACCCGCGACTTCGCGATTGGCGTCGATTTGCTGCAAGTGATCGTCAAGGCGCAGGGCGACGAAACACCGTGCGTGAAGCGCGAAGTGCTCGACCCGATCAGTGAGCTGGAGCTGTACCTGCGGCAGGATGACGGCGTGTCATCGGTGCGCAGCCTGGCCGGTTTCGTCGGCAATATCACTCAGGCTTACGCCGAAACCGACCTGAAGTGGCGAGTGCTGCCCGAACCCACTGCGCAAATCGCCCAAGGCGTCGGCTTCGCGACGCGGGTCGGCACCGAGTACATGAACAGTGCGTGCAACGCGATCCCGGTGTCGATCTACACCCGCGATCACCAGGCTGACACCATCAGCAATCTGATGAACAAGATCAAGGCGTTCAAAGCGGCGTATGACAACGACAGCGTCACCTTCGAGTTGGCCTCTGGCAACGTCGGCGTCATGGCCGCGACCAACGAAGTGGTGCACGCCGGAGATCGACTGGTCAACGGCGCATTGTTCGCCTCGGTGGCGCTGCTGTGTCTGTGGATGTTCCGTTCCTGGCGCATCACCCTCTGCGTGATCATCCCGCTGGCGCTGGTCACCGTGCTGTGCAATGCGCTGATGGCGCTGCTCGGGATCGGCGTCAAGGTCAACACCTTGCCGGTGGTCGCGTTGGGTGTCGGCGTTGGCGTGGACTACGGCATCTACCTGTTCGAGCGGATCAAGCACGAGATGCACGAAGGCGGATTGAGCCTGCGCGAGGCATTTGTCGAAGCGCTGAAACAGCGGGGCACGGCGTCGGTGTTCACGGCGGTCACCATGACGTTGTCGATTGCCACCTGGGCGTTTTCCAACCTCAATTTCCAGGCGGACATGGGCATCCTGCTGGCCTTCATGTTCCTGGTGAACATGCTCGGCGCCATCCTGCTATTGCCGGCGCTGGCGGCTTGGTTGCTGCCCAAGGCAAACGCTGCGCAACCCACGCCAAAAATCTGAGCGAATCGACGCTTGTCGGAATCCTTGCCGAAAGGCCCGGCTCATTGTTGAGCCGGGCCCTTTTTCCCCACGCTCGAAGCAGCGATCAATTTTTTATTGTCGGGTCGAGTCAGCACGTCTGCCCATCATCCAAACGGAGTTTGAACCCAATGAAAAATCCACTGACCCATTCATTGCTCGCGGTAGCGCTGGCGTCTGTGATGGCCGCCAATATCCACGCGAGTGAAAGCCCTGCCAGTGAAAACTCTGCCGGCAAACCCGCGTCGCAAGTGCCGGGCGTTCCCGCCGGCACCGTGATTACCCCGTCGAGCGCCAGTGTGATTGCCCAGGATGCGTACCTGTGGGGCTGGCCCATCGTCAACGCGTTCAACCGCCGCACTTCGTTTTCCAGGGCGCCGGAGCCGGGTCTGGTCGGCGGCATTTTGCCGGCCGCGCCAACGGGCTATGTGAGCATGCTCACCGACTACATATCGCCCGAACAACGCTGGATCGCTCACCCTAACCAGGACGTGGTTTACGGTTTTGGCTATGGCGCCACCGACGACGATCCGATGGTGTTGCAGGTGCCGGACTTCGGTGATCGTTTTTGGGTCTACGCGCTCTACGACGCCCGTAGCGAGGAATTCTCCAGACTGGGCAAACAGTACGGGACCAAGCCCGGCAATTATCTGGTGGTCGGGCCGAACTGGAAGGGCAGCGTGCCGGCAGGCATCACGGCGGTCATCAAGTCGCCCACCGAACTGGTTGCCGTCGGCCCGCGTACCTTCCTCGACGACAGCGACGCAGATCGCAAAGCCGTGCAGGCCGTGCTCAATCAAGTGGTGGTCTACCCGTTGAGCAAGTACACCGGCAAAACCATAACCAAAGACTGGAAAGCCACCCCGCATTTCCCGCAAGTGCAGAAAAGCGCTGCAGAGTCCCGTTGGGTCATCCCGGAAAAATTCTTCGAGCAATTGCCGGAAGTCCTCGCCAAGGTTCCGCCGCTGGCCGGCGAAGAAAGCCGCTACGCGATGATACGCGCGCTGCTCGATGCCGCCGCGAAAGACCCGGCAATCAAGGACGCCATCGTCAAGGCAGCGGTCAAGACCGAAGAAGAAGTCGTCGCGCCCTTGTTCTCGTTCCGCACCAACGGCTCGCGCCTGGCCAATGGCTGGAACTCGCCGACCAACGTGGCGCGCTGGGGCAATGACTATCTCAGTCGCACGGCGACGGCCAAGTCGAACATGTACACCAATCAGCCCGAAGAGACGCGCTACTTCTTCCTCGAAGTCGATGAGAAAGGCCAGCGCCTTCACGGCGATCATCGCTACACGCTGACGTTCCCGAAAGGCCAGACGCCGCCGGCCGATGGTTTCTGGTCGCTGACCCTGTATGACCCGCAGCACTTCTTCGCGCCCAACGCGATCAATCGTTATTCCCTCGGCACCAAGAACAGCAAAAGCATGCAGACCAACGCCGATGGCTCGTTGACCCTGTATATCCAGGACGATTCGCCGGGCAAGGACAAGGAAGCCAACTGGTTGCCAGCGCCGAAAAGCGAGTTCGAAGTGACCATCCGTACCTACTGGCCCAAACGGCAGGTCTTGAGCGGTGAGTGGACACCGCCGGGCGTGGCCCAAGTGAAGTGACCCATTTGCGCCGTGGCGGCAAATGGCAAAGATCTGTCGCCAAATGCCAAGTTCCGGCGCGCCTCTCAGGGCAGCCTACAGGCGCTGAATTGCACTGAAGATCAAGCACAACAACTATAAGAAAAGGGGTAAGGGGATGATGACGACGAGCGTAACGCTCAAGCGGTGGTGCGGCGCGCTGGCCTTGCTGGCGGCGGGACTGTCCTCGGCGATGGCGGCCGACAAACCGAACATCCTGGTCATTTTCGGTGATGACATTGGCATCACCAACATCAGCCGTTACAGCAACGGCATCATGGGCTACCAGACCCCCAACATCGACAGCCTGGCCAAGGAAGGTGTGATGTTCACCGACTATTACGGCGAACAGAGCTGCACCGCCGGGCGCGCGGCCTTCATCACTGGCCAGCATCCGGTGCGCACCGGCCTGACCAAGGTCGGCATTCCCGGTGCCGCGACCGGTTTGAAGCCTGAAGATCCGACCATCGCCGAGTTGCTCAAACCGCTGGGCTACGTCACCGGCCAGTTCGGCAAGAACCACTTGGGCGACCGCGATGAATACCTGCCGACCAACCATGGTTTCGACGAATTCTTCGGCAACCTCTATCACCTCAACGCCGAAGAAGGCCCGGAAGACCCCGACTGGACCAAGAATCCGGCGATGGACAAGCTGTTCCGGCCGCGCGGCGTGATCCGCAGCAGCGCCGACGGCAAGATCGAAGACCTCGGCGCGCTGACCAAAAAACGCATGGAGACCATCGACGAGGAATTCCTCGCCGCCTCGACCAACTTCATGGACAAAGCGGTGAAGGCCGATAAGCCGTTCTTCGTCTGGTACAACTCCACGCGCATGCATTACTACACGCACATCAGCGACAAAGTGGCGGGCAAGTCGGGGCAGGGCGAGTACAACGACGGCATGCTCGAGCACGATGGCCAGGTCGGCCAGTTGCTGAAGAAACTCGATGAACTGGGCGTTGCCGACAACACCATCGTGATTTATTCGACCGACAACGGCGTGCACTTCAACCAGTGGCCGGACGCTGGCATCACGCCGTTCCGCGGGGAAAAGAACACCAACTGGGAGGGCGGTTTCCGCGTGCCCGCCATCGTGCGCTG
This sequence comes from Pseudomonas sp. PB106, assembly GCF_009764645.1. Lineage (GTDB taxonomy): Bacteria > Pseudomonadota > Gammaproteobacteria > Pseudomonadales > Pseudomonadaceae > Aquipseudomonas. The sequence continues at coordinate 61,095 of NZ_RWIM01000078.1, forward strand.
GCCGAACCACATCAAGCCCGACACGGTTTCCAACCAAATCATGTCCGCCCAGGACTGGATGCCGACCTTGCTCGCTGCTGCCGGCGTCAATGACGTCAAGGAGCAGTTGCTCAAAGGCTACAAGGCCGGCATGAAGAACTTCAAAGTGCATCTGGACGGCTACAACTTCCTGCCGTATCTCGTCGGCCAGGAAGACAAGGGCCCGCGCACCGATTTCTACTATTTCAGCGATGACGGCAAGTTGCTTGGCGTGCGCGACGGTGACTGGAAACTGGTGTTCGCTGAGCAGCGCGCTCATCAGTTCGACGTCTGGCGCGACCCGTTTGTCGAACTGCGCATCCCCAAGGTATTCAACCTGCGCCGCGATCCGTACGAGCGCGCCGACACCGACTCGAACAATTACAACCAGTGGTGGGACAAGAAAGTCGGCGTCGTCGGCCTGCCGGCCATGGCGCGGGTGCAGCAATTCCTCAGCACCTTCCAGCAGTTCCCGCCGCGCCAGCGCCCGGCGACGTTTACGGTGGATCAGATGATGGAGAAATTCATGCAGTACAAGGCGCAGTGATGAGCTGAGGAGGGTGGTTGCAGCGGGCGGTGCATCCATGCACCACCCACCCCGATCAAACGATTTTCAAAGCGCTCAGCACGATCAGCGACTGCTCGGCAAAGGCCTGGGCCTGTTCGGTCAGCGCAGCGATGTTGGCTTCGGCGGTGGTCAATGGTTTGCCTTCCTTGAGCAGCACTTCGTTCTGTTCGGCGATGACGCTCCACACCAGTTGCGCCCATTCCGCCGGATGCTGTTTGCCTTGGCGGATCGCAATCAGGAACAGTTGCTGGTAGCGGCTGACCGCCACACCACCGCCAGTGACCGGGCTGCTCAGCACCTGAATGTCGGCGTTGAACAGCGCGCGTTTGCACAGTTGCAGGTTGAACGCGGCGCAGCGCTCGTACACCAGCGCCTCGGCGGCTTCGCTCTGGCAAGGCGCTACGGCGCCCATGCCGATCAAGATTGCAATGGCTTGCTCGAGATCGTCATAAGCCATCGGCGCGACGTCGGCGAGCAGCTGCTGCAGGGTTTTGGCTTCATACGTCTGGCCCGCCAGTGCGTTGAGCACCGGCCCGTAGATTTCCGGTTGTAGCGACGCTTCGCCAGCAGGGCCGGTGACGCTGGACGCGACGTTTTCTGCCGGCTGCATCAGGATGAATCGGGTCTTGAGCATGCGCGAGCGGCGCTCGGCGGCGCTGAGGCGGTTGGCACCGCGCACGTACAGGTCGCGCCGGAAGGACTGGTTGACGAAATAGTCACGCGCTTGTTCGCGCATGATCGGATGCTCGATACCGTCGAGGAAGGCCAGGCCTTCGGCGCTCAGGTTCAGCGCATCGACCGAGTCCATCGGCACCGCCGTCGTGACGTAGTCGAGCTTGGCCGGGGCCAACGCATCGGCCATGTCGGCGAAAAACATGCAGTTCCAGTCGCGATTGAAATATTCGTGGGCGACGTATTGGCGATCCTGGCCTTTGATGGTCTTCAACCTGGCGCCCAGGTGCGGCGCGGCAATCGCGTACTTGGGGTTGGCCGCCAGCAGCGCCTCGGAAAACTGCAACGCGGCATCGATGCGCTGATCCGGGCGTGTCGAGTGATTGGCAAAACGGTCGTGCAGGCTGAACAGTTGGCGCAACGGCGCTGAAGGCGACCAGCCCGGCAGCGCGTTGTAGCTGACGTACAGATGTCCACCCGGTTTGAGGTGGCGGCGGGCAAATTCGACGATCAGCTTATGGTTGTCACGGCTGACCCAACTCCAAATGCCGTGCAGGCTGATGCTGTCGAACTGCGGCAAATCCTGGCGCGCCAGCAGTTGCTCGAAGCTGTCGTCATACAGCTTTGCGCCGTTGTGGCTGAGTTCCGCCAGTTCAATGGCGTGGGCCGCCTGACCCGGATGAAAGTCCGTACCGACGAAGGCTGCGGGGTTGGCCGTGGCGTGGATGTTGATCGACACACCCTGACCAAAACCGAGCTCGCAGTGGTAGCCGTCGGGATTGTCCAGACTGGAGTAGCCGCGCAACAACAGGCAGTAACGCTGGAAAACCGGATTGATTTCCCGGCTATAGCTGTAGGTGTAGCCTTCGTCGGTGAAATAACCTTCGTTCCAGGCGTTGCTCATAGGTGCAGCCTCTTGCATCAAAAATGAGGGGTTGGACTGGCCTCGTTCAATCTGGCGCTGTCCATCAGAGTGTTGTCGGCAGGATCAAACCATTCGATAGGGTCCATGAGATATTTCACCTCGATGCCAAGGCATCTGGGTTGCTTTTTTACGCCAATCTGTACATTGAAAGCTACAGCAATAGACCAATAATCGACGGCTCGAATCCTTGGAGTTTGGGCATTGTATGGAAGCTTTACGCATTGATATCCGTTCACGAGCCATCGTTTCCGGAAGGCCCTCATGAGCGTGCACACCCGCACCAAACGCCTGACGGTGCCGCAACTGGTTGCGATGAAGGGCCAGCAGAAAATCGTTTCGCTCACGGCGTATTCCAGCGCCATCGCCAAGTTGATCGACCCCGTCGTCGATTTCATTCTGATCGGTGATTCGACGGCCATGGTTGGCTACGGTCGGCCCTCGACGCTGAGCATGACCCTTGAGGAAATCATCGGTCATACGCGGGCGGTGGTCGACAGTACGCGGCTAGCCTGTGTGGTCGCCGACATGCCATTTGGCAGTTATCAGGAATCTCCCGAGCAAGCCTTTCGCAATTGCGCTCAGGTGTTGGCGCGCACCGGTTGTGATGCGGTCAAGCTTGAGGCCAACACAGCCTTGGCGCCGACCGTTGAATTTCTCGTGGCGCGGGGCATTCCGGTCATGGCGCATATTGGGCTGATGCCGCAGTTCGTCAACGTCATGGGCGGTTTCAAAGCGCAGGGGCTGACCGCTGAAAGCGGTACGCGGATTGCCGAAGACGCCCGCGCCAATCTTGAAGCCGGCGCGTTCAGTTTGCTGCTGGAAGGGGTGGCGGAAGGTTTGGCCCGACAAATCACCGAAGACTCGAAAATGCCCACGATCGGCATTGGCGCCTCGCCGGCGTGCGATGGTCAGGTGCTGGTCACTGAAGACGTACTCGGCCTGGGCGGTGAGCCAGCGCCACGGTTCGTCAAACAGTACGCCGATGTTGGCGGGGTCATTCGTGAGGCGTGCGAGCGTTATGCCGACGAAGTGCGCCAGGGTCGCTTCCCTGAGGCACGGCATTGCTACGGACTCTAGGCCTGGCTAGCTCTCAGCCTTGATCGCCTGCGCCAGTGTTTTCACGGCGTGGCCAATGTTCTTGTCCCAATCGAGGGTGAAGCTCAGGCGCAGATGCTGCAGCCAGGCGCCTTGCTGGCTGAAGATTTCACCGGGTGCGATGACGATCCGCTCAGCCAGCAAGCGTTCGAACACGCGGCGCATGTCCACCGGGCGCGCAGCCTTGAGCCAAAAACTCGCGCCGCCGTGGGGGACGGTCACTTCAAACTGGCCGTCGCCGTGCTGTTCCAGCAGGGCCTGCATCTTTCGCATGCGCTGGAGCAGCAGCGTCTGCAGGGATTTCAGGTGTTGGTCGATGCGCTTTGAGGCGTAGAGACGGGCGATGGCTTTCTGTCGAGTCGGCGACAGACGAAAGCCGCGCTGCTGAAACAATCGTTGCAATTGCTCGCCGTGCTGCCGACACAGGACATAGCCGTAAGGGGCTTCGGGGCCGATGATTTTGTCGAACGTCGAGAACACCAGCAGCTTGTCCGGGTCGGCAAAATCCCGATAACGCGCGGGTGAGGGCGAGAAACATACTTCGCCCCACGTATCGTTTTCGAACAGCCAGATCTCTCGCTCGGCCAGCCATTTACAGATCTGCTGTTTATCCTGCGCCGGCATCAGCGTGCCTTGGGGCATATTCACTGTAGAGGACAACACCGCCAGTCGCACCGGTTCGCGCGCAAGCAATACGCCGAGCGCGGGCAGATCGAAGCGGCCGTCGTCTCCCAGAGGCATTTCAATCACGCGAATTCCCGCTGTCTGCAAGGCCCGCAGAATCGCCCATGAGCAGGGCGACTCCACCAGCGCAACGCTGCCGCCAAGATTCAAGGCATTCAGCGACAACTCGAACACGCTGCGCAGATCGGCGCCGATGTAGACGTCGTCGGCTTGCCAATAGCAGCGAGCGGAGCGGGTGTAGTGTTCGGCCAGAACGCTGCGCAATTCGCTTTCGCCGAGTGACTGATAGAGCGGTGTGTGAGCTTGTGGATATTGGCGGGCCAGTTCGCGTTCGATCATCAACAGCGGGCCTTGCAGCGACAACAACAGCGCCGGGGCATCGCTGCTGAGGGCGAGCATGCCTGGCTGCCGGGCGCTGGCGAACACGGTGTCGAGAAGGCTCTCCGAGCGGGCACTCAACGCTGGGCTCGGCGCCTCTCGGGTGAAATAGCCGAACCGGGCCTTGGCGTGAATCCGGCCTTCATCTTCGAGCAGGGCATAAGCGTATTTGGTGGTCGACACTGAAACGCCAAGACGCAGCGCCAGTTCGCGCAGGGATGGCAGCTTTTGCTCGCGCTCGCCACGGGCGGTATCAATCAGACCGACGAGGTAGTGGTAGACCGCTTGATAGGCGAACGAACTATCGGTGTGTTTCGTCAATGCAGTCTTCCTTGATTGTCGGCCTGATGTTTTTCATCAAATTCTGCCGCTGCGGGCCAACGGTACTACATTGCGCAAAAGACGTGTTCTACGCCCATAAAAAGCCCGGCAAGCGCCGGGCGATATTGGATTTGCAGCGTTACGCCGCCATGTTTCCAGCGGCCATTTCCTTCTTGCAACTGGCCTTCATGGCCTCCATCTGCAGGCCCAGTTCTTCAAGCTTTTCCTTGCCCAGGAGCTTTTTCGCTTGCGGGAACATCTCCGTTTCTTCCTCTTCGATATGGTGCTCAAGCAGCTCTTTGACCACTTTCACCCGACCGGAAAACTCCGGTGTGCCCGGGTCGGTGAGTTTCAGGTCGGGCAGGACCAGAGAGTCGACGGTGCGGTGCTCTTCCTTGGCCTCGAAGTACATGATGTCCTGCTCTTTGCTGCCGGCTTCCTTGAACGCGGGGTAGAGAATTTCCTCTTCCAGGCGGGTGTGGATCGAGATTTCCATTTCCAGTTTGCCCAACAGTTCCACGCGTTTTTTCAGCGCCCGCTCCGTCGAGTCGCTCAGTTGGCTAAGGATGTCTTTGACTTTTGCATGATCGGCTTTGAGAAGGTCGATGGCGTTCATGTTGAGTGGCCTCTGCTGTCACGGAGTGAACACAGGCGCGTTGTCTCTCGGCGCTGTGAATGCTCTCAATCCATCGCATTTGTTGTGCCATTTTCATGCCTGACGTTCTGTCGCTATGGATCAAGGGCTTACGTGAATGCGGGCAAAAAGCCTTCGTGCAGCCTGCATGAACAGGGTGTTGCCGGCAGTGCAGATCACCGCTTTGCCGCGCTGGGGGCGCCGCTGATCCGAATCTGCAAAAGCCTTCTGAACTCGTTTTCGCATTGCTTTGCCGTATTGAGAACAGCAGGCATTTCACTCAAGCGAATGAGGAACTCACCATGCGAGCAATGACCTATCACGGCGCCCATGACATCAGAGTCGAAACCGTCCCGGACCCCATACTCGAAGCGCCCGACGACATCATCCTGCGAGTGACCGCCACGGCGATTTGCGGCTCGGACTTGCACCTGTATCGCGGCAAGATTCCGACCGTCGAGCACGGTGATATTTTCGGCCATGAGTTTATGGGCGTGGTCGAGGAATCCGGGTCGGCGGTGACGGCGGTACAGCGCGGTGACCGGGTGGTGATTCCATTTGTGATTGCCTGCGGTGATTGTTTTTTCTGCCAGCAAGAGCTGTACGCAGCCTGCGAAACGACCAACAGCGGCCCGGGCGGGGCCATGAATAAAAAGATCATTCCGCCGCCCGCAGCCTTGTTCGGCTACAGCCGCATGTACGGCGGCATTCCCGGTGGTCAGGCGGAATTGGTGCGCGTGCCCAAGGCGAATACCGGGCCGTTCAAGGTGCCGGGGACGCTGTCTGACGAGAAGGTGCTGTTCCTCTCCGACATCCTGCCGACCGCTTGGCAAGCAGTGACCAATGCCGGCATTGGCCCGGGCTCAAGCATCGCGATTTACGGCGCAGGGCCGGTCGGACTGCTCAGTGCGGCATGCGCAAAAATGCTCGGCGCCGAGCGGATTTTCATGGTCGATCACCACCCGTACCGGCTCGATTACGCGCAACGCACCTACGGCGTGATTCCAATCAACTTCGATGACGACGATGACCCGGCGGACACCATTATTCGCCAGACGCCCGGCAGTCGTGGCGTGGACGCGGTGGTCGATGCGGTTGGCTTCGAGGCCAAGGGCAGCACCACGGAAACCATTCTCGCCACGCTCAAGCTCGAGGGCAGCAGCGGCAAGGCGTTGCGCCAATGCATTGCCGCCGTGCGTCGCGGCGGCGTGGTCAGCGTGCCGGGCGTGTACTCGGGGTTCATTCATGGATTTCTGTTTGGCGATGCCTTCGATAAAGGCCTGACCTTCAAGATGGGCCAGACCCATGTGCAGCGCTATTTGCCGGAATTGCTCGACTACATCGAAACCGGACGGCTGCAGCCCGAAGCGATCATCACTCATCGGATGTCGCTGGAGCAGGTCGCCGAGGGTTACCGGATTTTCGACAAGAAAGAAGAAAACTGCCGCAAGGTCATTCTGACCCCCGGCAGCAGTGATGTGCCATTAGCGCAAATGGAAGAAATGCCGCCCTTGGTGCCCGCCTAAATAACCTGATCGGACGGGGCTTTGCCGAGTGCAAGCCCCGCGCCGAGGGCATTACGCCGAGCGATGATTGATATGCTTCGGCCCCGCCAACGCCCAGGCAATCAAGCCAAACAACGGCACAAACACGATCAACACGATCCACACACCCTTGTTGCTCGATTTTCCTTCGCTCTTGCGCACCCGATTGATGGCCCAAAGTTCGATTAGCAGAAGAACTGCCGCCAGTACGATCCACACGGTTTCGATTTGCATTGGCTACCTCCTGATGGTCTGTGCGTTAGGCGGCGTGAGTGGCGGCGGGTTCATTTCTTTTTATCCAGCGCATTGAGCTGCCGGGCCAGGTCGAGGGCCACACGGCCACTGGCAGCGGTGGGCAGCAGGTGGGTAAAGGGTATGTCGATCAGGCGGTTCTCACGCACGGCGCGCAGTTGCGAGAGCACCGGGTCGTGGTTCAGCAGGTAACGTTTGCGGCTGGCGGGCGACCAGTCGGCGTCGGCCAACAGAATAACGTCGGGGTCGCTGACCAGCAGGGTTTCGCGGCTGACCGTGACGCGATACTGGTTGAGGTCGGCGAACACATTGCGCGCACCGGCGGCGGCCAACAGTGTGGTGACGAAACCGCGCGAGCCTTCCGAATCCAGACCTTTGACTTCACTGTCGAGGTAGAACACTGACAGCGGTTTGCCGGGCTTGGCCAGAGCGCGGGCGCGGGTGAGATCGGCGTCCATCGCTTCGCTCAATTGCCGTGCCTGTGGCTGTTTGTGCAGCAGTTTGCCGAGGGTCAGCAAGTCGTTGCGCACATGGCCGAAGTAATCCAGCGAATGCCCGTTGCAAGCGGATTCCAGCAGATATGAACCCACGCCATTGCGCGCCAGCCCCGAGCGCGACGTCACGCCATCGCCAAACGCCGTGGCAAACCCACCGATCACCAGATCCGGCTTCTGCGCATACAGCACTTCGCTGGCCGGGTATTGCCGCGCGATCACGGGCACGCCGAAATACGCCGATGGCCGCTGACCGGCCTCGGTGTCATCCAGATACGCCACGCCCACCAGCGACGAACCTGCGCCCAACGCCAGCACCAGATCGGCAGCATGCTGATTCAGCGCGACGATGCGCGAAGGTTGCGCGGCGCGCCAGTTTTCCCCGCAGTTGCGGTAACTGTCGGCAAAGACCGGCGATGAACAGAGCAGGGCGCAAAGCCCATATATGAGCGCTCTCATGGTCGAACCTTGATCAGCAGGTCGGCGACCACTTCACCGCCGAGCAGATGCTTTTCGACCAGCCGCTGTACGTCGTCATGGCTGTGCACGCCATACCAACACCGTTCGGGGTACACCGTCAGCACCGGCCCGAGATTGCACGGAAACTGACAGTGCGTGCGGGTCAGCAACACGCCGTCGGGCGTCTCGATACGATCGTGCGCCAGCAGATGCCGGCGCAAGGTTTTCCATAACTGCTGGGCGCCACGCTGGGTGCAGCGCGGGCCGGTGCAGATGAATACGTGGCGCGCATGCTCGGGCACATGCGACCAGTCCGGGTGCGTGTCGACGCCGTCGACCTGGATGATTTCGCTCATCAGAAGCGGTACGTGTAGCGCAATTCGGAGGTGAACGGCCGGCCGAGGTTGTCGACGTTGCTCGAACGGCTGGTGACGTAATCGCGGTCGAACAGGTTCTCGACCAACAGGCTCACGCGATGTTGGTGGGCGCTGTCGAGGTAGCGATAGGTGTCGGCATCGACCACCGAATAATGGCCGTACTCGACCTGTTTCGAGCTGATCACATCGCGGATATAGCGGATCGCACCGCCGGCGCCCCACATACGGTTTTCCGACTCGTAGCCAACCCGCGAGCGGGCGAAGAAGCTCGGAATGTCATTGATCGTGACGCCGGCGCGGGACTCGGTGAGGTTGCGGGTCATGTCCGCTTGCAGGCTCCACTGATCGTTGAGCGCGAGTTTGGCGTCCGCCTCGAAACCGCGCATCTGGATCTGGCCGTCGCCGTTGACCCACTGCACGTCGTCGAGGGTGATCAGGTCGTCGATCTTGCGCTTGAACAGGGTCACGCTGGCGCTGAATTCACGTTCTAGCAGCAAGCCTTTGTAGTCGACCCCGAGTTCGGCGTTGCGGCTTTTCTCCGGTTTCAGATTGCGATTGCCGATCTCGTCGCCCGGCTCGTTGACGAACAGTTGCTCGGCGTTCGGCAGTTTGTACGCCGTGCCGTATTGGCCGCGCAGGGCCCAGTTGTCGTTGAGGTCGTACAGCGAAGTGAGCATGCCGACCGTGGCGCTATCACCGCCGCCCATGGCTTCGTGGCGGATGCCGATGCTCGGGTGCCAGTCGGGCAGGGCGTCGATTTGCGGGCGCAATTGGGTGTACACCGCGTGCGCTTCGGCCTTGTCGTTGTCGATGATCAGCACATCGTCCTGACCCTTGAACCATTGGTTGTCGGTGCCGAACACCAGCACATGCCCGCCGGACAATTCAGCCTTGCCTTCTGCCTGCACGCCCCAATCGGTGAAACCCCAGTAGTCGTTGTGGTTGATGACTTTAGTGCCACCGCCTTCGACGTTGTTGACGCGGGTGTAGCGCGTGTCCCAATCGTTGATGTGGCCTTTGACGAAGTAGCTCAGGCGCTCGTTGACGTTCTGTTCGAAGGTCGCCGTGGCGATCTGCTGCACGCGGTCGTTGGTGGTTTTGTGGTTGTCGACCGGGCGGGCGAAATCGAGGTTGGCGTCGGCGTATTGGTAGAACAATTCCAGCCGCGAATCATCACCGAACGACTGAATCGCCTTGCCGCCAAACGTGGTGACTTCGTAGGCGCGATTCTTCTCGGTGACGTTTTTCATCTCGCTGTTGCGATAGGGCTGGTAGCCATCGGAGACGTTGTGGCTGACGTACGCCAGCAAGCCGAGATCGCCGAAGCCATTGCTGAAGATATTCTCGACCCGCGCATCTTCAGTGGTGCCGCCAAACGTATCGACGCCGACGTTCACTTCACCGGCGGTTTTGCGCGATTGCGGGCTGCGGGTGACGATGTTGATCACACCGGAGACGGCTTGCGTGCCGAACAACAGACTCTGCCCACCCTTGAGCACTTCGATGCGTTCGATGGCGTTGGCTGGCAGGGTGTCGAGATAGAGGCCACCGTACAGACGGTTATTCAGGCGCACGCCGTCGAGCAGGATCAGCGTGTCGTCATTGCGTCCGCCCAATAGCGAATAGGTGCCGTAGTCGAACGGGCCATTCTTCGGCGCGACGTACAGGCCGGGAATGAACATCTGCATGACGCGGCTGACGTCGGCACTGGCCCCGGCGCGCTCGATCTGCTCGCGGGTGACGATCTCGACTTTGCTGCCGTAGTGCGCCATCTCGGCGACGGTGGTGGACTCGACCGAAGGCGCGGAAACGATTTGCTGATTGAGTTCCAGCGGTGCGTCATCGGCCAGCAGAGCAGGGCTGAACAGACAGCTGAACACACAGCTGAACAGAAGGGTTGGAACAGAGGTGTTGAAACGTCGAATCATTGTCTTCTCGAAAAGGATCTTCGCAGAAGAGCATGCAGGAGAAGGCATCGCGCACACGCCGACACCGGCCCATGCCCGCCCACCGCAGGATTTTGCCAAACGAAATTCCAGGCCGGTCTCCGGGCTCGCGCGTATCGAGGCTTTCACCTTCCCATGGCCGTCTGGCCACAGTGGTGTATTGAAAGCATCACGCGCATACCGTTGCGGGGGCAGCACCGGACTCGTTCAAAAAGAACCTACCGGTTTCCCGTTTCACCCCAAGCACGGCGGCAGGGGGCACCTGAAACAGGCCGGCATCTGAACATCCGACAGACCGTTCGTCAACTTGCCTGGCTGCAGGGTTAGGGGGGCGTGTGTGGCTGGGATGGTTGGCATTTCGCAAAACTTGTGGGAGCTGGCTTGCCAGCGATAGCGGTGGGTCAGTGATGGAGATGTTGGGTGTGCTGGCCAAATCGCTGGCAAGCCAGCTCCCAGAGGATTTTTGGTGTGGCTGGGATGGGTGGCATTTCGCAAAAACTGTGGGAGCTGGCTTGCCAGCGATGGAGGTGGGTCAGTGATGGAGATGTTGGGTGTGCTGGCCCAATCGCTGGCAAGCCAGCTCCCACAGGTTTCTGGTGGGTGCACAGAGTCCATGTTCGCCAGCATTGGTCGTTTGGCCCTGAAGGTTTAAAGTCCGCTTCAGGGTCAATCGCTACTCGGGTGAAACATGAAAATCGGTGAACTGGCAAAACTCAGCGGGTTGGCGCCTTCGCGTATCCGCTTTTACGAGGCCAGCGGTCTGATCAAATCGGTCGGGCGCAAGGCCAATGGTTATCGGGATTACGCGCCGGAAACCGAATGGATTCTGCAGATCATCACGGGCGCGCAATCGGCGGGGTTCTCGCTGGAAGAAATCCGCCAGTTGCTGCCGGTGAACGCGCAGGACTGGCAGCAGGAATCGATGCTGATCGGGCTCAAGCGCAAAGTCGAAGAAATCGAAATCCTCCAACAACGCCTGGCGCACAACAAGGCGCAGTTGCTGCGGGTCATCCATGGCATAGAGAGCAAACCCGCCGATGTCGGTTGTGCGGACAACGCGCAGTTGCTGATCAACCAGATGCGCGAAGAGAATGACGTCACGGCGAAATAAGCGGACTCGGTAAAAAGCCCTTGACCTTAAAGTTGGCTTTAATCTTATGGTTGTCCCACGCCCAATCGAGGACTCCTCATGAACGTGTTCGACAACGTGCTGCTCCCCAACGGTTCGAGCATCAAAAACCGCATCGCCAAAGCCGCCATGGAAGAGAACATGGCCGACGCCGATCAGGCGCCGTCCGCTGAGTTGCTGCGTCTGTATCAAGCCTGGGCCGACGGCGGTGCCGGTCTGCTGATCACCGGCAACGTGATGGTCGATGGCCGGGCGATGACCGGGCCCGGCGGCGTGGTGCTGCAAGACGATCGGCAACTGGCCAAGTTCAAGCGGTGGGCCCAGGTCGGTCGCTCTGGCGGGGCGCAATTCTGGCTGCAGATCAATCATCCGGGCCGGCAGATGCAGGCCAATCTCGGACAGAAAACCTGGGCGCCCTCGGCGGTGCCGCTGAACCTGGGCAGCCTGTCCAAACACTTCACCACGCCCCACGTGATGAGCGCAGAAGTGATCGCCGATGTTGTCCAGCGCTTCGCCCGCACCGCGAAACTCGGTGAACAGGCCGGGTTTACCGGGGTGGAAATCCACGCCGCCCATGGTTATCTGTTGAGCCAGTTCCTGTCGCCGCTGACCAATCAGCGCACGGACGAGTGGGGCGGTTCGCTGGCAAACCGCGCGCGGCTGTTGCTGGACATCGTCAAGGCTGTGCGCGCCGTGGTTTCTGCGCAGTTTGCCGTGGCGGTGAAGCTCAACTCGGCGGACTTCCAGCGCGGCGGCTTCAGTGCCGAGGACGCGCGGCAAGTGGTCGAGCTGCTCAATGATCTGGGCGTCGATCTGGTCGAGTTGTCCGGTGGCAGCTACGAAGCGCCGGCGATGCAGGGCGAGGCTCGCGACGGCCGCACCTTGGCCCGCGAGGCGTATTTCGTCGAGTTCGCCGGTGACATCCAGAAAGTCGCGAAGATGCCGGTGATGGTCACCGGTGGCGTACGTCGCCGCCCGATTGCGGAAATGGTCGTGCAGAGTGGCGTGGACATGGTCGGCATCGGCACGGCGCTGGCCATCGAACCCAATCTGCCGCGCGACTGGCTGCAAGGCCGCGACAGTGCCCCCGAACTGCCGCTAATCACCTGGAAGAACAAAGCCATGGCGTCGCTGGCCAACATGGCGGTGGTCAAGTTTCAGCTGCGCAAGCTCAGTCAGGCCCGGCAGACAGACCCGAACGTTTCGCCGTTGCGTGCGCTGATCATGCAGCAGATCGGCACGGCATTGCGCACCCGCCAATACCGCAAGTGGGTGGCCGCGCAATCCCTGTGAAGCTCAACCTTTAAGGGCAAGGTTGCGCAGGGTCACCAGCGCGGTGGCGCACAGGGTTTCGCGACCTTGCTTGACCGCATACAAATCCGCCGCGGCCACCGTGGTGTGGGTCGACGCATCAATCACCCGCCCTCTGGCGAGCAGCGTTTCGCCGTCTGCCGGCGCGATCAATTTGACCGTGAAATCGGTGGTCATGTTGATCCAGCCCGGCGGCAGTAGCGTGCCCGCCGCCGACCCTCCGGCGAAGTCCGCCAGCGCCCCGATGATCCCGCCCTGAAAATAGCCGTTGTGCTGGGTCAGTTCCTTACGGGTGACCTGCTCGATCTCGCAATGCCCAGGATTCAGGTCATTGAATTTGAACCCCAGCAATTTGGCCGCCGGCATGCTCAGCACGGCCATTTGTACGTGCTTGTCGTAATCCGGATTGGTGGCGGTGAATTCTTTCATGGGCTGGCTCCTGAGTGGTTGGTTTTGAAAGGCCATACGCAATGGCCGCTTTCCCTGTGAAGACTGGGTATAGCGCTTTCCAAACAAAACCCAAGGCTCGCGCAGCGTTATAAGAGGGTTGAATACCCCTTGATGCCAATGATCGCCCTCTACCCCTTTGGGGGTACTCACTCAGCGTGATAGGAAGTTTTGCCATGATCCGCATACTTGTCAGGCCTTTGACAGAGCCGTCTGCTTCCTGGCCAGGACGCTATTTTTCCGAAAGGTCTGACAATGAAACTGGAACTCGTACAGCTGGCGGGTCGCGATGGCGACACCGCTGACAACCTGGAGCAGGTCCTGCGCGCTATCGGTGAACTTACGCCGGGCAGCGATATCGTGGTGTTTCCCGAAGCGTATCTCACCGGTTTTCTCGACCACGACAACATTGCCCAGTACGCCGAACCGGTTGACGGCGATTGTGTTGAAACACTTTGCGCCGCCGCCCGCGAGCATGACGTCGCGGTGGTGGTCGGCCTGATCGAGCGCGAGGGCGAGCGCTTCTACAACACCACGCTGTTCATCACCCCGGAAAGCGGCGTGACCCTGCGTTATCGCAAGACCCACCTGTGGGTCGGCGAACCCGGTCTGGTGCTGCCCGGCGACCGTTTCACCACGGTGCATTGGCGCGGCGTGCGCATCGGTCTATTGATCTGCTACGACATCGAGTTCCCGGAAAGCGCCTGCGCACTGGCCGCGCTCGGTGCTGAGCTGATCCTGATTACCGACGGCAACATGCAGCCTTACGGCCACGTGCATCACACCGCCGTCGCCGCCAGGGCGCAGGAAAATCAGCTGTTCGCGGTGATGGTCAATCGGGTGGGCGAGGGCGTTGGTGAAGTGTTCGCTGGCGGCAGCACGGTGGTCGATCCGTTCGGTCAGCGCCTGTTCGAGGCCGGCGCAGAGGCGTGCCGACATGTCGTCGAACTGGACCTCGCGCAAATCGCCCCGGCCCGCGCACTGTATGACTATCGCGCCGAAAAACGCCTGCAGCTCGCCGCGCAAATCACTGAACACCCGGACGGTCGCCGAACGCTGCTGATCCCCTGAGCCTTGCGGTTTCGCACAACAACACTATCGCGGCGCACGGCCCATTGAGGCCGATCCGCCAGGAGCTTCCCATGACACTCAAGCGTTTGCTGCACCTCGGCGTGTTCACCGTTTGCGGGTTGGCCGCGGCCGTCAGTTGGGCACAGCCGGCCACAGTGAATTTCTACAACTGGTACGACTTCATCGCCCCCGAAGCACCGAAAGATTTCGAAAAGGAAACCGGCACACCGATGGTGCTCGACACCTTCGACAGTGCCGAAGTCATGCAAAGCAAGTTGATGGTCGGGCGCAGTGGTTACGACGTGGTCGTGGTGACCAATAGCGCGCTGCCCAACCTGATCAAAGCCGGCGTGCTGGAAGAACTCGACAACTCTCAGTTGAGCAACCGCAGCAATCTTGACCCCGATATTCTCGCCAAAGTGGCGCAGAACGATCCAGGCAACCGCTATTCGATTCCGTACCTGTGGGGCACCACCGGGATTGGTTACGACGTCGATCAGATCAAGAAGATCTTCGGCGACGAAGCGCCAACGGATTCCTGGGACCTGATCTTCAAAGAAGAAAACATCAAAAAGCTCAGCCAGTGCGGCGTGGCGATGCTCGATTCGCCCGGCGAGATCATCCCGATTGCCTTGCACTACCTCGGCTTGCCGCCCGACAGCACCAACCCGGATGACTACGCCAAAGCCGAAGCCTTGATGCTGAAAATCCGCCCGTACATCACCTATTTCGATTCGTCGCGGTTCATCACCGATCTGGCCAACGGCAACATCTGCGCGGTGGTGGCGTGGTCCGGCGGGGTGTTCGATGCGAAGACCAACGCTGAGCGCGCCAAGAACGGCCGCAACCTGGCGTATCGCATCCCGCGTGAAGGTTCGTCGGTGTGGATGGAAACGCTGGTGTTGCTCAAGGACGCGCCGCACCCGCAGCAGGGCATGCAATTCATCAACTACATGATGCGCCCCGACGTGATCGCGAAAAGCTCCAACTACCTCGGCTACCCCAACGGCAACAAGAGCGCGCTGGCGTTTGTCGATGAAAAGCTGCGGACTAACCCGGACGTCTACCCACCGGCCTCGACCCTGGCCACGCTGTTCCCGTCGCAGCCCTTGCCGCTGAAGATCGAACGGGTGCGCACGCGGGTCTGGAGCAAGGTCAAAAGCGGCACTTGAAGTATCTCCAGCGGTTACCTGATCAAGGATATGAATGCGTAACCGCGACCGGCGCCTCGATGCGCGCGCTGATCCACTCACGGCTGTACGCGAGCACGCTCTGCGCCATGGCCGTGGGGAAATGGATGAAACCGTGGGGCGAGGAGGGCAGCGTGTAGACCTCGACCGGGGCTGATGGCCGCCAGCGTTCGGCGATCATCAACGTGTCGTCGCGCAGCGGATCGAGTTCACCGGCAAACAGTAGCGCCGGTGGGAAACCACTGAAGTCGCCGTAGAGCGGCGACAAGCTGGGCTCGCGGCGCTGTTCATCGGTCAGCCCCGGCGTGAGCAGGCGCAATGCTTCGACCATGCCGGGGCCGTCGAGCACCAGCGTGTCAGACGGCGCGTTGCGTACGCTGGGCGTGCCGGTCAGGTCGTAGACGCCGTAATACAACAGCGCGCCGTGGATGCGTTGCAGCATCTCGGGCCACTGTCTCAGCGCCAGTAACGTCGCTGCGGCAAGATGACCGCCCGCCGATTCACCGACCATCACCACGGGCAGACCTTGAAACTCGTCATCGCTCAAAACCGCGCGAGTGGCGTTCAAACAGTCTTCCAGCAGGCCTTCAATTGGCGTCGAGACTGCCAAGCGATAATCGACCGAGACCACGGTGACGTTGCAGGTTTTGACGATGGCGACGTTGAAATTGTCGTCCATCTGCGCATTGCCGATCACCCAGCCGCCACCGTGAAAATCCAGCACCACGCCTTTCGACGGGCCTTGAGGGCGGATGATTCGCACCGGCACGGCGCGCATCGTTTTGCTTTCAGCTTTGAATCCGTGTTGGCGCAACTTGTTGTCGCCGCCGATCTGCCCGACCCGCAACAGCGCCTGAATCAAACGCGGCGTAAGGCGATTGCGGATCTTGAAACGCGGCAGCCAAGCGAGCTTCCGGTTGAAGGCGCGCACCTGCGCCAGCTCGCGCTCGCCCTGCGGCCACGGCGCTTCCTTGCCCCAATTGGCGTCGGTCATGTGCGGTTCTTCAGCAAGATGGAGAAATTCAACGCCGCCGCGACACACAGCCACGCCAGATACGGGAAAAGAATCAGCCCGGTGACCAAGTCCAGTTGCAGCGCCAGCACCACCATCGCCGCGACCACCAGCCACAGCAATACCAGAATCACCATCGCCGCCAACACCTGATGCGCGCCGAAGAACACCGGCGTCCACAGCGTGTTCAAGGCAATCTGCGCCGCCCACAGCGCCAGCACGGTTTGACTGCCGGGGATCAGGCTCAAGCGATAACCGGCCCAGGCCAGCAGCAGATAGATAATCGTCCACGCCACAGGAAACGCCCAGTTGGGCGGCGTGAAACCGGGTTTGTTCAGCCCTTCGTACCACGGCCCTGGTTTGAACATCACGCCAGTGGTCGCCGCTGCGGCGCAGGCCAGAAGAAAGATGAAAAAGGTCATCGCCGGTCCTTGGCTGCGTTCAGCCGGTTGTGGGTTATAAGAAAAGGACGCCCCGACGCGCGAAAAGTTTGCAGGGAAAATGAAATCGACCCGCGTCGGCATTCAGCGGGAACTAAAATTCTGACCGGAGCGTCAGGATGTTCAGTCCCTATTCACTGACGCGGATAACACCATGTACACCTACGACATCGAATACAAATTCAACGGCGAGCCACGCACGTTCCTGCTCGAACTCAAAGAGCCGCAACTGGCCGCCCATGACGCCGCCATGCATGTGCTGGAATTGCACTTGGGTGACGCCGAGAACAGTCTGGTCATGCCCACCGCCGATGCCACACCGGAACAGATTCTTGAGCAGGCCGAGCGGGTAGGGCTGACGGATATTCGAGTGGTCAGCCGCACCAACTGACCAGGCACTTCGCTGGTGGACGCTTAAGCCTCGATGGCATCGCGTTTAGCAGCGACGTTCTCGCGCTCTGCGTAGAACCGTAAAAACTCCTCCGCCGGCATCGCCTTGCCAAACAGCCAGCCCTGACCGAAATGCACGCCGTGATCGCGCAGGTAATCGCGCTGGGCTTCGGTCTCGATGCCCTCGGCGACAATCTGCAAACGCAGACTTTTGGCCATGGCGATGATATGGCCGGTCACGGTGCCGGTCGCGGCATCCTGATCGATGTTGTCAACGAACGATTTGTCGATCTTCAGCACGTCCAGCGGCAATTGCTGCAAATGCTGCAGGCTGGAAAACCCGGTGCCGAAATCGTCGATGGCGGCCCGATAACCCAGCTTGCGGGCGTGGTTGACCGTCGCGCGTGCGGCGTCGATCTCGACGAAACCACGCTCGGTGGCTTCCAGCCAGATTTGCTGTTGTTGTACGTCGGCTCGGTGCAACGCGGCTTCCAGTTTCGGCAGGAAGCGGCCGCTGCTGACGTCCTTCGCTGCCAGATTGATCGCCACGTGCAGGCTGCGCTCCTTGACCAGCAGCGGGCCGAGGTCGTGCATCACGTTGTCGATCACTTGGTCGGTGATCGGCAGAATCAAACCACTGTGCTCGGCCAGCGGAATGAACGCATCGGGGCAGACCCGCGTGCCGTCCGGGTGCTGCCAGCGCACTAACGCTTCGGCGCCGACGCAGGCACCGTCGCTCAGGCGCATGATCGGTTGGTAGTGAACGACGAATTCGCGGTTTTTCACCGCCAACTGCAATTCGGCCAGCGGCGACAGGCGTTGGCGCGTGCGGCGCACAATCAGCAACACCAGCAGGCCGGCGAGCAACCCGCCGATGGGCAGCATCAGCAATTCACGGCGGATCAGGCCTTGCATCAGTTCATGACGTGACAACGCGGCAATCGCCACCCAGTCGCCGCTGTGCACGAGGGTGTAGAGGTAACCGTCGTCAAGCCCCGAGTGCGGGCCGGAGTGCACGCGCGCGAGGAAGTGTTCGGCGCCGGGGCGTGAAGCACTGACCAATTGCCCGGCAGCGGTGCCGACGGCCAGGTGCAGATCCCCTTCGAGGGTTACATGCAGGAACTGCTGCGGATCGACCAGCACATTGAACGCGGCGTATTGCAGGGCCATCATCGGCTTCGCCGCGACGATGCGCGACTGCACGCCGAGGGACACGCGCACGCCGTCAGCGGTGATGAAATCCTCCTGCCACGGCGTCGCATGCTGGCCGACCGCGCCCCACGATCCGCAGGCGTAAATCTCTTCTTCGACGTAACCGATGGACTTCACCGACAGGGTATTGATGGTCAGCAGGCGCATCTCGTCGATGCTCTCGGGCGTGCACGGGGCGAGGGTCGAACCGGCGATGCTTTTCAGCGCCCCGGCGGCTTCAGTGAAAGTGCCGTTGGCGCGGCTGGACGCCACGGCGGCAAGGGTTTCCAGCCGCTGCTGCGCCGCCGCCAGATTCAACACCCAGGCGACGTAACCCATCAAAAGGACCGGAAGCAAGACACACGGAAGGCCCAGAAGAATGCTCTTCCAGACAATGCGTTTTTTGTTCATTTGTCGCCACCTTGGCCTCAAGGCCTGTGACGTGCGCACAGCACGGCTGTTTTCAGCCATTTCAGAATATCGCTGCCGGTGTTGGTGAGTATTGCTGTAGATCAAACATCCCGCTGACTCCCCACAATCCCCTGTAGGAGTGAGCCTGCTCGCGATGGCGGTGGATCAGTCACATCATTGCTGAATGAGCTACCGCCATCGCGAGCAGGCTCACTCCTACAGGTTTTGTGGCAAGACCCAACATCTCCAGCAATCCCGAGCTCCTTGTGTGAGCTGGCTTGCCAGCGATTAGGCCAGCACAACCAACATCCTCACTGCCTGACACACCGCCATCGCCCGATGGACAATTCACGCACCCCACGGCCCATTCGCGCAGGCATTTTTGCGCTGCGCGAATTTGTCATATTCCGTCCCCATTCAGTGCAGATAGTAGGCAGCCCAACGCTAACCGAAATGAGGCTGCACCGTGTTCCAACGTCTGCTGTGTTCGCTGTCCGTACTGAGCCTGTCCATTGCCGCTGCCAACGCTGCCGAGCCAGTTCTGCTCGACACCCCGCGCCTGAAAGGCATGGACAATTTCCGTGATGTCGCCGGCACCACCACTGCGTACTCCACCGCCCACGATGGCACCATGCGTGCCGGGGTGTTCTATCGCGCCAACGCCGTGACCCCGACCGCTGCAGACCTGGCGATCCTCAACGGCCTCGGCATCAAAGCCGTCTACGACCTGCGCACCACCAGCGAAATCGCCGCCACCCCGGACACCCTGATCAGCGGCGCGACCTACCAGAACATCGACATCATCGGCAGCACCACTTCCGGCGCGAACATCACCACGGTCTCCTTCAAAAGCGCCGCCGACGCCATCGCCATGATGGAACAGACCAACCGCGCCTTCGTCAGCGACGCCGGCATGCGCGGTCAGTTCAACAAACTCTTTAACGAACTGGCGACGACCGACGGCGCGCAACTGTTCCACTGCACCGCCGGCAAGGACCGCACTGGCTGGACCGCCGCCGTGTTGCAGAGCATCGCCGGTGTCGACAACGCAACCATCATGGCCAACTACCTGGCGACCAACGACTACACCGCCGCCCGCGTCGCCGCCACGTTGAAAGCGATGCCCGCCAGTATGGCCGCCGTGTATGAGCCACTGCTCGGCGTTCAGGCCAGCTACCTTCAGGCCGGCCTCGACGAAGTCACCGCCGAATACGGCAGCATGGACAACTACCTCAAACAAGGCCTCGGCCTGTCGCAGGAAACCATCTACGTCCTGCGCGGCAAACTGGTCGAATACAACAGCCTGCCGGGTCAGGCCGGGCTGATCGGCAACGCCGCCGCCGGCGCCGAACTGCTCCGCGAATTGCAGAACAGCAATCTGTCCGGCACCTACAGCGCCTACAACTACTACCTGCAATCGGCCATCGACGCCGGCACCCTCGGTGGTGTCGAATCCCAGGTCGGCGGCCAGGTGCACGCCGACGCCGCCAGCTACCTGCTGCGCCAAAACGCGATGATCGAACAAGCCGCCGCACCGTTCGCCAGCGGCAGCGACCTCAAAGTCGGCCAATACCGCCTCTGGACCACCGCGCTCGCCGGCTACCTCGGCACCGACGGCTCGGCCCACGCCGAGAGCAGCAATGAACACAGCCAAGGCCTGATGGTCGGCATCACCCAACGCTTCAGCGAACAGCTCAGCGCACGCGGCGGATTCGGCTACAGCAACGGCACGGTCGGCGGCGCGGGGGGCGAGGCTGACACCGACTTCACCTTCCTCAACATCGGCGCCCGCTACGGTTTCGCCAGCCTGGAACAAGGCCTGTTCCTCGACGCCAACGCCAGCGCCGGCTACGTCGACTACGACAGCAAACGCGACCTCGGCGGCGGCCTCGGCACCGCCAAGGGCGACAGCCACGGCAACCTCAGCGGCGCCACCGTCGCCCTCGGCTACCGCGCCCCGGTCAACGGCATGATCTTCGAACCAAGCCTGGGTTTCCGAATCAGTCACCTCGACCTCAACGGCTTCACAGAGAAGGGCAGCGAACTCTCCCTCGACGTCGACGACAACA
Organism: Pseudomonas sp. PB106; assembly: GCF_009764645.1. Lineage (GTDB taxonomy): Bacteria > Pseudomonadota > Gammaproteobacteria > Pseudomonadales > Pseudomonadaceae > Aquipseudomonas. The sequence goes on from NZ_RWIM01000078.1 coordinate 82,123, forward strand.
GCGCCACCCGCCGCAGCGCCGTCGCCAACCTCAACGTCGCCTTCGCCCCAATGGCGATGGGCGCATGGCAACTGGTGCCCGGCGTACAAGTGGGATACGAACGCACACTCGGCGACAACCAGGTCGACAGCCAAAGCCACCTGCTAGGCCTGGACATCGAACAACGCGCCGCCTTCGACAACCGCGACCAATTCAGCGGCGGCGTCAACCTCATGGCCAACCTCGGCGCCCTTAGCCTGGGCGCAGAAGTCGGCGCCAACGGCGGCGGCGACAGCCACGGCTTTAACGGCGGCCTAAAGGCCAGCTACGCGTTCTAAAACAAGTGGGGGTCAGGGCGACCCCCAATTCAACCAACACCACAGCTTCTTTGGGTTGCTATCAATCTGAAGCACACCACAAACCCCTGTGGGAGCTGGCTTGCCAGCGATTGGGCCAGCCCAGCCAACATCACCATCGACTGACCCACCGCCATCGCTGGCAAGCCAGCTCCCACAGTTTTTGTGGACTGCCATCAATCCCAACCACCCCTCAAAACAAATGTGGGAGCGAGCTTGCTCGCGAAAGCGCCAGATCAGCCAACACAAAAGTCGACTGACCCACCGCCATCGCGAGCAATCTCGCTCCCACAATCAGCATTCCAACTTAAGAACCGATCAACCCCGGGCCCGAAACTCCGCCGGACTCACCCCAAAAGCCCCCTGAAAATACTGACAAAACCGCCCCACATTACTAAACCCAAACCTTAACGCCACCTCCGTCACCGACCCGGCATGCCGCTGCTTCAACAGCTCATAAGCCCGCTCCAGCCGCACTTGCCGCTGATACGCCACAATCGACGTCCCGACAAACCGCCGAAACCCCTCCTGCAGCGCCCGCTGACTCACATTGCTCAACCGCGCCAGATCCACACCACTCACCAACTGCTCCGGATGCGCCTGAATAAACTCAACCGCCAACTTCACATGCCGTGGCGCAACCATCGCCGTCGGCCGCCGCAACGCCTCGGAAAAGTTATGCGGCCACGCCTCCAACACCGCATCAATCAACATCTCGCGCAACCGCGACGGCATCAGCGTCCCGCTATTGATCAACAAATCAAACTCGGTGCCGGTAGCCAGATCGATCAACGCCTTGATCCCCTGAAACGCCGCCGAATCCAGATTCACACTCGGCTCAAACACAATCCTTTCCAGAATCGGTTTGCCCAACAGCGCCGCCAACCGCTCAGTCAGCTGATGCCGACTGATCGACATCCCGTGATGCGCATGATCATCAAAGAAACGCATCGAGCGAATGTCCGCCTTATCAATCGCCAGGCCAACATGGGATTCACCGATAGACTCTGTAGCGTGGTTAAAAACAATCTTGCCCGCCGTAGGAATAACGAACGTGATCTCGTCCTGCGGATCGGGAAAAGCAACCGTGAAATCCCCGCGATAATGCATCCGCCGAAAACTCACCCCCTCATGCCGCCCATAAACCCCACCAATCATAATGTTCGACGGCAGCGGCGGATTGTCGGCATAGCGATTACCAAACAACTTCGAAAAGAGCGCACCGAAGTCATCGGAACGAAGATTGTCGGAGCGCAGAATGATTTGCTGGCGAACAGGAGACGGAAACACCTTGGCGGCACCTTCGGTTGGGGGCTCTAGGACAGGGGTGAGGGGTAGGGCGCCGACGAGGTTAGCAGAGGAAATATGACCGGTTTGTGACAACCGGAAACATGCCGTAACACCGCCACGCCACGTTTAAGCAAAGGACACTCGGCAGCCAATCGCCGACATGGCAACCTGCTCGCCACTGTACTCAGCGAGCAAACACAGGTGGCGCGCCAAGTCCCAGCCCCTGTTTGCCCAGCCCTGAAAGCCCAAAATCATCGGAGCGGCAATGCAAGCCAACACGCAAACACTCCCCATCACCCTGACCCCGGAACTCGACTTCGACCAAACCGCCGCCAGCGCTTTCGGCGAATCGCTGACCCACGCATACACCCAAGCCACGCCATTCCCGCACATCGTCATCGACAACTTCCTGCAAGCCGACGTCATCGCCAGCATCCGCGAACACTTCCCGGTCGAACCGACCAACAACGAACAGATCTACGAGCGCGGCTACAAAGGCCAACTCAAACGCCAGATCAGCCCCAACGCCTGCAGCCCCTACCTGAAGAACGTCTTCAACGCCTTCAACTCCGCACCCATGCTCGAGTTCCTCGAAAAACTCACCGGCATCCAAGGCCTGATCCCCGACCCTTATTTCGCCGGCGGCGGCCTGCACGAAACCAAAACCGGCGGCTTCCTCGGCGTGCACTCGGATTTTCGACTAAACAAAAAGCTCAACGTCGAGCGACGGCTGAACGTGATCATTTACCTGACCGAGAACTGGCAGGACGCGTACGGCGGCAACCTGGAGCTTTGGGATGTGGGGATGAAGAAGTGCCTGAAGAAGGTGCTGCCGATTTACAACCGGTGTGTGATTTTCAATACGGATAAGGACAGCAATCATGGGCATCCGGAGCCGTTGACTACGCCGGAAGGCATCACTCGGCGGTCGATTGCGCTTTATTACTACACGGCGAGTGGGGTGGGGGTTGAGCCGGGGCAGAGGAATAAAACGCACTATAAGCCGCGGCCGAAGGATCGTGTGAGTTTGAAGTATTACTTGAATAAATTGTTTAAGAGGAAGGGGTGAGGAGGCTGCGTAATCAGGGAAGCAGCCGTTTCTTGGACTGGGTGGTGAGCAGCTGGTGTTGTTCAGCTTTCGGCCAATCGTTGCCATTCACGAAAGGCTGCTGTCGGCCAAAGGCAGCCGCTCAGCAGCGGAGTCTTTCGACCCTTTGCAGCCATCGTAGACGCTTCAGTGACCGTAAACGGAGAGCAATCGGGAAGTGATTACCCCACTTTTGAACCTCAAGGCGACGCAGTTTTCTCCTTCACATCATAGTTTTTTTTCTTCGCAAAGACTCCGCCAACGACTGTCGGCTCTATAAATAAAATCTTTCTCTTGCTAGCTCCAGGACCATAGGGCTGCATTCGAAAGTGCCCCTTCCTCCAATGTGTACGTTTTTCTTTTACATTTCTCGCGTGATCAAATCCCGCGTCAGACTCATAGATGACATTATCCACTGGACTAATTACAACTCTGTCATAGGTCTTCCGAAGCTTATCTTCAAACTTGCGAATTTTGCCTAGGCCTTTCAATGAGGTTATTTTTTTTCGAAGTTCCTTTCGCTCATTGAAAGCAGTATCGCGATATTGCTTGCAATTGATGAATAATAGAACCTTGGCCATGTGATTTAATGTTTCAGATAGATATCTCATATCGCCTGTAAAGTCATCGTCATGGCCGTACTTTTCCTCGACGCTACTGAGCTCTTGCTTTATTGTTCGCATCCCATCCTGTATGTAAAATCCTTGCACTCGCAGTGCGTCATCTTCGACATGTGATTTACCCAGTGGCGAACCGGTAAACATCAAATCCAGAATTCTCAACGGCTTGTTCACATCCACCATTGGGCTATCAGTGTAACGCTTCATCTCTACTGAACCCGGATTAATCTGGGTTTCGCTTATATAAACGCCTTCAAGTATGTGCTCATGCGTAGATTCGTTATATACCTTTAGTGATGAGTTCCGGCTCTCTGTGAACTCGATGTAGCAAGTTTTAAATGGAGGTCGGAGATAATCTACTGGAACGTCATCGCCAATCTCTGTCTGTTCCAAAATCTCGTCGAGAAAATTTGATGTCGTCAAGATGTTGCCATCTTGGCGCCTGAATTTGTAAGAGTAGAGCGTTGTACTTAGGGCGATTCCCGCCATATGGTCCGTTAAGTTGTCGGAGCGATACAAAGAAAATATATCAGGCCGGAGCCTCATCATCGTCTGTGTTAAGTAGTCTATCGAACAAGTTTCAATATCCAACCCGGTGAAGACCTCGTCGTAAACTTGGTCCCTCGCCCGCGTGCTCATTTCAGTATATTTTGAACAGGTGATCCTTACCGGATGTGGCAACTTGTATGTGATGTCCATATTCTTCCAATCTACCAGTTAAATAAACGAGACTCTCAGGTGCGCCTATCGCTGCGAATTAGTCCACTATAAAAGCTTAATTCTTATAAATGGATCCTATTTATAGAAGTCTGGATAAAAAATACTGATAGGATTTCCGACGCTTTCAGGATCGTCAATGGCTTTCCTTGCTTGATTAGCAATTTCTGCTCGATATGTTTGTAATTTTGGGATTAAAGAGTATATGTCGGTAGTGTCAAAGACCAATGTTCTAGATTGGTTTACATCAAAAGGAAGGCGGTCACTTTTTCTAATAATTTGTACTACCGGGAGCCTGAGTGCATGTCGCAGCGCTACCTCATAAAAAACGTTAGGATTTAAATATGAAAGGTCTGCAATCGCAAGCTTGGATCTCTTGAGATACTCTAGCACCTGAGTGGTGATCATGCCTGGATCACCAATATGATCCGCACGAACTACGGTCAGTCCAAGCTCTTCTAAAGCGGGTTGGACCAATGACGACATAAACAAATCTGCATGCTTCCGTTCAATGCTTTCTTCTGAACCTATAGGTGTGATGTAAAAGCAAATTTTAGACCACTCTATAATGTCTTCCTTTGAGCTTGATGCTCCTGCTACTTGCGGGGAATGAACCATCTTAGAAAATGAGGCGTCGGCCGATTTTTCGGTAAGCTCATCAATAATTTGATCTATAGATATTAACGTCTCTGCGCCTCCGAGTGTTCTAAGTAGATCAAGGCCTTTTACATTAACGATGAAAGTGTCTACGCACTCGTCTAGATCAGGGACTTCAATATTTGAATCTCGAAGAAAGTCCTTGATAACTTCACGATCAGGAAGCCGCTTTTCTTTGTAATGATCATAAAGTAATGAAAATGGTGCTACGCCTCCGACAGCTAATTCGAATGCAGCTTTGCGACGTTCGTGTTCTGGGCGCGCGGGGTTTACTACGATCCTGCCTTTTTCTGTTAGCTCTAAATGCTCGGCTGAGTAGCCGCCTGACGTGATTCCATACTTATTTGAGTTGGTAATCATCATCTTTGTCGCGCTACTACCCGGCGACTTATTCATGTGTTGCATGAGCGTCAGGCGGCGCACTTTCTCACCCGCAGCGTATTGCATGATCGCTTCGCCTAACGACAGCGCATCCTCGAACGACGATGCTGGATAAGGGCGAGTGCGCCTCGTGCGGGCTGATTCCGATGATTCGCCGGTTACTTTAGCGGCGTCATCATTTGAGCTCTCGGTTACCATGTTATGCCTCCCTCCTGGTGGTTGGTAACTTTTAGCACAAGGCGATGGCTGGCAGAAGGCCATAAACGAGAATAGAGGGCTACATTAGGTCGTTGGCCAATGGTTGGCACAAGGAAGCACGCCTCCAGGAATGAGGATGAATCGCTGGGGCGGTTCTATAAGCGTCCGCTTCTGCCCGAAAGCGGCCGTTCAAGAATGGCGTCTTTGGGCTGAATCGGTAGTGGTTTCTAAGAGAAAACCATGAAGAAATCATGGTATTTCCCTCGAATAAACATAACTCGGCAAGCACGTTTAAATTACACAACCCGTTACGCCACAAAGGCTACAACGCCTTGCGCCGTTGCCTACGCGTACGCCAGAATCCGCCGGCATACGCGACTATGCAGCGGGCTATATCGTTTCCCCGTCACTGAAAACAGTGATCGGGTTTGGTAGCCCGGTGTTAGTTGTACAGCCCACTGTCGTCGAGATTTCTCGCTCGATTATGGTGGCCATGTATAGGGCGTCCTAGGGCGCGCCGGATCCTAACACCCGGTCTACCAACCTCTGCATGGCCGCCACCCTTCGTTTGGTAGCGAAAGGGTGAAGCCTCCATTAAATGTGTTAGGAGCTTCATCTATGTTCAAAGTAACGCCAAACCCACCGGACGCCGATCCGATCCCGTACGACCCATCGCTCGAGCCTCAGAAGATAAAAGAGGCGACTGACCGCGCCATCAATTTCTATCTCAACCCCGGCTCACTGAAGCTTTCAATCCCTACCCGCAAGTCCTACAAGATCTTCCTGGTCGATCCCGCCGTGGACGAGGAAACCTTGCTCGTCGAAGCCTGCGAGTCGTTAGCCGCTGCCAGTGACATGGCGCGTGATATTGGCGATGTCGTCGACCATTCACAGCGCCGGGCGATGCTGATGCTGCATCAGGTGATCATGCTGAGTGAGCTGATGGTCAATCGAGTCCTGGATGGGCGCCGCTTGCCGCACTAGTTGCTGGCTCGTTTACGGGTATGCCGCGAGCTCTGTGCAGGGGCTGCCATTAGTTGCGATTTGGGAAAGCAGATCAAAAGATCGCAGCCTGCGGCAGCTCCTACAGGGGAGCGGTGTTCATTTGGTAGTCGTTCTTGGAGTGCCTTGTTGGGTGCTTGCTGGAGATTCAGTTGATGTCCGAAACCACACACAATCCGCCGGTGACAGATCCGGTGTCGCCGTATGAATCGTTTGATTCGAGAAAGCTCCACGCGGCGGCGGAGCGGGCCCTCGATCATTATCTTGTGCCTGAGAAGATCATGGCCACGCCGTACAGTCCCAGCACTTTGTTCATGGTTAACCCGCAATCCGATACCGAAACCTTGCTGGTCAATGCTTGCGAATCTTTGGCTTCGGCGACGGTGATGCTGGGTGATTTTGCCGGGATGCTGGAAGGGCCGAATCGCAATACGTTGTTGGGGATTGCGCAGGTGGTGATGCTGGGGGAGTTGGCGGTGAACAAGGCGTTGGATAACGTCGAGCTGAAGGCCCCGGCTTAGGAAGGGCAATTCACTTGGTGGCAAAAAAGAATGGGGACGACGTTATTGTCTGAAAATAACGCCGTCCCCATTTTCGTTTGCGTGGCGGCATCGTCAGGTGGCGAGGGAAATCAGCGTATCGATCGCATTAATCGGCACATAAACCAGCGTAATCGCCGCATACGCTCTCCGCGACCGCGCCACAAACGCGCAGATCGGCAACACAATCATGATCACGTCCAGCACACCCCAAAGCGCCAGCGGAGAGGCCTGAAACAGCGTGACATTGACGATCAGCCCCAGGCACAGATATGTGGACAGCGACAGCAATGCGTATCGCCCATCCTGTTCGAAATACACGCGCAAACCGTTCTGCTCATCCTCGCTGCGGCTCGGCAGCAACAACGCCGCCGTGACGAACAGCGACAGTGTCAGCATCACCAACAGTAGAAATTCGAGAAACGAGAAGGTCTGTTTCACCGCGGACAGTGCGTTGGCCGCCCACCAGAATTCCAGCTGCGTGCTAAACAGCATCACCGCCCAGACCAGCGCCACCCAGTCTGGCTTGGCGACGCGGCGGATGCGGAATACCGTCAGTGCGCCAAGCAGCAGGCGGGTGACGGAGAGCCCGAGGATCATTGAGAGGACGGTGGCGACGATTGGGAAGTTGCTCATCTTGCCTCTCGTGAACGCGGTTTTGGCTGCACGGGTGTTTTGGGCAGACTAGGTGCGGGCGGGAGGGTCGTCAAACGTGGCGGTGCGGTTGGATTGGCAGAAATCGGCTGTAGCGCGTGGCTGCGCGGAGGTAATGGATTAGGATGCCCGAAGGCTGGAATGGATCTTCTCGACTAAGGATGTGTGGTTTATGGAATCTGCTTTTTCGCAAGTCACCGAGCGTTTGCACAACCGCCGGTTTTCCGTGGCGAATAACGCTCAGGGCTTGTCCGATGCGCGCACGGTGTTTCACTACTTCGTCGAAGGCGCGGCGGTTTGGGGGACTTACGCGGGCGGGCATATTCGCATGGGCAACCAGGTCGGGCGGGTGACCGGGCCGGACAGTATCGAGCTGCTTTATCAGTGCATCACCACGGATGGCGAGATTCGCGCGGGTTGGTCGCGGGGCGTGGTGGGGGTTGATGAGGCGGGGCGGACGACGTTGCGGTTTGTGTGGGGTTGGTTGTCGGGGGCCGAGGGGGGCGGGGAGTCGAGTTATGTTGAGGTGGTCGCGTAGCCGACTGGTTTTTAGCTACGCGAGCCCCCGCAATCACTGCAATTCCACCGATGCCTCACTCACCGCCGCCACATCCCACGTCCGCATCACCTGCGTAATCGCTGCATCAATGCTCTCAATCGGCGTGTCATCCCGAGCGAGGATGGAAATCCCCTGCAGGAAGCTGTCGAACACCGTCGCCATGGCCGCTGCGTTGGTGTCGTCCGCTAACAAACCTTCACTCACACCCCGCTCAACACACGCAACAATCCCGGCGCGGGTTCGGGCGCGGGAGTGGGTGAGGGCTTGGGCGACGTGGGCGTTTTCCGGGCTCGGGGCGCTCATGACGCCGAGGGTGACCATGCACCCTTTGGGGTGGCCGTCGTCGCATTGCATGCGTGCCGATTGGCGCAGGGCGGTTTCGATGGCTTGGCGTGGCGGCAGGGTTTCGTCCCACAGGCATTCGGTGACTTGGGCGTAGGTCGCCAGGTAACGCTGCACGCATTCGTCGAACAGGGCTTCTTTGGAGCCGAACGCGGCGTAGAAGCTCGGCGCGGAAATGCCGCCGCCCAGTTCTGTCTTCAACTGTGCGAGGGACGTCGCGTCGTAGCCGTGCTGCCAGAACAATTGCATGGCCTGATCGACGGCGTCGTCGCGATCAAAGGCGCGGGGGCGACCGGTTCTCGCCATCTCTGAAACTCCTCGGAAAGTGATTTGGATACTAGTCGATACATAAGTCGTTGACAACGAGCCTCAGCTGCCGCCAGTATTTTATATCGATCGGTATTTAAGTCTGACATTTTGCTCACAAGGAGTATCCCGTGACGCCTTCATTGACTCTCTCGGCGGCCCCCAAACGCCTGCCCATCGGCGCGCTGCTGGCGCTGGCCATGACCGGTTTTATCTGCATCGTCACCGAAACCCTGCCCGCCGGGCTGCTGCCGCTGATCAGTGAAGGCTTGGCGATTTCGCCTTCGATGGCCGGGCAGATGGTCACCGCGTATGCGCTGGGCTCGGTGCTGGCGGTGATCCCGATGACCATCGCCACGCGCGGCTGGCGTCGGCGCAATGTGTTGCTGCTGACCATCGTTGGATTTCTGCTGTTCAACTCGATCACGGCGCTGTCGTCGCACTATGGCGTGACGCTGGTGGCGCGCTTTTTTGCGGGGGTGGCGGCAGGGTTGGCGTGGAGTTTGTTGGCCGGTTATGCGCGGCGGATGGTCGAGCCGGATCAACAGGGCAAGGCGTTGGCGCTGGCCATGGTCGGCACGCCGATTGCCTTGTCACTGGGCGTGCCGTTGGGCACCTGGCTGGGCGGGTTGGTCGGGTGGCGTACGACGTTCGGGTTGATGTCGGCCCTGACTTTGATGCTGATCGTTTGGGTGTTGGTGAAGGTGCCGGATTATCCGCCGCAGCCTGCGCATCAGCGTCTGTCGCTGCGCCGCGTGTTGACCACGCCGGGTGTGCGGCCAGTATTGGCGGTGGTGATCAGCTGGATGCTGGCGCACAACATTCTCTACACCTACATCGCCCCGTTTGTGGCGCCGGCGGGGTTGGCGGATCGCGTGGATCTGGTGTTGCTGGTGTTTGGTCTCGCGGCGCTGGCGGGGATTTGGCTGACGGCCAAACTGGTTGAACCGCTGTTGCGCAAGACCGTGTTGGTGAGCTTGGTGATGTTTGCCTTGGTGTGTGTGGTGTTCGGCTTCTTGGGGCGTGTGCCGGAGGTGATTTATCTCGGCGTGTTGGTGTGGGGATTGAGTTTTGGCGGCGCGGCGACGCTGTTGCAGACCGCGCTGGCAGATGCGGCGGGGGATGGCGCGGATGTGGCGTTGTCGTTGAATGTGGTGGCGTGGAACAGCGCGATTGCCGGCAGCGGCGTGGTCGGCGGGGTGTTGCTGGATCGGTGGGGAGTTGCTGCGTTTCCGTGGGCGATGGTGGCGTTGGTCGCGGTTGGGTTTGTGATTGCCTGGAGTGCTCGCGCGCACGGGTTTAAAGCGGGGCCGCGTGGGGCGGGTGCGGGGGCTGTGGTTGGGCACTGAGGTTGAGTGTCAGGTTGATGTGTTTTTGATGGGCTGACGTCATCGCTGGCAAGCCAGCTCCCACAGGGGTTTGGCTGGGATTGGGATCGGTGGTTTGACGTGACACCTTTGTAGGAGTGAGCCTGCTCGCGATGGCGGCGGGTCAGTCAGCGTTGATGTCGGCTGGACGGACGCTATCGCGAGCAGGCTCACTCCTACAAGGATTGTGGTCTAGCCCTGCGCTTCATCCTTCAAATCATCCAGCGTGTCGACGATCGCCTCATCGCGGTCGGCCATCGCGTCTTGCATGTCTTTGGCGATGGTGGTCTGGATGGTCATGACTTTTTGCGCCAGATCGCGGCCCTGTTTCGAGTTGAGGATGATTGCCATGGCTTGTTCGGGATGCTGGTTGGCGCGAATCATCAGATCGAGTTCATCGTTGTCGAAGTGGTCGGCGTAGATTTCCACGACCATGTCCTTCAAGTCATCGGGATCGATGTTTTCGCGGACGACGTTGCGGATCTGCTCGCGTTCCAGCATCGGGTAGCGCGAGGCGTAACCGCTGGACACCAGCTCGATCATGGTGCCGTATTGCTTGGTCATTCCACTGGACTCGACCAGTTTCTCGGCCTTGTCCTTGCTACCGCCGCAACCCGCCAGCGCCACGGCCATCACTACGGCCAGTGTTACTTTTTTCATGCTCATGAGCATTTGTCCTTGAATGATCTGGAAGTGCAGAAAACTTAGCGGCGACTCAGCGCGTAGGCGCCGGCGATAATGACCAGCACGACGCCGCCGATGAATGCGCCGAGCGCCGGGAACATCGCCGCCGGCCACATCAGGCCGCGGCCGAGGTTGTAGGCCAGGCTTGCGTGGGAGTAGTAGGTGCTGAACATCCAGGAGTAGAGCGCGTAGATCAAACCGATGACGAGGTAACCGGAGATGATCTTCCCTTTGAGCGACATGAAGTCTTCCTTGTGCGGCGGTGAGGCAGGAGATGGATTTTGCGTAACATACTATTTCAGTAGTGGCACATCAATGGCATTTCTGCCTTCGTCCCCTCGATTCGCTGGCACAAGTGCTTGATAAACCGGTTTTTCCGCAGGTACAGAACGTTGCCAGCGGCTTACAAAAGTTTGTTTTCCTGTTGCCACGACTGCCGCAGAAACTCGCTGATCTGCGTCGTTACTTGCTGCTGAATCTCTTCCCGTGGCCGCGCATTCTCACCATCGCCACAGATAATCCCGTCGCCCGGCACGTCTTCTTCAAGCAACGCCACCGCCCCCGGTTTGCACATTTGCAGGAAGGTGAAGTGGCTGGCGTCGCTGATCTTCACGTAGCGAGTTGAAGCTTGTGGCAGGCGTTTGGCAAGGTCGGCGGATTCCAATTCAGCCGGCAGCTCCACCGACGGTACGCCAGCCGCAATGACCAGCGTCGGCACTGGCAGATTCGCGAGGCTTGCATCCGTGAAGCCGCGCGAAAAACCCAGGTCCAACGACACCACAGCGGTAACGCGAATGTCGCGCAAATCGCCCGCCAGGCCTTCTTTCAATTCAGGTGTGCTGACTGGGTTGATCGTTTTGTAATGGATGCAACTGGCTAACTCTGGGTGGACTTTGCAGTCACTCGCGAACAGGTCAGGGTCGAAACGGGCACCGGCGATTTCCATCGCCGTCCAGCCGCCGAGCGAGTGACCGACCACGGCGATTTGCCGTTTTGATACCACGCCGAATTTTTCCGGTTGCGTCGCGACCGCCTCAATCGCCCGGTGCAAATCGATGGGCCGCTGCCACAACTGCGCCGCTGCCGTCGGGTTGCGGTCATGGGTGGTGGTGCCGGGATGATTGACCGCCGCGACGATGTAACCCTGCTGCGCCAACGCACTGGCCAGCCAGGTCTGATTGCCCCAGTTGCCGCGATAACCGTGGGAGAGCACCACCAACGGGTGTTCGCCTACGGTCGGTGGCGCGTTGCGCACGGCGGCGGCGCCGACGAAGACTACGTCGTCGGCGATCAATTGTGGTGTGGCGGTGGTGGTGCTTGGATACCAGACGACCATCTCCAGCGGACGCTCGTTGTGTGGGTCGGGGAGGGTGGTGGATTGGAAGCCGAGAGCGTTGGTGTCAGCGAGAGCGCTGGTGGTCAAGCAGGTTAGAAGCAGGACGCCGAGAGCTGTTTTCATTGGATGGATCTTCCTTGAATGGGGCGGGACTGATTCGGGGCTATTTTGGCGAGCGCGGCGTTGCGGTGGAAAGTCCTCGGTCACTCACGCTTTACCGATTCCAAAAAACGAACGCAGTTTGCTGCCCCACTTGCGCTCATAGAACGGCGTTGTTTGCGTGAGCATGTAATCGCTGAGGCCTGATCCATCTTTTTCGATTCGCATCAGATAAACAGGATCGCCATCCGGCGCCGTATCGCCAACCACGCTTCCGGCTTCGCGCATGACCGTCTCTATGTCGCCGTCAGCCTCGATGCCAACGATCAGGTGAGGTTTTTCATCCAAGGATGCGTTATGCATCAGCGCCAGAAACGCACGCGTCACGTTCCCGTGTTTGGCGAGCAACTGCGTGAGCGAGTTGATCATGATGGACGGGTATTGCGACGGCTGCCCCAGTAGCACGGAGGTTTCTTTTTCTACGGTGCAGTCGATGGCTTTATGAGCCGTCTCGCCGGCCAGCATGTTGCGGACTTCATCCGGGACGAACTCTTTGCCATACGCGGACTTGGGATTGAGGAAAAGCGTGGCGCCGAGGGTGATTTCGAACAGCGATCTGGCCGCGATCTCCACGTAGCTCTGTTCGCTGTCGATGGCTTTTTGCAGGGTTTGCAATGAAGTGAAGAACGGAATGACAGGCGCGCCATCCGCTTTTTCCCAATGGGCGATGCTGATGTTGCTGCCGGCTTCGAGGTTGACGTGGCCCTCTGCCTCACCGGCAGTGCCGAGGATGTAAACGTTTGAAGTCAACAAGGTGTTGAAGAACTCAGGGCGATGGCCTGGTTCGTCAGCGGCCAGTCTGAGGCTTGTTTCCAGCGGGTTTTCTGTTTGGGTTTCCATGCTATTCATCCGTGACTCGGTCAAAAACAGGGCAAAGCGTAGATCAAATACATCGACGTTGGTTCGACTGACGCCTTCGCGGGCAAGCCCGCTCCCACAGGTTTCAGCGTCGGCCACAAAATCTGGGTACAGCGCAATTCCCTGTGGGAGCTGGCTTGCCAGCGATGGCGGTGGGTCAGTCAACTGCTTCGGCACAGAAAGTCTGCCATCGCCAGTAGGGATATGGCTTAGAGCAAACTCCACGAAACCCCGACATAAACCCCCATCCCTTCACCCGGCGTCGACCGCGCGGCATCCAGGCCTTTGTCGTCGTAACCCGGCGTGACCGTCGCCGCATAATGTTTGTTGGTCAAATTACGCATGTCCACCCAGCCTTGCCAGTCGCCTTTTGGCGCGTTGTAGCCGAGGGTGGCGCCGAACAGGGCGTAAGGATCGGCGTAGTAGCTGTCCGCATAATCCACGGCAACTTTCGACACCAATTGCGTGTTCACCGCCGCAAAGAACCCCTGCGGCCAGTCATAGCGCAATTCACCCTGGTAGTAGTGCATCGGCAACCCCGGCAAGCGGTTGTCGCCGAAGCGCTCATCATCGCGGTAATGGAAATCGCTGAAGGTATACGCCTGACGCAAGCTCAACTGACCGCCATCGGCAGCCGACCAGAGTTTGCTGTTGAGGCTGGCTTCAATGCCTTGGTGCACGGTCGGGCTGGCGTTGAGTTCGTAGGGCGTGACGGCGTTGGCGTCCGGCAGCACCGAGAGCAATTCATGCCGAACCTGCGCGTAGTACCACGCCAGACTCCATTCGCCGACAACGCTGTCGCCACGCCCACCCAATTCCAGCGTGGTCGCCGTCTGGTTTTGCAGTTTGATCGGGTCTTTCTGCGTGCCGGTCGCTGCGCCATTGCCGGCGGGGAAGCGCACGTTGGAGCTGTAGATCAGCGACCACGGATGCGGCGCTTCCACCGAGCGGCTGAGGTTGCCGAACACTTGCAGGTCCGGGTTGATCTGGTAGCGCAGGCCGATGCGCGGCGCGTAATCCCAGTCGTTCATGCTGGTTTTGCCGCCGCTTTGCGGGTAGGTCACGTCACTCTCGCGGCGGGTGTAGATGGCGGCGAGGCCGGTGGTCAGCCAGAGGTCGTCGGCGATTTCCAGGTCATTGCCGAAGTGCAGGACGGTGTCCGAACCCTGATACGTGAAGTCGCGCATTTTTGTGCCCGGCGCATAACCGGCGGTGTTGCCGGACGGAACTCGCACGAATTCGCTGGCGCCGTCGTTGGGCAGGTGTTTGGTCACGCGCAGGCCGACGTTGCTGCGGCTTTCCATACCGAAAAGCGTGTCGCGGCGCTTGTAGTCGAAGGTGCCGCTGACGTCGGTGTAGGCGACTTTCAGGCGGTTCGGGCCTTCGCGCAAATCCATCGGGTAGTCGTGATAGACGAGGCCGGTCTGGATGCTCGAATCGTCGTCGATGTACCAGGTGGTCTTGTTGCCGATGAAAGTGCTGCCCGGCTGTTTGCGGCTGTCGTCGCGTAACACGTAAGACGGATTCGCCGCCCGTGGATCGTGCTCGATGGAATGCTTGGTCACGCGGCCGGCGAGGTCGTTGTCGGTCTCGCGATAACGGATATAGAAGCGCGTTTCCAGATTCGGGTTGAAGCGGTAACCGAAGTTGGCGATCACGCCTTTGCTTTCGCTGGCGGTGTGATCCTGATAGCCATCGGCGTTGGAATCGGTGAGCGACACGTAGTAATCGAAGTCGCCGAGCACTTGCCCGGAGCTGACCTGACGCTGCTGATAACCGTGGCTGCCGGTGGCGTAGCGCACTTGCAGTTTCGGCGCGTTGTAGCCGGTGTGGCTGACGTAGTCGATGGCGCCGCCGAGTGCCAGCGAGCCACGATCAAAACCGTTAGCGCCGCGCAGCACTTCGACGTGATCGACCCACAGCGGTTCGAGCAATTCGTACGGCGTACCGCCGGGACCGGTCAGCGGCAGGCCGTCGAGCATCGTGTACAGCCCCGACGCATGGGCCCCCGGCGCGCGATTGATGCCCGAGCCGCGTACGGAAATCTTCACGCCTTCGTTGCCCGCCGATTGTGCATACACGCCCGGCTGATAGGCCAGCACGTCCTGATTGCTGGAGACGCGGCCCTGCAACGGTTGACGCATATCGACCACATTGGTGGCGCCGGGCACCTGATCGAGGCGCGCCTTGGCTTCTTCAACGCTGGCGTCCGCACCGCTGCGCTCATCCGCCGAAATCAGCACTTGCCCCAGTTCCAGACCTTGAGTCTCGGCCATCGCCGGGCAGGCGAGGGCCAGGCCCAGGAGGGCAGTGGGCAGGGATTTGGGCGACGGCATCGAAAAACTCCAGGCAGACAAAGGCGGACAATGAACAGTGCGACGTAACAAAGAACGAAGGAAACACATGGCGATTTTGCTTTTTGTCCGGTCATGGCAAATAGCAGGTCATGGACTAACCTCACGTGTCTGGTTCGTCGCGTCAATAAACGCTTTGTTTCCGCATTCATTGGTGAGGGCTCGGTAATGGCAAAAGACAAAAAGAACGCCGCCAAGGCAGCTGAAACGCCCAAGTTGAAGAACAAGGATTATCTTGATCAGTTGCGCAAACTGCACGTCGAACTGGTCAAGCTGCAGGAATGGGTGATCGCCAAAGGCGTCAAGGTCTGCATCGTTTTCGAGGGCCGTGATGGGGCCGGCAAGGGCGGGACGATCAAGGCGCTGACCGAACGTGTCAGCCCGCGGGTATTCCGCGTGGTCGCGCTGCCCGCACCGACGGATCGCGAAAAGAGCCAGATGCATGTGCAGCGCTATCTGCCGTATTTGCCGGCGGGCGGCGAAGTGGTGATCTTTGATCGCAGTTGGTACAACCGCGCCGGCGTAGAGCGGGTGATGGGCTTTTGCACGGACGAGCAGGCCGACAAGTTCCTCAAATCGATTCCGTGGGTTGAGCATGCCATCGTGCAGTCCGGGGTAATCCTGCTCAAGTATTGGCTGGAGGTCAGCCCCGAAGAGCAGACCCGCCGACTGGAAGCGCGGATCAACGACGGGCGCAAGACCTGGAAACTGACACCGATGGACCTCAAGTCCTACAGCCGCTGGTACGACTATTCGCGAGCGCGCGATGAAATGTTCAAACACAGCGACACCGAGCACGCGCCGTGGCTGGTCGCCGATTCCAACGACAAGCGCCGGGCGCGGCTGAACATCATCAGCGATGTGCTCAGCCGCATTCCGTATGAGGATGTGAAGCGCGAGAAGGTGGAATTGCCCAAGCGGCAAAAACCGGGTAAGTACAAAGAGCCAAACTATCCGTATCGGCGCGTGGCCGACAAGTTCTGACGGGGGGCATTGTGGGAGCGAGCTTGCTCGCGAAAGCGGAGTGTCAGGCAACCTCTTCGCCACAGACCATCCGCTGTCGCGAGCGCACTATCGCGGATCTGTTTGGCCCTCGGGCAGCGCGCTGAACCACTCGGCGTAGGGAGAATTGGCAACCCGGTGCCGGTTGAAGTCCGCGCTGCCATCCTTCCACCAGACAGGTCCACGTTCACCGAGCGCTACCTTGGCTTTTTGAACATCCTCCCGTGCCTGCTTCATCTGCGCCGCATTGCCCGAGGCCTTGGCCTTCTTGACCTCACGCCGAGCGGTCATGAGCGCATCGACCAGACGCTGACGCACATCTTCTTCCAGCGCTGGATTCGAACAGCGCCACAGTTGCCCTTTGACAACGAAGTAACGTCCGTCAGGTGTCACTGGATGCATTGGCTCACCTCGGATCGATTCAATCCTGTTCTTCACCCATCGCGCTGTAGTGTTTGCGCAGTTTTCGAAGATCTTTCGAGCCCATTTTATCCAGGCCCAACATGGCGTTCTGTGCGTCCTGAGTGGCGCGAATCAGTTCGTCGATCTTCAGATGCAGAATGTCATTGTCGCGGTTCTGCGTGTTCTGGATCAGGAAAACCATCAGGAACGTGATAATCGTGGTCGAGGTGTTGATGATCAGCTGCCACGTGTCGTTGTAGTGGAAGTAAGGCCCCGTCAGCCCCCACACCCCGATCAAGGCGATGGCCAGAAGAAAAGTTTTCGAGCTGCCTGCCCAGTTGGATAAGGCTTGGCAGAAACGTGCAAATTTCATCAGTGCGAACTCTCGTGGTAGGTCTGGACTAGACAACCGATTTTCCTGAAATACTTTATTACATTCGAACCTTTCGTCGGGCGTCTCAGGGCGCTGAATCAGTTCCGCGCCCCCTAAGCCCATTCAGCGCGAATGCCGGCTTCGCACGCTGATCATCCACTTTGAACTCTGGTTGAAGCTGCCCCGTCCTCTGCTATGAGGGGCTCAGGGCAATTCTGCTGTGTAGTCCCATTAGGCGTTTTCTTTCAGAAAGCGAGGGGCCACATGAATACTTCAGACAGCAGGGCGGGGTCGCAAACAGGCGATCCTGCAGACGTTAAGCCGGGACAAGAGTTTGAGCATTTAAAGGAGGACGTTACCGAAGCCCTCGGTGGCGCCAGGCAACAGGCCGATGCGCAGTTCGGCCAATACCGCGATACCGCCGCCGATCAAATCGAGGCATTGGCGCAAGGCGCAAAAAGCTTTGTCTCCGAATTGGAGGACAAGGACACACTGGGCATGTCCGACTACCTTACCGATATGGCCGAGTCGATGACCGGCCTCGCCGGGAACTTACGCGGCAAGAGTGCCGAACAACTCCTGCATGATGCCGCCGATCTGGCGCGCAACAACCCCGCACTGTTTATCGCCGGCAGTGTGGCCATCGGGTTCGGTTTGTCGCGGTTCTTGAAGGCCGGCACCTCGGCGGCGGCCACTGTCAGCGCGGGTCACGACCCGGCCGCAGGCAGCTCGACGCCGCCCTCCGGAGGCTATGGCGTAAATCGGCCTTACGAAACGTCCACCGACCCGAACCCGGGACTCGCGACCGGCATCACCCCTGCATCGCCCAATGAGCACGACCATCCCACCGACTTTGCCGGTGCATCGGGCGCGGTTTCGCCCAGCACCAGAGGAGCATTGTGATGAACAGAGACGATCCGGATTTCCCGGGAACAAGACCGCTCGCATCCACGGATGACGCTTCAATGGTTAGCCTGTTGCGGCAGCTATCCCGCGAAGTCCCTGCGTTGTTTACCAAGGAGCTGGCGCTGGCCAAAGTCGAGCTACAAACCAGCCTCAATACGCTCAAGGCCGGCATCGCTGCGGTGGCGGGCGGTGCGATTGTGTTCCTGGCGGGCTTCATCATTCTGCTGATGTCGGCGGTTTACGGCTTGAGCCTGTTCATGGCGCCGTGGCTGGCTGCGCTGATCGTCGGCGTGGTGGTGATGATCATTGGCTTCGCCATGCTGCAGTCGGGCAAAAAACAGTTTGAGCCATCCCACTTCAAACCTGACCGGACACTCGATGCCTTGAACAAGGATCAGGAAGCGCTGCGGAGGAAAGTCTCATGAACACTGAACTGGATATCGAATCGCAAAAGAGCCCTGAACAGATCGAGCGGGAAATCGACGCGCAACGCGCCAGTATCGGCAACATCGTCGACAAGCTGGAAAGCAAATTCACCCCCGGTCAGATGTTCGACCAAGCGTGGGGCATGATGCAGAACAATGGCTCGACCTTCATCAGCAATCTCGGCACCAGCGTGCGCAACAACCCGGTGCCTGCCGTGCTGACCTCGGTCGGATTGCTCTGGTTGATGATGAGCCAGAACCGGCCACCGGTGCCGCAACCGACCTATCGCTCCGGGCCTGATCAGGACAAGGCCGGCGAGTGGGCTGACGGTTTGGCCGAGGGCTTAGGGAGTGCACGCGAGCACATGCACCAGACCGCTGACTCGATCAAGGGCGGCTACCAGTCGCTCAAGGGCAAGGCCGCGCATCTGGGCGAAAACGTCGGCGCGGCGGGGGAGAACCTCAGCCACGCCATGCACGACGCCGGCGATCGGCTGACACGCAACTCCCAGGTACTGGGACAGCAATTCAACCAGTTGCTCAGGGAACAACCCTTGGTGGTGGCCGCTGCCGGCATCGCCCTCGGAGCCTTGCTGGGCGCTGCACTGCCCACGACCCAAACCGAACAACGCTACATGGGGCGCACCAGTGCGGGGCTGGTCGACAAAGTGAAAAAGCAGGCGCAAGAGGGTTACGAAGCGGTGCGCGATACCGTGACGAAAACCACTGAGCAGACAGGGTCCGATGCTTCACCTGCCACACCGTCGGCGAGCGCAGATCTTTCCCGAGGCTTGGGCACCGCCTGACGCCGTGGCACCGGGAGGCCTGCAACCGGCCTCCCTTTTTTGGTTCTTTCAGGTCATCCAGTTTTCGTCAGACATTTTGAACCTAACTCAGCCTCGGTTGCTCAACCGGGAAATGTTCGGGGGTGAGCGAAATGAACGCTTTCAAAAACCAACTGACACTCGCACAAGAAAACAAATTACTCGCCCTCGCGGCGTGGCAGCGCGCGCTGGAAAACATTGAATTGCGCAGGGATTGCCCGGACGCCTATCACGACGAACTGCTGCGCCAATCGGACGAGATGGATCGCTTGGGCATTCTCAGCTGGGACGAGTGGCGCGACCTGCGCAGGGAAGCTGATGTGGCGTACCTGCGCGCGGTTGCCGGGGCCGATTACCACTGAACTGCGCCCGTTGGTCGAACGTGCAAAAGTATTTGAAATTAACCTCGACGCGTTCGCTTCAGATGATTGTGGGTTGGCATTCGGTCTCTTGCCGGGTGAACCGCAGCCCTGATTCGCCTGAGGAGAAAGTCATGTTCCTACATAACAAACGACTCCAATACACCGTGCGCGTAGCCCAGCCCAACCCAGGGTTGGCCAATCTTTTACTGGAACAATTCGGCGGGGCTCAAGGGGAACTCGCGGCGGCCTCACGCTACTTCACCCAGGCCTTGGCAGAGGATGATCCGGGCAGGAAAGACCTGCTGATGGACATCGCCACCGAAGAGCTCAGTCACCTTGAAATCGTCGGCTCGATCATCGTGATGTTGAACAAGGGCGCCAAGGGACAAATGGCCGAAGGTGTCGAGGAAGAGGGCGAGTTGTACCGCGCCATCAACGGCGCGGGCAACGACTCGCACATCACCAGCCTGTTGTATGGCGCCGGTGCTCCGTTGACCAACTCGGCAGGCGTTCCGTGGTCGGCGGCTTACGTCGATACCATCGGCGAACCCACCGCAGACATGCGCTCCAATATTGCCGCAGAGGCCAGAGCGAAAATCGTCTACGAGCGACTGATGAATGTCACCGATGACCCGGGTGTGAAGGAAGCCCTCGGCTTTTTGATGACGCGGGAAATCGCCCACCAGTTGTCGTTCGAGAAGGCCCTGCATGCGATACAGCCGAACTTCCCCCAAGGAAAACTGCCGGGCATGCCGGCGTTCACCAACGTCTACTTCAACATGTCGCAAGGCGAGGGCAGCACGCGCGGCCCGTGGAACGAAGGCGACGACTGGGATTTCGTCGAGGATCCGCAACCCGCCGTGGACGGTGGCGATGGCACCGCGACGGTGCAATTGAGCGCCGAGGATGAAGCGCTGCTGATGGAGATGAAAGTCAGGACGACGTCCGACCCGGACAGCAACCCGATCACCGGCGCGGACTTGGGAGCGGGGGTGCAAGGCGAAACCCAACTTTGACGACGTCACCGCACGCCACCCGGCGTGCGGTTATTCAGCTGATCCAGAGTGGACGCTTACCATCATGAGCAAGAAATCAAACCATCGTGATCCGAGTTTTACCCCAATGTTTTTAGCCTCCAGCGTCGCGTTTGAACGTGACGCGCAGCATGTGTCCAGGCGGTTCTTGCGAGCGCTTGCCGAACCCACGGAAAAACCCAGTGCAGCAAAATAGGAGATCGCCATGCCCGACCCTTTGACCTCATCCGGAGGATCGTTTCGCTACTGGATCGCCCGGTTCTCAGGCTCCGGATGGGGCGGGCGGGTTTTCTGGTCAGTGCTGATTGGCGTGACTGTTTTCCTGTTGATCAGCGGGTATGGCGCCTTCGTTGGTGCCAACAAACAAAATCTGCACTTTGCCTTTCTCGGCGGCTTGTCAGGCTTCGCGGCGACGGCCATCGGCGCGGTGCTAGCGATTGCGTTGCGCGATATCGCCGCCCGCACCCAAGACATCATGCTCGGTTTCGCCGCCGGGATGATGCTGGCCGCCAGTTCGTTTTCGCTGATTCTGCCCGGTATCGAAGCGGCTCAAGCGCTGTGTGGCAATCAGTTGCTCGCCGCCTGTGTCGTCGTTGCCGGATTGGGATTGGGCGTCGCATTGATGGTGGGTCTGGATCGCTTCGTGCCTCATGAACACGAGAAAAGCGGACGCCGTGGCCCTGACGCGCAGCGCATCAATCGGGTATGGCTGTTCGTCCTCGCGATTACCCTGCACAACCTGCCGGAGGGCATGGCCATTGGCGTCAGCTTCGCCAACGGCGACATGAAAGTGGGACTGCCGCTGACGACGGCAATCGCCATTCAGGATATTCCCGAAGGTCTGGCGGTCGCTCTGGCGTTGCGCGTGACCGGCATCTCGGCACTGCGCGCAGCGCTGATCGCGGTGGGCTCGGGGCTGATGGAGCCGATTGGCGCCATCGTCGGCTTGGGCATTTCCAGCAGCTTTGCCCTGGGCTATCCCATCGCGCTGGGTCTGGCGGCGGGCGCGATGATTTTCGTGGTGTCCCATGAGGTGATTCCCGAGACTCACCGCAACGGTCATGAAACCCCCGCGACCTTGGGGTTGATGCTCGGTTTCGGGGTGATGATGTTTCTGGATACCGCGTTGGGTTAGCGCGTGGCGTTTTTGAAGGAATGAAGCCGTGAGCACAATCATCAGCGCACAGGACTTACACATCGACCTTGAAGGTGCAAACGAAGCCGGGCTGTTCAAATGGCTGCTCGCCAGTTTCCTGATGGGCAAAAGAATACAGGGCGCGATTGCCGCCAAGGCGTACCAAGTGATCGTCGAGCAGCACCAGTGCGATACGCCACAGAAAATCGCCCATCGCACTCACCGTCAGTTGGTGGTGATGCTGGGGCAAGCGCATTACGTGCGTTACGACGAGACCACGGCGACGCGGTTATTGGCACTGGCCAAGAAGCTGAACACCGAATACGCCGGCAAGGTCAGCAACATCGTCGCGGCGAGCGCTGATCGGCAGGCGTTCGAAAAACGCTTGTCGGAATTTGAAGGGGTAGGGCCGAAGACGGTGGAGATTTTCATGCGGGAAGCTGCCGCTGCGCTGTACCGGCCGTCGACACGCGCCTCAAAAGATTGAACATCGGCTCTTGCCAGCCAGACCCATAAGAAAAACCGCTTACCCGTGAGCCATTGCCGAGTGGAGATACCCTTGATGAACGACCTTCCAGCAGCCAGCATTGCCGTCAGGCCATTGCCCTTCGAACCTTCTTTCGAGCAGATCCCCGATGACGAGGCGCAGACCAGCGCGGAGCTGGCCGAAGCCCTGCATTCGATTATGCAAACCACCTTCAATGACAACGGTCACGCCACGCGTAGCGTGCATGCCAAGGCCCACGGATTGCTGCGCGGGCGCATCACGGTGCTCGACAATCTGCCGGCTGAACTCGCTCAAGGCGTCTTTGCGACGCCGGGGACATTGCCGGTGGTGATGCGCTTTTCGACCAACCCTGGCGACATTCTCGATGACAAGGTGTCGACCCCTAGAGGCTTGGCGCTGAAGATCATTGGCGTTGAAGGGGAGCGCCTGCCCGGCAGCGATGGGGCGGTCACTCAGGATTTTGTGATGATCAATGCCAAAGCCTTTACCTCCGCCACGCCCAAGGCTTTTCTCAAGTCGCTCAAAATGCTGGCGAAGACCACGGACAAGGCTCCGGGTTTGAAGAAAGCTTTTTCCGCAGTGCTGCGCGGCGTGGAAGCCGCCATCGAATCGGTCGGCGGCGAAAGTGGAACGTTGAAGAGCCTCGGCGGCCACCCGCAAACACATATTCTCGGGGAAAGCTTCAGCACCGTCGCGCCGATCCTGTATGGCGCCTACTACGCGAAACTGGCAGTGGTGCCGATCTCTCCTGCACTAACGGCTTTGACCGATCAGCACGTTGATTTTGCCGACAATCCCGATGGCCTGCGCCACGCGGTGAAAGCGTATTTCGCGCAGAATTCGGCGATCTGGGAGGTTCGCGTGCAACTGGCGACTGACCTGGAAAAAATGCCGATTGAAGACGCGTCGGTTGAGTGGCCGGAAAAACTCAGTCCTTACCTCACCGTCGCTCGAATCGAAGTCGACGCACAGGACGCTTGGACCAGCGAAAACGTTGAAGAGATTGACGATGGCATGTCGTTCAGCCCTTGGCATGGCTTGGCGGCTCATCGCCCATTGGGCGGGGTGATGCGGGTCAGGAAACCTTCCTATGAAATGTCGGCAGGCTTTCGCGCTGAACATAACGGCTGCCCCATTCACGAGCCGCGTTAACGTCGAGCACGAATCAGCCTCCATCCGTCGACTGCGCTGAACCACCGCGAGGCTGATTGTTTCTACCGGGGGAGTCTTTAAGGAGTGCTCCCCTATGTTCGATCAGCAAAAAAAAGCAAAACTGGCGGCATGGCGCAAACTGGCGACGCAATCGCCGATGCGTCTGGATCCGGAGGAGCAGTACGACGAGTTACTCAAAGCCGCCGATGAGATGGAAGAGCAGGGATTGATCACCAGCGCCGAATGGCGGCAACTGGTGCGGGATGCAGGGAGTGTGTTTACCGGCGAGAACGGGCGGACACAGTGAACACCGGGGTACTTTCCAGCGGGTCAATGTCTGCATGGACACCATCGATTCAGCGCTAATGGCGGCACGTGCTCAGTTCGCGATCACGATCAGTTTCCATATCGTGCTGGCGGCTTTTACGATCGGCTTGGCCAACTTTCTCATGGTGCTGGAAGCCTTGTGGTTGAAAACCGGGCGCAAGGTTTATCTGGACGTCTATCGATACTGGTTGAAGGTGTTCGCGCTGAATGTGGCGGTGGGCACAGCGTCCGGACTGATCCTTGAATATCAGTTCGGACTGAACTGGTCGCGCCTCTCGGTGCAGGCCGGCGATATTCTCGGCCCGCTGATGTTTTATGAAATATTGGCGGCGTTTTTCCTCGAAGCCGGGTTCCTCGGCATCATGCTTTTTGGTATGAAAAAAGTCGGGCCACGCCTGCACTTTTTTGCGACGTGCGCGGTGGCGGTCGGTTCGCTGCTCAGCGCTTTCTGGATTCTCTCCGCCAATTCCTGGATGCACACGCCCGCTGGCTATTCGATTGCCGCAGACGGTCGGTTCATTGCCGACGATTGGTGGGCGATCATTTTCAATCCATCGTTTCCCTATCGACTGGTGCACATGACCTTGGCCGCGTTGCTGGGCAGCGCCACCTTTGTCGGTGGCGTCAGCGCCTGGCAATTGCTCAAGGACTCGGACAATCCCCGGGCGCGGGTGCAATTCTCGATGGCGCTGTGGGTGATCGTCGTGTTGACGCCGTTGCAGATGGTGGTCGGCGATTTGCACGGCCAGAACAGTCTCGACCACCAGCCGCAAAAGGTCGCTGCCATCGAGGGATCCTGGACGCGGCCAGCGCAAGGGGCAGGGGAACCGCTGCGCTTGTTTGCCTGGCCGGACATGACCGAGCGGCGTAACCATTGGGAATTGGCGATTCCCCGGATCGGCTCGCTGTACTTGCGCCACGACTTGAGTAGCACGATTGCCGCGCTGGACGAGTTTCCGCGTGCTGACATCCCGCCCGTGGCGCCGGTGTTTTTTGCCTTTCGGGTGATGGTCGGGCTGGGCATCCTGATGTTGCTGCAAGGCCTTGTCAGTTTGCGCCTGCGCTGGCGGCAGCGCCTTCACACGTCACGCGCATGGTTATGGAGTTGCGTGTGGCTGTCACCGGCGGGGTTTCTGGCGATGCTCAGTGGCTGGATCGTCACCGAAATCGGCCGCCAACCGTTTACGGTGTATGGCCTGATGCGCACGGCGGACAGCCTGTCGTCGGTGTCGCGGGCGCAAGTGCTGGGATCGACCTGGCTGATTCTGCTGTTTTATCTGCTGATCTTCGGCATCGGCCTGTGGGTGTTGCTGCGTCTTTTGCGCGAACCGCCGCACGACGATGAACCGGGACCGCAGCCAACCCTGGCGGATGAAACGGGCCACTCTTGAGGATGCGCAGCCATGGAAATCGAGTGGATCACCCTATTGTGTGCCGGCGCCTTGGCGTTCTCGGTGATGAACTATGTGTTGCTCGACGGCACCGATCTGGGCGTTGGTGTGCTGATGGGCCTGACCCGTGACCCCAAGGATCGCCGCGCCATGGCCGTGACGATTTTGCCGATCTGGGATGCCAACGAGACGTGGCTGGTACTCGGCGGCGGCGGACTGTTGGCGTTGTTTCCGCTGGCGTATGCCGTGCTGCTGCCGGCGGTGTATTGGCCTTTTATCCTGATGTTCGTGGCGCTGATTGTCCGTGCGGTGGCCCTGGAATTTCGCGACCACGCCCCCAGCGAGCGCTGCAAGCGAGCCGTCGATGGATTATTGCTGTGTGGTTCACTGGTCACCGGAATGACCCAAGGTGTGGTGCTCGGCACGCTGGTGCAAGGGGTTGTTCACGAGGGCGGTCAGTACACCGGCAATGGCAGCGAATGGCTCGCGCCGTTTCCTTTGTTCTGTGGCGTGGTGCTGGTTGTCGGCTACACGTGGCTCGGCGCGTGCTGGTTGTACTGGCGCTGCGTAGAACAGTTGCACCGGCGCTCGGCGTGGCAAGCCCGGGCACTGGCGCTGATGACCGTGCTGTTGCTGGTGGTACTGGTCGGTTGGACCGCGACGTTACAAGTGCAATATGCGCAGCGGCTGACTGATCCACGGGTGTGGATTTCGGCGAGCGTAGTGCTCGCAGGGTTACTGGTCGTATTCACGCTGGGGTTTGGCGCGCGTTGGCACTGCGTACCGTTGTTCGCCGCTCTCGGCGTGTTCGTGCTGGCTTTTGCCTTGATGCTGGTCGCGCTGTATCCGTTGATTGTTCCGCCCGATCTCACCTTGCAAGCGGCGACGTCGAGCCCGAAAAGCCAAATGTTCATGCTGATCGGTTTCGCCGTGCTGATCCCGGTGACGCTGATTTACAACACCTACGGCTTTCGCGTGTTCAGCGGCAAGGTTCGCGTCAGCGGGCAGGCGTGACGGGACAATCGGCTCAGGTCACGCGACCTTTCTTATGCGCAGGCTGCGTGCTTCTGGAACGTTGCAACAACTGCGCGAACGCTGCCTTGTCGATCGGTCGACTCATGAAATAGCCCTGCACCTCGTTGCATTGGTCCTTGCCGAGAATCTCCAGTTGTTCTTCGGTCTCGACGCCCTCGGCGGTGACGGTCAGGCCCATGGCTTTGCCGAGCCCGATGATGGCTTGCACCACTGCACGGTCATTGGTGCCACTGCTGATCGAGGCGATGAAGCGCTTGTCGATCTTGATGCCGTCGAACGGATAGGCGCGCAGGTAACCGAGGGATGAATAGCCGGTACCGAAGTCATCCATGTTCAGGCGCACGCCGAGTTCCTTGAGGGCATTCATGGTGGTCAGCGCGCCGTCGGTGTCGTTGAGCATCACGTTTTCGGTGATCTCCAGTTCCAGACGGCTGGCCGGGAAACGGGTTTGCACCAGCACTTCACGCACATCCTCGACCACGTCGCTGACGGCGAATTGTGCCGGCGACAGGTTCACCGACAGCAGAATGTCCACCGGCCAAGTCAACGCGGTTTCGCACGCCTCGCGCAACACCCAACGACCCAGCGGCACGATCAGGTCGGTTTGCTCGGCCAGTGGAATAAACAGGTCCGGCCCGAGCAAGCCCTGAGTCGGGTGCTGCCAGCGCACCAGCGCTTCGACGGAGACGATCTGCTGGCCATCGACTTTGTAGCGCGGCTGGTAGTGCAAAACGAATTCGTTGTGTTTGAGCGCGTGGCGCAGGTCATCTTCCAGCTGTCGGCGGGTCTGGATCTGGTCGCTCATGTGCGCTTCGAAATAGCACCAGGTGTTCTTGCCCTCGGACTTGGCCTTGTACAGCGCGATGTCGGCGTAGCGGATCAAATCGCTGGCGACATAGCCGTGGCGGCGACTAAGCGCGATGCCGATGCTCGCGCCGATGTGCAGCGGATGCTGTTCGAAGAGCACCGGTTGATGCAGGCTGCCGATCAGCCGCGTGCAGAACTTGTCGATTTCGTTGGGGCTGTCCATGCCATTGAGTACCACCACGAACTCGTCGCCACCGAGCCTGGCGACGATGTCGTGTTCGCGGGTGCATTCACGCAGGCGCGCGGCGACTTCCTGCAGCACCGCATCGCCGGCCGGGTGGCCGAGGGAATCGTTGATCGGCTTGAAGTTATCGAGGTCGATCATCAGCAGCGACAGCGCCGGCGCGTGTTCCTTGAGCAGCAGGGCATCCTCCAGATAGCGCGCCAGTTTGTTGCGGTTGGGCAGTCCGGTCAGGGCGTCGTGCATCGACAGGTGCTGAATCTGCGCGTGGGCGGCGACCTCGTCGGTGATGTCGCTGGCGGTGCCGCGATAGCCGATGACCGTGTTCTTGTCATAAATCGGCCGCGCCGACAGGCGACAGTGACGCTGCTGGCCGGCATGGTCACGGTAGGTGCAACGCAAGTCGCTGGCGTTGGTCTCCTCGGTCAGCTTGCGCAGCCACAATTCCAGTGGCGTGGTGTCGCAACACAGCAACTGACCAATGTCTTGCCCCAGCCACAGGGTGTGCGGGTAACCGGTGACTTCGCTGAAACGCGCCGACAGATACGTCAGCGACAAGTCGCGGTCGACTTCCCAGATCCAGTCCGACGCCGCTTCCGCCACGGCGCGAAAACGTTCTTCGCTGGCTTCCAGGCCACGGTTGACCGACTCTAGCGCCTGGTTGGAGGCCTGCATCACCGCGAAGCTTTTATCGACGTATTGCGAAGAGCGCAGGGCATGGCGGAAGAAGTAGGCGGTCAGCAACATCAGCACCAGCATCGTCGCGCCAAGCGTCGGCAACAATGACCACAACAGTTGTTGGCCGGGACGTTCCTGGTCGGCGACGAGACTGAAACCGGTGTTGTCCAGTGCCACCCGTGGCCGGTCTGGAGCGATGCTGTCATTCGGGGCGAGGGTCAGATTGCTCAGGCCATAGCCGCTGCCGATGGCGCGCAATTTGGTCGGGGTGAGTTTGTCGACGAACACCAGCACAGAGGTTTTCTGCGGATCGCCCAACGGACGTTCATCGTTGGGCATGATCGCTGCCGCCGACACCAAGGCTGGCCAGCCTTCGAACAGTGAGTAAACGCTGACAGGTTTGCTCAGGTCGGGCTGGCTCTGAACCTGATGCACCAGCGCGGCGGCGGGCATTTGCAGAAACTCGGCGATGTCCGAATCGAGCAACTGACCGCGCACCACGGCGTAGCGGGTGCGTTCGCGATCAAGGACGAACACGCCGTCATAACCGTCGGTGGTGAACAGGGTTTTACCGATGTTTTGCTCGGTGTACGCCCAATCGATGTCGACCGGATCGCCCAAGTGCTCATAGGCCGTGGTCCAGTAAGCGTAACTGCTGATGTAGTTTTTCGAGGCCGTGATGCGGTTTTCCAGCGCGCGGGCCGAGTAAAATCCGGTTTCTTCGACTTCTTCACGGTCGAGACGGTTGGCAATGCCCAGCAGGGCGACGCTGGCTGCTATGACTCCGGTGACAAACAGCGCGCCGACGGCGACCGCCAGACGCCGGGTGACGGCACCTTGCCGGGGTGGAAGGGGCGCCGCATAGCTGGAAATGTCCATGTGCTCGTCCTTGATCCGCTGTCTGTTAAATCTAGAACCACAGCGCGGGCGCAATGTTCCGACGGTTCTACATGACTGCTTCCAAAGCGTAGTGAACGCCGCGAAATTTGCGCTCTCTGGGCGCGATCAGGCGACCACTGGCCGGGCGCAATCGGGCGGGGAAGTGCATATCGAGTCACGGGCGCTCGGGTCCGCGAGCTGCTGGCCAGATAGCCCGCCAAAGTGGCGCTGCCAGCGGGGCGCCGGTCAGCGGCCGATCCCGAAAGCACGAGACTTCCCGCTGAAAAACCGGATAATGGCGGCCATTCGTTTAGCCGTATTCTGGTAATCCCGCATGGAAATCAAGGTCAACTTTCTCGACAACCTTCGACTTGAAGCCAAGTTCGACGACTTCACGGTGATCGCCGATCAGCCCATTCGCTACAAGGGCGATGGCTCGGCACCGGGGCCGTTCGACTACTTCCTGGCGTCGTCGGCCTTGTGCGCGGCTTACTTCGTGAAGCTGTACTGCGACACCCGCAATATCCCGACAGAGAACATTCGCCTGTCGCAGAACAACATCGTCGACCCGGAAAACCGCTACAACCAGATCTTCAAGATTCAGGTCGAGTTGCCGGCGGACATCTCCGACAAGGATCGCCAGGGCATCCTGCGTTCCATTGACCGCTGCACGGTGAAGAAGGTCGTGCAGACCGGCCCTGAGTTCATCATCGAAGAAGTCGACAACCTCGACGCCGATGCGCAGGCCCTGTTGATGCCAGCCTCCGGTTCTGAAGCGGGCACTTACATTGCCGGCAAGGACCTGCCGCTGGAGCAGACCATCGCCAACATGTCGGGCATTCTCGCCGACTTGGGCATGAAGATCGAAATCGCCTCGTGGCGCAACATCGTGCCGAACGTCTGGTCGTTGCATATCCGCGACGCGCATTCGCCGATGTGCTTCACCAACGGCAAGGGCGCGACCAAAGAGGGCGCACTGGCCTCGGCGCTGGGCGAATTTATCGAGCGTCTGAACTGCAACTTCTTCTACAACGACCAGTTCTGGGGCGAAGAAATCGCCAACGCCGAGTTCGTCCACTACCCGGACGAACAATGGTTCAAACCGGGGCCGAAAGACGAATTGCCGAGTGAGATCCTCGACGACTACACGCTGAAGATCTACAACCGTGACGGCGAGTTGCGCGGTTCGAACCTGTTCGACACCAACTCCGGCAACACCCAGCGTGGCATTTGCTCGCTGCCGTTTGTGCGCCAGTCGGACGAAGAAGTGGTGTACTTCCCGTCCAACCTGATCGAAAACCTTTACCTCAGCAACGGCATGAGCGCCGGCAACACGCTCGCCGAAGCGCAGGTGCAGTGCCTGTCGGAAATCTTCGAGCGCGCGGTCAAACGCGAAATCCTCGAAGGCGAAATGGCCCTGCCGGACGTGCCGCAGGCAGTGCTGGAGAAATACCCAAGCATCCTCGCCGGCATCAAGGGCCTGGAAGAGCAAGGCTTCCCGGTGCTGGTCAAGGACGCGTCGCTGGGCGGCGAATTCCCGGTAATGTGCGTGACCCTGATGAACCCGCGCACCGGCGGCGTGTTCGCCTCGTTCGGCGCGCACCCGAGCCTGGAAGTGGCGCTGGAACGCAGCCTCACGGAACTGCTGCAGGGCCGCAGCTTCGAAGGTTTGAACGACCTGCCGCAGCCGACGTTCTCCGGTCAGGCCGTCACCGAGCCGAACAATTTCGTCGAGCACTTCATCGACTCCAGCGGTGTGGTGTCGTGGCGTTTCTTCAGCGCCAAACCAGACTTCGAATTCGTCGAGTGGGACTTCTCCGGCCAGGGTGAAAACTCCAACGCCGAAGAAGCCGCGACCCTGTTCGGCATCCTTGAGGACATGGGCAAAGAAGTCTACATGGCGGTCTACGAGCACATCGGTGCCAAGGCCTGCCGGATCCTGGTGCCGGGCTACTCGGAGATCTACCCGGTCGAAGACCTGATCTGGGACAACACCAACAAAGCCCTGCAATTCCGTGCCGACATCCTCAACCTGCACAACCTCAGCAAGGTCGGCCTGCGCAACCTCGCCCAAGGCCTGGAAAACAGCGAACAGGACGACTACACCGAAATCACCACGCTGATCGGCATCGAATTCGACGACAACACGCCGTGGGGCAAGCTGACGATTCTGGAATTGCGCCTGCTGATCTGCCTCGCCTTGCAGAAGTACGAACAGGCCAAAGATCTGGTCGAAGCCTTCCTGCAATACAACGACAACACCGTCGAACGCGGCTTGTTCTATCAAGCGGTCAACGTGGTGCTGGAGATGGAACTGGACGAGGATCTGGAACTGGAAGACTACGAAGCGAACTTCCGTCGCATGTTCGGCAACGAGCGCATGGACGCCGCGATCGGCTCGGTCAACGGCAGCGTGCGCTTCTATGGCTTGACCCCGACCAGCATGAAACTGGAAGGCCTGGACCGGCATTTGCGATTGATCGAGAGCTATAAAAAGCTTCACACGGCACGGGCCAATGTGACGGCATCGTCGCGTTAAAAAGCACTGAAAAAAAAAGCACCTTCGGGGTGCTTTTTTTTGTGCCTGGTTTGTCTCCTGACGCCTCACGCCTGAATCCCCAACTCCTTGTGGGATGAAGTGAAACCGAGGTGCCCTCATCGCTAGCTCTGCCAGCGATGGCGGTGTATCAGCCGCCGTCGAGCGTGCGGCGAACCTTGTCGAGCAGTTCACTGATCTGGAATGGCTTGACCAGCATGTCCATGCCGCTGCCCAAAAACACCTGACGGTTGATCGCGGTTTCCGCATAACCGGTCATGAACAGGATCGGCAAACCCTCACGCCAGCCCCGCGCCACATCCGCCAATTCGCGGCCGCTCATGCGCGGTAGGCCGACGTCGGTCAGCAGCAGGTTGATCGAGGGATCGTTTTGCAAGCGCTCCAGCGCCGTTTCGATGTCCGCCGCCTGCGTGCAGCGATAGCCGGCGTCCTCCAGCACTTCGGTGACGAACATGCGCACCGATGGCATGTCTTCGACAATCAACACGTGCTCGCCCGTGCCTTGCGGATCGACAACCGGTGCGGGAATGTCCGCGCCTGTCGGGTCGCTGGTGGCGGGCAACATGATTGTCACTTCAGTGCCGCGCCGGGCCACGCTGCGGATGTGCGCATCGCCGCCCGATTGGCGGGCAAAACCATAAATCGTCGACAGCCCCAAACCCGTGCCTTGGCCCAGTGGTTTGGTGGTGAAGAACGGATCGAACACCTTGTCGATCACGCTGTGTTCGATCCCCGTGCCGTCATCGCGTACCGACAGCGCCACATAAGCACCATCGGCCAGATTCGGATCGCCATGGGAATACGCGGCATAGGTATTGACCCAGATGTTGCCACCCGAAGGCAGGGCATCACGGGCGTTGATCACCAAGTTGAGCACTGCGCTTTCCAACTGCACCGGGTCGACCAAAGCGATCGCCGGTTTGCTGGTCAATTCAAGCTTGAGGGTGATCCGTTCACCGATGGTACGCACCAGCAACTCTTCCAGCGAACGCACTTGCTCGTTGATGTCCACCGGCCGGGTATCCAGCGGCTGCTGGCGGGCGAAGGCCAGCAAGCGATGGGTCAGCGACGCGGCACTCATGGCCGAGTTCAGGGCGGCCTCGGAATAAAACTGCACTTTGTCCAGACGCTGATCGGCAACCCGTTTCTGGATCAGCTCCAGACTGGTGATGATCCCGGTCAGCAGGTTGTTGAAGTCATGGGCGATGCCGCCGGTGAGTTTGCCCAGCGCGTCCATTTTCTGCACTTGCAGCAATTGCGATTCGGCGCGCACGCGCTCGGCGACTTCCTTGGCCAGTTGCGTGGTGGTGTCGTTCAGCCGTGCCAGATGCGAGCGCTCGCGATGGCGGTGCTCGGTGACATCCTCGACGAAGACCAGGCTCAACTCCGGGGTGCGATACGGTGAAATCTGCCATTCGGTCTCGCGAAGCTGGCCCTGCACACGCATATTCAGTGTGCCTTTCCAGCGCTCGCCATCGACCAGGCGCAGGCGTAATTCGTTGAGGATTGCGCTTTGATCGTCGGCGAAGCATTCGCGCAGAGTCTTGGTGTCCTGATTATCGACAATCAGTTGGGCGAAGGCATGGTTGCACTCATGCACTTTGAGATTGGCGTCGAGCACTGCAATTGGCGCTGACACGTTGACGAAGATCTCACGAAAGCGCGCCTCGCTCTCGCGCAGGGCGTTTTCCGTGTCGCGCACCCGCAGCAATGTGCGCAGGGTCGCCAGCAGCACGTCCGGGTCGACCGGGTGAATCAGGTAGGCGTCGGCGCCGGCGTCGAGGCCGGTGATGATGTCGCCGGTCTGGATCGATGCGGCGGAGACGTGAATCACCGGCAGCAGGGCGGTGCGTGTATCGGCGCGCAGAATGCGCACGATGTCGAAGCCGCTCATGTCCGGCAGGTTGACGTCGAGAATCAGCGCGTCGAGCGGCTCGCTCTCGATCAGCGCGAGCCCGTCAGTACCGGTGCCGGCCTCCAGCACCTCGTAACCGTGGCGCTCGAGTCGTCGGCGCAGGGCGTAACGGGTGGCGACGTTGTCGTCGACGATCAACAGGCGGATGTCACGTTTCATCGACGTTCTCCAGAGCGATCGCCAGTGGAATGATCACGAAGAAGGTTGAACCGACCCCCGGCGTGCTTTCCAGCCCGACTTCACCGCCGAGCAGGGCCGCGAAGCGTTTGCACAGTGACAGGCCCAGCCCGGTGCCGCGCAGACGTTTCTGCAACGGCGAGTCGACCTGGGAAAAGTCCTCGAACAATGCACCATGCAGCTCCGGTGCGATACCGATTCCGGTGTCGCTGACGGCAAAACGCACTTTGTCTTCGCTTTCCAGGCGCGCCGATACCCGCACTTCGCCGCGGGTGGTGAACTTCAGCGAGTTGGAAATGAAGTTGCGCAGGATCTGCCCGAGTTTCTTGTCGTCGGTGTACAGGCGCGGCAAACCGACAGGCTCTTCAAAAATGAGATCCACCGCACTGGCATCGACAATCGGCCGAAACATCCCGCGTAGCGCGGAGAACAGGTCGAACATGTCGAACCATGCCGGGGAAATGGTGATGCGCCCGGCCTCGATCTTCGCCAGATCGAGCAGGTCATCGACCATGTCGCTGAGTTCGCGGGCAGCGGTGCTGACGAAGGCCACCTGCTTGTGTTGTTCAGGGCTGAGCGGGCCGTCGAGTTCATCGGCGAGCAGGCTGTTGATGCTGAGGATCGAGCCCAGTGGCGTGCGGAATTCGTGGCTCATGTATGACAGAAAACGGCTTTTCAGATCCGAGGCCTGGCGCAATTCTTCGGCTTGCTCGTCAAGTTCGGCATACAGCGCCAGCACGCCCTGATTGGTTTCATCGAGCTCTTCGCGCAACGCCACGGTTTCGCTCTGCAACTGCGCGATGAGCGCGGCCTGTTCGGCGTTGCTCAAAATGGGTGTCTCAGCCATGGGCGGCCTCCAGGGCAACGACCAATACTGTTGCATCGTCACGCCCGCGACTGAAGTCGCGGTGCAGGACGCTGGCTATCACGGCGGGGTGGCGATGCACCAGGCCGGGGTAGTCTTGTAGATTCCAACGGGACTGTAAGCCGTCGCTGTACATGATCAAAAGATGTCCGTTCACGTGAGCATAGTCAAAAGGCCGGGCTTTTCGGTATTGCACGCCGACGATACCCGGATGCGAGGCCAGACCGCGGGATTTGTCAGCAGCGATCAGGCTGGCGCCAATGTTGCCTACGCCAGCGAAGGTCAGGCTGTCGCGTGTGCCGTCGAACTGCGTAAACGCAACGGCGCCACCGCGGGTGCCGATCATGTCGCGGTGCAGGTCTTCCATCAGCATCACCGGGTCGGCAAACGGCGTCAGGGCAAAGGCGTGCGCCCCCGCACGACCGGCGCGTTCGGCTTCCTCGCCATGCCCGAGGCCATCGATCACCAACGCGCTGATGCTGGCGCCTTCATACGTCAGGTGCCAGACGTCGCCGCACGCCGGATCGTTGTGCAACGAGTGCTGGCTGACGCCATAACGGATATCCGGATTGCGGTCGCTGCGCGGGTACAGTCGCGCCAACAGGACCGCGCCACGGGCGTCGGCATAGACGTCGAACACCTCGGTCTGTCGCGAAACCGCGCCGAGGCCGATGCCCTGCGTGCCACCGGTGGAAAATCCGTCGGCCATGCAGGCCTGCAGATCAAAGCCCTGCGCACGGTCCACCGCAAGCATTTCGATACCGAACCCCGCAGGCCGAGGCAATACCCGCAAATGCAGTTCGCCGTGCGTGGCGTGCTTGAGCACATTACTGGCCAGTTCCGTGGCAACCAGAGCGACACGCCCGGCATCGCGTTCGTCAAAGCCATGCTGCTCGGCCAGTTGCTGCGCGGTGCGTCGGGCATGGCCAATCTGACTGCTGTCTTCGACCAACAGAACCTGGGTCAGCGACCCGACAATATTCATGTCCATCGGGTGATCGTTATGCGCGTGCCTTTGCCGGGCTCGGTGTCCAGTTCGAACTCTTCGACCAGCCGTTTGGCGCCCGTGAGCCCCAGGCCCATGCCGCTGCCGGAGGTCCAGCCGTCGGTCATCGCCAGTTTCAGGTCGGGAATACCCGGCCCTTCATCGCGAAACGTCAGGCGCAGACCGACCTTGTGATCCTCATCGAGAATCTGCCAGTCCATGTCGCCGCCGCCACCGTAGACCATGGTGTTGCGTGCCAGCTCGCTGACGGCGGTGACCATTTTGGTCAGGTCGATCAGGCGCATGCCGCACTCTGTCGCCAGCTTGCGTGCGGTCTGGCGCGCCAGCACCACGTCTTGCTCGATATGAATGGGTTGAGTACCGCTACTGCGCACGGTCATTGTTGCAGTACTCGTTCCCGCAGCAGTTTCATCCCCCGCTCGACGTTCAGCGCGGTGCTGACGCCGGGCAAGGTCATGCCAAGTTCAACCAGGGTAATCGCGACCGCCGGCTGCATGCCGACCAATACGGTTTCGGCGTCCATGATTTTCGACAGGCCGGAAATCGTGCCGATCATGCGGCCGATGAACGAGTCGACCATGTCCAGCGCCGAGATGTCGATCAACACCCCGCGCGCCGAGGTTTTGCTGATGCGTTCGGACAGGTCGTCCTGCAGTGTCAGGGCGAGCTGGTCATGCATGTCGACCTGGATGGTCACCAGCAGAAAGTCGCCCATCTGGAGAATCGGGATGCGTTCCATACTCAAGCCGTCTTGACGAGGCTGACACCCAGACGGGTCAGGGCCAGTTTCAGTGCGTCAGCCAGATTGGCCTTGGTCACCACGCCTTGCAGGTCGAGGCCCAGGTGCACGATGGTTTGCGCGATTTGCGGACGCACGCCGCTGATGATGCAGTCGGCGCCCATCAGGCGAATCGCCGTGACGGTTTTCAGCAAGTGCTGGGCCACCAGGGTGTCGACGGTCGGCACGCCGGTGATGTCGATGATGGCGATTTCCGAACCGGTGTCGACGATGCGTTGCAGCAGCGACTCCATCACCACTTGCGTGCGTTGCGAGTCGAGGGTGCCGATCATCGGCAGGGCGAGCACGCCGTCCCACAACTTGACCACCGGGGTCGACAGCTCCAGCAGTTCTTCCTGCTGACGCTTGATCACCGCTTCACGGGATTTCTGGAAGGTGCGGATGGTGTGCATGCCGAGGGCGTCGAGCAGTTCGGAAATTTCCCAGAGCTGTTCGGCGAGCAGGGCGGGTTGGTCTTTGTATTGGGTCTGGAGCAGATTGAACAGCGGGCCTTTGAGGGCAAAGATGAAACTCGCGGTTTGTTGCGAGTCCTGACCGAGCAGGGCGCGGCTGTGGGAGAGCTTTTCGAGGAACTGTCGGGTGGCTTCCCAACCCTGCGCGGCGATGTTGGTGCCGTTGCCATTCTCGAGGCCGCTGATCACCAGTTGCAGGAACTCACTGGTCTGCTGCTGCAAATCGTGTTCTTTCAAATTGCGCGTGGCGCCGCTGGTTTGCAGGCCGTTGGTCCATTCGCCCAGCAGTTGGGATTGTTGGTTTTTCATCGCATCGAGTGTGCTGTTCTGCAGTGCTGCCATGTGCCTGTTGCTCCGTAGCGAATGGGGGCCGATCCCGATAAATGATCGGCGCGAAATCAATGACATTTGCCGTTCAAAATAGTTGTTCGTTCTTGCATGGATATTTTTGATCTGGCGCAAGGAACGCCCCGGTAACTCTAGTCGTCGTGACTGAGTGCGGCGATGTTTTGAACGTTGGCGTGGTACTGGCTTCGAATCTTCAAGGCCCGACGGGTTTCAGTCGCGCTTGCTTTAACGAACGAGGTGACCATGAACGAGCATTCGAAGCAACAACAGAATCAGTCTGGCGAACCGATTGACCGCAATGATCCAGCGATCGACCCGCAAATACCCGGGCAACCGGCGCCGACGCAGCAGCAAGGTGAGGACGGGCAAGCGCAGAGTGCGGATCCGGAGGTGGATCAGAAGCAAAAACATACCGACAACGACAACGAGTTCAGCCCAGGTTTCGAGCCCCAGCCGGATCGCGCTAAACCGGGTGAAGAAACCGATGCCGATATCGACACGGATGGTGGTTGATTTCGACAGATATGAAAAGGCCGCATCCAATGGATGCGGCCTTTTTGTTGCTTGAGGATTACTTGCTAGGGTGCTTGGCTTGCAGCTCTTTGGCAGCGGCGAGGTGTTTTTCCAGCGCCGGCAGCATTTTCTGCGCAAACGCCTTCAGCTCAGGCGCGCCTTTGGTTCGGTCGTCAGTCACGGTATTGGCTTGTTTCTTGAACAGCTCGATGGTTTCTTCGTGCGCTTTTACCTGATTATTGGCGTAAGCGGCGTCGAAGGATTCATCGCGCATGTCGAGGATCTTTTCCTTGGCCTGTTTGACCAGAGTGGTGGTATCCGGGACTTCGATGTCGTTGGCTTTGGCAATGGTCGCCAGTTCATCGTTGGCCTTGCCGTGATCAGTGATCATCATGTTGGCGAAGGCTTTGATGTCCGCCGATTGGCTCTTTTCCAAGGCCAGACGGCTGGTTTCGATTTCGGCGATCCCACCGGCTGCGGCGTTATCGACGAAGTCATTGTCGGTCGCGGCGAAGGCGCTGCCCATGCCAGTGCTCAAAGCGACAGCCAGAACCAGATGACGCAGGTTGAATCCGTCCATTGGTGTATCTCCACGCAGTTTTTGTTGGTGTTACCCAATGGAGGCAGCGCAGCGA
Source organism: Pseudomonas sp. PB106 (assembly GCF_009764645.1). Classification (GTDB taxonomy): domain Bacteria; phylum Pseudomonadota; class Gammaproteobacteria; order Pseudomonadales; family Pseudomonadaceae; genus Aquipseudomonas. Next base: position 120,316 of record NZ_RWIM01000078.1, read on the forward strand.
TCAAAGGTTTTATCGCATTTGCGACAGGGCGACGAACGGACACCGCTGGTCTGACTGGAGGTCGACAGAATGCCCCAACCGAGGCCATTCTGATAACGGGTCAGCGCAATCGGTCGCGCTGACTGCCGATCAACTGACGGAGGTGTTCCATGCCGGTGACCCATGATTTGTTACAGGACTTGAAGCTTACGAAGGAAGAGATCCAGCAAAAACGCACCGAGGATCCCCATCTGGATGCACTGATCAACAAGTATTCCCAGGCAGACGCCGATGTAGTCAAGGCCGAGACGGCGACCTCGGATGCGCCCAGCGACGACACCCTGAAAAAACTCAAAGAGAAGCGCTTGCAGGTCAAAGACAAGATTGTCGAGCAGTTACAGGCTCGAACCTGACCGCCAGTCGCGCCACCGACCATCGGTGGTGAATCGACTGGAACGACAGGCATGACCGGCACCTCGAATGTTCAGAGTCTCCTTCTACCGACTCTTAGCGAGGTGCCTTATGAACGATCCCAAATTCCCCAGTGAAGAGCAGGGCGCTTTTGACCCGGTTCCGACCCATCCCGAACCGAACAGCCCGGCGCACACCACGGCCAATCCTGAAGAGCCCGACGAGGATTTGCCTGAAGATGAAGATCCGGACAAATTCGATAAATCCAGCAACTGACAGACCGCCATCGCGAGCAGGCTCACTCCTACAATTGAAATGCGATCCCCTGTAGGCGTGAGCCTGCTCGCGATGGCGTCAGCCCATGCAACAGAAAATCCGTTGGTTCACTGAAGGGCAGCATCCAACGGCATCCGCGCCATATGCGTCGCCTTCAATGATCCGAAATACAGCCACTGCCCGTACTCCCGCGCGGTCGTGATCGGCGAATAATTGCCGTTGCTCGCATCCTGCAGATTCGCAATCACCTTGCCGTCCAGATCCAGTCCCAGCACAAACCCGCGCTTGTCCACCGGTGCCGGCACCACCTTCAACGCTCGGACGATCATCTTGCGCACGAACGGATGCCCGGCGGTGCCATCGAGCAAGGCATTACGCGGCGCATACAGCGCGACCCAAAAGCGGTTGCTGCCATTGAACGCGAGGTTATCCGGCAGGCCCGGCAAATTGTCGATGAACAGGTCATGAGTGCCAGCCTTGGGACCGGTCAGCCAATAACGGCTGATGCGATAGGCCCCGGTTTCGTTGACCAGCACATAGGCCTCGTCCGGACCGAGAGTCACGCCGTTGGCGAACTGCAGTTTGTCCAGCAGCACGTCGGTTTTGCCGGTCTGGAAGTCATAGCGCAGCAGCCGGCCATCGCCACCGTGTTCGATGATCGCCTCACCGTCATGCCCGTAGCCCCAACGGCTGGAGGCGTCGCTGAAATAAGCGTAATGGCCGGATTTGTCGATTGCCACGTCATCGGTAAATCCGAAATCCAGGCCGTTGGCGGCGGTGGTCAGGGGAATCAACCGCCCTTGGGCGTCGAGGGACAACAAGCCTTTGACCCCGTCGGCAATCACCAGCAGGCCATTCGGATGACGGGCCAACCCCAACGGACGGCCGCCGGTGTCCGCCAGCACTTTGCGTTCATTGCCATCGAGACTGGTGCGGATCAGTCGACCGTCATGCAGCCCGGTGATCAGAAATTCTTCTTCCAACAGCAACGCTTCCGGGCCTTCGATATCGCTCGGGCCGATCTGTGCGGCAGCCTTGAGTTTCTGATTCTCGGCGTAGATGCCATCAGCCAGCGAGGGTGCTGGTTGAGGTGACCAGGCCACCGGCTCGATACGGGTCGGCATCAGCAGCAGAAAACCTACGACGAGCAGGATCAGCAGCAACAGGATAAACCGCACCTTCACGCGCTGGCCCTCGCTGAGGCGATGTATTGAGCGGCCATGTCACGCAGTGCCAGGAGCGACGCGGCGGACTCGCGATCAATGCGCCGTTTCAGGAGGAGTTGATTGGCGATGCGCATGCCCAACCCCGCAAAGCGATAGTCCAGGGTGCGCACAAACCGTGTGCCGTGGCCTTCTGCGGCGCACTCATAGGTCAACAGCAGCGACAGGCCGTGATCGCCCTGAGCCCGCGCGCACCACCGTCGTCCGGGTAGGTATTCCGTGACTTCCCAGCGCAAATGCCCATCGCGACCGCCGGCGTTGATGTCCTCTTCGAAATGCGCACCGGCATGCAGCGGGCCGTGCGCACCATAGATCTTCAGCGATGACGGATGCCACTCCGGCCAACGGGTGACGCTGGCAGCGTAGGCGAGCACGGCAACCGGTTCGCCGGCGATGTCGATCTGGTGCTGCATGCGGGTCATGGGCATTCTCGTATAGCTCAAAGGGGCGGGTTCCGGCTCCCAGTACAGAGTGCCGAACAGGTAGTCCATCAACGGCAGGACGATATTGAAATTGCGCTCCTGCATGCGCTCGCGGCGGTGGTGCAGCTCGTGCAGGCGACGCATCTGGCGAATCCACGGCAGGCGCGTCACGGGATTGTTCGGCGGCAGGTGTTCGCAGGCGTGGAACACCTCGTAGGTCAGATAACCGAGAACCATGGAGCCGGCGAACAGCCCGGCGACGTTGCCGTTCACTTGCGCGATCAACCACCACAGCGGCAGGGTGATCACCAGTGTATGCAAGACAATCAGCCACGCCGGAAACAGAATCACCCGCCAGTCGCGAGCGCTGTCGTAAGTCATGTGGCCGGGGGCGAAGAAGCTGTGATGGTCACCGGCGTGCCGGGCATAAAACATTTTCGCAAACGACTTTTTGTGATGGCCGAGGTGGCGATGGACCATGTACACGCCAAAATTGAAGAGCAACAGGGTCAGCGGCACGCTCAGCCATTCCAGCGTGCTGACCTGCTGCACGGTGCTGCAGAACGCGGCGATGGCCAGCGCACCGAACACCAGCACAAACGCACCGTGCAGCCACGGGTTGTAGCGCGGATGTATGGCTGCGCGGTAACGGCTGCGGAATACCTCAGTGGTCTGCCTCACTGCGCTCACCTGTCGGGCATTGTGGTCATACCCGGCAGATTAGCCGATCCGGCCATTTGTGCAGGCCGGACCTTGAGGACAGTTGCGCCATGATCCGGTGTAAAACGCACGACTCAGCTCAACGGGTTCCAGCGCTGTGACCAATCGTCATCGGCCCTGATCACTTCACGCAGCAGATCGAAGGCTTGCTGGAGGATCTGCGAGTCGCGGTCACGGGAGTACACCAGATACGTCGGATAGCCGAATTCCGGCGCCTTGGTTACTGCTTCCAGGGCACCGCTTTCCAGATACGTGCGTACCACGCGCGTGCGGAAATAACCGCTGCCGCCGTGTTCGAGGATGTATTGCAGGGCCAGCGGGCCGAGGTTGAAACTCAACGCGGCTTTGGCCTTTTCCGGCAGGGCGGCGTCGTGTTGACGCCGGAAGTCCGGGCCCCAATCGATGTAGACGTAGGGCTCGGCGCGATCAGGCGTGCGCACCAGAATCAGTTTTTCTTCCAGCACTTGCTCGACCTGCAGGCCGGGCCAGTATTCCGGTTGATACACCAGCGCAGCATCGAGCACGCCGAGCTCGAGTTGGCGCAGCAGGTTTTCGCCGTCGCGGATCTCCATGCGCAAAGCATGGCCGGGGATTTTTTCGCGTAATTCGGCGGCCCAACTGAGCATCAACGGGTTGCACAGGCTGACTTCGCCGCCGATGTGCAGCACGTTGTGATAGCCCTCGGGCAGCGGCAGATCGCGGCGTGCGGCTTCCCAGGTTTGCACCAGTTGGTTGGCGTAGACGACGAAGGCCTCGCCGTTGGGCGTCAGCTTCGCCCCGGCGCGGTTGCGCACGAACAGAGTACTGCCCAGCTGGCTTTCGAGTTTCTGCACGCGTGCGGTGATCGCCGTTTGCGTGACGAACAGTTTCTGTGCCGCTGCGGCGAGGCTGCCGTGGCGGACGATTTCCAGAAAGGTGCGAGCGAGATCGATGTCCATGGGCGGGCCGGTGTTTGAGGTGCGCGCATTGTCCGCGTCATTGTTCATCGCTGGCAAGCCAGGCTCCCACAGGTTTTGTGTACAACAAGTAAACCTGCGGGAGCTAGCCCTGCTAGCGATTGGGCCATCGCTGACGCTGAAGATCATTCGGTCAGTTCAATCTCACCTGTCCGTGCCCAATCCTCGATCAACCGTGCGGGCGTGCCGCAGACCTTGCGCTTGTAGACGAAATGTCGGCATTTCTCGGCGAACTGATTGCGGTTGTAGAGCATGTCTTCCTGCATTTCTTGCAACTCGGTCTCGCGGCATTGCTCGATCAGCACCTGATCGATCCGCGCCTTGCGCTCACGCACGGCGGCGTAGGTCGGATCGCTCAACGCAGCGTTGGCGCGCTGCAACAGCCACAGCGAAAACTCGTCCGGGCAGCGTGGGCCGATTTCCTGAATCATGCCCAGTTGCCACGCCTGCACGGCGCTCACCGGCAAACAGGCTTGGGTCAATTGCTCGGTCATCGCCGGGCCGACGGCGCGCGGCAGGCTGTAGGTCCAGTATTCGGAGCCATACAGGCCCATGCTTTTGTAATGCGGATTGAGCACGATGTCGGCGCGGGCGAAGACGATGTCGGCCGCCAGCGCCAGCATCACACCGCCGGCACCGGCATTGCCCGTCATGCCACTGACCACCAGTTGCCGTGCGCTCAACAGTTCTGCGCAGACATCGTCGATCGCCTGAATATTGGCCCAGGCTTCAGCGCCGGGATCCTGCGCCGCTTGAATCACATTCAAATGCACGCCGTTGGAGAAACTGCCGCGCCCACCCTTGATCAGCAGCACGCGCGTATCCCGCGCCTTGGCCCAGCGCAACGCTGCAACCAGACGCTGGCACTGTTCGGTGCTCATGGCGCCGTTATAGAACTCGAACGTCAGCTCGCCGACATGCCCGGACTCGCGATAGCGAATCGGCTGATACGCCTCCTCACTGAAAGGCTGTGTGGCAATCGACCAAGCCAGTATTGGCACGTGCGTTAATTGTCCGGCCAAGACGTGTCGCGCCGGTTGCTTGAACGTTTCCTCGCCGGGTTGTGGTTTACGCCGCAGCGCGCCAATCCACAGGCTCTGATCACCGGCAGCGACGAGCACGGCATCGTCATGCACCGCGAGAATTTCCCCGGGCATACCGCTGCGCGAGTCCAGGTGCGCGTCGTAGACGTAATACTGCGCGCCGGCCAGACTCGCCAGCACGCCGGGTTGGCCATCTGCCGCGTCGATGCAGCGTTGGATAAAACGCGCGCAATCGTGCCAGCTGAAGCTGCGGTCGACCTGTTTCATGTTCGGCTGCAGGCGCCCGCGCACGGTGGGATTGGCGTAGTCGAGCGGCACCGGTGTGAAACCCTCGAGGAATTTTTCCACGACCTCGCGAATACAGCGAATCGCCGCGTCGCTGACCCGGCCGTTATACAGCTCGGACTTGCGCAGGCCCTTCGGCAAATTGAATTCGCAACTGGCCCACACGGGACCGGCGTCCATTTCCTCGACCGCTTGCAACGCCGTGACGCCCCAACTGGACAGCTCGTGGCTGATCGCCCAGTCCAGTGCACTGGCGCCACGGTCGCCAACGATGCCGGGATGAATGATCACCACGGGGCGCTCGATATTGCTCCACAGCGCCTGTGGCACACGGTCCTTGAGGAAAGGGCAAATCACCAGATCCGCGCCGCTGTGTTCGATTTGTTCGCTCACAGCGGTTTCATCGGTGAACAGCACAACGCTGGGAGAATGCCCGGCCTGGCGCAATTCCAGCCAGGCCCGTTGCGTCAGGCCGTTGAATGCTGACGACAGCAGAATGATCTTGAGTGGTCGCATGATTGCTCTTCCTTGATCGGGATCAGCCGCAGGCTCCGGGTGAGCCTTCCCTGGCTTTCGATGGTGCCGGAAGATTAATGAGTGGACGCCACTGCGTCAGTGATTGAGGTCAACGTTCTGTATTCATTCCTGCGTTGTCCGAGCCCTGAAACGACAAATCCCGCCATATAGGCGGGATTTGTTTAGCTGACCGGCGTCTTAGGCCGGGAACAGCTCGGACAGTTTCATCGACAGCATCATGTCGCCTTCAACGCGCAGCTTGCCGCCCATGAATGCCTGCATGCCATCGGTTTCGCCGCTGACGATACCTTTCAGGGTTTCGCTGTCCAGCACCAGCGTGCAGTTGGCGTCAGGGTTTTCGCCTTCCTGGATGTCGCAAGTACCGTCCTTGACGATCAACGAGTACTGCTTGTCTTCGTCGGTGATGTTGAAACCGAAGACCAGGTCCAGACCGGCAGCAGCGGCTGGGTTGAACTTGGCTTGCATTGCTTTTACGGCATCAGCTACGGAGGTCATGGTTCGATCCTTTCTTGGGTAATGGGAGCTGGGTGATTACAGCCACGGTCACAGTTATCCGGACTCAGCGAAAAGTGATGAGTTCCGGAGCCTTCATCAGTTGCAGGTGCGCATGACTGTTGAAGGAAGCCAGAGCCACCTCGCGACCGCGAAACTTCAGCTGGTTGAGCGAGGTGTTGACGATTTGCCAATTCAATTCAAAGGCCTGTTTTGCAGGCATTTGCGTAATGAGGTGGAGCAGGGCGGTGATGGTGCCGCCGGAAGTAAACACGGCGATTTTCTGATTTTTTTCTGCCAGATCAAGGATGCGGTGCAGCCCGGCCTGAACACGTTCGACGAAGCCCAGCCAGCTTTCCAGCCCTGGTGTGTCGTAAGTGCCGGCCAGCCAGCGCTCGATGATCAGGGCGAAGATACGCTGGAACTCGCCACGGTTTTGCGCGGCGTTGCGCAGGATGTCGAGGGCTTCCGGCTCCTCCGGCAGCATGGCCGGGAGCAGGGCGCGGATCACCGCGTCGGCATCGAATTCATTGAAGGCGGAATCTGTTTCCAGAACCGGTACCGGCAGGCCTTTGGCGCTGAATTGCTCCAATGCGCTGGTGGCCGTATGTTGCTGGCGACGCAGGTCACCGGCAATGCAACGATCAAAGCCGATACCCAGATCAGCAAGGTGCTGCCCGAGGATTTCTGCCTGACGTACACCGGTCGGTGACAGGACGTCATAGTCGTCCGCACCAAAGGAGGCCTGGCCATGTCGAATCAGATAGATGCTGCCCACGTCCGCGTCATCCCGGTACGTTGAAGGTTTGGCGAGGTTATGGGGATGGCGGAGAGCTGTCAATGAAAAAACATACGCTTGTTTGAAATGCCCGTTGCAGGGGTGTTGCCAGAGGTTTCACGGCTGGCCGACGAGCCGGCGCATGGGTATGCTGGAGCCAACCCGCGCGTGTTTCACATTCGCGCATTGTTTTAAGGAGTCGCTGTGGAGTTTTTCACCGAATACGCCAGCTTCCTGGCCAAGACTGTCACGCTGGTGATCGCCATTCTGGTGGTGCTCGCCAGTTTTGCCGCATTGCGCAGCAAGGGGCGACGCAAGTCGGCCGGTCAGTTGCAGGTCAGCAAGCTCAATGATTTCTACAAAGGCCTGCGTGAACGCCTGGAGCAAACCCTGCTCGACAAGGATCAGCTCAAGGCTTTGCGCAAGGGCGAGGCCAAATCCGAAAAAAGCGCGAAAAAGCAGAAGAAACAACCCGAGGCCAAAGCTCGCGTATTCGTTCTGGATTTCGATGGCGACATCAAAGCCTCGGCCACCGAAAGCTTGCGCCACGAAATCACTGCACTGCTGACTCTCGCTACCCCGAAAGACGAAGTGGTGCTGCGCCTTGAAAGTGGCGGTGGCATGGTGCACAGCTATGGCTTGGCTTCCTCGCAACTGGCGCGTATTCGCGAGGCTGGCGTGCCATTGACCGTGTGCATCGACAAGGTCGCAGCCAGCGGCGGCTACATGATGGCGTGCATCGGCGAGAAGATCATCAGTGCGCCATTCGCGATCCTCGGTTCGATCGGTGTGGTCGCGCAACTGCCCAACGTCAATCGCTTGCTGAAGAAGCACGACATCGACTTCGAAGTGCTGACGGCCGGGGAATACAAACGCACCCTGACCGTGTTTGGCGAAAACACCGAGAAGGGCCGGGAGAAGTTCCAGGAAGACCTGGACATCACCCATCAGTTGTTCAAGAACTTCGTTGCCCGCTACCGTCCGCAACTGGCAATCGATGACGTCGCTACTGGCGAAGTCTGGCTCGGCGTCGCGGCGCTGGATAAACAACTGGTCGACGAACTCAAGACCAGCGATGAGTACCTCGCAGACCGGGCGAAAAAGGCCGAGGTTTATCACCTGCACTATGCCGAACGCAAAAGCCTGCAAGAGCGCATCGGCATGGCCGCCAGCGGTTCAGTCGACCGTGTGCTGCTGAGTTGGTGGAGTCGTCTGACCCAACAACGCTTCTGGTAAATCGAACAGGCATAAAAAAACGCCGGTCACATGACCGGCGTTTTTTTGTCTCTGCTAAACCTGCAAGGTTAGCGACGACGGAACAGCGGCAGCGGTTCGTCAGTGGCGGCCTGATAGGTCACCGAGAAGTCCTTGAGACCTTCGAGAGCTTCATACGGATCTTTGTCCGCACGCACGGCGAAGGCGTCAAAGCCGCAGCGGTGCATGTAGAACAACTGGTCGCGCAGTACATCGCCAATCGCCCGCAGTTCGCCTTTGAAACCGTAACGGTCACGCAGCAGACGGGCGTTGGAGTAGTTGCGGCCATCGGTGAAGGCCGGGAAATTCAGGGCGATCACCTGAAACTCCGCGACCTCTTCACCGATTTCCTCGGCTTCTTCGTCGGCGTCCAGCCAAACACCCAGACCACCGTCGCGGGCCTTGAGCATGCGGCTGTGTTCGCGCCACAGTTGCAATGGAACGATCAAGTCGTCGCAGTTGCTGATGTCGTCGATGTTGAAATCCTTGGGCAGCAAGTGCCAGGTTTCATCGACGACTTCGTTGTTCTTAATGATTCGCTGCATAGACGCGTTCCTTGAAGAGGTCGATGCCAATACGCTGGTAGGTGTCGATGAAGCGCTCGTCTTCGGTACGTTGTTCAACGTACACGTCGATCAGCTTCGAGATCACGTCAGGCATGGCTTCCTGTGCGAAGGATGGGCCGAGGATCTTGCCCAGGCTTGCATCACGGCTGGCACTGCCACCGAGGGAGACCTGGTAGAACTCTTCGCCTTTCTTGTCCACGCCGAGGATGCCGATGTGGCCGACGTGGTGGTGACCACAGGCGTTCATGCAACCGGAGATGTTCAAGTCCAGCTCACCGATGTCGAACAGGTAATCCAGGTCGTCGAAGCGGCGCTGGATCGATTCGGCGATCGGGATCGACTTGGCGTTGGCCAGCGAGCAGAAATCGCCGCCAGGGCAGCAGATGATGTCGGTCAGCAGGCCGATGTTCGGCGTGGCGAAACCGCCTTCACGCAATTCGCCCCACAGGGTGAACAGCTGGCTTTGCTCGACGTCGGCAAGAATGATGTTCTGTTCGTGCGAGGTGCGCAGTTGACCGAAGCTGTAGCGGTCGGCCAGATCGGCAACGGCGTCGAGCTGCTTGTCGGTGATGTCGCCCGGGGCAACGCCGGTCGGTTTCAGCGACAGGGTCACAGCGACGTAACCCGGCTTCTTGTGCGCCAGGGTGTTGCGGGTGCGCCAGCGGGCGAAACCCGGGTGCTCTTTGTCGAGATCAGCCAGTTGCGCGGACTGGTTGTCCAGCGCCTTGTAGTCCGGATCGACAAAGTGCTTGGCGACGCGATGCAGTTCGGCCTCGGTCAGTGTGGTCTGGCCACCGCGCAGGTGCTCCATTTCCGCATCGACTTTCTGCGCGAACACTTCTGGCGTGAGTGCCTTGACGAGGATCTTGATCCGCGCCTTGTATTTGTTGTCGCGACGGCCGTAGCGGTTGTATACCCGCAGGATGGCGTCGAGGTAGCTCAACAGGTCCTGCCACGGCAGGAACTCGTTGATGAACGCGCCAACCACCGGCGTACGGCCGAGGCCACCGCCGACCAGCACGCGGAAACCCAGTTCGCCAGCAGCGTTGTGCACCGGCTCAAGGCCGATGTCATGGACTTCAATGGCGGCACGGTCAGCGGTCGAACCGTTGACGGCGATCTTGAATTTGCGCGGCAGGTAGGCGAATTCCGGGTGGAAGGTGGTCCACTGACGGACGATCTCGCACCATGGGCGCGGGTCGATCACTTCGTCGGCGGCGACACCGGCGAACTGGTCGGTGGTGACGTTGCGCAGGCAGTTGCCGCTGGTCTGGATCGCGTGCATCTGCACGGTGGCCAGTTCCGCAAGGATGTCCGGGATGTCTTCCACCGCCGGCCAGTTGAACTGCACGTTCTGCCGCGTACTGATGTGGGCGTAGCCCTTGTCGTAGTCGCGGGCAATCTTGGCCATCATGCGCGTCTGACGGGAAGTCAGTTGGCCGTAAGGCACCGCCACGCGCAACATCGGCGCAAAGCGCTGGATGTAAAGGCCATTTTGCAGGCGCAGGGGGCGGAATTCTTCTTCGCTCAGCTCACCTGCCAGATAGCGTCGGGTCTGATCACGGAACTGCTTGACGCGGTCCTCGATGATCCGCTGATCGTACTCGTCGTATACGTACATATAAGTCCTGTTCTCAGGCTTGGGCCACTCGGAAAACGCTGCGTTTTCGCTTGCTGGAGTCCGAATTGTGCCTCTGCAATTCTGCGCGCACGGCCGCGCACTCCCTAACGGAGCCGGGGCAATATACCCGTTTGCAGTTATGCGCAAAAGTGATGTTTGAGTATATGTAAAGAACCAAATCGCCTAACGAGAATCGCTGTCAACTAATCCACATTTGTCGTGCGGACAATCATCGTCTTAACTGTGGTCGAGTCTTTCTGCAATCACCGATAAAACCGATAAGAGGCGATGCAATGAGCAATCCGACCAAGGCAAGAAAAAGCGATAGCAGTGTCGATGCATGGGCCATTTTGTTCCTGATCATTCTGGTCGTAGGAACGGCGGTATTCTGGGTCAGTCATCAGTAAACGACCCATCCGGGCCCGCGTCCGACGATTGTCGGACAAAAACGGGAACACACGCCAATAGCCGGTGTTTCGACGGTTATAATGCGCGGCCATTTTTTCCAGGGCCCGGATGCTTCATGTTCAAGTTTCTCCACATTAGCTTTCTGTTACTCGGCGCGCTGTTCACCAGCGGAGCGCGAGCAGAGTCGGTGCTGTTCCTCAATCCGGGTTCAACCGAAGAAGCCTTCTGGATCAGTTATTCGCAATTCATGCAGGCGGCTGCCCGGGATCTGGGTATCGATTTGCAGATCCTCTATTCCCATCGCCAGCCTGAACTGACCCTGGCCCAGGCGAAACTTGCGCTGCAGGGGCCGAACCGGCCGGACTATCTGGTGTTCGTCAACGAAAAATACGTCGCCCCGCAGATTTTTCGTCTGGCCCATGACAGCGGGGTCAAGCTGTTCATGGTCAATGCGGCGCTTACCGCTAATCAGCAGGCTCTCCTGGGTGATCGGCCGGACCTTGTCGGCAGTCTGGTGACCAATGATGAGGAGGGTGGTTACCTGATGATGAAGGAGCTGATTCGCCTGCATCGACCGCCAGCGAAAGGTGAGCAGATTGAGCTGTTGGCGTTCTCGGGGCTGAAAATCACCCCTTCGGCGCAACTGCGCGAGCAGGGCATGCAGCGCGCTTTGGCGGAACATCCGCAGGTGCGCTTGCGCCAATTGGTCTACGGCGGCTGGACGCAACAGCGTGCCTATGAGCAGGCCAGGCAGTTGTTCAGTCGATACCCGAATGTGTCACTGGTGTGGTCGGCCAACGATGAAATGGCTTTCGGTGCGATGCGCGCGTATGCCGAAACCGGCAAGATGCCCGGCAAGGACGCGCTGTTCAGTGCGGTCAACACGTCGCCGGCGGCATTGCAGGCGATGATCGATGGGCGTTTGAGCGCGTTGATCGGCGGGCACTTCACCCTTGGCGGCTGGGCACTGGTTGAAGTCCATGATCACGCAATGGGCGTCGATCTGGCGCAACAGGGTGGCCGTGACCGGCAGATCCCGTTGCTGCAATTGGTCGACAAATCCCACGCCCGAGAGATGCTGGCCATGGGAGCGTCGCCCTCTTACGGGGTGAGTTTCCGCAAATTGTCGGCCAAAGGGCGTCCGGCTTCTTACCGCTATCCGTTCACTCTGCAAACCCTGATGCGCTGAGCCGCCTCAGACACCGGCGAAATGCAGCACCAGTTTGACGATGGCAAACAGAGTCAATGCAAATACGGCCGTGAACAAAATCCCCAGCAACACGAAATGGCTGGGCTTGCCATGGGTGAAGTCCCTTGCCCGGTTCTTGCCGCTCTGCACCCCGAACGCCGCCGCCATCACGCTGTGCAGCATTTGCCAGAAGCTCGGCGGTTTGTTGTCGACTGGATCGTCCATAAATCCCTCGTCTGCGTGTGTGTCAGACAAGCATAGCTAACCCTTTGAAGAACACCGCGTAAGCAAATGTGGGAAAGGGGCTGGAGCGGGGATTCAGCGAATATCCCCGAAACCCTGTGGGAGCTGGCTTGCCAGCGATAAGGCCGGCACGCGCAACATCGATGCTGGCTGACCCGATGCCATCGCTGGCAAGCCAGCTCCCACAGGTTCAGCGTTGGTCCACAAACTTTGTGAACGACACGGACACCTGTAAGAGCTATCGAAGGCTGCTTAGTTGTCGTAGCCGAGGTTCGGCGCCAGCCAGCGCTCGGTCACGCTCAACTCCTGACCTTTGCGCGAGGTGTAGCTGGCGATCTGATCCTTATCGACCTTGCCTACCGCGAAGTACTGCGCCTGCGGATGCGCGAAGTACCAGCCGCTGACCGCTGCCGCCGGGAACATCGCGTAGTGTTCAGTGAGGAACACACCGCTACGCCCGGCGCGCATTTCTTCGGCTTCCGGGTCGAGCAGGGCAAACAGCGCGGCTTTCTCGGTGTGATCCGGGCATGCCGGGTAACCCGGGGCAGGGCGGATGCCGCTGTATTGCTCTTTGATCAGCGCTTCGTTGTCGAGGATTTCGTCCTTGGCATAACCCCAGTGCTCTTTGCGCACTTGCTGGTGCAACCATTCGGCGCAGGCTTCGGCCAGGCGGTCGGCCAGTGCCTTGACCATGATCGAGTTGTAATCGTCGCCAGCGTCCTGATAAGCCTTGGCGACTTCTTCGGCGCCGATGCCGGCAGTGGTGATGAAACCACCGACGTAGTCAGTCACTTCGCTGTCCTTCGGTGCCACAAAGTCGGCCAGCGAGAAGTTCGGTTTGCCGTCGGTCTTGATGATCTGCTGACGCAGGTGATGCAGTTTGGCCAGTGGCTTGCCGTCATCGCCGTAGAGTTCGATATCGTCGTCATGCACTTGATTGGCCGGCCAGAAACCGAATACGGCGCGGGCGCTGATCAGTTTCTCGTCGATCAGCTTGGCGAGCATTTCCTGCGCGTCCTTGTACAGCGCAGTGGCGGCTTCACCGACCACTTCGTCTTCGAGGATGCGCGGGAATTTGCCGGCCAGATCCCAGGAGATGAAGAACGGCGTCCAGTCGATGTATTCGGCCAGAACCTTGAGGTCGATGTTGTCGAGCACTTTGCTGCCGGTGAAGGTCGGTTTCACCGGCTCATAGGTCGCCCAGTCGAACTGTGGCTTCTTGGCGATGGCCGCCGCGTAGCTCAGGCGCTCGGTACGCGCACTGCGGTTAGCGGTGCGCTCACGCACGTCGATGTATTCCAGACGAGTCTTCTCGACGAAGCCCGCCTTCAACTCTTTCGACAGCAACTGCGTCGCCACCCCCACCGCACGGGAGGCGTCGGTCACGTAGACCACGGCGTCGTTGCTGTACTTCGGTTCGATCTTCACCGCGGTGTGCGCTTTGGACGTGGTCGCACCACCGATCATCAGCGGCAGGTGGAAGTCCTGACGCTGCATTTCGCGGGCAACGTGGACCATTTCGTCCAGCGACGGCGTGATCAGGCCGGAGAGGCCGATGATGTCGCACTTCTGCTCCTTGGCGACCTGCAGAATCTTCTCTGCCGGCACCATCACGCCGAGGTCGACGATGTCATAGCCGTTGCAACCGAGTACCACGCCAACAATGTTCTTGCCGATGTCGTGCACGTCGCCTTTCACCGTGGCCATGAGGATCTTGCCCTTGGCCTCCGGCTTATCGCCTTTTTCCAGTTCGATGAACGGGATCAAGTGCGCAACCGCCTGCTTCATCACGCGAGCGGATTTCACCACCTGCGGCAGGAACATTTTGCCGGCGCCGAACAGGTCGCCGACGATGTTCATGCCGGACATCAGCGGGCCTTCGATCACTTCGATCGGGCGGGCGAACGACTGACGGGATTCTTCGGTGTCTTCAACGATGTGCGTGGTGATGCCCTTGACCAGCGCATGCTCCAGACGCTTGTTGACGTCCCAGTTACGCCACTCTTCGGTCTCGGCTTCTTTGACGCTGCCGTCGCCCTTGTACTTGTCGGCAATGGCGAGGAGGGCGTCAGTACCGTTTGGCGTGCGGTTGAGCACCACGTCTTCAACGGCGTCGCGCAGCTCTTGCGGGATCTGGTCGTAGATCTCCAACTGACCGGCGTTGACGATGCCCATGGTCAGGCCTGCGCGGATCGCGTAGAGCAGGAACACCGAGTGAATCGCCTCGCGCACCGGGTTGTTGCCACGGAACGAGAACGACACGTTGGACACGCCGCCGGAGCTCAAGGCATACGGCAGCTCGTCACGGATGTAGGCACAGGCGTTGATGAAGTCCACAGCGTAGTTGTTGTGTTCTTCGATACCGGTGGCGACGGCGAAGATGTTCGGGTCGAAAATGATGTCTTCCGGCGGGAAGCCAACTTCGTTGACCAGAATGTCGTAGGAGCGTTTGCAGATTTCTTTCTTGCGCGCTTCGGTGTCGGCCTGGCCGGCTTCGTCGAACGCCATCACCACCACCGCCGCGCCGTAGCGCTTGCACAGTTTGGCGTGGTGGATGAACTGCTCGACGCCTTCTTTCATGCTGATCGAGTTGACGATGCCTTTGCCCTGAATGCACTTGAGGCCGGCTTCGATCACTTCCCATTTCGACGAGTCGATCATGATCGGCACGCGCGAGATGTCCGGTTCCCCGGCGATCAGATTGAGGAAGGTCACCATGGCCTTCTTCGAATCGAGCATCCCTTCGTCCATGTTGATGTCGATCACTTGGGCGCCGGCTTCGACCTGCTGCAGGGCGACTTCCAGCGCTTCGGTGTAGTTGTCTTCACGGATCAGACGGGCGAATTTGGCGGAACCGGTGATGTTGGTACGCTCGCCGACGTTAACGAACAGCGAGCTGCGATCGATGGTGAACGGCTCCAGACCCGAGAGGCGGCAAGCCTTGGGAATGTCCGGAATCTGCCGCGGCGCGTAACCGGCGACGGCTTTGGCGATGGCTTCGATGTGGCCCGGCGTGGTGCCGCAGCAACCGCCGACAATGTTGAGGAAACCGCTCTGGGCGAATTCTTCGATGACCTTGGCGGTTTGCGACGGCAGCTCGTCGTACTCGCCGAATTCGTTCGGCAGGCCGGCGTTCGGGTGCGCGGAGACGTGGGTGCTGGCCTTGTTCGACAGCTCTTCCAGGTACGGACGCAGTTCACTGGCGCCGAGCGCGCAGTTCAAACCGACCGAAATCGGCTTGGCGTGGGCCACGGAGTTCCAGAACGCTTCGGTGGTCTGCCCCGACAAGGTACGGCCGGAGGCGTCGGTGATGGTCCCGGAAATCATGATCGGCAGTTCGATGTGCAGCTCTTCGAACACGCCTTGCACGGCGAAGATCGCCGCTTTGGCGTTGAGGGTGTCGAAGATGGTTTCGATCAGGATCAGGTCGGCGCCGCCCTCGATCAGACCTTTGGTGGCTTCGGTGTAGTTCTCCACCAGCTCATCAAAGGTGACGTTGCGGTAGCCCGGGTTGTTGACGTCCGGCGACAGCGAGCACGTACGGCTGGTCGGGCCGAGTACGCCGGCAACGAAGCGCGGCTTGTCCGGGTTTTCGGCGGTCTTGGCGTCGGCGATCTTGCGCGCCAGTCGTGCGCCTTCTACGTTTAACTCGTAGGCCAGCTCTTCCATGCCGTAATCGGCCATGGAAATGCGGGTGGCGTTGAAAGTGTTGGTTTCGAGGATGTCAGCACCGGCATCCAGATAGGCTTTCTCGATGCCGCCGATCACGTCCGGGCGGGTGATGACCAGCAGGTCGTTGTTGCCCTTGACGTCACTCGGCCAGTCCGCGAAGCGTTTGCCGCGATAGTCCTGCTCTTCGAGCTTGTAGCTCTGGATCATCGTGCCCATACCGCCATCGAGTATCAGGATGCGCTCTTTGAGAGCTTGCTTGAGAGCTTGAAGGCGAACACTACGATCGGACATGTGGACTACTCGGAAAGACCATTACGAAGGGGCGGGATCATAACAAACCTGTGCGCTTTCGGAGCATGCGACACATTTGCATGAATATCGCTCATGTTGGTACGAGCGTCATAACGGTAGAATCGCGGCGTTTTTTTTAAAATCAGGATCAGCAGCATGTCTTACCGCTTCATTGGTTTTGTGTTGCTGCTTCTCTGCGGGGGCGCCGTAGCGCAAGAGCCCACGATCTCGTACACCCGCGACATTCAACCGATCTTCACCGAGAAGTGCGTGGCTTGTCATGCGTGCTACGACTCCGCCTGTCAGCTCAATCTGGGCAGCGGCGAAGGCGCGGCCAGAGGCGCGAGCAAAATGCCAGTCTACGATGGCGAACGTACCCAGGCTGCGCCGACCACTCGGCTGTTCTACGATGCCTTTGGCAAACGCGCCTGGCACCAGAAAGACTTCTATTCGGTGCTCGATGCCCAAGGCAGTCAGGCCGCGCTGATGGCGCGCATGCTTGAACTCGGCCACAAGACGCCTTTGACGCCTAACGCCAAACTGCCGCAAGACATCGTCCTCGGTTTGAATCGCCAGAACATGTGCGCGATGCCCGCCGAGTTCGAGGGCTATGCCGGTGCCCATCCGAAAGAAGGCATGCCGCTGGCGGTGACCGGCCTGACCGATCAGCAATATCAGACGCTGCAACGCTGGCTGGCCTCGGGCGCGCCGATTGATGAGCAAAGCCTGGCGCCAAGCGCGAAAGAGGCGCTGCAAATCGTCCAGTGGGAAAACCTGCTGAACATGCCGGGCGCCCGCGAAAGCCTGGTGGGACGTTGGTTGTACGAGCACTGGTTTCTGGCGCACATCTACTTCAAGGACGGCGAGCCGGGGCATTACTTCCAGTGGGTGCGTTCGCGCACGCCGACCGGTCAACCGATCGACCTGATCGCCACTCGACGCCCCAACGATGACCCGGGCACGCAGGTCTACTACCGTTTGTGGCCGGTGCAGGGCGTGATCGTCCACAAGACGCACATTACCTATCCGCTGAGCGCGGCGAAAATGGCGCGGGTCAAGAGCCTGTTCTATAGCGGCAACTGGCAGGTCAATGCGTTGCCGGGCTACGGCCCACAAAGCCGGGCCAATCCATTTGCCACGTTCGAGGCGATTCCGGCCCAGGCGCGTTATCAGTTCATGCTCGATAACGCCGAATACTTCGTCCGCACCTTTATTCGTGGCCCGGTGTGCCGTGGGCAGATCGCGACCGACGTGATCCGCGACAACTTCTGGGCGCTGTTTCAGGCCCCGGAGCATGACCTCTATATCACCGACCCGAATTATCGCGGTCAGGCCACGCCGTTGTTGGCCATGCCGGGGCAGAACGATGACGTCGGCAGTGTCCTGAGCCTGTGGCACAACTACCGCAACAAGCGCAACGAATACGAAGCCCTGCGCCGTGACAGCTACGCCGAATTGCCCGCGCCGAGTTGGTCGACCCTGTGGGCCGGCAACGACAACGCATTGCTGAGCATCTTCCGCCACTTCGACAGCGCCTCGGTGACCAAGGGCCTGATCGGCGAGGTGCCACAGACCATGTGGCTGTTCGACTATCCGTTGCTCGAGCGCACCTATTACCAACTGGCGGTCAACTTCGATGTGTTCGGCAACGTTTCCCATCAAGCCCAGACCCGTCTCTACTTCGACCTGATCCGTAACGGCGCCGAGCAGAACTTCCTGCGCCTGATGCCGGCCGACTCCCGCGAGGACTATCTCGACGATTGGTATCAGAACAGTGGCCAGTTCAAGATGTGGCTCGATTACGAAGCCATCGACGACGACAAACCAACGGCGCTGAAACTCGACGAGAAAGACCCGAAATACGATTTCGCCAAGCAACTGCTCGCGCGATATGGCGATCTCAATGCCCGGCCTGACCCGATCAACCGTTGCGACGGTGCCTATTGCTCGCGTCCCAACATTGACCCGGCCCTGCAAAACGCCGAACAGGCGTTGAGCCGCCTGACTTCGCGTCCTGCGGCCGGGTTGAAGGTTATCGACCAATTGCCGGAAGCGACCATGCTGCGCATCGAAACCGCGAGCGGCAAACGTGAGGTCTACAGCCTGCTGCGTAACCGGGCCCACAGCAACGTGGCATTTTTGCTCGGTGAATCCCTGCGCTATCAACCGGGGCTCGACACGCTGACGATTTACCCGGGCGTGCTCAGCAGCTATCCGAACTTCATATTCAACGTTCCCGCTGAGCAAGTTGGCGAATTTGTCGATGCCATGGAAAGCGCCAAGGATGCCAACCGTTTCGAGAAAATCGTCGAGCGCTGGGGCATCCGGCGCAGTCATCCGCAATTCTGGTTCTACTTCCACGACTTGAGCCAATACCTGCATGAAACCGATCCGGTGGAAGAGGGTGTGCTGGACATGAATCGCTACGAGAATCTCTGATTTTGAGCGTTGATCGAGGCCTCAAACCTCGATCATCCCCAATTCATCGGTCAGCGCCTCGGTCAGTGCATCGAGGTCGTGGAAACGTCGATTGCTCACCGCCCCAAACGGCGGGTGATTGACATAGGCTTGTGTGCCATCGGCGAACACCGTCACATCAACGTGTTGGTGCTGAGCATTCATGTAGTGGATGCCTGAGTGGCGGGCTTGGTTCGACGTGGTCGTGAACAGCTGCGGACTGTGCACGCGCATGACCAGTTCGTGCTTGTTTTCCGCGCTGGACAGTCGTACCAGCAGGTCACACTTGTGAATGAACTGATGGGTACCGGACGGCGAATAAATCACCACGCCGGGGTCAGCGCTTACCCGGGCCACCATTTGGTTGCCAATGCGCCGTTCCAGCCGCACGCCGGTGGCGTTGGTTATCTCGGCGAGACCGGGAATTCCCTGCAAAGTATTGCAATGGCCTTGGCCCGTCAGCGCTATCCAGCGCTGGCGCCCGGTTATCAGTTGATGCTCGGTGATTCGCTTGTAGGCAAAAAAGTTGAACATGGTGACCCGGTCCAGTTGGTCTGCCAGCGTCGCGACCGGGCGAGGAAGGGACAGGTCGCCGCTGGTGTACAGCGAGCTGGCGGTGGTATCCAGCGCCATTATGTTGATGCCCTGCGCATGGGCCTCTTCGATCAACCGCGTGTAGCTGAACGAGTCGTTCTGCAGAGCCATCTGATCGATCACTTGCAGCCTGTCTTTCAGCACATCGGGCAACGGGTGGCTCGGGGACGTGTTGAACATGTCCAGGTGAGTCTGATGAAGGTCAGTGTTGAACAACTCCAGATAAAACGTCTTCACGCCGGCCTTTTTCAATTCGGGCATGTTTTTGATCAAAAACTGCCGAGTGATCGAATAAACATGTTTTTCCCCCAGGATCAGACCTTCGCGCTGCTGGAACAGATGCTGGAACAGTTGCTCGAGGGAAATGCCTCGACGGGGTAACACGATGGTTCGAGGCGGTGGGGGGAATGATTTGAAAAATTGCCTGGCGTGGCGGCGCAATCTCGCCTGAATGCCAAAGATATGCAGTGCGGCGATGCTGCCGGGACTCATCGTGAAGGCCGGATTCAGGTAGCCCAGATTCAGGGCGCCCGCCGGTAAGCGATCGAGCACTGTCAGCGCGACAACATCGCTGGCGGGCAACTCATAGTCCCTGAACGAGGTTTGCAATGGGCCTTTTTCGATCGGGTCCATGCCGCCCCGCAGTCGTGGCAAGGGTTCGGCCTGCCAGTGTTTCAGGGATTTATCCAGCACTAGCGGGTAGCGCAGGGTTTTGCTCGCAGTACCGGGGGGATAAATGTATCGCTGTCCTTGCGCGATATCCGTGAGGTAGTACTTGCCATCGAGCAAGGCATATTGCTGGGGCGAGGTCTTGCTTTGGTACAGGTTGCCCTTGAGTCGCTCCAGACTCGACGGGTCCACTGGCACGTCGACTCGTGCCAGATCAGGCTGCGGGTTGAAAGCTGGCACCGTGCCGATCTTGCGCAGGGTTAACGGGCGGGCTCGGGCACCGGTAATCGACCAGAGTGCTCTTGCCGCCACTTTCGAGCGTCCTGCCTGATGCAAAAGCGCAAAGGTGCGGGTGACGCTGCGTACGGCGTTGAACGAGCTGGTGATCGGCAGAAAACCGATCAGATCGAAAGCCAGATCGAGGGCGAAATTGAATTGGTTCCACAGCGATTGCGCGTCGACTTCAGCGTTAGTGGTGGAGGCATGATCGGCATTGCGCCGCAGTGTCATGACTTGCTGCTCGTACAGTGCCTGCGGCAGTGAGGTGTTGATCGGGAAGGTATGCAGTGTCTCGAACGGGTTGCTGACGCGGCTTTTCGAACTGAGCACCCGTTCACTCAGCAGCAGTGTGCGGGCGGCTTTGCTTTCGCTGAGTAATGTCTGACCGGGGGTTGATAGTCTTTGCATAACGTAACGCCGCCACTCGGCCGAGGTGAGCCATTGTTGCCGGAGAAACTGCTGCAGGCTGGCGCTGTCGGCAAATTCCTTGAACGACTGGCCGGTGGGCGCCGATGGTGTGTAAAGGATGACGTTGGGCACCGCCCGCAGGTTTTCCGCGTGGATGACCAAAACATCATTGAGGACGTAACCGTTGCGTGTGCCTGGCGAGCTGGAAATCATCAGGGAACTCACCACAATCGGGTGACCGCCGACTTTTCTTCGACCGCCGGGTAAATCACTTTCAGCAATGGCGGTCATCCATTGATGACCGCGGTGTTGGCGGTCTTTCAGCAAGCACGATGGGTCCATTCTGGCCGCCAGCGTTTCGGTTGCCAGGGTCGCCCGGTGGGCTGCGATCCAAGCGGTGCGCAGTGCCCCGCCGTTATCGATCAGCCGTGTATGCAACAAGCGATCGTAGCCTTTGCCGACATCCAGTGCGCGTATCAGCGAATTCAGATACGGGTCATCGAACTGCAGCGGCTTGCCGGCGCTGGATAAAGCCGATGCAGACATCGATGTGTGCTCGCCGGTAAACAGCTTGTAGAAGCTGAAATCCCAAGGGTTGCTGTTGCGCAACGCCAATTCGGTAAGGCTCAGGCTGACCGAGCGTTCGGGGGGTATCGATTGACCGCTGCTGTCAGGCACCTGGTCTGGCCCAATGCCGCCAGCCAGGCTGGCGGGATTGAGCCGGGTAATGACGTTGACCTGTACCTTGTCCGGGTCGAGGTCGCTACCCGGATAATCCAGCGCCAGTTGCCGGATCAGTTCTGCGCGGGCGAAGGCCTTCAGGGAAGGGATAGCGGTCTTCCGCATAAGGCTGGCGAGTGTCTGGTTGGCGCTCATCTCTGCCAATGCCAGTTGCTTCAACGCTTGCTGATCCTGCGCGCTTGCCGCCGGATACCACGGCGGCAGATTGGCTTCTATGCAACGCTGGCTGCGCGCGATCAGCAGGTCGCGAATGTCCAGAAACGCGCCAATATCGCCCAAACGATTGAGTCGTTGATGCACGTACTCGCCATTGGCTTCATGCAATGACACTTGCCGCCAGCCGTGCTCGACGTCCTGTTTCTGCAAGGTCAGCAGCGTGTCGACACGGTGTTCGAACAGACCTTGCTCGACGGGCACATACGCGAAATCAGGCGAAGCATTCAGATATCGACGTGCGCGTCCTTGATTCTGCCACGTCGCATAGGACGCCAGCCGGGTTGTTTTATCTTCACCGTGCAGGCTCGACTGCAACGATTGCTCCATTGCCTGCAGCGACGCGAACGTGTCGATACCTCGGTCGGGTGTCAGCAGCACCACTGCACCGATGTCGGTGCCGGACTGGATATCGGCAACCGGAGTTTTGTTGGCGAGAATATAAATTCCGATCAGTGGGATGTCGGGTTTGCTGTTGTGCCCCTTGAGGCTCAGGGAAAACACGGCGGGGCGCTGGTGGCCGGGCAGATGCGCGCGTGCTCGGCTGGAGGGGTGGCTGACGATTTGCTCGATCAGGGTTTTGCCGGTGGCCTCGAGCGTGCCGTCCTCGCTGCGCAAGGCGGCCTCGGCCAACAAGGCGCTGGCCAGACGATCAGCCAGCCACTGGCGTCGATTCGGCGTTTCGCCTTGCGAGACAGGCGCCTGCCAGAAGTTGTCCAGTTGTTGCTGGAAATGGCGATCCGGACGCCGGATCAAACCATCGATAAAGGTCTCGAAAGCCGGCGTGCTGCTGGTGCTGCCACTCACCGTGTGTGCTTTGTCAAACGCTGGACGGTTTGCACCGGTATAAACAGCTTTGGCGTAAAAACGGTACAGCCGGTTGGGGGCGTCAAGGTGTTCGCCACCCCAAGGCTTTTCGGTGAACAGCGCGGAAAACGGTTTGAGCGGTTGATCCGTCGATAGCAGCGTTAACGCACCGGATTCGGCAGATAACCAAATGTCCTCTCTGTAACTCACTGCCTCCAGTGCAATTGGCAGAGGAAGGCCGGGAAACGCCCGTTGAAGGGCGGCCGACAGCGTCTCGGTGAGCACTTTGCCGGCTTCTGGCTGCTGATCGAGCATGTGTTTGAGCGCCAGTTGATGGTAAAGCAACTGCTGCAAATAGAGTGATTGACGGGCGTCGGTCGAAGGCACCGGAACGGAAGGAGAGGGCATGTTTTCGCCTGATAACTGAAGTTCGAAGCACACGTTATCGGAGGCAGAGCGACTCGCTGCGGTATCTATATACCGCCACAACGATGAAAAATAAGGGTACGTGGCGGGCGTAATTGAGAATGCTTTCCCGACAAAAATACTAGGACTTTGTCCGGCGGCTTGTTTGGCGTAAACTGCGCCCAAGCCTGCGAGGAGTTTCCATGACCGCTATTACCATTACCGACGCCGCTCACGATTACCTGGCAGATCTGCTTTCCAAGCAGAACACCCCGGGCATCGGCATCCGCGTCTTCATCACCCAGCCTGGCACCCAGTACGCCGAAACCTGCATTGCCTACTGCAAGCCGGGCGAAGAAAAACCTGAAGACACCGCGCTGGGGCTGAAAAGCTTCACCGCTTATATCGATCACTTCAGCGAAGCGTTTCTTGACGATGCAGTTGTCGACTACGCCACCGACCGCATGGGCGGCCAGCTGACCATCAAGGCGCCGAACGCCAAAGTACCGATGGTCAACGCTGACAGCCCGGTCAACGAGCGCATCAACTATTACCTGCAAACCGAAATCAACCCGGGGCTGGCCAGCCACGGCGGTCAGGTCAGCCTGATCGATGTGGTTGAAGACGGCATCGCCGTGCTGCAATTCGGTGGCGGTTGCCAGGGCTGCGGCCAGGCCGACGTGACCTTGAAGGAAGGCATCGAGCGCACCCTGCTTGAGCGCATTCCGGAGCTCAAGGGCGTTCGCGATGTGACCGACCACACGCAGAAAGAAAACGCCTACTACTAAGTAAGGTGTTCGCTGCGAAGCCGTCACAAACCAGGCAATGCATTTTCCCGTGATGAGTGCGTTTGTCTGGTGCCACAAGATCAAAAGATCGCAGCCTTCGGCAGCTCCTACATTGGAATGTATTTCCCTGTAGGAGCTGCCGAAGGCTGCG
>NZ_RWIM01000079.1 GCF_009764645.1 Pseudomonas sp. PB106
CTGCGATCTTTTGATCCTGCTTTAGAAACAAGATCAAAAGATCGCAGCCTTCGGCAGCTCCTACGGGGTTGCGGTATTACTTGCAGACGCTGGCGATGGCTTCGGCCAGCAGCGCAAGCCGCGTGGCGTCGATGCCGGCAACATTGGCCCGGCCCGAGCTGACCATGTACACGCTGTGATGCTCGCGCAGTTGTTTCACTTGCTCCGGCGACAGGCCGGTGTAAGAGAACATGCCGCGCTGCACACCGATATGCGCAAAACGCTCGCGCAAACCGTGCGGCTCCAGCGCTTCGACCAGGCCGCTGCGCAGTTGCGCAATACGCAAACGCATGGCTTCCACTTCATCGGCCCAGCGCGCTTTCAGCTCCGGGTCGGCGAGGATGGTCGCGACCACTGCCGCGCCGTGATCCGGTGGCGTCGACCACAGGTTGCGGGCGATGTTGGCCAGTTGGCTGCGGATGTCGATGAGCTTGTCGGCAGTTTTCGCGCAGACGATCAGCGCACCGGTGCGGTCGCGGTACAGACCAAAGTTCTTCGAGCAGGAGCTGGTGATCAGCAACTCTGGCACTTCATTCGCGAACAACCGGGTCGACCACGCATCCTGCTCCAGACCATCGCCAAAGCCCTGGTAGGCAAAGTCGATCAGCGGCAGCAGATTGCGGGCGTGCACCACGTCGAGCACGCGCTGCCAGTCGTCGTGGTTCAAGTCGAAGCCGGTCGGGTTGTGGCAGCACGCGTGCAGCAACACCACATCACCTTTCGGCACTTCGTTGAGCACGGCGAGCATGGCGTCGACGTCGAGGCGGTTGTCGCTGCCGACGTACGGGTAGTGACTGACCTTGACCCCGGCCGCGGCGAAAATGGTTTCGTGGATCGGCCAGGTCGGGTTGCTCAGCCACACGCCTTTGCCCGGCAGGCATTGGGCGATGAAGTCGGCGGCCAGACGCAGGGCACCGGTGCCGCCTGGCGTCTGGGTGGCGCCGGCACGTTGTTCTGCGATCAGTTTCGAGTCAGCGCCGAGCACCAACTCGTTAATGACCTTGCCGAACAATGGGTTGCCGTGGCCACCGATGTAAGTCTTGGTGTCCTGACTTTCGACGAGGCGCGCTTCGGCGATTTTCACCGCTTCCGGGATCGGCGTCAGGCTTTGGGCGTCCTTGTAGACGCCAACGCCCAGGTCGAATTTGCGCGGGTTGCTGTCCTGCGCATACGCCTCCATCAAGCCGAGGATCGGGTCGCCGGGGACCCGGCCGATGGCGTCGAAGTGCATTACTTGCGTCCTTCTGCAGTCTTGGCCACTTCGTCAGTGCGCGCGGCCATGATGAAGTCGTTGCGGTGCAGGCCTTTGATCGAGTGGCTCCACCAGGTCACGGTGACTTTGCCCCACTCGGTCAGCAGGCCCGGGTGGTGACCTTCGGCCTCGGAGATTTCGCCGACGGCGTTGGTAAACGCCAGTGCGTGCTTGAAGTTCTTGAACAGGAAAACTTTCTCCAGCTGCATGATGCTGTCGCGGACTTCGATGTTCCAGTCAGGGATCTGCTTGATCAGGATCGGCAGTTCTTCGTCGCTGACTTGTGGCGCATCGGCGCGGCAGGCTTCGCAGTGGGCTTGGTTCAAAGTGGACATGGTCGGTTCCTGAATTCGATTCTTGTTGGAAATTACTATCTTTGCGCGCAAGTCGCGAGCGGGTTCTGCTCAGGCCGCTTTCGGCTTTGGCGGAAATTTCGGTGCGTGCAGACCCAGCTGCATGCCTTGGCGAACCATGGCCATGATGTCTTCATGAGCCACGTCGAACAGACGCTTGAGGTTCGGCAGGACGAAGTACAGCGGTTGCAGAATGTCGATGCGGTACGGTGTGCGCATCGCTTCGAGCGGGTCGAAAGCCTGATGCTCGGGCTCGTCCGACAGCGAATAAACAGTCTCTTTGGGCGAAGACAGAATGCCGCCGCCGTAGATGCGTTTGCCTTGCGGGGTGTCGACCAGACCGAACTCGATGGTCATCCAGTACAGGCGCGCCAGGTACACGCGCTCTTCCTTGGTCGCTTGCAGGCCGAGCTTGCCGTAGGTGTGGGTGAATTCGGCGAACCACGGGTTGGTCAGCAGCGGGCAGTGGCCAAAGATCTCGTGGAAAATATCCGGCTCTTGCAGGTAGTCCAGCTCTTCCCGGGTGCGGATAAAGGTTGCGACGGGAAACTGCTTGCTGGCGAGCAATTCAAAAAAGGTCTGGAAGGGAATCAGCGCCGGCACGCGGGCGACCTGCCAACCGGTGGTCTCGCCGAGCACCTTGTTGATCTCGCCGAGTTGCGGAATGCGGTCGTGGGGCAGACCGAGTTTCTCGATACCGTCCAGATACTCCTGGCAGGCACGCCCTTCGATCACTTTCAACTGGCGAGTGATCAGCGTGTTCCACACCGCGTGTTCTTCGGCGGGGTAGTCGATAAAACCTTGCGCATCGGGCTCGCGGGCCACGTATTGCGTCTGCTTCATACTGCTCTCCTGCTAGGGGAATTCGTTCTTGTTATGTCCAGCGATGAACTCAGAATCACCCGAGACTGTGGTGGTGTGCAGGGGTGTGAAGGAGGTGTGCGTAGGAATTTTCTGGGGATTTCGTAAAGTAATCGTTACGCTTTCGGCGGTATCTCGCATTTGCGGTCATTGGCGGGATTGAAAAGGTTGACTACTGTCACATAATCTTGACAACTATCTGCGCGCCTCGACAGAAAGTCGCGTCCGCGTGCACCGCAATCCCTGTGGGAGCGAGCTTGCTCGCGAAAGCGTCGGCCACACTCAATGTTCATGTGTCAGACAAACCGCCTTCGCGAGCAAGCTCGCTCCCACATTGGATGTGTTCAATTTCCAATTTGCCGGACCCTTTTTTATGCGCATCAAAGTCCACTGCCAAAACCGCATCGGCATCCTGCGCGACATTCTCAATCTGCTTGTGGAATACGGGATCAACGTCGCGCGCGGCGAAGTCGGTGGCGAGCATGGCAATGCGATCTACCTGCACTGCCCGAACCTGATCAACATTCAGTTCCAGGCGCTGCGGCCGAAGTTCGAGGCGATTGCCGGGGTCTTCGGCGTCAAGCGGGTAGGGCTGATGCCGAGCGAGCGTCGGCACATGGAATTGAACGCCTTGCTCGGTGCACTGGAGTTTCCGGTGTTGTCGATCGACATGGGCGGCTCGATTGTCGCGGCCAACCGCGCGGCGGCGCAGCTGCTCGGCGTGCGGGTCGACGAGGTGCCGGGGATTCCGTTGTCGCGCTACGCCGAAGATTTCGACTTGCCGGAACTGGTGCGCGCCAACAAGTCGCGGATCAACGGCATGCGCGTCAAGGTCAAGGGTGACGTCTTTCTTGCCGACATCGCGCCGCTGCAATCGGAGCACGATGACAGCGAAGCCATGGCCGGCGCCGTGCTGACATTGCATCGCGCCGACCGCGTCGGCGAGCGCATCTACAACGTGCGCAAGCAGGAGTTGCGCGGCTTCGACAGCATTTTCCAGAGTTCGAAAGTCATGGCTGCCGTGGTGCGCGAAGCGCGGCGGATGGCACCACTCGACGCACCGCTATTGATAGAAGGCGAAACCGGCACCGGCAAGGAATTGCTGGCGCGCGCCTGTCACCTCGCCAGTCCGCGCGGCCAATCGCCGTTGATGGCGCTCAATTGCGCAGGGCTGCCGGAATCGATGGCTGAAACTGAGCTGTTCGGCTACGGCCCCGGCGCGTTTGAAGGTGCGCGCGCCGAAGGCAAGCTCGGGCTGCTGGAGCTGACCGCCGGTGGCACGTTGTTCCTTGATGGCGTCGGTGAAATGAGCCCGCGCTTGCAGGTGAAACTGTTGCGCTTTCTGCAGGACGGTTGCTTCCGTCGGGTCGGCAGTGATGAAGAGGTTTATCTGGACGTGCGGGTGATCTGCGCGACCCAGGTGGATCTGTCCGAGCTGTGCGCGCGCGGTGAGTTTCGTCAGGATTTGTATCACCGCTTGAACGTGCTGTCCCTGCACATTCCGCCACTGCGCGAATGCCTCGACGGTTTGACGCCGCTGGTTGAGCACTTCCTCGATCAGGCCAGTCGGCAGATCGGTTGTTCGCTGCCAAAACTGGCGCCGGCGGCGATGGAGCGGCTCAGTCATTACCACTGGCCGGGCAACGTGCGGCAACTGGAGAACGTGCTGTTCCAGGCCGTGTCGCTGTGTGATGGCGGCACGGTGAAGGCCGAACATATTCGCCTGCCGGATTACGGCGTGCGTCAGCCGCTTGGCGATTTTTCTCTGGAAGGTGGGCTGGACGAGATCGTCGGGCGCTTTGAGAAGGCGGTGCTGGAGCGCTTGTATTCCGAACACCCGAGCAGTCGGCAGTTGGGCAAGCGGTTGGGGGTTTCGCACACCACCATTGCCAACAAACTGCGTGAATATGAAGTCGGCAAAGACCCGGGCAGCACGTGATCGTTCCCACGCTCTGCGTGGGAATGCAGCCCGGGACGCTCCGCGTCCCAGAGCGGACGCAGAGCGTCCATTGAGGCATTCCCACGCGGAGCGTGGGAACGATCATTACGATCATTCGCCGGGATTGCCGCCAAGCGGCATAACACCGCCGGTTTTTCGACTTCGATACATTTCCAATTCCCCCGCAACATCCCCCAAGTCCTTTGTTTACCGGGCCCCGCGCCGCCAGAAAAAAGTTGGTCTGCAAATTGCTTATGGCTCAGCAGTACAGCGGTGGGCGGCAAACGTCCGGCATGCAGAGGAAAGAGTGTGGACAAGTACCTTTATGTGGCAATGACCGGCGCCAGCCAGAACGCACTGGCGCAAAAGGCGCATGCCAACAACCTGGCGAACATCTCCACCAACGGTTTTCAGCGCGACCTGGAGCAGGCGCGTTCGATGCCGGTGTTCGGTGACGTGTTTCCGGCGCGTGCGTTTGCCATGAGCGAACGGCCTGCCACCGACTTCACCCCAGGCTCGCTGGTGCAGACCGGTCGTGACCTCGACGTCGCCGTGACCGGCAACGGCTATATCGCCGTGCAGAACCCTAGCGGCGGTGAAAGCTACGTGCGCACCGGCAGCCTCAATGTCGACGCCCTCGGCGTGCTGCGTGCCGGCAACGGCATGGCCGTGATGGGCAATGGCGGGCCGATTGCCGTGCCGCCAGAGCAACAGGTCGAAGTCGGCGAAGACGGCACCATCAGTATTCGTGCGATGGGCGAAGGCCCGCGCGTCATGGCGGAAGTCGACCGGATCAAACTGGTCAACCCGGACATCAAGAACATGAACAAGGGCCTCGACGGCTCGATCTACACCAAGGACGGCCAGCCTGCGCAGGCCGACGCCAACGTCAAACTGGTGTCGGGTTTCCTTGAGTCGAGCAACGTCAATGCCGTGGAAGAAATGACGTCGGTGCTGGCCCTGGCCAAGCAGTTCGAATTGCACGTCAAGATGATGAACACCGCCAAAGACGACGACCAGGCCATGGCTCGGGTCTTGCAGATCAGCTAATTATCAGAACGTCGCGCCGTAAAACAGGCGCACGAGGAGAATCGAATGCTTCCGGCTCTATGGGTTGCCAAAACCGGTCTGTCCGCCCAGGACACCAACCTGACCACCATTTCCAACAACCTGGCGAACGTATCGACCACGGGTTTCAAACGTGACCGCGCCGAGTTCCAGGACCTGCTGTATCAGATCAAGCGTCAGCCTGGCGCCCAGTCGACTCAGGACAGCGAACTGCCGTCGGGTCTGCAACTGGGTACCGGTGTGCGCATCGTCGGCACGCAGAAAAACTTCACCGCCGGCAGCCTGCAAACCACCGAGCAGCCGCTGGACATGGCCATCGACGGTCGCGGTTTCTTCCAGATCCTGCAGCCGGACGGCACCACGTCTTACACCCGTGACGGTACCTTCCACCTCGACTCCAATGGCCAGATCGTCAACGCCAGCGGTTTCGCGCTGGAGCCGGCCATCGTTATCCCGAACAACGCGCAGAGCTTCACCGTCGGCACCGATGGCACCGTGTCCATCACCGTGCCGGGCAACCCTGCCGCGCAGGTGATCGGTAACCTGCAAACCGCCGACTTCATCAACCCGGCCGGTCTGCAAGCGGTGGGCAACAACCTGTTCCTGGAAACCGCTGCTTCCGGCGCGCCGCAAATCGGCACCCCGGGCCTGAACGGTTTCGGCACCACGCTGCAGAACACCCTGGAAGGTTCCAACGTCAGCACCGTTGAAGAGATGGTCAACATGATCACCACTCAGCGCGCTTATGAGATGAACTCCAAGGTGATCTCCACCGCCGACCAGATGCTCTCGTTCGTAACGCAGAATCTGTAATCAAGTCTATGTGGCAGCCATGAGGCTGCCTGCAACACCGTGAGGTAGGGTCATGAAACGCTTTGTATCTGTTCTGGCATTGGGTGGGGTCGTCTCGCTCGCGGGCTGCGTCGCACCGACGCCCAAGCCTAATGACCCTTACTACGCTCCGGTGTTGCCGCGCACGCCGTTGCCGTCGGCGGCCAATAACGGCTCGATCTATCAGGCCGGTTTCGAACAGAACCTGTACAGCGACCGCAAGGCGTTCCGGGTCGGTGACATCATCACCATCACCCTGAACGAGCGCACCCAGGCAAGCAAGAACGCCAACTCGCAAATGGACAAGAACAGCGATAACAAGATCGGCCTGACGTCGTTATTCGGTTCCAGTCTGACGACGAACAACCCGATCGGCAGCAATGACCTGAGCCTGAACGCCGGCTACAGCGCCGACCGTTCGACCAAGGGCGACGCCAAGTCGGGGCAGAGCAACAGCCTGACCGGTTCGATCACCGTGACCGTCGCTGACGTGCTGCCCAACGGCATCATCGCCGTGCGCGGCGAGAAGTGGCTAACGCTGAACACCGGTGACGAACTGGTTCGCATCGCCGGCCTGGTGCGCGCCGATGACATCGCCACGGACAACACCGTGTCGTCGACCCGGGTCGCCGATGCACGCATCACCTACTCGGGTACCGGCGCGTTTGCCGATACGAGTCAGCCAGGCTGGTTCGACCGTTTCTTCCTCAGCCCGCTGTTCCCTTTCTAGGTGGCTACGTTGAACTTCAAGAGCCTCATGCTCGCTGCGGCGATGATGTCCGCAGCTTTTGGTGCCCACGCCGAGCGGCTGAAAGACATCGCCAGCATCTCCGGCGTGCGTTCCAACCAGTTGATCGGTTACGGCCTGGTGGTCGGGCTTAATGGCACCGGTGACCAGACGACGCAAACCCCGTTCACCCTGCAGACCTTCAACAACATGCTGTCGCAGTTCGGCATCAAAGTGCCGCCGGGCTCGGGCAACGTGCAGCTGAAGAACGTCGCAGCGGTGTCGATCAGTGCCGACTTGCCGGCGTTTGCCAAACCGGGTCAGCAGGTCGATATCACTGTTTCCTCGATCGGTAACTCCAAGAGCCTGCGCGGCGGCACACTGTTGCTGACCCCGCTCAAGGGTATCGACGGCAACGTCTACGCCATCGCTCAGGGCAACCTGGTGGTCGGCGGTTTTGACGCCGAAGGTCGCGACGGTTCGAAGATCACCGTCAACGTTCCGTCGGCCGGTCGCATCCCCGGCGGTGCGTCGGTGGAGCGTTCGGTGCCGAGCGGTTTCAACCAGGGCAACAGCCTGACGCTGAACCTGAATCGCTCCGACTTCACCACGGCCAAGCGCATCGTCGACAAGATCAACGACATGCTCGGCCCTGGCGTCGCCCAAGCCATCGACGGCGGCTCGATCCGTGTCACCGCGCCGCTCGATCCGAGCCAGCGCGTTGACTACTTGTCGATCCTCGAAAACCTCGAAGTTGATCCGGGTCAGGCGGTGGCGAAAGTCATCATCAACTCGCGAACCGGCACTATCGTCATCGGCCAGAACGTCAAGGTTTCGCCGGCCGCCGTGACCCACGGCAGCCTGACCGTGACCATCACCGAAGACCCGATTGTCAGCCAGCCAGGCCCGTTGTCCAACGGCCAGACCGCTGTGGTGCCTCGCTCGCGCGTCAATGCCGAGCAGGAAGCCAAACCGATGTTCAAGTTCGGCCCGGGCACCACCCTCGACGAGATCGTGCGTGCGGTGAACCAGGTCGGCGCGGCGCCAGGTGACTTGATGGCGATCCTCGAAGCACTGAAGCAGGCCGGCGCGTTGCAAGCCGACCTGATCGTGATCTGAGGACGGCAGACATGGATATGCGCAAAGGCAGTCTGGTCGACACCGGGGATTCGGGTTCGTACTCCGACCTCAATCGTCTGAATCAGCTCAAGGTCGGCGACAAGAACAGTGATGCGAATATGCGCAAGGTTGCGCAGGAATTCGAGTCGCTGTTCATCGGGGAAATGCTCAAGTCGATGCGCTCGGCCACTGAGACCCTCGGTCAGGACAACCCGCTCAACACGCCGGCCGCCAAGCAGTATCAGGAAATGGCTGACCAGCAGATGGCCGTTTCGATGTCCCGCGAGGGCGGTGGTATCGGCCTGGCTGACGTGCTGTTGCGCCAGATGCAGAAGAACAAACCGATGGCCCCGGGTGAGGCTGCTGCCGCATCCGCCGCCAAGCAGGAAGAAGCCCGGGCGAAAGCCGCTGCCGTGGCCACTCCGATTGCCGCCGGCACCACCGCCACCAATGGCCCGTTGTCGCGAGTCAATGGCGAGCGTCCGCTGTGGGCGTCGCGTTCGGATCGTGTGTCGAACAGCGCCGACGTTTCCCACAGCAATGACATGGCGATGATCAACAAGCGTCGCTTGGCTCTGCCGCCGAAACTGGCTGATCGTCTGCTCGCCGGTTTGGTGCCGTCGGCCACGACAAACGCGACGCCTGCCGCGAATACCTTGTTGCCGCGCGCCACGACTGCCGTCGCGACTGGCTCTGGTCCGCTGTACAACGGTGACTGGCTGGCCCGCGCCGAGAACGAAAAAGCGGCCGGCGGACAGATGCAGGTTTACGGCCGAGCCATGGCACAAATTCCGTTGGCGCCGGCGAAGAAAGCCTTCAGTTCTGCCGACGAATTCGTCAACACCATGCTGCCGATGGCCAAGGAAGCCGCCGACCGTATCGGCGTCGATCCACGGTATCTGGTGGCTCAGGCAGCACTGGAAACCGGTTGGGGCAAATCGGTCATGCGCGCCCAGGATGGCAGCAGCAGTCACAACCTGTTCGGCATCAAGGCGAGCAGCAACTGGAAGGGCGATTCGGCCCGGGCGATCACCAGCGAGTTCCGCGATGGGCAGATGGTCAAGGAGACGGCCGAGTTCCGCTCCTACGCCTCGTACAAGGACAGCTTCCACGATCTGGTGACTTTGCTGCAGAGCAATAATCGCTATCAAGATGTGCTGAAGTCTGCCGATAACCCAGAACAGTTTGTGCGTGAGTTGCAGAAGGCCGGTTACGCCACCGACCCGAACTACGCGACAAAGATTTCGCAGATAGCCAAGCAGATGAACAGTTTCCAAAACTACGCTGCGGCGGGTGTATCCACCACGCCTTTATAAGGCACAAGGTATAAGGTCTGAACCATGAGTTTGCTCAATATCGGGATGTCGGGACTGTCGGCCAGTCAGTCCTCTTTGGCTACGACAGGCAACAACATTGCCAACGTCGACACCGCCGGTTATTCGCGTCAGCAAACCGTGCAGGGCACCAAGTCCTCGCAGCAGTTCGGCACCGTCTTCATCGGCACGGGCACCACCCTGGCCGACGTGCGTCGGGTCTACAACTCGTACCTGGAAACCCAGTTGCACACCGCGACGTCGCTCGATAGCGAGTCGGCCTCGTTCCTGGCACAAGCCACGCCGCTGGACTCGATGCTGTCGGACACCAACACCGGCCTGACCGGCGTGCTGCAAAAATTCTTCACCTCGATGCAGGGTGTTTCGACCTCGGCGACCGATGACACTTCCCGTCAATCGGTACTGACCGGCGCGCAGGCATTGACCAATCGTTTCAACACCATCGCCAAGCAGCTCAACGACCAGAACACCACCATCAACGGCAGCCTCGCCGACATGGCGGCTCAGGTGAACAAGCTGGCCACTTCGATCGCCAACCTGAACCAGAAGATCGGCGAGATCTCCACCAGTGGTGGCGCGCCGAACGATCTGCTCGATTCGCGTAACGAAGCCGTGCGCCAATTGTCCGAGCTGACCGGTGCGCAGGTTGTCGAGCGTGGCACCAGCTTCGACATCTACGTCGGCAGCGGCCAGCCGCTGGTGATCGGCAACACCACCAACACCCTGAGCACCGTGCCGATGAAGGATGACCCTTCGCGCATGGGCATTCAGATGGATCGCGGTTCGAGCACCATCGACATCACCTCGGTGATCAGCGGTGGCGAAATCGGCGGCCTGCT
Source organism: Pseudomonas sp. PB106 (assembly GCF_009764645.1). GTDB lineage: Bacteria > Pseudomonadota > Gammaproteobacteria > Pseudomonadales > Pseudomonadaceae > Aquipseudomonas. The sequence continues at coordinate 10,363 of NZ_RWIM01000079.1, forward strand.
GACCTATCGCAAGGAAGTCCTCGACCCTTCGCTCAACGAGCTGGGCCGCGTGGCCTTGGTGGTCGCTGACCAGATCAACAGCCAGCAAGCCCAGGGCATCGACAAGAACGGTGACTTCGGCGCGGCGATTTTCAACAACATCAACAGTGCCGCCCTGATCAGTCAGCGCAGCATCGCGGCGGCTGGCAACAGCACCGGTTCGGGCAACCTTGATGTCACTATCAAGGACTCTGGCAAGCTGACCACCAGCGATTATCAGGTCACCTTCACCAGCGCCACCGACTACACCGTCAAGCGTTCCGACGGCACCGACCTGGGTGCGTTCAGCACCACCACCAACCCGCCTCCGGTGATCGACGGCTTCAGCCTCGCCCTCAATGGTGGTGCGTTGAGCGCCGGTGACAGCTTCAAGATCACCCCGACCCGTGGCGCGGCCGCGAGCATCCAGACGGTCCTCACCGACCCGAAGAAAATCGCTGCGGCAGGTCCATTGACCGGCACGGCCAGCGCTGCCGGCCTGGGGACTTACACTCAGCCGACGCTGAGCGACACGATCAATATCTACAGCTCGACGGCCCAGGCTGACATGCAGGCGGCGCTGAAGAATTCGACGCCGGTCAAACTGGTGTTCGGTGCAGCCAGCGGCGGCAGCCAGTCGTACAACCTGGTCGATGCCAAGGGCGCGACTATCGGCACCGGCACCATCGTGCCCGGCCAGTCGAACACGCTGAACCTGAAAGTCGGCATCGTCGATGCCAGCGGCAACCCAGTGATGGACACCACCGTCACGCCGAACGTGCAGAAGACCTTCACCGTACAGACCACGGTCGGCGGCACGCCGAAGTCCGGCGAAACCTTCACCATGAACCTCACCGGCGCGGCGTCTTCGGACAACCGAAACGCGCAAGCATTGGTCGGCCTGCAAACCAAGCAGACCGTCGACACCGGTTCGGCGAGCAAGGGCATCAGCCTGACCGACGCCTACAACAAACTGGTGACCAACGTCGGCACCAAGACTGCCCAAGGCAAGTCCGACAGCGCCGCCACGACAGCGATTCTGGATAACGCCAAGGGCGCCCGCGATTCGCTGTCCGGGGTCAACCTCGATGAAGAAACCGGCAACCTGGTCAAATATCAGCAGTACTACACAGCGTCTTCGCAGATCATCAAAGCTGCGCAGGAAACTTTCGCCACGCTGATCAACAGCCTTTAAGGAGTCGTAATTCATGCGCATTTCCACCGCCCAGTATTACGGCACGCAAGCGTCGGACTATCAGCGTAACTTCAACAAGGCCGTTGCCACCGCCAGCGAGGCGAGCAGCCTGCAGCGCATCACCAATGCGTCCGATGATCCGCTCGGCGCCGGGCGTTTGCTGCAGTTGGGTCAGCAGGCTGCGATGCTTGACCAGTACACCACCAATATCAGCACCACCAAAAGTGCGTTGACCGTTCAGGAATCCACGCTGGATGCGATCACCACGGCGTTGTCGCGTGCCAAGGAACTGTCCCTGGCCGCCAACAACGGCACGATCACCGACAAGGACCGCCAGGCTTACGCCTCGGAACTGGGCGAGATCCAGAAACAAGTGCTGGGCCTGATGAACTCCAAGGATGCCAACGGCAACTATCTGTTCTCCGGTTCAAAAACCGACACGGCCCCGTACTCGCAAAACGGCGACGGCACCTACACCTACAATGGTGATCAGACCACCATCAATCTGGGCATTGGCGATGGCCTGTCGGTCGGCACCAACACCACCGGTTGGGATGCATTCCAGCAGACCATCAACACCGCCCGCACCAACGTTACCCAGACTGCTCCAGCGGTGGATGACGGCCGTGTCGTGCTGTCCAACGGTACGATTGGCACTGAAGCGACCTACAACGCCAAGTTCACCAGTGGCCAGCCGTATACCGTCAGTTTCGTCAGCAGCACGCAGATGCAAATCACTGATGCGCTGGGTAATGACGTGACCGCTGAGGCGAGCAAGAACGGTGTGATCAGCAACACCAGTGGCGCCAACCAGAGCTTCAGCTTCCGTGGCGTCGACATGCAGCTGAACATCAACCTGAAAGCGGGTGACACCAACCCGGACGCAGTCATTGCCGGGCACAGCTTTCAATTGGCAGTGTCACCGGATACGTTCAACACCTCGCGTAACCCGGGCAATACGTCGACGGCGGTGATCACCGGTTCCAGCATCACCGATCAGGCGGCCTACAACGCGGCATTCCCACAGGGCGGGGCGGTCCTCAAATTCACCAGCGCCACTGCGTTTGACCTTTACGCGGCGCCGGTCACCGCAGACAGCAAGCCTGTATCCTCGGGCACTGTGGTCGGTGGCAATGCGACGGCAGCCGGCGTGACATTCGCCCTGGGCAACACTCCGGCCGCCGGCGATCAATTTTCGATTCAGCCGAACAACCACCAGACCCAGAACGTGCTCGACACCCTGGGCCAGATGATCAACGCGCTGAACACGCCAATCGATGGCGATCCGGTCGCCAAGCAAAAACTGCAGGGCGCCATGGAAGCCGGTATCGGCAACATCGATGCTGCGACCAACCAGATTGGCACCGCAGTCACATCGATCGGCGCCCGTGGCCAGTCGCTGGACATGCAAAGCGTTACCAACGACAGCCTGAGCACCGCCAACACCACGACGCAAGGCTCGATCCGCGATTCGGATCCGGCCGAAGTCATGACCCGCCTGACCTTGCAGCAAACCATGTTGCAGGCTGCGCAACTGGCGTTCAGCAAGATCAGCCAGCTGGGTCTGTTCAACAAGATCTGAAGGTGACGGGCGCGCAAGCGCCCGGAGCTTCGGCTCTTGAGTTTTCCAATATCTTTTTTCGCGGTTTCAGAGGGCTCGCAATTCCGGGCGGGTTCCCGCCGCTTGCGAGTCCGCCGTGAATTCACTTCCCCTCGTCAGCCTTGTCATTCCTGCCTTCAACCCGCGCTTCTTCGAGCGGGCATTGCGCAGCGCCGTCAGTCAGGGTTACGGCAATCTTGAAATCATTGTCTGCGATGACAGTCGTGGTGATGAAATTGAAGCCATTGTCGCAGCGTTGATCGAGCTGAGCGGGGTGGCGGTGCGTTACGTGCGCAACCCGCACACCTTGGGACTGGTCGGCAATCTGCAGGCCTGCCTGGATCAGGCTCAGGGCGAATTCATCAAGTTTTTGTGCGATGACGATCAGCTGTTTACCAGCTGCATCGAGCATCAGGCCAAAGTGCTCGCTGAACGTGACGAGGTCAACCTGGTGCTGGCCCAGCGTTTGTTCTGGGATGCTGACGACATGGTGCTGCCTTCACGGCTGGAAAACACGCCACTGTCTCCGATCAGTGGCCTGTTCAAGGGTGAGGATCTGCTGGCGCTCTTCGAGACGTTCCCGTCGAACCTCCTCGGTGGTTTCAGTAATGCCCTGTTCCGTCGCGCTGACGTTGTCGAGTTACTGCCGGCGCTGACTCAGCCGGAGCATCGTTTTGTCGCGAGCCTCGATTTCGCCTTGTTCGTGTGTTTGCTACGACGCGGCAACGCGGTGATCTCCAATCATGTGTTAAGTGTTGAACGTCTGTATCCGGATCGCCTGAGTGGCCAGCAAGTCATGAAGGATGCTTTGGTCGTCGAGCGGCAATGGCTGCTGCAAATGCTCAAGGCGCGCAGCGGAGAGTCGGCGCCAGCGAAAGGGTGGGCGCGTTATGTGCCATTGCCCAATGCGGATGAGTCCCCCCGGGTCTGGATAGAGCTGCCGCTGAGCCGAACGCTCGGTACCAAACAGAGCGCCCAGATCTGGCAAGTGGGTGCTGACAGCCAGAGCTTCTCCGAACTCTATGCGCAATGGCTGGCGTGCCGCAGGCTCAGCGACGTCCAGAGCAGATTGCTGCCGGACACTCTGGCAGGCTGGTCGTACACGCCGCGAATCGTGCCCATCGTGCTGGATGAGCAGGGCAGTCCTGCGGCGCTGGAGCGCACGCTGGAAAGTCTTGCCGCACAGGTCTATCCACCTGAGTTGACGCTGGTGTTGTCCAGCGATTGCACTGAGCCGGTATTGAATGGGCGTGTGTTCCATTTGCCGTTGCAGGACGATTATCTGCAACAGATCAACCAGCTGCTGCCGCAACTGGATGGCGCTGACTGGTTTTATCTGCTGCGCGCGGGTGATCGTCTGGTGCCTCCGGCCCTGCTGATGTTGGCCGAACGCATCGCCTTCAACAGCGCCTTGCATTGTCTGTACAGCGATGAAGGCAGCTTGCGTGCGGGGGAGTCGGTGGAGCCGGCATTCAAGCCCGACTTCAACCTGGATCTGATGCGCTCCTACCCTTATGTCGGTCGCGCGCTGGCGTTCCGGCGCGAGACTTTTCTGACACTCGGCGGCTTCGATTCGACCTTCACTGAGCTCGCGCCTCACGACATGCTCTGGCGAATGGTTGAAGAGCAGGGCACTCAGGTGGTTGGGCATCTGGCCGAGATTGCCATCGAGTCGTCCTTCGACCTGGCGCAGTGGTTGTCGCTGCCCGCCGTGACGGAACACAACGCGCGCTTGCTGTCGGCGCATCTGGATCGTATGGGGATCGCCCACGGTCTGCGACGCGGCAGCGTCGAGTTGCTCAATCGAGTCGATTACCGGCATGCCCATCGGCCGTTGGTCTCCATCATCATTTCCACGCGCGACCAGATTGCGGCGTTGCAACGCTGCGTCGAAAGCCTGCTGGAAAAAACCGCGTACAGCGAGTACGAGCTGTTGCTGGTCGACAACGGCAGCGAGACCGCCGAGGCCCGTGCCTGGCTGGACGGTATGGCGCAATTGGGCAGTGAACGCGTACGCGTGCTGTCCTACCCGCAACAGGGTAACCTCGCCGCACTGCGCAACTTTGCCGTAGGTCAGGCGAGGGGCGAATACGTTTTGCTGCTCAACCCCTACACCGTGATCACTCAGGGTGACTGGCTCGACGAGTTGCTCAATCACGCCCAGCGTCCGGAAGTCGGCATTGTCGGTGCCAAGCTCTTCAATCCTGATGGCTATGTGTTGCATGCGGGGCTGGTGCTGGGTTTGCAGGGGCCGGCCGGCCTGCCGTTCTATGGTCAGGCCATGCAGTCGTCCGGCTACATGTTCCGCTTACAGGTGGTTCAGGATCTGAGCGCCGTCGGCGCCGATTGCCTGATGGTGCGCAAGTCGGTGTTCGATGCGGTTGACGGCCTGGATGAGCAGAGTCTGCCGCGTATGTTGCATGAAGTGGACCTGGCGCTACGCGTAGCCCAGCAGGGTTATCTCGTGGTGTGGACTCCCTATGCGGTGCTGGCGCTGGGCGCGCAGCCAGTCGAGGAGGTCATCAACGAAGAAGGGGTCTCGCATAATCAGCAGGAAGAAACGTTCTTCAAGCGCTGGCTGCCGGTCATTGCCCGCGACCCTGCCTACAATCACAATCTTTCGCTGCAAAAGCACACCGGTTCGAGCTTCACGCTCGAGCCAGGGCTGCGCACCGGCTGGAGTCCTTTCAGCAATAGCACCATGCCGAAGATTCTCGGGTTGCCGCTCAACGCCTCCGCGATCGGTCACTATCGTGTCACGCAACCGCTGATCGAGCTCGAAGCGGCAGGGCGGGTGCAGGGGCAGATCCGCTACAGCGTGAACCTGCCACCGATTGTTGAAATCGAGCGTCTGTCACCTGATGTAATCGTTCTGCAAGGGCGTTACACCGTGTCGTCGGTCAACGAAATGCCGGTGCTGTGCAGCTACTTCAATGCCCGCAGCATCTATGAGCTTGACGACTACGTCATTGATGTTCCCCATCGCAATGCGCATATCCGCAACATGCCGGACAAGTATGAAATGGAGCGTATTGTTCGCCGTGCGATCGGCATGTGCGACCGCGTCGTGGTCTCGACTCAGCCATTGGCCAACGCCTTGTCGGACATGCATCACGACATCCGTGTCGTGCCGAACATGTTGGCGAAGGAGTTCTGGAGCAACCTGCGCGGCCAGCGCCGGACCTCGAAAAAGCCGCGAGTCGGTTGGGGCGGCGGCACCAGTCACCATGGTGACCTGGCGGTGATCGCTGATGTCGTGCGCGAGCTGGCGGATGAAGTCGACTGGGTATTTTTTGGCATGTGCCCGGACGACCTGCGCCCTTACATGCATGAGTTCCACGGCGTCATCGCCCTCGACGCGTACCCGGCAAAACTGGCCAGCCTCAATCTTGATCTGGCTCTGGCGCCGCTGGAATTCCACATTTTCAACGACTGCAAAAGCAACCTGCGTCTGCTTGAGTACGGTGCCTGCGGTTTCCCGGTAATCTGCACCGACACTGAGGCCTATCGCGGCTACCTGCCGTGTACGCGGGTCAAGACCAACTCCACGGAAGAATGGCTGCAGGCAATTCGCATGCACCTGGCCGATCCGGACGCCAGCTATCGCATGGGCGACGAGTTGCGTGAGGTCGTGCTGCGCGACTACATCTTGCGCGGCGATAACCTGCGTTACTGGGAACATGGCTGGCTGGCGGATTGATCGATCAGCTCCGGCTACCTAAAAAACAGGCGACTTATGCAGTCACCTGTTTTTTTTTGCGTCGTGTATTCGTCTTTGTATCAACCCCAATACATTTTTTTGCAGCGGCTCAAGTTGCGATCCTTTCCTGTCGATATCAACACATTCGTAGTTTTTTATCGTTCGCCGCGATAACGTCATCACTAGCGGTTCGGGCCTCGACGACATCTTCTACGGTGGCGCCGCCGCTATGGGCGTTGACGGTGGCACCGGTCAGGACCTGATCAGTTACGAGTTTTCGGACGCTGGGATCACCCTCGACCTGATCAGCAATATCAACTCTGGAGAAGCCGCGGGCGACACTTTCGCCAGCATCGAATTCTTTCAGGGCAGCCACTTCGATGACACGTTGTCAGGTTCTCGACTCGCTGATGTTTTCATCGGAGGCTTGGGTGCGGATGTAATCGATGGTCGCGAGGGACAAGATACGGCGATGTACATCACCAGCACCAGCGGGGTGACCATCAACCTGTTGACCAATATCAACGAGGGTGGCGATGCGCAAGGCGATGTATTACGCAATATCGAGCGTGTCGTGGGCAGTCACCTCAATGACAGCCTGACCGGCGATGCTGGCATCAACTACCTGGAAGGTGGATTGGGGGATGACATCATCTACGGTGGTGACGGCAACGATTACCTCTACGGCGGACTGGTTTCCTCGATCGGGCCGTTCTCCCTCGACGGACAGGTCAACGGGCCGCAGGCCGACACAATGTATGGCGGCAAAGGCAACGACACCATTTTCACGGCAAGCAATGATGTAGGAAGCCGCGTGTATGGCGAGGCCGGTGGCGATGTCATCACCGTGGTTCACGGCATGGCAGACGGTGGCGAGGATGGTGACCTGCTGACCGGTACAGGCTTGGGCTTTGTATTGTTTGGCGGGGCGGGGAAAGATCAACTGGTGTTGAAGTCCAGCGGTTTTGCCAACGGTGGCGAGGATGACGACCTTTACACAATCGGCACCCCGGGGCTTGTGACCATCCAGGATGACGGCGCGAGCCGCGAGGACAAACTCGTGCTGTCGTATATCAGCAGTTCAGAACTGTTGATTGATCGTGTCGGTGATGATCTTTATCTGCATCGCTCGAGTTTCGCACCGGGCACGACGCCGCAGGAAGGTGTGCAGCTCAAGGGCTGGTTCGCCGGCTTCGATACCATTGAGCAAATTCAAACGGCGAACGGGCAAATCATCAACCTGCCAGCCAATAGCGATGCGTTTGCCATGTTTGGTTGATCGCTGAATCGAACACTGTCGATCCTGCAACGGGATTGAAGGTGTAGTCATGGAGGGCGAACCTGATAATTCTCATCATATTTGCCCTTTTTTTTACCTTGCAGCCCGGTCTTCACGGGACTCATCGAGCTGGCGCGTTTCCTGCAAGTCCCCGGTAAATCGCCATAAAACGAGCGCTCGCGGTCATCCCACCGGCGCCCGGAGCGGTAAAAGGTTGAGCCAGATGGCCCGCACAGCTCAAGAAAGCTCTGCGCAGCCCGGTGACGTACGAGAGGGGAGACGATGAAGGCAGTTATTTTGGCGGGTGGCCTCGGCACGCGCATCAGTGAAGAGTCGCACCTCAAGCCCAAACCGATGATCGAGATCGGCGGCAAGCCAATTCTCTGGCACATCATGAAGCAGTATTCCGCCCACGGAATCCACGACTTCGTGATCTGCCTTGGCTACAAGGGTTACGCGATCAAGGACTTCTTCGCCAACTACTTCCTGCACACCTCCGACGTCACCTTCAACATGCGTGAAAACCGCATGGACGTGCACCAGAACTACAGCGAACCGTGGAGCGTCACGCTCATCGACACCGGCGAGGAAACCATGACCGGTGGCCGTCTGCTGCGTGCCGGCCGTTACCTCAAGGATGAAGAGGCGTTCTGCTTCACCTACGGCGACGGCGTGTCCGATCTGAACATTCGTCAGTTGGTCGATTACCACAAGGCGCACGGCCGTCTTGCGACCGTGACGGCCGTGCAACCGCCGGGACGCTACGGTGCCCTTGAGCGCCAGGGCGATCAGGTCCTCGGTTTCACCGAAAAACCCCGTGGTGATGGTGGCTGGATCAATGGCGGTTTCTTCGTGCTGTCGCCGAAAGTGCTGCCGTACATTGCTGGCGATGAAACCACGTGGGAAGCCGAGCCATTGGCGCGTCTGGCCCAGGATGAGCAGCTCAAGGCTTTCGAACACGATGGTTTCTGGCAACCCATGGACACCCTGCGCGACAAGAACCACCTCGAAGCGCTGTGGCAGAGCGGGGAGGCCCCATGGAAGCAATGGGCCTGAGTGCGGATTTCTGGCGCGGCAAACGCGTTCTCATCACCGGTCACACCGGTTTCAAGGGCAGTTGGCTGACCCTGTGGCTGCAAAGCCTCGGCGCGCAAGTCAGCGGTTTTTCCCTCGATCCGTCGACCGAGCCGAGCCTGTTCGAACTGGCCCGCGTGCACGAAGGCATCAACGATCAGCGCGGTGATCTGCGTGATCTCGGCGCCTTGCTGGAAATCATCGCCGACACCGAGCCGGAGATCGTTTTGCACCTGGCCGCGCAGCCGTTGGTGCGCGAAGGCTATCGCGATCCGCTCGGCACTTATTCCAGCAACGTCATGGGCACGCTGAACCTGCTTGAAGCGATTCGTCAGGTCGGTTGCGTGCGCGCCTGCGTGCTGGTCACCACCGACAAGGTTTACGCCAACAAGGAATGGCTGTGGCCGTACCGCGAAGACGAAGCCCTCGGTGGCCACGATCCTTACAGCAGCAGCAAGGCCTGCTGTGAACTGCTCGCGCAGTCTTATGCCGCGTCATTCTTCTCGGCGGACAAGTACGCCGAACACGGTCTGGCCCTGGCCACGGCGCGTGCCGGCAATGTCTTGGGCGGCGGTGATTTTGCCCCTGAGCGACTGATCCCCGACGTACTGAAAGCGTGGACGGCAGACGAGCCAGTGACCCTGCGTTACCCGCAAGCCGTGCGCCCGTGGCAGCACGCGCTGGAGCCGCTGGCCGGTTACCTGCAACTGGCCGTCGGCCTCTACGAAGAAGGCCCGGAATACGCCGGGGCGTGGAACTTCGGCCCGGGCGAGGCGGACATGTGCAGCGTCGGCGAAGTGGTCGAATTGCTCGCCAGCCGCTGGCCGCAGGCGCGTGGTTTGCGCATTGAAAAAAGCGAACTGCACGAAGCCGGCCTGTTGCGTCTGGACAGCAGCCGCGCGCGCCAACTGCTTGGCTGGCAACCGCGCTGGACCCTGCAGCAATGCCTGGCCCAGACCCTCGACTGGCACCTGGCCTGGCAGAACGGCGATGACATGCGCGCCGTCACCCTCGGTCAATTGGACCTGTACCGAGGCGTGCTGTGAGCGAATTTTCCCTGAAGGCTATGCCGCTGGCCGGATTGTTCAGCGTCCAGCACAAACGTTTTGAAGACCAGCGCGGGCACTTCGCCCGGCTGTTCTGCGAAGGCAGCCTGAGTGCGTTCGGCAGCGAATTCCATATCCGCCAGATCAACCATTCCTGCACTCGCGAGAAGGGCAGTGTGCGCGGTCTGCATTATCAGAACGCCAAAGCGCCGGAAGCCAAACTGATCACCTGTCTGCGCGGAGAAGTGTGGGACGTGGTGGTGGATTTGCGTCCGGATTCGGAAACCTTTTTGCACTGGCATGCCGAACACCTGAAGGCCGGCGATGGCCGCAGCCTGTTGATCCCGGCCGGGTTCGCCCACGGTTTCCAGACCCTCACCGAAGACGCCGAATTGCTCTACCTGCACAGCGCCGATTACGCGCCGGAGCACGAGGGCGGTTTGTCGGTGAACGATCCACGGCTGGCGATCGCCTGGCCGTTGCCTGTCAATAATTTGTCAGCGCGGGATTCCAGCCATCCCGCGCTTGATCAACACTTTGCTGGAGTGCGTCTATGAACTGCCGTGGGTGCGCCGCACCGCTGAGCCTGCCGCTGATTGACCTCGGCACCTCGCCACCGTCCAACGCCTACGTCCACGCCGATCGCCTCGAACAGGCTGAGCAATGGGTGCCGCTCAAGGTCGCCGTATGTCAGCAATGCTGGCTGGTCCAGACCGAGGATTACACCAGCGCCGACAGCCTGTTTGACGCCGAGTATGCCTATTTCAGTTCGTTCTCCAGCACCTGGCTGGCTCACGCCGAGCGCTATGTTGCCGAGATGGTTGAGCGCTTTGGCCTGACTGCCGAAAGCCGCGTAGTCGAGGTCGCTGCCAACGATGGTTACCTGTTGCAATACGTCGCCGGTCGCGGCATCCCGTGCCTGGGCGTCGAGCCGACCCGTAGCACTGCGCAAGCGGCTCGCGAGAAAGGCTTGGAAATCCGCGAACTGTTCTTCGGTCGCGACACCGCCGCACAGCTGAACAGCGAAGGTTGGGGCGCTGATCTGATGGCGGCCAACAACGTGCTCGCCCATGTGCCGGACATCAACGATTTCCTCGGCGGTTTCGCCGCGCTGCTCAAGCCGAGCGGCGTGGCCACGTTTGAATTTCCGCAATTGCTGACGCTGATGGCTGGCGCGCAGTTCGACACGCTGTATCACGAGCACTACTCCTACCTGTCGCTGACCGCCGTGCAGACGCTGTGCGAGCGCAATGATCTGGAAGTCTTCGACGTCAGCCAGTTGACCACCCACGGCGGTTCGTTACGCGTGTTCGTCCAGCGCAAGGACGGCGAGCGTCGCCCGGTTCAGTCAGCGGTGCAGCAACAGTTGCAAGCCGAACTGGATGCCGGGGTGAAAACCGCCGAGTACTACGCAACCCTTGCGCCCGCCGCTGAACGCATCAAGCACGAACTGCTGCGCTTCCTGTTGCAGGCCAAGGCTGACGGCAAACGTGTGGTCGGCTATGGCGCAGCAGCCAAGGGCAACACCTTGCTCAACTACGCCGGGGTCAAACCCGACCTGTTGGCATGGGTGGCTGATGCCAACCCGCACAAGCAGGGCAAGTTCCTGCCGGGCAGCCGCATTCCGATTGTTGCGCCGGCGCAGATCGAACTCGAAAAACCGGATTACGTGCTGGTTTTGCCGTGGAACCTGCTGCACGAAGTCAGTCAGCAACTGGCGCAAGTGCGTCAGTGGGACGGCCGCTTCGTGATCGCCGTGCCTGAGTTGAAAGTGCTGTGAAGGTTCTGGTCACTGGCGCTACCGGTTTTGTTGGCCGGCATCTGGTTGCCGCCTTGCTGGCGCGTGGCTGCGAAGTCCGCGCGGTGGCGCGCAATGCGCAAACCGCGCAAGGCATGCCGTGGATCAACGACGTCGACTTCGTCAGCGCCGATGTTCACGCGCCTGATCTGGATGTCGCAGCACTGGTAAAAGACATCGATACGCTGGCGCATCTGGCTTGGCCGGGCTTGCCGAACTATCGGGCGCTGTTCCATTTCGAACACAACCTGATGGCCGATTACCGCTTTATCAAAAGCGCGGTTGAGGCGGGCGTGCAGCAGGTGCTGGTCACCGGCACCTGTTTTGAATACGGCATGCAAAGCGGCCCGCTCAGCGAAAGCACTGAGCCACAGCCGAGCAATCCTTACGGTCTGGCCAAGCACACCTTGCACCTGTTTTTGCAAAACCTGCAGCAGGAACAACCGTTCACCTTGCAGTGGGCGCGCCTGTTTTATCTGCATGGCGAAGGGCAGAACCCCAACAGTTTGCTGGCGGCGCTGGACCGTGCAATCGATGCCGGTGAGTCCACGTTCAACATGTCGGCCGGCGAGCAGTTGCGTGATTTTCTGGCCATCGAAACGGCTGCCGAGAACCTCGCCGCGATCGTGCAAAAACGCGACTTCAACGGCGTGATCAATTGCGCCAGCGGCCAGCCGATTTCAGTCAGGGCACTGGTCGAACAACGCCTGCGCGAGCGCGGCGCTTCGATCGATTTGAATCTGGGGCATTACCCCTACCCGACGCACGAGCCCTTGGCGTTCTGGGCAGTGGTCGACCGATTACAACAGTTACTCGAGGCGCAGCGCACCCACTGATGCACCTCCAGGCGTGACTATCAAATGACTTTTCAGTGAGACCGGACAATGAGCGATAACGTAATCAAAGCCTTCGAGGCGGAGTGCCAGGCCGAAGTGATTGCCCAAGGCCAGGACAAGGACTTGAAGGCGCTGGCCCAAGAGTTCTACAACCAGTCGGCCAAGCACAAATACACCTACCACTTCTCGTGGATGGGCCGTCCGATCATTCAATTGCCGCAAGACATGATGGCGATGCAGGAGCTGATCTGGCGCATAAAGCCGGACCTGGTGATCGAATGCGGTATCGCCCACGGCGGTTCGATCATTTACTACGCCTCGCTGCTGGAACTGCAGGGCCACGGTGAAGTGCTGGGCATCGATCGTGACATTCGTGCGCACAACCGCGAGGCCATCGAAAGCCATCCGATGATCAAGCGCATCAGCATGATCGAAGGCTCGAGCCTCGATCTGGCAGTGGTCGAGCAGGTGCGTCAGGCGGCTGCCGGCAAGAAAGTCATCGTGGTGCTCGATTCCAACCACACCCATGACCACGTCCTCGAAGAACTGCGTCTCTACGCACCACTGGTTTCGCAGGACAGCTACTGCATCGTCATGGACACCGTGGTTGAAGACATGCCGGCCGATGCGTTTCCGGATCGTCCATGGGGGCCAGGTGACAACCCGAAAACTGCCGTTTGGGCGTTCCTGAAAGAAAACCGTGATTTCGAGATCGATCAAGCGATGCAAGACAAGCTGCTGATCACCGTTGCGTCGGACGGCTATCTGCGTCGGATTCGTTAATCAGTTCCATCATCAAAGCGTTTTTCAGGCGGTGTCGCCGGTCGTGGGAGAAGTTATGCAAGGCAAGTCTGTTTCTGAACAAAAGCTGCCATTGAACGAGTTGCTGACGGTGGTGCTGATCACCCACAACCGCCCGGCGTTTCTGCGTCGTGCGCTGCAGTACTACAGCAGCCTGCCTTGCAAGGTTCTGGTACTGGACTCGTCTCCCGAGCGTCCGGAAGGTGATTTTTCGGCCGTCGACTATCAGCATCTGCCGCAATTCGCCTACTGGGGCATGCAGGCCAAGCTGACCTACGGCGTTGCGCAACTGACCACGCCCTACATGGTGTTCGCTGCCGACGACGACTTTATCCTGCACGAGTCGCTGGCCGAATCGGTGAACTTCCTGGAGGCGAACCGCGACTACGGTTTGTGCCATGGCTATTGCCTGATGTACCTGGCGCTGGCCGGCAGCGTCAGTTACTACCGCCGCGACAAAAAAATCTGCGAAGACTATGCATCGGAGCGCGCCCAGGATCGGGTTCTCGACTTCATGCACCAGTACGTGCCGCCGTTCTATGGTGTATGCCGTACCTCGATCATTCAGGACTGGTACGCGGCATTGCCGGCGGGCACCAGTTTCGAATGGCAGGAAATCGGCCATACCTATTATCTACTGGCGAATTCCAAGGCGCGCATCCTGCCGATCCCTTATGTCGTGCGCGAGATCAACGTCGGTTTCTCCGACCACAACACCGAGGTGTATCACGCCCTGTCCTATGTCGATGCCAAATCGGTAGCGGAGCGTGAAGCCTTCGCTGAATTCCTTGCCTCGCTGCCGACCGGTATCAACGATCTCGATCAGGCGCAGCGCAAGGCGTTTGCCCTGGAAAGCTTCGCGGCCATGACCGACAGCCTGGTCACCGGGCGGGCATTGACGGCCGAGCTGATTTTCGAATCGCACTGGAACCACTTGACCAAGGCGCCGGAGCGCAAATTCGGGCCACGGCAATATGTCGAAATGCCGTTCTACAACCAGCGTTTTTTTGATTTGTTGACTCAGTTTGAGTTTCTCCTGCATGCGATGCCGGCTGGTCGTATTCAACTGGAAAAACTTGAGGGCATATGGACCCGGCAGGAGTACCTGTTGCAGCCGCGCAATAACGATACGACGGAGAGCGTCGTCGACCGTTTGTGGCAGGCCCATGACAGCAACGTATTCAACCGTCGTGTGGTCAAGCGTCTGGCCGAGCAACTGCAAGTGCTCGACGAGGAGGATCAGGCGCAGGAAATGGCTGAGTGGGCGAAGCGTCTAGAGGCCGTATCAAACGTCGATCACTACCCGGTCTTCAACAAGATGCGCTCAGGTCGCTTGCTTGACTGGATGGCAGCCCGCAAGCCGGACGCCGAACAGGCTGCAGCGATTGCCGCGCATCTGGCGGCGAACGATGGCGGGCCACAATTCGGTATTTTCCTGCTGGATCTGGACGACAACGTTGAGAAGCTGCAAGTGACGCTCGACAGCCTCGTCGAAGGGGCCAGCAAGGCCTTCAAAATCGTGGTCTTCACCACGGGTGAACCACAGACGGCGACCACCGCGCAGAACACCTTGCACTTCGTCCGGGTCACACCGGGCAATCTGGTCGATAAACTCAACCAGAGTGCCGCGCAATCTCCATGCGACTGGTTGCTGCTGGCCAGCGTGGGCGATGAATTCACTGCCGGTGGTCTGTTGCGCGCCGGGCTTGAGTTGATGTCGGCCACGGGTCTTCGCGCGGTGGCCACCGATGAAATCCAGCGTACTGAAGACGGCGCGCTGGTGGATGTGTTCCGCCCCGGCTTCAACCTTGATTTGCTGCAAAGCGCTCCAGCACTGATGGCGCGCCACTGGCTGATTCGACGCGACGTGTTCCTCGAGGCGGGCGGTTATCAGGCCGATTTCAGCAAGGCGCTGGAATTTGACCTGTTGCTGCGCCTGATTGAGCAGGGTGGTCTCGACGGCCTGGCACATCTCGACGAGCCGCTGCTGATCACCCAGGCCGCTGCGCTGCAAGAGAATGCTCATGAGCGCCTGGCGCTGCTGCGTCATTTGGGTAATCGCGGCTACAAGGCCAAGGTCACTTCGTCGCTGCCAGGCACCTGGCAGGTCGATTATCGTCATACCGAACTCCCAATGGTGTCGATCATTGTGCCGGCCAGTGATGATTTGTCGGCGTTGCGCCGTTGCGTGGAGGGCGTGCTGCTCAGGACCCGCTACAGCCGCTATGAAGTCTTGGTGGCAGCCAACCCGAATCAGTCGGCGGCGGTCAACGACTGGCTCGGCCAGTTGCGCAATCCGAGAGTCAATGTCTTGCGTGCCGGTGAGACGCTCGGTGAAGTGGCGTTGTATAACGCTGCCAGCGAACAGGCACGGGGTGAGTACCTGGTGCTGCTGGCTGGCGACAGCGAAGTCGTCAACCCGAACTGGATCGACTCGTTGCTCAACCAGGCCCAACGTCCGGAAGTGGGCATCGTCGGCGCCAAATTGGTCGACCGCGATGGCAAGATTTCCCAGGCCGGGTTGATCCTCGGCTTGAACGGCGGTGTCGGTTCACCCTTCATTGGCGAGAAACACAATGCCGAGGGTTATATGCAGCGTTTGGCCGTCGAGCAGAATTACTCGGCCGTGTCGAAGGTCTGCCTGATGGTGCGCAAGGAGCTGTTCAACGCTCTCGGCGGTTTGGACGAAGTGACGTTTGCTGATGGTTTCAGCGATGTCGATCTATGCCTCAAGGCTGGTCAGAACGGTTTCCTCACTGTCTGGACTCCGTCGGTGCAGGTGCTGCACACCGATGAGTTGCCAAAGGCTCCTGAAGCACTGGCGGCACTGCGTGAGAAATGGAGTGATGCGTTCGCGCAGGATCCGGCTTACAACGCCAACCTGGCCCTGACCGGCAAAGGGTTTACCTTGGGCGAAAACAGCTCGATCAATTGGGCACAGTTGCTCGCCTAAGCGTGCCGGACAGGAATCAAGCTATGTTCAACGGTAAATCGATTTTCATCTCCGGCGGCACC
The DNA here is from genome assembly GCF_009764645.1 of Pseudomonas sp. PB106. Taxonomy (GTDB): domain Bacteria; phylum Pseudomonadota; class Gammaproteobacteria; order Pseudomonadales; family Pseudomonadaceae; genus Aquipseudomonas. The sequence goes on from NZ_RWIM01000079.1 coordinate 26,725, forward strand.
GGCTCGTTCGGGCGCATGTTCATCGCGCGCCTGCTCGAGCAGTACCAGCCCAAGCGCGTGGTGGTTTTCTCCCGCGATGAGCTGAAACAGTACGAAATGCAGCAGACGTTCAACGCGCCGTGCATGCGCTACTTCATCGGAGACGTGCGCGACGCCGACCGTCTGCGCCAAGCCATGCGCGGCATCGACTACGTCGTGCATGCCGCGGCGTTGAAGCAAGTGCCGGCGGCGGAATACAACCCGACCGAATGCATCCGCACCAACGTCAATGGCGCGGAGAACATCATCGCCGCCGCCATCGACAATGGCGTGAAAAAGGTCGTGGCGCTGTCCACCGACAAAGCCGCCAGCCCGATCAATCTGTACGGTGCGACCAAGTTGCTCTCGGACAAGTTGTTCGTCGCTGCCAACAACATTGCCGGCGAGCAGGAAACCCGTTTTGCCGTGGTGCGCTACGGCAATGTCGCCGGCTCGCGCGGTTCCGTGGTGCCGTTTTTCAGCCAGCTGATCGCCGACGGCGCTACGGAGTTGCCGATCACCGACGAGCGCATGACCCGCTTCTGGATCACCCTCGATCACGGCGTGCAGTTCGTGCTCGACAGCTTCGCGCGCATGCACGGCGGTGAAGTGTTCGTGCCGAAGATCCCGTCGATCCGCATCGTCGATCTGGCGCGCGGCATGGCCGAACATCTGCCGCACAAGAATGTTGGCATTCGTCCGGGCGAAAAACTCCATGAGTTGATGGTGCCGCTGGACGATGCGCGGATGACCCTCGAATTCGAAGATCACTACACCATCCAGCCGTCGATTCGCTTTACCAGCGTCGATGTCGATTTTGCCGTCGACAAAGTCGGTGAGCGGGGGCGTGCGGTCGGCGAAGATTTCGAATATCGCTCCGACACCAATCCTCATTTCCTCTCGGTCGGGCAGATCGCCGACCTGCACGCGAAGCTCTCGGTATGATTCCGTACGGTCGGCAAAGCCTCGATCAGGCAGACATCGACGCGGTCGTCGAAGTCCTGCAGTCGGACTGGCTGACCCAAGGGCCAAGCATCGAGCGTTTTGAGCAGGCGATGGCCGAGCGTTGCCAGGCCGATTTTGCGGTTGCGGTGTGCAATGCCACAGCGGCGCTGCACATTGCCTGTCTAGCGGCGGGGCTCGGGCCGGGTGATCGTTTGTGGACGACGCCCAACACCTTTCTCGCCTCGGCCAACTGTGGACGTTATTGCGGCGCTGACGTCGATTTCGTCGACATCGATCCGCTGACCTGGAACCTCGATGCGTTCGCCCTCGAAGCCAGGCTTGATCAGGCCGAGCAGGCCGGCACCTTGCCGAAAGTGCTGGTGGCGGTGGCGTTCTCCGGGCAGAGCTGTGACATGCGCAAGATTGCCGAACTGGCCGAGCGCTACAACTTCACGGTGATCGAAGATGCTTCTCATGCGGTCGGTGCGTCCTATGCAGGGCGTCCGGTCGGTTGCGGAGAATTCGCGGCGATGACGGTGTTCAGTTTTCACCCGGTGAAGATCATCACCAGCGCCGAAGGTGGCATGGTGCTGACCAATCGCCCGCAACTGGCCGAGCGCCTGCTGCGCCTGCGCAGCCACGGCATGACCCGCGATCCGCAGCAGATGACCGAGCCCAGCCACGGCCCGTGGTACTACCAACAGATCGAGCTGGGCTTCAATTACCGCATCACCGATCTGCAAGCCGCGTTGGGTTTGTCGCAACTGGGCAAACTCGACGGCTTCATCGCCCGGCGCCGCGAACTGGCGGCGCGTTACGATCGCCTGCTGACTTACTTGCCAGTCACGCTACCGAGCCTTCAGCCAGAGGCAGAATCTGCCTGGCATCTTTACGTCATTCGCTTGCAGACCGAGCGCATCAGCCTCACCCATCGTCAGGTGTTCGAAGGCTTGCGTGCCGCCGGCGTCGGCGTGAATCTGCACTATATTCCCGTGCACTTGCAGCCGTACTATCGCGACCTGGGTTTTGCCGAGGGCGATTTCCCTGAAGCCGAGCGTTATTACGCCGAGGCGATCAGCCTGCCGTTGTTTCCGTTGTTGAGCGATGAGCAGCAGGATTACGTGGTCGAGCAATTGCGTCGGCTGGTTCTTGAGGAGTAATCAAGTGTGAGCTGTGTTGCAATCATCCCCGCCCGTGGCGGCAGCAAACGCATCCCGCGCAAGAATCTTTTGCCGTTCGATGGCGTGCCGATGATTGTTCGTTCGATCCGCACGGTGCTGGATTCAGGTTTGTTCGATCAAGTCGTGGTCAGCACCGACGACGCCGAAACTGCTGAAGTCGCACTGGCGCACGGCGCACAGGTGCCGTTCATGCGTCCGGCGGCGCTGGCCGATGATTTCACCGGCACCGCAGCGGTGATCGAGCATGCCTTGCAGCAACTGTCAGCCTTCGATTACGCCTGCTGTGTGTACGCCACGGCGCCGCTGTTGCAGGTACGCTATCTGCGCGAAGGCTTCGAGTTACTGGAGCGGCATTCGGACAAGTCGTTCGCCTTCTCAGTCTGTGATTTCGGCTTTCCGGTGCAGCGAGCGCTGACGCTGGACGGGCAGGGTGCCTTGACCGCGTTGTATCCGGAATTTCGCAACACCCGTTCCCAGGATCTGCCGGAGGCGTTTCAAGACGCCGGCCAGTTTTACTGGGGGCGCAGCGAGGCGTGGTTGCGCGGCGAAGTGTTGTATTCGCCAGCCAGCCTGCCGGTGATTCTGCCCCGGCATCTGGTTCAGGACATCGACACGCCGCAGGACTGGAAGCGCGCCGAATACCTTTATGCCGCGCTCAAGGCCAGCGGAGAACTGCAATGAGAGTGCTGATTCGCGCCGACGCCTCGCCGACCATCGGCAGCGGCCACATTGCCCGTTGCCTGACTCTGGCGCGGGTGCTGCTCGCGCAGGGCAGTCATGTCGCGTTCGCTTGCCGGCGGTTGCAAGGGCATCGTCTGGACGCATTGAATGCCGAGGGTTTTGAAACGTTCGCGTTGCCTGAGCGCTACGCCTATGAAGATCCACTGCAAGCCATCGAATCGATGCTGCCGTGGCAGGCCGACATCGACGCGCTAGGCTCGCAGCTTGAAGGTCAGGCCGAGTTTGACTGGATCATCGTCGATCACTACGGCCTCGATCATCACTGGCAAACCGCGGCACGGCGCTGGGCGCATCGCATCGCGGCGGTGGATGATCTGGCCACCCGGCGTTACAGCGTCGATCTACTGCTCAATCAGAACCTGTCCGGTCTCAGCGAAAACTATGCGCCGTTGTTGCCCGAGGGCTGCCGCACGTTGCTCGGCCCACGCTTCGCCATGCTGCGCGAAGAATTCGATTGCCCGCCGATCGAGATCAAACCGCAGGCGCGACGCGTGCTGGTGAACTTCGGCGGGTTCGATGCGGCGATGCAAACCCATCACGCGATGCTCGCCCTGGCGGATTTCACCGAACTGCAAGTGGACTTCGTCGCGGGCGCCGACAATCCGGCGTGGACGCAGATGCAGGCACTGGCCGAGACGCGACCGAACTGGCGCCTGCACAGTTTTGTCAGCGATTTCCATCAGCGCATGACGGAAGCTGATCTGTTTATCGGCGCCGGCGGCGGCACCAGTTGGGAGCGCGCGGCGCTGGGCTTGCCGACGATCTGCATTGCGGTGTCGAACAACCAACAGAATAACGGTGAAGTGATGGCAGCGGCGGGGGCACATGTGTTCATGGGCGCTCGCGAGCAAGTGAGTGTCGAGCAACTGCGCGATGCCATTGGCTTTGTCACCGACAATTATTACCTGCGTCAGAGCCTGGCTGAGCGCTCGCGGCAATTGGTCGACGGGCGCGGCGCCTTGCGTGTGGCCGCCGCATTGTCCGGTGCGGTGCTGACGATCCGGCCTGCCACGCAAGAGGATGCGCAACTGTTGTTCGATGGCCGCAATGCTGAGCCAGTGCGACGCTGGTCGCTGGCAAACGCGGAAATCGACTGGCCGCAGCACCTCAACTGGCTGACCGCCAGTCTGCGCAACCCGCAGCGCTTGCTGCTGATTGCCGAGGCCGATGACGGCCCGGTGGGTGTTCTGCGTTACGACCTGCGCGGATTTGATGCCGAAGTGTCGATCTATCTGCTTGAGGGCCGTTTCGGCCTGGGCTGGGGCAAGTCGCTGCTGGCGCGGAGCGAAGCGTTCGTCACCCGCCACTGGCCGCAAGTGACGGCGCTGACTGCTCAGGTATCGCCGGCCAATCGGCCCTCATTGAATGTGTTTCGTGATGCCGGGTTTACTCAGAGTGCCTGTGCGTTCACCCGTGTTTTGAAGGATCACCCCCATGACTAGTTTCAAGATCGGCGACCGTTTGATCGGCGCCGACGCGCCGCCTTTCATCATTGCCGAGATGAGCGGTAACCATAACCAGTCGCTGGACGTGGCCCTGCAAATTGTCGAGGCAGCGGCCAAGGCCGGGGCGCATGCCCTGAAACTGCAAACCTACACCGCCGAAACCATGACCCTGGACTTGGCTGAAGGCGAATTCTTCATCAAGGATCCGGGCAGTCTGTGGGCCGGTTCTTCGCTTTATGAACTGTACGAAGAGGCCCATACACCGTGGGAATGGCATGCGCCTATTTTCGCTCGGGCCAAGGAACTGGGCATGCTCGCGTTCTCCACGCCGTTCGATGACAGCGCCGTGGATTTTCTCGAAAGCCTCAATGTGCCGGCCTACAAGATCGCCAGTTTCGAGAACACCGATCTGCCATTGATCCGTCGTGTGGCTGCCACCGGCAAGCCGCTGATTATCTCCACCGGCATGGCCAGCATCGCCGAGCTGGATGAAACCGTGCGCGCTGCACGTGAGGCGGGGTGCAAGGATCTGGTGCTGCTCAAATGCACCAGCACCTACCCGGCCACGCCACTCAACAGCAATGTGCGCACGATCCCGCATCTGCGTGAGTTGTTCGGTTGCGAAGTGGGGCTATCGGATCACTCGATGGGCGTTGGTGTGTCGGTAGCGGCGGTAGCGCTCGGTGCGACGGTGGTGGAAAAACACTTCACCCTCGACCGCTCAGCAGGTGGCGTCGATGCCAGTTTCTCGCTGGAGCCAGCGGAAATGGCCAGCCTGGTGTTGGAAACCGAGCGCGCCTGGCAGGCCCTTGGCAAGGTGCAATACGGCGCAACCGAAGCCGAGCTCAAATCGGTGGTGTATCGCCGTTCGCTCTACGTCACCGCCGACATGGCCGCTGGTGAGGCCTTTTCCCGGGACAATCTGCGCGCCATTCGTCCCGGCCTCGGTTTGCCGCCCAAGCACACCGACGCTGTTCTCGGCCGCCGCGCGCGCACGCCGATCAAACGCGGCACGCCGCTGGACTGGTCGTTGGTCGAATAAGCCGATCTGCACCGATTCGGCAAAATAGCGTGACCTGTGAGTCATAACGCGCATCTTCACTGTATTGTATTGATCGGGGAGATGGCGCCTGGCTCGTTTTCGATTCCAGTGATAGCCCTTTGCGCTCCCCGTGGCTGCCCGTTGTGGCGGCCGTTTTCTGTTTGTCGGCGCCCCTCGAAATCCTTGCGAGCGGTGGTCTTGGGCTGTTTTTTATTGGGAAGCCGTAATGATTGGCATAAAAAGCATTGCGAGCTACGTTCCTGTAGCCGGCGTGGACAATTACGCACAAGGTGCAAAATTCGAGAAGGATGAAGAATTCATCCTTGGCAAGATCGGCTCGGCATTCCTGCCGCGCAAAGACGCTGAGCAAGAAACTTCCGATCTGTGCGTGGAAGCGGCCAATGCGCTGTTTGCCAGCAATCCGGATCTGAAGCGTGAATCGATTGACGCGCTGATCGTCGTCACCCAGAACGGTGACGAAGAGGGCCTGCCACATACCGCCGCGATCGTGCAGGACAAACTCGGCCTGCCAACCAACGTCGCCGCGTTCGATATTTCCCTGGGCTGCTCCGGTTACGTCTACGGCATCTACGCGATCAAGGGTTTCATGGAAGCCGCCGGCCTGAAGAACGGCCTGCTGATCACCGCTGACCCGTATTCGAAAATCGTTGATCCGGAAGATCGCAACACCACCATGCTGTTCGGCGATGCCGCCACGGCCACCTGGATGGGCGAAGATCCGAGCTGGGCGTTGGGCAAAGCCAAGTTCGGCACCGACGGTTCCGGCGCACCGCATTTGAAAGTCACCGATGGCGTGTTCTTCATGAACGGTCGTCAGGTGTTCAACTTTGCTTTGCTCAAAGTCCCCGCGCACTTGCACGAGCTGCTGGATGATTCCGGCCTCAAGGCTGATGACATCGATGCGTTCTGCATTCACCAAGGCAGCGCGGCAATCGTTGATGCCGTGGCGCGGCGCTTCGAAGGCGAGCCGGAGAAGTTCATCAAGGACATGGTCGAGACCGGCAACACCGTGTCGTCGAGCATTCCGTTGCTGCTGGAAAAACACGTACTCGATTCCGATTGGCAGCGTATTGCGCTGAGCGGTTTTGGTGTCGGTCTGTCGTGGGGCTCGGCGATCATCTATCGCCCTTGAGCTGAAGCAAAAACGGCGGATACAAAAAAAGCGTTCAAGGTTAACCTTGAACGCTATTTTTTTGCCTGAACGGGAGCGCGAGGCGCCATGAGCGAGTTTTTTCAAGCCAATGCCGAAGTGTTGCAACGGCGCTGGCCGGCGCTGTTCGAGCGATTGATGGCTGAAGACAGTGCGGCCATTCAGGCCGAGCTGGTGCAAGGCCTGGGCTCTACGCTGAGTGTTAACGGCATCCAGCTCACCAGCCGCCACGATCGCCTCCACGAAGCGCAGGTTCAGGCGGCGAGCCTGCCCGACAAAGCGCAATTACACGTTTATGGCACTGGCCTCGGCGATCTGCCCGGTGTCCTGCTTGAGCGCGAAGGACTGCAGCGTTTGTACGTGCACATCCTCAACGGCGCGCTGTTCGCGTTGGTGCTGCAGTTGCTCGATCAGCGGCAGTGGCTGGAAGATCCGCGTGTCGAGTTGTTCTACGCCGGCGATCACTCGGACATGTTTACGCCGTTTTTCGCCTTGCCGGCCGAGATGCTGCTGGCCGATGACTTCAATGCGAAGATCCGTGATCGGTTGGTCAATGAAGTCCATTTGAGTTTCAACAATCGCGAATTCGATGCGCAGTCGCCGTTCATTCAGCAGCGTTTGCAGGAGTGCTTGCCAGTGCTGTTGGGCGATGACGATGTCGCGCAGTTGTTCGGCAGCTGTACTGATCGCGAAGTCTATGTGATCGGCACCGGCCCGACCCTTGAAGGGCACTTTGAGCGACTGGCAGCAGCGCGGGCTCAGGCGCAGCGCCCGTTGTTCATCTGTGTCGACACCGCGTATCGACCGTTGCTTGAACACGGTATCAAGCCCGATCTGGTGGTCACCATCGATCAGCGCATCAGCTTCAGGCACCTGCCGTTCGAAGAGTCCGATGGCATCGCCCTGGTGTATCTGCCCATGAGTGATCCTGAAGTTCTGCGCGCCTGGAAGGGCAAGCGCTACGGTGGTTACTCGGCCAGTCCGATCTATGCCGGCTTGCGTGAGCAGCATCCGCGCGCGCTGTTGCATGTCGGCGGCAGCGTGATTCATCCGGCGGTCGATTTGGCGGTGAAAATGGGCGCGTCGCGCGTCACGCTGTTTGGCGCCGATTTTGCTTTTCCAATGAACAAGACTCACGCGGGCTGGGGCGACGGTGATCTGGGGCCCGGCGTGAGTCAGGCGCGGCACTGGGTACGCGACGGCAATGGCCAGCGGGTCAGTACGCAACTGAATTTTCGGGGTTACCTGTGTGTGCTGGAGCGCTACATCGCCGCGCATCCGCACGTGCAGTTCTTCAACAGTAGCAGGGCAGGCGCGTTGATCGCCGGGACGCAATTCAATCAGGAGTTTGTGCAATGACGGCGATTGATACCTGCATCGACGAATGCCGTCACTGCGCCGGCCTGTTTCGCTTGGGCCGTGATGTCGAGGCGGCGCTTAGCATGGTCGAGGTCTTCGAGGGTGCGCAGCAGGTGTTGGTGTTGGCGCCGGCGGATACACAACAGGTATGGGCGCAGATCCTCACGCACATGCTCGACTGTCAGGAGCGTCAGGACTGGTTGGGACTGGCTGATGACATGGAGTACGAGTTGGTTGAGTTGCTGCAAAGCGTGCCGGCCTGAAGATGGGCGGCAGCACTGGCCCGCAGGTTTTCGCCGTGGTCGGTTTTATGACGTCATTTTTTCGTGGGTGAGGGGCGGCTAAACCCTTGTTTTCACGGGGGTGGCCGGTTGATGGCAAAATTTTTTCAAAAAGCCCTCAAGCAACCTGATTACCCGACGATAACTATTACGAAGGTTCTCTAGGCCATACCCGGCGGTTGCCAGGGCCGGAAGCCGCAGTACCCAACCAACGAGGAATTCGTCATGGCTTTAACAGTAAACACCAACACCACATCGTTGAACGTTCAGAAAAACCTGAACCGCGCTTCCGACGCCCTGTCGACTTCGATGCAGCGCCTGTCTTCCGGCCTGAAAATCAACAGCGCTAAAGACGACGCCGCTGGCCTGCAGATCTCCACTCGTATGCAATCGCAAATCCGCGGTGGCAACCAGGCTATCCAGAACGCCAACGACGGTATCTCCGTTGCTCAGACCGCTGAAGGCGCTCTGCAAGCTACTACCGACATTCTGCAGCGTATGCGTGAACTGGCTGTTAAAGCACGTACCGGCACCAACGGCACTGCTGACCAGAAAGCGACCAACAAAGAATTCGCCGACATGTCGGACGAAATCACCCGTATCGCCGCTTCCACCAACCTGAACGGCAAAAACCTGCTGGACGGTTCGGCTGGTACTGTGACTCTGCAAGTTGGCGCAAACACCGGTACTGCTAACCACATCGACCTGGTACTGAGCTCCAAGTTCGACGCCGTCAACCTGTCCGTGGACAAAGGTACTCTGGCTCTGACCGGTACTGACGCTGCTACCGCTGGTAGCAACATCGACAACGCTATCACTGCAATCGACGCTGCTATCGCTGCGATCGGTGATACCCGTGCCAGCCTGGGTGCTTCGCAAAACCGTCTGACCAGCACCATCTCCAACCTGCAGAACATCGTTGAGAACACCACCGCTGCACAGGGTCGTGTACAAGACACCGACTTCGCCGCAGAAACTGCTAACCTGACCAAGCAGCAAACTCTGCAGCAGGCTTCGACCTCCGTTCTGGCTCAAGCCAACCAACTGCCTTCCGCTGTACTGAAGCTGCTTCAGTAATTTCGGAACAAGTTTGGGCGGGAGGGTGCGCTGGTCGCGCTCTCTCGCCTTTTTACGTTAGGAGGTGATGAGCATGGACATGAGCGTCAAGCTTAACCAGTCTTATCCGGCTCCCAAGCCAGTCACGCCGGTTGCTGACAAACCGTCAGAGACGCCCAAGGTTGCCAAGACTGAAGCGCCGGTCGCTGCCAAGAGTCAGGATTCGGACGACGCCAAGTTGAAACTGGCGGTGCAAGAGATCGAAAAGTTTGTCCAGTCGATCAAACGCAATCTGGAGTTCTCCATCGACGAGCATTCCGGCAAGGTCATCGTCAAGGTGATCGCAAGCGAGACGGGTGAGGTCGTTCGACAGATTCCCTCCGCAGAAGCCCTCAAGCTGGCAGACAGCCTGGCCAACGCGAGCCACGTGTTGTTCGACGCCAAAGTCTGATAGCTGGCATGAATAATGTTTGTCCGTTCTCAGGACGCGTGTAACGGTCAAAAGAATGGCAACAATCTGAAGGGAGATGCACATGGCAAGTCCAATTCTACCGGGTTCCGGACTGGGTTCCGGCCTGGACATCGGTGCGATCGTCACTGCACTGGTCGATGCCGACAAGGCACCGAAGCAGACGCAGATCGACACCGCGACCAAAGCCAACACGCTGAAAATTTCCGGCATCGGTTCGTTGAAGAGTGCGCTGACTGCGTTCCAGACGGCGATGACCAATCTGAGCAGCAAGACCAATCCTGCATTTGCCGGTTTCACCGCGACTTCCAGCAATACGAACCTGAGCGCCACCGCCGACAGTTCCGCGGTTTCGGGCAGTTACAATGTTGTTGTAACGCAGTTGGCTACCGGCTCGAAAATCGCCAGTGCCTCCTTCGCCGGCGGCGCCTCCAGTGCCATTCCGAGTGGTACCCTGAAAATCAGTCAGAATGGCACTGATTACAATGTCGACATTCCTGCCAATTCCACTTTGCAGACTACCCGGGACGCCATCAACAAGGCTCAGGGCGCCAACGGTATCTCCGCCAACATTGTGACCGACGCTTCCGGTGCTTCGCGCCTGGTGATCAGTTCGAACAAGACCGGCGAAGGTTCTGACCTTAGCGTCAGCGGCATTGCCGGTCTGGAGATTGATGGCACAAAATCTCTGGGCAGTAGTCCTGCGGCTGGTGCTGCGGGCGCCGTCAACGGCGTTGCGCAAAACGCCAAAATCTCCATCGACGGCCTTGAGGTTAGCAGCAAGAGCAACACGGTGACCGGCGCAATCAGTGGCCTGACCCTGAATTTGACCACGGTGAGCTCTGTCTCGGGTGGCGTTGCGACGCCGACTGTTGTCGGCGTGGATGCCAACACCAAAGGGTTGCAAACATCGATTCAGGCTTTCGTCGATGCTTACAACACCTTGAAAACCACCATCGATACGCTGTCCAAAGCCACCCCGGATGCGGATGGCAAGCTGACCGTGCAAGCGGCATTCACCGGTGACGCGATGCCACGCTCGCTGATTGCCGATGTACGTGCCGAGTTGACCAACACGGGGGCAGGTGGTCCGTTGGCCGTGCTGTCGCAGTTGGGCGTAATGACCGACCGCAACACCGGTAACCTGACGTTTGATACCAGCGCTTTCACCAAAACCATGGCCCAGCCAGGCATGACCGGTCAGGTTCAGCAGTTGTTCACCGGTACCGACGACACTAACGGTCTGTTGGCGCGCATGAGCAAAGCAGTGGACCCGTATCTCAAGCCAGCTGCAGGTGATATTACCGGCACGGGTTTGCTTGATCAGCGCATGGCTATTCTGACCAAGAACACCAAAAACCTGACCGAGCAGCAACTGGCGCTGGACTTGCGTGTTGCCAACCTGACCAAGACGTTGACTGCAAAATACAACGCCATGGACTTGCTGGTAGGGCAAATGAAAGCGACGGCGAGCAGCATTACCTCGTTCTTCACCTCGCTGAACGCTCAGCAGTCCGCGAAGTAACAGGCAGGCACGACAAAAACCCGGCTACGCTTTATCGGCGTGTGCCGGGTTTTTGTCTTTTCATCTAAAGTTCTCTGATTCGTTGGCGATACACTGGTTATACGAGTCATTGTGGCAATGAGGTAGAACATGAATCCGATGTTAGCCCTTCGGCAATACCAGAAAGTCGGCGCGCATGCACAGACGTCCGAAGCGAGCCCGCACCGTCTGGTGCAAATGTTGATGGAAGGTGGTCTGGGGCGTATCGCCGAGGCCAAGGGCGCCATTGAGCGCAAGGATATTGCTGCCAAATGCACGGCTATCAGCAAAGCCGTTGGCATCATTGGTGGATTGTGTGAAGGCCTGGATCTGGAAAACAGCGCCGATGCGGTAGGGGAGCTCAATCAGCTCTACATCTACATGATGAAGCGACTCGCCGAGGCCAACGTCAAAAGTGATCCGAAGATTCTCGACGAAGTTGCCGGTCTCCTGCGCACCGTAAAGGAAGGCTGGGACGGTATTGCTCCACCAGGTCCACAGTTCTAAGGAGAGCGCCATGAGTCTTGTATTGCAGCGAATCGCCGATACCCGTGAAGCGTTGGTTACTGCGCTGGCCGAACGCAATTGGGAAGCCATTGGCGAGCTGGATCTGGCTTGCCGTTCCTGCATGGAAGACGTCATGGCTGAGGCTTCGCTGGACGAGGTCGCGTTGCGCGACAATCTCGAGGAGCTGCTGCACGTCTACAAGGACCTTCTCGAGGTGGCCATGGGAGAGCGGCAAGCGATAGCCAACGAGATGTCGCAGATCACCCAAGCGCAAAAGGCAGCAAAGGTTTACCATCTGTTTGGTTAATTAACCCGCAGTTAATCCAGACATGTGCGCCATAAATTTGACTGTGCACGGTTTTTTGACTTAACTAGTGGCTGATTTCAGATTTCAGGCGTCTACAGGCACATGGTGTCCTGCAAGCGTCTCGCTTGCCCCAATTTTTCGGGCATTGAGTTGACTAGGGAAGTTGCTATTGCATGTGGCGTGAAACCAAAATTCTGCTGATCGATGACGATAGCGTCCGCCGCCGCGACCTGGCGGTGATCTTAAATTTTCTTGGCGAAGAAAATTTACCCTGCGGCAGCCATGACTGGCAGCAGGCAGTCGGCTCTTTGTCGTCTAGTCGTGAGGTCATTTGCGTACTGATCGGGACCGTTAATGCTCCTGGCGCGCTTTTGGGCTTGTTAAAGACACTCTCGACCTGGGATGAGTTCCTTCCGGTTTTGCTGATGGGCGATAATTCTTCCGTCGACTTGCCTGAAGACCAGCGCCGCCGCGTGCTTTCGACCCTCGAAATGCCGCCTAGCTACAGCAAACTGCTCGACTCCCTGCACCGTGCCCAGGTCTATCGCGAGATGTACGACCAGGCCCGCGAGCGCGGCCGTCATCGCGAGCCCAATCTGTTCCGTAGCCTCGTCGGCACCAGCCGGGCGATCCAGCACGTGCGCCAGATGATGCAGCAGGTCGCCGACACCGACGCCAGCGTGCTGATCCTCGGCGAGTCCGGGACCGGCAAGGAAGTGGTTGCGCGTAACCTGCATTACCATTCCAAACGCCGCGATGCGCCGTTTGTGCCGGTCAACTGCGGGGCTATCCCGGCAGAACTGCTCGAAAGCGAATTGTTTGGCCACGAGAAGGGCGCCTTCACCGGCGCGATCACCAGCCGTGCCGGCCGTTTCGAACTGGCCAACGGCGGTACACTGTTTCTCGACGAAATCGGCGACATGCCGCTGCCGATGCAGGTCAAACTGCTGCGCGTCCTGCAGGAACGCACTTTCGAGCGTGTGGGCAGCAACAAGACCCAGAGCGTCGACGTGCGCATCATCGCCGCGACCCACAAGAATCTCGAAAGCATGATCGAGATCGGCACTTTCCGCGAAGACCTCTACTATCGCCTGAACGTGTTCCCGATCGAGATGGCGCCACTGCGTGAGCGTGTTGAAGACATCCCGTTGCTGATGAACGAACTGATCTCGCGCATGGAGCACGAGAAGCGCGGTTCGATCCGCTTCAACTCCGCCGCGATCATGTCGCTGTGCCGCCATGGCTGGCCGGGCAACGTCCGCGAGCTGGCCAACCTGGTCGAGCGCATGGCGATCATGCATCCGTACGGGGTGATCGGCGTGGTCGAGCTGCCGAAGAAATTCCGCTACGTCGACGACGAAGACGAGCAAATGGTCGACAGCCTGCGCAGCGACCTCGAAGAGCGCGTGGCCATCAACGGCCATACGCCTGACTTCGCCGCCAATGCCATGCTGCCGCCGGAAGGTCTCGATCTGAAGGACTACCTCGGTGGTCTGGAGCAGGGCTTGATCCAGCAGGCGCTGGACGACGCCAATGGCATCGTGGCGCGTGCGGCTGAACGCCTGCGCATTCGTCGTACCACGCTGGTGGAGAAGATGCGCAAGTACGGCATGAGCCGTCGCGACGGTGATGAACAGGCGGATGATTGACGCCTGTTTTTCAACTGCTTCATTTATAAGCAGTTTTTTTTAGGCACGGGTATTGCTACATCCCTCGCAACGTTCCGTTTAACTGACGGTCAGCCACGCGAGAAAGCACAATGCCCCAAGCCGCCCAGATGTCTTCTGCCTCCAGTCCCGAGGGGCAGCCGTCCTCCGTTGAACAGGCAAGCCGACAGGGTCTTGAGCAGGCTTTCGAGCTGTTCAATCAAATGTCCAGCCAGTTGACTGATTCCTACAGCATGCTTGAAGCGCGGGTCACCGAGCTCAAGGGTGAGCTGGCGGTGGTCAGTGCCCAGCGCATGCAGGAACTGGCGGAAAAAGAACGCCTGGCCAACCGTCTGCAAAACCTCCTTGATCTGTTGCCCGGTGGCGTCATCGTGATTGACGGTCACGGCATGGTGCGCGAAGCCAATCCCGCCGCCATTGAGCTGCTTGGCTTGCCACTGGAAGGCGAGCTGTGGCGCCAAGTCATTGCGCGTTGCTTCGCCCCGCGCGAAGACGACGGTCACGAAATCTCCCTGAAAAACGGTCGGCGCCTGTCGATCGCGACCCGTTCGCTGGACGCTGAGCCAGGCCAGTTGGTGCTGCTCAACGACCTGACAGAAACCCGTCATCTGCAAGATCAATTGGCGCGCCATGAACGCCTGTCATCGCTGGGGCGCATGGTTGCCTCACTGGCCCATCAAATTCGCACGCCACTCTCCGCCGCGTTGCTCTACGCCAGTCATTTGACTGAGCAGGAATTGCCAGTCGCCACGCAGCAGCGTTTCGCCGGGCGCCTGAAAGAGCGCCTGCATGAGCTGGAACACCAGGTGCGCGACATGCTGATATTCGCGCGCGGTGAGTTGCCGCTGACCGATCGCCTCACGCCCAATGCCTTGATGCAAGCGCTGCAAGCTGCGGCGCTGACGCATGTGCAGGATCTGCCCATTCGCTGGCAGTGCGACAGCCATGCCGGTGAGTTGCTGTGCAATCGCGACACCCTGGTCGGCGCGCTGTTGAATTTGATTGAAAACGCGATTCAAGCCAGCGCCGGTGATGTGCGGCTGAAAGTGCACTGCTACACCCGCGACAACGCCTTGCGCATCAGTGTCAGCGACAGTGGCAGCGGCATCGAGCCCGCTGTTCTGGCGCGGCTCGGCGAACCATTTTTCACCACCAAAGTGACTGGCACTGGCCTCGGCCTGACCGTGGTCAAAGCGGTGGCGCGGGCGCATCAGGGAGAATTGCAGCTGCGCTCGCGAGTCGGGCGTGGCACGTGCGCGCAGGTCAGCCTGCCGCTGTTTTCCGCTGTACAGGGAGCTGAGTGACAGACATGGGCATCAAGGTTTTGCTGGTCGAGGATGACCGCTCATTGCGCGAAGCGCTGGCCGACACACTGCTGTTGGCCGGGCATGATTACCACGCGGTCGGTTGCGCTGAAGAAGCGTTGACGGCGGTGGCGCGAGAGGCGTTCAGTCTGGTGGTCAGCGACGTCAACATGCCCGGCATGGATGGCCATCAACTGCTTGCATTGTTACGGGCCCGCCAGCCGCAATTACCGGTGTTGCTGATGACCGCCCATGGCGCCGTCGAACGCGCGGTCGATGCGATGCGTCAGGGCGCGGCGGATTATCTGGTCAAGCCGTTCGAGCCCAAAGCGCTGCTCGATCTGGTCGCACGCCATGCCTTGGGCAATCTTGGCGCGAGCGAAAGCGAAGGCCCGATTGCAGTCGAACCGGCGAGCGCCCAACTGCTTGAGCTGGCCGCGCGCGTCGCACGAAGCGATTCCACCGTGCTGATCTCCGGCGAGTCCGGCACCGGTAAAGAAGTGTTGGCGCGCTACATCCACCAGCAATCCCATCGCGCCAATCAACCGTTCATTGCGATCAACTGCGCCGCGATCCCGGACAACATGCTTGAAGCAACATTGTTCGGGCACGAGAAGGGTTCCTTTACCGGGGCCATCGCCGCGCAGGCCGGCAAGTTCGAACAGGCCGACGGCGGCACTCTTCTGCTCGACGAAATTTCCGAAATGCCCCTCGGCCTGCAAGCCAAGCTGCTGCGCGTGTTGCAAGAGCGTGAAGTCGAGCGCGTTGGGGCGCGCAAACCGATCAGCCTCGATATCCGGGTGGTCGCGACAACCAACCGCGACCTGGCGGGCGAAGTGGCGGCGGGGCGTTTCCGTGAGGATCTGTTCTACCGTCTGTCGGTTTTCCCCTTGGCTTGGCGTCCACTTCGCGAGCGCACTGCCGATATCCTGCCGCTGGCCGAAAGGCTGTTGGCGAAACACGTCAATAAAATGAAGCATGCCGCCGCGAAACTTTCGCCTGAGGCGCAAGCGTGCCTGACCGCCTACCCGTGGCCAGGCAACGTGCGAGAGCTGGATAACGCGATTCAACGCGCACTGATTTTGCAGCAGGGCGGTTTGATCCAGCCGCAGGATTTCTGTCTCGCTTGTGCCGTGACGTTCGCCGCATTGCCAGTCGCAACGCCTGCGCCGGTGGCAGTTCGTGAAGTGGAAATTGAGGTGGATTCGTCCGGCGCACTGGGCGATGACCTGCGCCGCCGGGAGTTTCAGATGATCATCGACACCCTGCGCACCGAGCGCGGTCGCCGCAAAGAA
This sequence comes from Pseudomonas sp. PB106, assembly GCF_009764645.1. Lineage (GTDB taxonomy): Bacteria > Pseudomonadota > Gammaproteobacteria > Pseudomonadales > Pseudomonadaceae > Aquipseudomonas. Next base: position 43,056 of record NZ_RWIM01000079.1, read on the forward strand.
GCGGCAGAAAAGCTTGGCATCAGCCCGCGAACCCTGCGCTACAAACTGGCGCAAATGCGCGATGCGGGGATGGACGTCGAAGGCTATCTGTTCGCCACTTGATCCGTGGCGCAATGCTTTGAAAACGCTTTTATGAAGGGGTGTCCATGAGCTGGCACCCTTGTTGCTAATACCTGTGTACCCGCCGAGTGAGTGTCAAAAAATTGCGGGCCGCCCAAGAGAGTAGACCATGAGCCAAGGTATTGAATTTAATCGGTTGATGATGGACATGCAGGCCATGAAAGTGGATGCCATGTCTGCGCCGAAATCGACGACCGCTGTCCCTGAGCTGGGAGGCAGCAGCTTTTCCGACATGCTCGGTCAGGCGATCAACAAGGTCAGCGATACCCAGACGGCATCGACTCAATTGGCCAACGCCTTTGAAGTGGGCAAAAGCGGCGTCGATCTGACGGACGTGATGATCGCTTCGCAAAAAGCCAGCGTGTCGTTCCAGGCTCTGACCCAGGTGCGCAACAAACTGGTTCAGGCTTATCAAGACATCATGCAGATGCCGGTTTAAGGACGAGATTGAGTCATGGCAGAAGCAGTCGCCGATAACGTTCCGGCCAAGGCCACCCCGATAGACGGCAAACCGCCGTTGTTCGGCCTGTCCTTCCTGGAAAACCTCTCCGAGATGACCATGCTGCGTCAGGTGGGCCTGTTGGTCGGCCTGGCTGCGAGCGTGGCGATTGGCTTTGCCGTGGTGCTGTGGTCGCAGCAGCCGGATTACCGTCCGTTGTACGGCAGCCTTGCCGGCATGGACGCCAAGCAGGTCATGGATACCCTGGCCTCCGCCGACATCCCTTACACCGTCGAACCGAATTCTGGCGCCTTGCTGGTCAAGGCCGATGATCTGTCGCGCGCGCGCCTCAAGCTCGCAGCCGCTGGTGTCACTCCCAGCGATGGCAACATCGGTTTTGAAATCCTCGACAAGGAACAGGGTCTGGGCACCAGCCAGTTCATGGAAGCGACCCGTTATCGTCGCGGCCTCGAAGGTGAACTGGCGCGGACCATTTCCAGCCTGAACAACGTCAAGGGTGCCCGCGTGCACCTGGCGATTCCGAAGAGTTCGGTGTTCGTCCGTGACGAGCGCAAGCCAAGCGCTTCGGTGCTGGTTGAGCTGTACAGCGGTCGTTCGCTGGAGCCGGGTCAGGTCGTTGCGATCATCAATCTGGTGGCGACTTCCGTTCCCGAGTTGAGCAAGTCGCAGATCACCGTCGTCGACCAGAAGGGCAACCTGCTCTCTGATCAGGCGGAAAACTCCGAAATGACCATGGCCGGCAAGCAGTTCGATTACAGCCGCCGCATGGAAAGCATGCTCACTCAGCGTGTACACAACATTCTGCAACCGGTACTGGGCAACGATCGCTACAAGGCTGAAGTCTCGGCCGATGTCGATTTCAGTGCTGTCGAATCGACTGCCGAGCAGTTCAACCCGGATCAACCGGCGTTGCGCAGCGAGCAGTCGGTCAACGAACAACGCACCGCCAGCAATGGCCCGCAAGGTGTGCCGGGTGCCCTGAGCAACCAGCCACCGGCGCCGGCTTCTGCGCCGCAAACCACCGGCGGCGCTGCGGCACCGGCCAGCATGGTGCAACCCGGTCAGCCATTGGTTGACGCCAACGGTCAGCAGATCATGGACCCTGCCACCGGCCAGCCAATGCTCGCGCCGTACCCGGCAGACAAGCGTCAACAATCCACCAAGAACTTCGAGCTCGACCGTTCGATCAGCCACACCAAGCAGCAGCAGGGTCGCCTGAATCGTCTGTCGGTGTCGGTTGTTGTCGACGATCAGGTCAAGGTCAACGCGGCCAACGGTGAAACCACCCGTGCGCCGTGGAGCGCCGACGAATTGGCGCGCTTCACTCGTCTGGTGCAGGACGCCGTCGGTTTCGACGCCAGCCGTGGCGACAGTGTCAGCGTGATCAACATGCCGTTCTCCGCCGAGCGCGGTGAAGTGATTGCCGATATTCCGTTCTACTCCCAGCCATGGTTCTGGGACATCGTCAAACAAGTGCTGGGTGTGTTGTTCATCCTGGTGCTGGTGTTTGGTGTACTGCGTCCGGTGCTCAACAACATCACCGGCGGCGGCAAAGGCAAGGAGCTGGCCGGTCTTGGCAGCGACGTGGAACTCGGCGGGATGGGCGGCCTGGACGGCGAACTTTCCAACGACCGCGTGAGCCTCGGTGGTCCGCAGAGCATTCTGTTGCCGAGCCCGAGCGAGGGTTATGACGCGCAACTGAATGCAATCAAGAGCCTTGTGGCCGAGGATCCGGGTCGTGTGGCTCAGGTCGTGAAAGAGTGGATTAACGCAGATGAGTGATAACCGAGCCGCAGCCGTCAAACTGACCAAGGTCGACAAAGCCGCGATTCTGCTGCTGTCCCTGGGTTCGACCGATGCTGCACAAGTGTTGCGCCACATGGGCCCGAAAGAGGTTCAGCGCGTCGGCGTGGCCATGGCGCAGATGGGCAACGTCCATCGCGAACAGGTCGAGCAGGTCATGAGCGAGTTCGTCGACATCGTCGGCGACCAGACCAGCCTCGGCGTCGGTTCCGATGACTACGTGCGCAAAATGCTCACCCAGGCCCTGGGTGAAGACAAGGCCAACGGCCTGATCGACCGCATCCTGCTCGGTGGCAACACCAGTGGCCTCGACAGCCTGAAATGGATGGAGCCGCGTGCCGTTGCCGACGTGATCCGTTACGAACACCCGCAGATTCAAGCGATCGTGGTCGCGTACCTCGACCCGGATCAGGCCGGTGAAGTGCTCGGCAACTTCGACCACAAGGTGCGTCTGGACATCATCCTGCGCGTCTCGTCGTTGAACACCGTGCAGCCAGCGGCATTGAAAGAGCTGAACCAGATTCTCGAGAAGCAGTTCTCCGGCAACTCGAACGCCTCGCGCACCACCTTGGGTGGCATCAAGCGTGCGGCGGACATCATGAACTTCCTCGACAGCTCGATCGAAGGCCAGCTCATGGACTCGATCCGCGAAGTCGACGAAGACCTGTCCGGTCAGATCGAAGACCTCATGTTCGTGTTCAACAACCTCGCCGATGTCGACGACCGTGGCATTCAGGCGTTGCTGCGCGAAGTGTCTTCCGATGTGCTGGTGCTGGCCCTCAAGGGTTCGGACGAAGGCGTCAAAGAGAAGATCTTCAAGAACATGTCCAAGCGTGCTGCCGAACTGTTGCGCGACGACCTCGAGGCCAAAGGCCCGGTGCGCGTCAGCGACGTCGAAACTGCACAGAAAGAAATCCTCACCATTGCCCGTCGTATGGCCGAAGCCGGCGAGATCGTCCTCGGTGGCAAAGGTGGCGAGGAAATGATCTAAGCCCATGGACAAGCACGACGACGATGTGACGGATCTGATCCGCGCCCGCGATGTCCGTGGTTTCGAATCCTGGGCCATGCCCAGCTTCGACCCGCCGAAGCCGGAACCCGAGCCTGAGCCAGAGCCCGAACCGCCGGAAATGGAAGAAGTGCCGCTGGAAGAAGTCCAGCCACTGACTCTGGAAGAACTCGAAAGCATCCGTCAGGAGGCTTACAACGAGGGCTTCGGCATCGGCGAAAAAGAAGGTTTTCACAGCGCCACGCTCAAGGTGCGTCAGGAAGCCGAGGTCGCGCTGAGCGCCAAACTCGCCAGCCTTGAGCAACTGATGGTGAACCTATTCGAGCCCATCGCCGAGCAAGACACACACATCGAAAAATCGTTGGTCGACCTCGTGCAACACATCACCAAACAGGTGATCAAGCGCGAACTGGCCATCGATTCCAGCCAGATCGAACACGTCATGCGCGACGCCCTCAAGCTGTTGCCGCTGGGCGTCGACAACGTGCGTCTGTATGTCAATCCGCAAGACTTCGAGCAAGCCAAAGCCCTGCGCGAGCGTCATGAAGAAACCTGGCGCATCGTCGAAGATGAGTCGCTGTTGCCGGGTGGCTGTCGGGTCGAAACCGAGCACAGCCGCATTGATGCGAGCATCGAAACCCGCGTCACTCAGGTCATGGCCAAACTGTTCGATCAGTTGCATGAACAGGCTTTGCACCCGGCTGAAGCGGATCTGACTCTGGATATTCCGGAAGACGTAAAACCGGCGGCCACGCCTGAAGAGCCGCTCGCGGACGACCCCGATGCGCCTTGAACGCACCAGTTTCGCCAAGCGCCTGAGCACTTACGCTGAGGCGACGGAAATTGCCGGCGCGCCGATTCTCGAAGGTCGCCTGCTGCGCATGGTCGGCCTCACCCTCGAAGCCGAAGGCCTGCGCGCCGCCATGGGCACGCGTTGCCTGGTGATCAACGACGACAGCTATCACCCCTCGCAGGTGGAAGCGGAAGTCATGGGGTTTTCCGGCAGCAAAGTCTTTCTGATGCCGGTCGGCAGTGTCGCCGGTATCGCCCCGGGCGCCCGCGTGGTGCCACTCGCCGATACCGGGCGTTTGCCGATGGGCATGAGCATGCTCGGGCGCGTGCTCGACGGCGCCGGTCGTGCGCTGGATGGCAAGGGCGGCATGAAAGCCGAAGACTGGGTGCCGATGGACGGCCCGACGATCAACCCACTCAACCGTGACCCGATCAGCGTGCCGCTGGACGTTGGCATCCGTTGCATCAACGGTTTGCTGACGGTCGGCCGTGGCCAGCGTCTGGGCCTGTTTGCCGGTACCGGTGTCGGTAAATCCGTATTGCTGGGCATGATGACGCGCTTCACCGAGGCCGACATTATCGTCGTCGGCCTGATCGGTGAGCGGGGTCGAGAAGTCAAGGAGTTCATCGAGCACAGCCTCGGTGAAGAAGGCCTCAAGCGTTCTGTAGTGGTTGCCTCGCCGGCCGACGATGCACCGTTGATGCGTCTGCGTGCCGCGATGTATTGCACGCGCATCGCCGAGTATTTCCGCGACAAGGGCAAGAACGTCCTGTTGCTGATGGATTCGCTGACCCGTTTCGCTCAGGCTCAGCGGGAAATCGCCCTAGCCATCGGCGAGCCGCCGGCGACCAAGGGTTATCCGCCATCGGTGTTCGCCAAGCTGCCGAAACTGGTGGAACGCGCCGGTAATGCGGAGAAGGGCGGGGGTTCGATTACCGCGTTTTATACCGTGTTGTCCGAGGGCGACGATCAGCAGGATCCGATTGCCGACTCGGCGCGAGGCGTACTCGACGGCCACATCGTGCTGTCCCGGCGTCTGGCCGAGGAAGGGCACTATCCGGCCATCGACATCGAAGCGTCGATCAGCCGGGTGATGCCGGCAGTGGTTTCGCCTGAGCACATGCAGCGCGCGCAGTATTTCAAGCAGCTGTGGTCGCGCTATCAGCAGAGTCGCGACCTGATCAGCGTCGGTGCCTACGTTGCCGGTGGCGATCGCGAAACCGACCTGGCGATCTCCCTGCAGCCGCAATTGGTTCGCTACCAGCGGCAGGGGCTCAACGACAAAATCACCATGGGCGAAAGCCAGGCTTACCTCGAAACCCTGTTCGCCCCAGCGGCGGGCGGCTAACCGGTCATGGCTGCCGTCAGTCGTGCCGCGCGCCTGGCGCCGGTGGTGGACATGGCCGAACAGGCCGAGAAAGCCGCCGTGCAACGCTTGGGTTACTTTCAGGGCCAGGTGAAGGTTGCTGAAAGCAAACTTGCCGACCTCAATGCCTTTCGTCTGGATTACTCCGAGCAATGGATCGTGCGGGGCGCCACCGGCGTGACCGGCCAATGGTTGCTCGGTTTTCAGGGCTTTCTGGCGCAGCTCGACACCGCCGTCGATCAGCAGCGGCAAAGCCTGAACTGGCACCAGAACAAACTCGACAAGGCCCGCGAGGAATGGCAGCAAGCGTTCGCCAAGGTCGAAGGGCTCCGCAAACTGGTGCAGCGCTATCGCGAAGAGGCGCAACGCCTCGAAGACAAGCGCGAGCAGAAGTTGCTCGACGAACTGTCGCAGCGTTTGCCGCGACAGAATCCGTTTTAAACCAAGATCAAAAGATCGCAGCCTCCGGCAGCTCCTACAGGGGATCAGAGTAGGAG
>NZ_RWIM01000010.1 GCF_009764645.1 Pseudomonas sp. PB106
TCTGCGTGGGAATGCATCAACGGACGCTCCGCGTTCGGCTCTGGAGGGGACGCGGAGCGTCCCGGGCTGCATTCCCACGCGGAGCGTGGGAACGATCATGTTCAGGCAGGGAGATCGAGGTTATCCAGCGCCCGATTCACCGCCAGCTCCCCCAGCATGATCAACTGCGCAATCCCCAACAACGCCCGACGCTGCGGCGCGGGCAACAGGTGGGAGACGTCCTGGGCGATGGTTTTGGCCGAGGCCAGGGTTTCGCTGGCGTCGGTCAGCAGTTCTTCGTTTTTGGTGTCGGCGGTGACCGCATATATGCCGCGGGTCTTGCGGGGCGGTGGCGTGGAGCCGGGTGGGCAGAGGTAATGATCGAGGGCGCGGTCGGCGGCTTGGTGAAGTTTTCTGGAATCGATGGATTCGTAGGGGGATGTGGGGTCGATGTCTGGCGGGTTGGGTGTGACTTTGAACATGGTGAATCTCCTGACCTGGTTAACCACCATCACCTGTCGCTAAACAAATAAAGGTGGCAGCTGCACGCAGGTTAGCGAACCGGGAGGAACAGGAACCCGGCAGGCCCGAAGGCCTCCCGCGCACAGCCGCCATAACATCAATTGCAGAACGAACACTCTGCAAAGACTTACGGTGCGCTGTTGCGCCTGTATCCAATTCGGGTCGCTAAACCCGATCACTGAACCTTTCAGCGACCAGCAAACGATAAAGACCCGACCACAGACGCACAAGCCGGCGGATTCTGGCGTAGCTGTAGGCAAAGGCGCAAGGTTGCGTAGCCTGAAAGAGTGTCTGTGGGTGTTGCTTAAACGGCGGCGTTTAAAGCGCCGACAACTCAAGCATCGCACTGTCCCAATGTAGGCCCTCAGGTGAATTATTTTTTTCTGAGCCGGCGCCGGGTTTAATCCCGAATATTCAGCGGCGCAGCCATGAACAGGTGAGGACGGATTCCATCGAACAAATGGATCCGTCCCTATTGTTCCTTACATTGGAACAAGGCAAAACCACAAACCAATCTCAGCGCCAATGGTGAGTAAATATATTTGAGACCAGTCCCTCGTCCGTTGCTTGTGCGTTCACAGTTTTCAAGTGCGTATAAATAGTAGGGTTTTCCCAAGTAGTTGAGTTAGGAAGAACTAGTGCCCCATACCCGCCGCCACCGACCGCGTGCACGTAGAGTTGCCTTGTATAAGGGCGCGGAGTACACGTACCGAAGTAGGTAACCGCAACCCTTTCCTGAACTGTTTCCCCTGGATAAATTGGTATACCGGAATATGTAGCTCTCGCATGGGTTATAACTGGCGGCCTCATTGGTGCGAGCGCTACGACTGTAACCATCCACACTGCCGATGGAGCTTCCGTTCCGTAAACTGCCTTAGCCGTGAAATCGTGGCGCGTTGGGCTCAACCCGGTGATTACTTGTGTCCAGATACCCGTCGTCGCATGGGCAATAGGTTGGCCCTTTTCGACTGTGCCATCTAGCACCTGCACCTTCTGGCCGTTTGCAGCCTTGCCGGTCAGTGTCACAGTGGTATCGCCGGTTGTGCCTCCGCTGGGTATATGGTCATTTCTCGGGGATGTAACCAGTGAAGTAATCGTGGGAATAACCATGGCCGCCACCGTCAGGATCCGCTCAGCCGATGTCTGCCCCGTGCCGTACAACGCTTTCACCGTAAAACTATGCTCCGCCACACTCAAGTCGGTCACGGTCAGTGTCCAGATGCCCGTTGCCAGATCGACAACGGGTCGTCCCTTGTCAGTTGTGCCATCCAGCACCTGCACTATCTGACCATTGCTTGCCTTGCCTGAAAGAATGACAGTAGTTGCAAAAGTAGAGCTGCCGTCTGGAATCTCGACATTGCCGGGTAAACCTTTGAGGGAAGCTATAGTGGGCTTCACATCCTCCACAGCAATAACTGCATAAGTGCGCACCGGAAAAACCACCGCCTCACTCTCAACCTTACTTCCCCCCAACCCAGCCTTGAATTGCAGGCTCAACGCACTGCCATGTTTAAGGTTGCGTAACTCCGCCAGCGCGATCCCCGCGCTGGCGAACTTGTCGCGGATCCAGTTCGCACTGGTGGCTGCCGGCGGTGTCCAGATCACTTTCCTGTACGGGCTACCGTCCGCGTTTGTTCCTGTTGCGGTCATCCATACCGGTTGGCCCAGCGCCATCAAGGGCCAGACGCCCATTCTGGACGTGGCGCTTGTCAGGCTGGAGACATCCAGTTCAGCACCTTCGCCGTTGTTGGCCGCTTGGATAATCGTTGGTTTGACCAGAACGCTTTGCGGCAGGCTCTGCACATTCAGCGTGAACGGCGGCGACGAGATGGTCTTGCCGCTGCGAATGACCGTGTAGCTCACCGTCACGGTTTTACCTAGGTTAAACGCCAGTACCGACACCGGCAGCGCGATCTCCTGCGCGCCGATCACCTGCACGGTTTTCGGCGGTGCAGTGTGCGAGCCGCCGGCCGCAGTGCCCGCTGCCCCCGCCCAAGTGGCCGTGATGATGTCACCGACTCTCAGAGCGGGGGAATTCACCACCGCCGTCAAACTGTTCAGCGCCGCCAGCGGATCGAGGCTGCTGCCCGACGCCTCCTTGATGCTCGGTGCCTTCAAGTCCGGCGCGGCCTCGCCCGTGACCTTGGCATTGGCTGTTGTGGAACTGCCGACCGGATCGCCGTTTGGCTTGCTCAGTTGATAACTCACGGCGACATCGCTGTTCGCCACAATCTTGTCGTTAGGCACTCTCAGGAAGCAGGTTTGCTTGACGCCAAACGGATCCCCTTCGACCGTCCCACTCACCGTCACCACAACATCTGGCTGCCCTGCGAGTTTCGCTGTGTAGGTGGCCTCTACTTTGTCGCCTACCTGAAAGCGATTATCTGAAGTCACCACAACCACCAGCAACGGCCCCCCCGCCAGTTTTCCCAGGTCAATGATGCTCGCGTCATCCCCCGGAAAATCTTCCATACGCTCCAACAGAATCGGCATCGGCAACCGCGTGCCATCCAGATCTTCGTCCACACTGTGCAGCGGCGACCAGGGCTCGTTGGTGTCCGGGCCGTTGCCGATCTGGTCGGTGACGGTGAAGCGAAAATCGAGTTTTTTGTCCAGGCGCTTGGCCTTGTCCAGATAAGCGCGGGTAACGGTGAAGCACACGGTGATCGGTACTTCCGAGCCAGGGTTCGGCGGTTGCGGGGCTTGACCGGCACCGACGTTGGCGTGCAGCAGTTCGCCGTTGCAACTGAGGGTGATGCGGTCATAAGCCCGGCAGTACGGATAGGACACGCACACTTGTGCACTGACGAAATCCGGGCCAACGCCATTCTTGATAGCGTCGGGCAACTGCAATTTGAGTTCGGAGTGGCCGCCGGGCACGTCCATCCTGTCTCTGAGACCGGGGCGGATGCGGTTGTAAACAATGGCCAGCACTACAGATTCAGCGATGTTCTGGCTGTTGCGTTCGATGGTGTAAAACAATTCGTTGATCCGATCCGGGTGCAATCGGCCCCGAGGGATGCGCAGCAAAATGGTCGCATTGGGATCGACAATGTCGACAAAACTCAGCAGCACTGACTCGCCTTTGAGCCATAGTTTGATTTCATCGCCCGGAATGAGCGTGCCTGACAGCGGCGGATCAACCTCGACATAAGCGCCAGCGCCATCCGTTACCAGATCGTAGGCCACGATTGGTACGCCGACATGTGCCCCCACCACAGGCTGAGTCTGACCACTGACCCTGGGCGGATACAGGACGAAAACACTGTTGTCAGAGGTGACGGATGCGGTCATGACGGCGCTCCTGCGCGGTGGAATTGGCAGGTTTGATCAGAGCGCGTTTTTGCGGATAGCGCACCTGTCAGGTTTGACAGGTGCGGGGTGATTTCTGACGAACGGTGAGGCAGCAGCCTTACGCAGTGATCGTCCCCACGCTCTGCGTGGGAATGCATCAACGGACGCTCCGCGTTCGGCTCTGGAGGGGACGCGGAGCGTCCCGGGCTGCATTCCCACGCGGAGCGTGGGAACGATCATGTTCAGGCAGGGA
>NZ_RWIM01000080.1 GCF_009764645.1 Pseudomonas sp. PB106
CGGCAGCTCCTACAGGGGAAAGTGTTCACCCTGTAGGAGCTGCCGAAGGCTGCGATCTTTTGCTTTTCTTAACCTAAAAGGTCGCGCAAGACTTGGGTGAAGGCCCGTGCACTTTCTTCTTCCCCGGCATGCCGGCCATCACGCACAACCCACTGGCCATTCACCAAAACATCGCGCACCTGCCGATCCCCACCGGCAAACAACCAGCGATTCAAAATCCCGTCACCGCTCGCCGTCGCCAGATACGGATCGTTGCCATCGAGCACAATCCAGTCCGCCCGGTTGCCAACCTCAAACGCACCAATCGGCTGCCCCAACGCTTGCGCGCCACCGTCCAGCGCCGCGTCATACAGCGTGCGGCCAACCATCGGCTGATCCGCGCCGTACAACCGGTTACGCCGCTGATCGCGCAGACGCTGGCCGTATTCCAGCCAACGCAATTCTTCTACGACACTGAGTGACACATGGCTGTCGGAACCGATGCCCATGCGTCCGCCCTGCGCGAGGAAATCCACTGCCGGGAAAATTCCGTCGCCCAGGTTCGCTTCGGTGGTCAGGCACAGGCCGGCAATGGCGCGACTGTTGGCCATCAACGTCACTTCGTCGGGGTTGGCGTGGGTCGCATGAACCAGGCACCAGCGCTGATCGACTTCAGCGTTTTCATACAGCCATTGCAGCGGACGACGACCGCTCCAGCTCAGGCAATCGTCGACTTCTTTCTGCTGCTCGGCGATGTGGATGTGAATCGGGCATTGCTTGTCGCTGGCCGCCAACACTTCGCTGATCTGCTGCGGGGTCACCGCGCGCAACGAGTGGAAACACAGTCCCAGCGACTGCGCCTTTTGCCGCGCCAGCATTGGCTGCAGGCGCGATTGCAGATTCAGGTAGTTTTCGGTGCTGTTGATGAAGCGGCGCTGGCCGTCATTCGGCGTCTGGCCACCAAAACCGGAGTGGCTGTAGAGCACCGGCAGCAGCGTCAGGCCGATACCGCTTTCACTCGCCGCCTGACTGATGCGCAAGGCCAACTCAGCCGGATCGGCATAAGGCTGACCATTGCTGTCGTGGTGCACATAGTGAAATTCTGCGACCGAGGTGTAACCGGCCTTGAGCATCTCGATGTACAGCTGACGGGCGATAACGCCGAGCTGGTCTGGGCTGATTTTTCCGACGAGGCGATACATCAGATCGCGCCAGGTCCAGAAACTGTCGTTCGGATTGCCGGCCACTTCAGCCAGTCCGGCCATGGCGCGCTGGAACGCGTGGGAATGCAGATTGGGCATCCCCGGCAGCAACGGGCCACTCAGCCGTTCAGCGCCATCTGCAGTGGAATCGGCCTGGATTTGGGTCAGCAGGCCCTCGGCGCTGACCTCAAGACGTACATTGTTGGCCCATCCGTTAGGCAGCAGTGCGCGTTCGGCAAAGAAGGCGGACATGGTTCAGCACCCCATCGTGTGTTATTTGTATATACATATACAGACGTTTGCCTGCCCGGTAAACTCCGGCAAGCTAGCCACTTTCATCCAAAGAACAGGGATCAACCGTGCCGACTCCGCCTCCAGTCTCCCCGTTGGCCGCGAACATGGGCGACAGTCCGGCGCCTTTGTACGCCCGCGTCAAACAGATGATCACCCAGCAGATCGACAGCGGAAACTGGCCGCCGCACTACCGCGTGCCGTCCGAGAGCGAGCTGGTCAATCAACTCGGTTTCAGCCGCATGACCATCAACCGCGCCCTGCGCGAGATGACTGCTGACGGCCTGTTGGTGCGCATGCAAGGGGTCGGCACTTTCGTCGCCGAACCGAAGAGCCAGTCCGCGCTGTTCGAAGTGCATAACATCGCCGACGAAATCGCTTCCCGTGGCCACCGCCACACCTGCCAGGTCATCACCCTCGAAGAAGAGGCCGCCGGTTCCGAGCGCGCGCTGGCGCTGGACATGCGCGAGGGGCAGAAGGTCTTCCACTCGCTGATCGTGCATTACGAAAACGACATTCCGGTGCAAATCGAAGACCGTTTCGTCAACGCGCTGGTCGCCCCGGAATACCTCAAGCAGGACTTCACCCTGCAGACACCGTACGCCTATCTCAATCAGGTCGCGCCGCTGACCGAGGGCGAACACGTAGTTGAAGCGATCCTCGCTGAACCGTCCGAATGCAAATTGCTGCAGATTGAGAAGGGTGAGCCTTGCTTGCTGATCCGTCGCCGCACGTGGTCGGGGCGTCAGCCGGTGACGGCGGCGCGATTGATTCATCCTGGTTCTCGTCATCGTCTGGAAGGGCGGTTCCATAAATGAGTGCACTTAAGGTTCTACGCGCCGAAGGTTACCCGCGCATGCTGTGGAAAAACGGCGGTGGTAGCACGGAAGAAATCACCCGCGACGCAGGCGCAGGCCTGGACGGTTTTGGCTGGCGCCTGTCGATTGCCGACATCGCCGAGTCGGGCGGTTTCTCGACTTTCGCCGGCTACCAGCGTGTAATCACCGTGCTGCAGGGTAACGGCATGACCCTGTGCGTCGACGGTGACGATACGCGACCGCTGTTACCGCTCGACCCGTTTGCCTTCAGCGGCGAAAGCCAAGTGTCGTGCACACTGCTCGGCGGTGAGATTCGCGACTTCAACCTGATCTACGCGCCGCAACGTTACAGCGCGCGGTTGCAGTGGCTGGACGGAGAGCAGCGCTTCTTCAGCTCGGCGGGGACGGTGTTGGTGTTCAGTGTCAGTGAATTGCTGGAAGTGCAGCTTGGTGACAGCGTTTCGCAGCTCGGTCGCCATGATTGTCTGCAACTGGACGGTAACGTCGGACTGGTTGAAGTCTCCACCAATGCCGCTTGCTGTGTCATTGAGCTGACGGCGCGCTGACTGGTCGTTCCCATGCTCTGCGTGGGAATGCATCCCGTGACGCTCTGCGTCACCTCCATCGAAGCGGACGCGGAGCGTCCATGGCGGCGTTACCACGCAGAGCGTGGGAACGATCAGGTCCTGTTTCCATCCTCGCACCACTTTGTTACCGAACGCCCCAGCGTGGCGCAAAACCACGTTTATCTAACTCAGCCCCCACCGCACGAAATTCCCTGGCGAAAAATTTCATCCACGCCAGAACCCTCGTTTCAGGCGCCCTCCAGCCGTGTCCGCATTTTTTCTTGAACGACCCTCCAACAAGTTGGCCGCTTGATTGCATATGCTTGTATGTACAAGTAAAGACGTATGCGTATGAGTCGCTCGAGACTCTCCGCAGCGTCCACTGATTCGCTTGTCGCGCAGCGAAGCGCACAGGCTGCTTGCCCACTGCCAGGGTTGGTTTGAATTGATCGCTGAGGAGTCTCTTTCGTGACTGATAACAAAATGACTAAGTTTCGCGACGTCGAAATCCGTGCATCGCGCGGTAACAAGCTGACCGCCAAGAGCTGGCTGACCGAAGCGCCGCTGCGCATGCTGATGAACAACCTCGACCCGGAAGTCGCCGAGAACCCGAAAGAGCTGGTGGTTTATGGTGGTATCGGTCGCGCCGCGCGTAACTGGGAGTGCTACGACAAGATCGTCGAAAGCCTGACCAACCTGAACGACGACGAGACCCTGCTGGTGCAATCCGGCAAGCCGGTCGGCGTGTTCAAGACCCACAGCAACGCCCCGCGCGTGCTGATCGCCAACTCCAACCTGGTGCCGCACTGGGCGAGCTGGGAGCACTTCAACGAACTCGACGCCAAAGGCCTGGCCATGTACGGCCAAATGACCGCCGGCAGCTGGATCTACATCGGCAGCCAGGGCATCGTTCAAGGCACCTACGAAACCTTCGTCGAAGCCGGTCGCCAGCACTACAACGACAACCTCACCGGCAAGTGGGTCCTGACCGCCGGCCTCGGTGGCATGGGCGGCGCGCAACCCCTGGCCGCAACCCTGGCGGGCGCCTGCTCGCTGAACATCGAATGCCAACAAGTCAGCATCGATTTCCGCCTGAAAAGCCGCTACGTCGACGAGCAAGCCAAAGACCTCGACGACGCTCTGGCTCGCATCGACAAGTACACCAAAGAAGGCAAAGCGATCTCCATCGCGCTGCTCGGTAACGCCGCAGAAATTCTGCCGGAACTGGTCAAGCGCGGCGTGCGCCCGGACATGGTCACCGACCAGACCAGCGCCCACGATCCGCTCAACGGTTACCTGCCCGCTGGCTGGACCTGGGACGAATACCGCGCCCGGGCCAAGACCGAGCCGGCCGCTGTGATCAAAGCCGCCAAGCAGTCGATGGCCGTGCACGTCAAAGCCATGTTGGAATTCCAGAAGCAAGGCATTCCGACCTTCGACTACGGCAACAACATCCGTCAGATGGCGCAGGAAGAAGGCGTCGAAAACGCGTTCGACTTCCCGGGTTTCGTACCGGCTTACATCCGTCCTTTGTTCTGCCGTGGCATCGGCCCGTTCCGTTGGGCGGCACTGTCGGGCGATCCGCAAGACATCTACAAAACCGACGCCAAGGTCAAAGAGCTGATCCCGGACGACGCGCACCTGCACAACTGGCTGGACATGGCCCGCGAGCGCATCAGCTTCCAGGGTCTGCCGGCACGTATCTGCTGGGTCGGCCTGGGCCTGCGCGCCAAGCTCGGTCTGGCGTTCAACGAGATGGTCCGCAGCGGTGAGCTGTCGGCGCCGATCGTCATCGGTCGCGACCACCTCGACTCTGGCTCGGTCGCCAGCCCTAACCGTGAAACCGAATCGATGCAGGACGGCTCCGACGCTGTGTCCGACTGGCCGCTGCTCAACGCCCTGCTGAATACCGCGAGCGGCGCGACCTGGGTTTCCCTGCACCACGGCGGCGGCGTCGGCATGGGCTTCTCGCAGCACTCGGGCATGGTGATTGTCTGCGACGGTACTGACGAAGCGGCCGAGCGCATTGCGCGCGTACTGCACAACGACCCGGCCACCGGCGTCATGCGCCACGCCGATGCCGGTTACCAAATCGCCATCGACTGCGCCAAGGAACAGGGCCTGAACTTGCCGATGATTACCGGCGGCAAGTAACACAAATCCCTGTGGGAGCTGGCTTGCCAGCGATAGCGGTGGCACTGCTGGCATTGATGTTGAAGGTGCCGACGTCATCGCTGGCAAGCCAGCTCCCACAAGGTCCGAGTAAGCCCGAGAGAACAATTTAAACAATCCACAGAGGTTGAATCATGGCTGTTAACACCGATCGTGCAGGCAACAAACCGTTGATCGAAAGGCGTTCGATCGACTACATCCCGGAAGCGGAAAGACACGGTCGTCTGTTCAGCCAATTCACCCTGTGGATGGGTGCCAACCTGCAAATCACCGCGATTGTCACCGGGGCCTTGGCCGTGGTGTTGGGCGGTGATGTGTTCTGGTCGTTGATCGGTCTGTTGATCGGCCAATTGCTCGGCGGTGGGGTGATGGCGTTGCACGCGGCGCAAGGGCCGAAGCTGGGCCTGCCGCAGATGATCTCCAGCCGCGTGCAGTTTGGCGTTTACGGCGCGGCGATCCCGATTGTGCTGGTGTGCCTGATGTACCTCGGTTTTACCGCGACGGGCACGGTGCTTTCCGGCCAGGCGTTGGGTCAGCTGTTTAACGTCAGCGACAGCGTCGGCATCCTGATTTTTGCCAGCGTTATCGTGCTGGTGACGGTGCTCGGCTATCGGGTGATCCACTGGATCGGCCGTGTCGCCAGCGTCATTGGCGTGATCGCTTTCGTCTTCCTGTTCTGGCGGCTGATGAGCCAGACCGACGTTGGCGCACTCCTGCAAATTCGTCATTTCAGCTGGAGCAGCTTCCTGCTCGCGGTGTCGCTCGCGGCCTCCTGGCAGATCGCGTTCGGCCCTTACGTGGCTGACTATTCCCGTTACCTGCCGAGCAACACCTCAGCGGTGAAAACCTTCTTCGCCGCCGGTGCCGGTTCAGTGGTCGGCGCGCAAGTGGCGATGATCCTCGGCGTGTTTGCAGCGGCTTCGGCCAACGGCCAGTTCGCCGGTCACGAAGTTGCCTACATCGTCGGTCTGGGCGGCACCGGTGCTACCGCTGCGTTGCTGTACTTCAGCATCGCCTTCGGCAAGGTGACCATCTCGACGCTGAACTCCTACGGCAGCTTCATGTGCATCGCGACCATCATCAGCGGCTTCAAAGGCCACCTGACGGTTACGCGCCTACAGCGTCTGGTGTTCGTGCTGGTGATCGTTGGTACGGCGACCCTGATCGCGCTGCTCGGTCAGCACTCGTTCCTCGGTGCATTCAAGTCTTTCATCCTGTTCCTGCTCGCCTTCTTCACCCCGTGGAGCGCGATCAACCTGGTGGATTATTACTGCATCACCCGTGAGCGTTATGACGTGCCGGCGCTGGCCAATCCGAACGGCCGTTACGGGCGCTGGAACCTGCTCGGCATCAGCGTCTATGTGTTCGGTGTGCTGGTGCAGTTGCCGTTCATCTCCACCAAGTTCTACACCGGTCCGCTGGTGGCCGCCCTCGGTGACGTGGATATTTCCTGGATCATCGGCCTGGTGCTGCCGGCGGTCGTCTACTACGTGTGCGCAAAGAAATGGCACAGCGCGGTGCCCGATCAACTGATTCTGCCGGTCGAGCAGAACAGCGTTGTACAACCTAAAACAAGCGGGGCCGGTCGCGCTGCGGCGCAGGCCTGATTGGACGTGGACAGGGCTGGATGCCTCTTGACTGCCGTAAGCCAATTCATGATTAGGAGCGTCACAACAATGAAATCGAACAAGACCCTGCTGACCACATTGCTGTCCATGGGCCTGCTGGCCAGTGCCGGTGCCACTCAGGCTGCGGGCTGGTGCGAGTCGGGCAAACCGGTGAAGTTCGCCGGGCTGAACTGGGAAAGCGGCATGCTCCTGACCGACGTGCTGCAAGTGGTCCTGGAGAAAGGCTACGACTGCAAGACCGACAGTTTGCCGGGCAACTCCATCACCATGGAAAACGCCCTGAGCAGCAACGATATTCAAGTGTTCGCTGAAGAATGGGTCGGCCGCAGCGAAGTCTGGAACAAGGCCGAAAAGGCCGGCAAGGTCGTCGGTGTCGGCGCTCCGGTCGTTGGCGCTGTCGAAGGCTGGTACGTGCCGCGTTACGTCATCGAAGGCGACGCCAAGCGCAAGCTGGAGCCGAAAGCCGCGGACCTGAAAAACATCGCTGACCTGGGCAAATACGCCGCCGTGTTCAAGGACGCCGAAGAGCCCGCCAAAGGCCGTTTCTACAACTGCCCGGCCGGCTGGACCTGCGAACTCGACAACAGCGAAATGCTCAAAAGCTATGGTCTGGAAAGCAGCTACACCAACTTCCGTCCGGGCACTGGCCCGGCGCTGGATGCGGCGGTGCTGTCGAGCTACAAGCGTGGCGAGCCGATCCTGTTCTACTACTGGTCGCCAACCCCGCTGATGGGCCAGGTTGACCTGGTCAAGCTCGAAGAAAAACCCGGCGTCGACAAGTCCGTGAGCATCAAGGTAGGCCTGTCCAAGACCTTCCACGACGAAGCCCCGGAACTGGTCGCCGTGCTGGAAAAGGTCAACCTGCCGATCGACCTGCTGAACCAGAATCTGGGGCGCATGGCCAAGGAACGCATCGAGTCGCCAAAACTGGCGAAAATCTTCCTCAAGGAACATCCTGAGGTCTGGCATGCGTGGGTCAGTGAAGACGCAGCCAAGAAAATCGACGCGGCGCTGTAGGTCGATACCTCCCGGCCCACCGAGAGGCAGGCCGGGAGATATGCCGTCAACGCTTGATTGAGATTTCTGATTGAGAGCCGCTTATGTTTCCCGAGAGCTTTACCTTTTCCATCGCCGACTGGGTCAACGGTTGGGTCGATTCGCTGGTCACCAACTACGGTGACGTATTCCGCCATATCTCCGATACGCTGCTGTGGGCCATCGTCAACCTTGAAGGCCTGCTGCGTGCTGCGCCGTGGTGGCTGATGCTGGCGATCGTCGGTGTGATCGCCTGGCACGCCACGCGCAAGGTCGTGACCACTGCGGTCATCGTCGGTCTGCTGTTCCTCGTCGGCGCCGTTGGCCTCTGGGACAAACTCATGCAGACGCTAGCGCTGATGATGGTCGCGACGATCATTTCGGTGCTGATCGGCATTCCGCTGGGGATTCTCTCGGCGCGCAGCAATCGCCTGCGTTCGGTACTGATGCCGCTGCTCGACATCATGCAGACCATGCCAAGTTTCGTGTACCTGATCCCGGTGTTGATGCTGTTCGGTCTGGGCAAGGTGCCGGCGATTTTCGCCACGGTGATTTACGCCGCACCGCCGCTGATTCGCCTGACCGATCTGGGCATCCGCCAGGTTGACGGCGAAGTGATGGAAGCGATCAACGCGTTCGGCGCCAACCGCTGGCAGCAACTGTTCGGCGTGCAACTGCCGCTGGCCCTGCCGAGCATCATGGCCGGGATCAACCAGACCACCATGATGGCCCTGTCGATGGTGGTCATCGCCTCGATGATCGGCGCCCGTGGCCTGGGTGAAGATGTGCTGGTGGGGATTCAGACCCTTAACGTCGGGCGCGGCCTTGAGGCCGGTCTGGCGATCGTGATTCTCGCCGTGGTCATCGACCGCATTACTCAAGCGTACGGTCGGCCACGGCATGAGGTGAGCAAATGAGCGACGCAACCGTGAGCAAGATCGAAGTCAAAAACGTCTTCAAGATTTTCGGCAACCGCGCCAAGGAGGCACTGGCCATGGTAGGTCAGGGCAAGACCAAGGATCAGGTGCTGAGCGAGACCGGTTGCGTGGTCGGCGTCAACGATCTGTCGCTGAGCATCGGCACCGGCGAAATCTTCGTGATCATGGGCCTGTCCGGTTCCGGCAAGTCGACGCTGGTGCGCCACTTCAACCGGCTGATCGACCCGACCAGCGGCGCGATCCTCGTCGACGGTGTGGACATCCTGCAATACGACATGGACGCCCTGCGCGAATTTCGCCGGCACAAGATCAGCATGGTGTTCCAGAGCTTCGGCCTGCTGCCGCACAAGAGCGTACTCGACAACGTCGCCTACGGCCTGAAAGTGCGCGGCGAGAGCAAGCAAATGTGCTCGGAACGCGCGCTGCACTGGATCAACACCGTCGGCCTCAAGGGCTACGAAAACAAATACCCGCACCAGCTCTCCGGCGGCATGCGCCAGCGTGTCGGTCTGGCCCGCGCTTTGGCGGCGGACACCGACATCATCCTGATGGACGAGGCGTTCAGTGCGCTGGACCCACTGATCCGCGCCGAGATGCAGGACCAGTTGCTGGAGCTGCAAAAGACCCTGCACAAGACCATCGTCTTCATCACCCATGACCTCGATGAGGCGGTGCGCATCGGCAACCGCATTGCGATTCTCAAGGATGGGAAGTTGATTCAGGTCGGCACGCCGCGCGAGATCCTGCATTCGCCGGCGGATGAGTATGTCGACCGGTTTGTGCAGCGGCGGGCGGCAGTAGTCTGACGCTCGTTCCCACGCTCTGCGTGGGAATGCATCCCGTGACGCTCCGCGTCACCCTGCACAGAGCAGAAATCGGGACGCGGAGCGTCCCAGGCGGCATTCCCACGCAGAGCGTGGGAACGATCTAGCTCAAGAGGTTTTAGATGTCCCAGGCTGAAAAAATCGTTATCACCGGCGCCCCTCTGCGTTGGCAGGACGTGGTCGCCGTCGCCCGTTACGGCGCGCATCTCGAATTGTCGAGCGCCACCTGGGCGCGCATCGAAAACGCGCAAGCCATCGTCCAGCGCATCGTCGAAAGCGGCGAGCGCGCCTACGGCGTCAACACCGGTCTGGGCGGTTTGTCCAACGTCTCGCTCAAAGACGAGCAGCTCAGCCAGCTCTCGCGCAACACCCTGCTCAGTCACGCCTGCGGCGTCGGCCCGGTACTCGCCGACGAGCAGACCCGCGCGATCATCTGCGCGGCAATCCACAACTACAGCCACGGCAAATCCGGCATTCACCGGCGTGTCGTCGAAGCGCTGCTGGCGCTGCTCAATCGCGGCATTACTCCGCAAGTGCCGTCGCAAGGTTCGGTGGGTTACCTGACGCACATGGCGCACATCGGCATCGCGTTGCTGGGTGTTGGCAATGTCAGCTACCGCGGTCAAGTCACCTCGGCGCAACAGGCGTTGGCCGAGGAAGGTCTTGAGCCAGTGCAACTCGGTGCGAAGGACGGTTTGTGCCTGGTCAACGGCACGCCATGCATGACCGGCCTCAGCTGTCTGGCGATTGCCGATGCCACGCGGCTGGTGCAATGGGCCGACGTCATTGGCGCGATGAGCTTCGAAGCGCAGCGCGGTCAGGTCGACGCGTTCGATGCGGAAATCATCGCGCTGAAACCGCACCCGGGCATGCAGCAGGTCGGCATCAATTTGCGCGCAATGCTCGAAGGCAGCGAAGTGATCGCGTCGAGCAAAGGCATTCGCACGCAAGATGCACTGAGCATTCGTTCGATCCCGCAGGTACACGGTGCGGCGCGTGATCAACTCGACCATGCGATCAAGCAGATCGAAGCCGAACTCAACGGCTGCACCGATAACCCTCTGCTGCTCGGCACCCCGGACAATTTCCGGGTGATGTCGCAGGCCAATCCGCACGGTCAGTCGGTGGCGATGGCAGCCGATCTGCTGGCGATTGCCATGGCTGAAATCGGCTCGATTGCCGAGCGTCGCCTCGATCGTTTGGTGAACCCGCACGTCAGTGGTCTGCCGGCGTTTCTGGTGGCCAATCCGGGAGTGAACTCCGGGATGATGATCGTGCAATACGTCGCCGCATCGCTGTGTGCGGAAAACCGTCAATTGGCGCAACCGGCGGTGCTCGATAACTACATCACTTCCGGCTTGCAGGAAGACCATCTGAGCATGGGCACCAACGCCGCGCTGAAGCTGCATCGCGCGCTGGAAAACTGCACGCAGATCCTCGCCATCGAATATCTGCTGGCGGCGCAGGCTTTTGAATTTCTCAAGGAACAACGCTTTGGCGCCGGCACCGATGTCGCTTGGCGACTGCTGCGCGAAAACGTCCCGGCCTACGATCAGGATCGCTGGCTGGCGCCGGATATCGCTGCCGCTGCGAGCGTGTTGAAAAACCCGAATCTGCCCCACAACGTTTTACCGAATTTGCACTGAAAAATACCAACGCCAGCGTGCCAAGGCGCGACTCCCCAAAAGGCGAGACGCGACGGACAACGGACATCTCCGGAGCGTCTGGCGAGTTAATAACAAACTCTCAAAAGGAGCACAAAATGACTGCGCTGAACCTGATTCCCGGCCAACTGAGCCTGGCCCAACTGCGTGACGTCTACCAGAACCCGGTCAAGCTGACGCTCGACAACAGCGCATCGCAGCAGATCGAAGCCAGCGTCGCGTGCGTCGAGCAGATCCTCGCCGAGAACCGTACCGCCTACGGCATCAACACCGGTTTCGGCCTGCTGGCCTCGACGCGCATTGCCAGCGAAGACCTGGAAAACCTGCAGCGTTCGCTGGTGCTGTCCCACGCCGCCGGCGTTGGCGTGCCGATCAGCGATGACTTGGTGCGGCTGATCATGGTGCTCAAGGTCAACAGCCTCAGCCGTGGCTTTTCCGGCATCCGCCGCGTGGTCATCGATGCACTGATCGCGCTGATCAATGCCGAGGTCTATCCGCACATTCCGCTGAAAGGTTCGGTGGGCGCGTCGGGCGACCTGGCACCGCTGGCGCACATGTCGCTGGTGCTGCTGGGCGAGGGCAAGGCGCGCTACAAGGGCGAGTGGATGGAAGCTGTCGAGGCGCTGAAAGTTGCTGGTCTGACGCCGCTGACGCTGGCGGCGAAAGAAGGTTTGGCGCTGCTCAACGGCACTCAGGTTTCCACGGCTTTCGCGTTGCGTGGTTTGTTTGAGGGTGAAGATTTGTTTGCGGGCGCACTGGCGCTGGGCGGTCTGACGGTTGAAGCGGTGTTGGGTTCGCGCTCGCCATTCGACGCACGCATTCACGCGGCTCGCGGCCAGAAAGGTCAGATCGACGCCGCTGCGGCTTACCGCGATCTGCTCGGTGAGCGCAGCGAAGTCTCCGACTCGCACCAGAACTGCGAGAAAGTCCAAGACCCATACTCGCTGCGTTGCCAGCCGCAAGTCATGGGCGCCTGCCTGACGCAGTTCCGTCAGGCCGCTGAAGTGCTGGCGGTTGAGGCCAACGCGGTGTCCGATAACCCGCTGGTCTTCGCCGCTGAAGGCGACGTGATTTCCGGCGGTAACTTCCACGCCGAGCCAGTGGCCATGGCCGCTGACAACATGGCGTTGGCCATCGCTGAAATCGGCTCGCTGAGCGAACGCCGCATCTCGCTGATGATGGACAAGCACATGTCGCAACTGCCGCCATTCCTGGTGGCCAATGGCGGAGTGAACTCCGGCTTCATGATCGCTCAAGTGACGGCAGCGGCACTGGCCAGCGAAAACAAGGCGTTGTCCCATCCGCATTCGGTGGACAGTCTGCCGACTTCGGCTAACCAGGAAGATCACGTGTCGATGGCACCGGCGGCTGGCAAGCGTCTGTGGGAAATGGCTGAAAACACTCGCGGGATTCTCGCGGTGGAATGGCTGGCGGCGGTGCAGGGCCTGGATCTGCGTAACGGTCTGAAGACTTCGCCGAAGCTGGAGCAGGCACGGGCGATTCTGCGCAAAGAAGTGCCGTTCTATGAGAAGGACCGTTTCTTTGCGCCGGACATCAATGCGGCGACCGAGCTGTTGGCTTCGCGCTGCCTGACCGATCTGGTTCCGGCGAAGCTTTTGCCTAGCCTTTAACCCTACACACTGATCGTTCCCATGCTCCGCGTGGGAATGCCTCAAGGGACGCTCCGCGTCCAGTGACGCGGAGCGTCAGGGGCTGCATTCCCACGCAGAGCGTGGGAACGATCACAAGACGAGGATTTGGGATGAAAACCCTCTGGCAACACTGCCACGTCGCAACCATGGCGCACGGCGTCTACTCGATCATCGAGGATGCGGCCATCGTGACGTCCGGTGCGCACATCGAGTGGATCGGCCCGCGCAATCAATTGCCGGCCGGCGAATACCCGGCGGTCAATGACCTGCAAGGCGCGTGGGTCACCCCCGGCCTGATCGACTGCCACACCCACACGGTGTTCGGTGGCAACCGCAGCGGCGAATTCGAAAAGCGTCTGCAAGGCGTCAGCTATGCGGAGATCGCCGCCTCCGGTGGCGGCATCGCCAGCACCGTGCGCGCGACTCGCGAAGCCACTGAAGACGAACTGTTCGCCAGCGCCGCCAAACGCCTGAAAAGCCTGATGCGCGACGGCGTGACCACGGTCGAAATGAAGTCCGGCTACGGCCTCGATCTGGTCAACGAACGCAAAATCCTCCGCGTCATCCAGCGTCTGCAAAAAGAGCTGCCGATCAGCGTGCGCAGCACCTGCCTGGCCGCCCACGCGCTGCCGCCGGAGTACAAGGATCGCGCCGACGATTACATTGATCTGGTCTGCAACGTGATGCTGCCAGCATTGGCCGCTGAAGGTCTGGTCGATGCCGTGGATGCGTTCTGCGAATACCTGGCGTTCTCGCCGGAGCAGGTCGAGCGCGTGTTTATCGCCGCGCAAAAACTCGGTCTGCCGGTGAAACTGCACGCCGAACAACTGTCCTCGCTGCACGGCTCCAGCCTTGCTGCGCGCTACAAGGCGTTGTCCGCCGATCATCTGGAATTCATGGACGAGGCCGACGCCATCGCCATGGCCGAAGCCGACACCGTCGCCGTGCTGCTGCCGGGCGCGTTCTACTTCCTGCGTGAAACCCAGCTGCCGCCGATGGATGCCCTGCGCAAGCACAGGGTGAAAATCGCCATTGCCAGCGACCTCAACCCCGGCACCTCGCCGGCGCTGTCGTTGCGGCTGATGCTGAACATGGCGTGCACCTGCTTCCGCATGACCCCGGAAGAGGCCCTGGCCGGGGCGACCATTCATGCCGCGCAAGCGTTGGGCATGGCCGATTCCCACGGCTCGCTGGAAGTCGGCAAGGTCGCGGATTTCGTTGCCTGGCACATCGATCGCCCGGCGGATCTGGCCTATTGGCTCGGTGGTGATCTGGACAAACGCGTCGTGCGTCACGGCGTCGAATCAAGTCTGTAGGAGAGCGGTTGTGGATAAGGTTCTGAACTTCAAACAAGGTCGCGTACCGCTGCTGATCAGCATGCCCCATGCCGGTGTGCGCCTGACGCCTGCGGTCGAGGCCGGATTGATCCCGGACGCGAAAAGCCTGCCGGATACCGACTGGCACATTCCGCTGCTGTATGACTTCGCCGAAGAACTCGGCGCCAGCACCTTGGCCGCCGAGTATTCGCGATTTGTCATTGATCTGAATCGTCCGTCCGACGACAAACCGCTGTACGCCGGTGCCACCACCGGGCTGTACCCGGCGACGCTGTTCGACGGCATTCCGTTGTTCCGCGAAGGGCTGGAACCGTCGAAAGAAGAGCGCGCAACCTACCTTGAGCAAATCTGGACGCCGTATCACCGCACGCTTCAGGACGAACTGGCGCGGTTGAAGGCCGAGTTCGGTTACGCGCTGCTGTTCGATGCGCACTCGATCCGCTCGATCATCCCGCACCTGTACGACGGCAAGCTCCCGGACTTCAACCTCGGCACCTTCAACGGCGCCAGTTGTGATCCGCAATTGGCCGCGCAACTGGAAGCGATCTGCGCGCGCCACGGCGATTACAGCCACGTGCTCAACGGCCGTTTCAAGGGCGGCCACATCACTCGTCACTACGGCAACCCGGCCGAGAACATCCACGCCGTGCAGCTGGAGCTGGGCCAGTGCACCTACATGGAAGAGTTCGAACCGTTCCGCTATCGCGCCGATCTGGCCGAGCCGACGCGGGTGGTGCTAAAGCAATTGCTGCAGCACTATCTGGCCTGGGGCGAAAAACACTACCGCGGCTGACTCACCCTGAGCTGCGGCACGCTGCGATCTTGATCGTTCCCACGCTCCGCGTGGGAATGCAGCCCGTGACGCTCCGCGTCACTGGACGCGGAGCGTCCCAAAAGGCATTCCCACGCAGAGCGTGGGAACGATCAGGCCCCGGAGCATGCTCATTGACGTAAATCGGGTTTATGATGCCCAACGGCAGAATAATAGAAGTCCCCCCAGGGATGACCTCGACCCCTTACGGAGCGCGCAATGCAGACTTTGTTTCCGCAGATCAAACCTCACGCCCGGCACGATCTGGCTGTCGATGACACCCATACGCTGTATGTCGACGAAAGCGGTTCACCGGAGGGTTTGCCGGTTGTGTTCATTCACGGCGGTCCCGGCGCCGGTTGCGACGCGCAGAGCCGTCGCTATTTCGATCCGAACCTGTACCGCATTGTCACCTTCGACCAGCGCGGTTGCGGACGCTCCACGCCGCACGCCAGCCTGGAAAACAACACCACCTGGGATCTGGTCGCTGACCTCGAGCGCATCCGCAAACACCTGGGCATCGACAAATGGGTGCTGTTCGGCGGCTCGTGGGGTTCGACCCTGGCGCTGGCCTACGCGCAAACCCATCCTGAGCGTGTTCACGGTCTGATCCTGCGTGGGATCTTTCTCTGCCGTCCGCAGGAAATCGAGTGGTTCTATCAGGCCGGCGCCAGCCGTCTGTTCCCCGATTACTGGCAGGACTACATCGCGCCGATCCCGCTGGACGAGCGCGACGACCTGCTCAGCGCTTTCCACAAACGCCTGATCGGCAATGACCAGATTGCGCAGATGCACGCGGCCAAAGCCTGGTCGACCTGGGAAGGGCGTACCGCGACCCTGCGGCCGAACCCGCTGGTGGTCGATCGCTTCTCCGAGCCGCAACGCGCACTGTCGATCGCACGGATCGAATGCCACTATTTCACCAACAATGCTTTTCTTGAACCGAACCAATTGATTCGCGACATGGGCAAGATCGCCCATTTGCCGGGCGTGATCATTCACGGTCGCTACGACGTGATCTGCCCGCTCGATAACGCCTGGGAACTGCATCAAGCCTGGCCGAACAGCGAACTGCAGGTGATCCGCGACGCCGGTCACGCCGCGTCTGAACCGGGCATCACCGATGCACTGGTGCGTGCTGCGGGCAACATGGCCCAGCGCTTGCTCGACCTGCCGCCTGAAGAAGCATGAAGGGGCTTTTACAGCGCGTACGCGGCGCGCGAGTTGAAGTGGCAGGCGAAGTGGTGGGTGCGGTAGATCACGGTTTGCTGGTGCTGGTAGCGGTCGAACCCGACGACACGCGCACCAGCGCCGACAAACTTCTGCATAAGCTGCTTAACTATCGGGTATTCAGCGATGCGGAGGGCAAGATGAACTTGTCCCTCGCTGATGTGGGCGGTGGGTTGCTGCTGGTCTCTCAGTTCACCCTGGCTGCCGACACCAAGAGCGGGTTGCGCCCGAGCTTTTCGACGGCAGCGCCACCCGCCTTGGGCGAGGAATTGTTCGACTATCTATTAAGCAGAGCGAAACAGATGCATGGCACTGTGGCATCAGGTAGATTCGGCGCGGATATGCAGGTGCATCTGGTCAATGATGGCCCGGTAACCTTCCTGTTACAGACCTGAAAGCGCTTGAAACATCTTTTTAAGGGCGTTTCGACTGAAAACAGGCATTTTTCGCGATAAATACTTGGTTACCCCCGATGCTTTGTCATGCGGGCTACTAGATAATCGCGCGCTACGGGGATCAGCGTTCGTTGGTCCGTTTTGACTTAGGTAGAGACTTGTCCGGAGCCGATTGGGGAATCATTTTGCCCCAGCGGAGTCGGAACAATGCTCGCCAACTTGGCAAGAGTGTTCTGGAAGGTCGGTTTTTCACTGCCGAAAACCCTACAGGCACTTCATCTGGCCGTTGGTTTATTGATCTGTTTTCGGCGAGGGTTGCTCGTGATTGTTAGTCCCTGTAATGCAGCAAAATTGTCTGCCAAACGCATGCGAAGTGCTCTGGTAGCGGGCTCGGCGCTCCTGTGCCTGCTCAGCGCCGGTCAGCTTTGGGCGTTCAATCTTGACGATGTATCGGCCAAGGCCAAAGAGCTGGCCGGGCAGAAGTTCGAAGCCCCGCGCAGCAACCTGCCGAACGAATTCCGCGACATGAAGTTCGCGGATTATCAGAAAATCCGCTTCCTCACCGAAAAGGCTGAGTGGGCTGATCAGAAGACCCCGTTCAAACTGTCTTTCTATCACCAGGGTATGCACTTCGATACACCGGTGAAAATCAACGAAATCACGGCAAACACCGTCGAAGAGATCAAATATGATCCGACTCGCTTCGATTTCGGCGACCTGAAATTCGATCCGAAGGCCACCGAACAGCTGGGTTATGCCGGGTTCCGTGTGCTGTACCCGATCAACAAGGCCGACAAGCAAGACGAAATCATGACCATGCTCGGCGCGAGTTACTTCCGCGTTGTCGGCAAGGGCCACACCTACGGCCTCTCGGCCCGTGGTCTGGCGATTGATACCGCGCTGCCGTCGGGCGAAGAATTCCCGCGTTTCCGCGAGTTCTGGATTCAACAGCCGAAGCCGGGCGACAAGCACCTGGTGATCTTCGCGCTGCTGGATTCGCCGCGTGCCACCGGTGCCTACCGTCTGATCCTGCGTCCGGGCAGCGATACCATTGTCGACGTCAAAGCGCAGATGTTCCTGCGCGACAAGGTCGGCAAACTGGGCATTGCGCCGCTGACCAGCATGTTCCTGTTCGGCGCCAACCAGCCGTCGAAAGTCCTCAACTACCGTCGTGAACTGCACGACTCCAGCGGTCTGTCGATCCATGCCGGCAACGGCGAGTGGATCTGGCGCCCACTGAACAACCCGAAACATCTGGCCGTCAGCAATTTCAGCATCGAGAACCCGCGTGGTTTCGGTCTGCTGCAACGTGGCCGTGACTTCAGCCACTACGAAGACCTCGACGACCGCTACGACAAGCGCCCAAGCGCCTGGATCGAGCCGAAGGGCGAGTGGGGCAAGGGCACTGTTGATCTGGTAGAGATTCCGACCGCTGACGAAACCAACGACAACATTGTTGCGTTCTGGAGCCCGGAAAAAATGCCGGAGCCGGGCCAGCCACTGGACTTCGCTTACCGCATGCACTGGACCATGGACGAAGCAGCGATTCACGCGCCGGACAGCGCTTGGGTCGAGCAGACTCTGCGTTCGACCGGTGACGTCAAGCAATCGAACCTGATCCGTCAGCCGGATGGCAGCGTTGCTTACCTGGTCGACTTCGAAGGTCCATCGCTCGCCGCACTGACCCCGGATGCCGACGTGCGCAGTCAGGTCAGCGTTGGCGACAACGCCGAGCTGGTTGAAAACAGCGTGCGCTACAACCCGGAAACCAAGGGCTGGCGCTTGACCCTGCGGATGAAAATCAAGGACCCGAGCAAGTCGACCGAGATGCGTGCCGCACTGGTTCAACCAGTCGTGACCGCTGATCTGGCGAAATCGGTGCCGGCGTCCAACTCGTCCGTCGCCAAGGCCGACAAGGTTGCCGCCAAGCAACAAGAGAAAATCGACAAGGAAGCCAAGGCAGCCGAGGCCAAACAGGCCGACGCCAAGCCAGCGGCAGAAGCCAAGGACAAGGCCAACAAAGACGCCAAGCAGCCTGTTGCTGCCGACGCGGCCCCAGCCACACCGGAATCGGCGCCGACTGAAGAAGTCCTGACCGAGACCTGGAGCTATCAGTTGCCTGCCGATGAGTAACTCTCAAGTACAGCCAGAAACTCTGTCCGAGTATCTGGCGCATCTGCCGATGACCGACGAGCAGCGCGCGGAACTCGCGGGCTGCCAGTCGTTCAGCGAGTTGCATGAACGCCTGTCGTCCTCGACATTCGACGCCCCTGCCGAAGCCGCCCAGGCTTCGGTGGGCAAGCGCCTGATCCTGAGCACCGCCGAAGAGCTTGAAGACGCGGAGATGCTGGTGCTCGACGCCAGCGGTCGCGTCAGCATGAAGGCGACGCCGCCGATCCGCCGGACCAAAGTCGTGCCGGAGCCATGGCGCACCAATATTCTGGTGCGTGGCTGGCGCCGTATGACCGGTCGCACCAACCCGCCGCAGCCGCCAAAGGACGAAAATGTCCTGCCGGCTGCGCGCTGGCGCACTGTCGGTTCGATCCGCCGCTACATTCTGTTGCTGCTGATGCTCGGCCAGACCATCGTCGCCGGCTGGTACATGAAAGGCATCATGCCGTACCAGGGCTGGTCGTTCGTTGATCTGGAAGAAGTCCTGCATCAACCGCTGCTGCAAACCGCCACGCAAGTGCTGCCGTATGCGCTGCAGACCAGCATTCTGATTCTGTTCGGGATTCTGTTCTGCTGGGTGTCGGCCGGTTTCTGGACGGCGCTGATGGGCTTCCTCGAGTTGCTCACCGGTCACGATAAATACCGTATCTCCGGCAAAAGCGCCGGTAACGAGCCGATTGCCAAAGACGCGCGTACCGCGTTGGTGATGCCGATCTGCAACGAAGACGTTCCCCGCGTGTTCGCCGGTCTGCGTGCAACGTTCGAATCGGTCGCTGCCACCGGTGATCTGGATCGCTTCGACTTCTTCGTTCTCAGCGACAGTAACGACACCGACATCTGCGTCGCCGAGCAGCAGGCCTGGCTGGACGTCTGCCGCGAAGCCAAGGGCTTCGGCAAGATCTTCTACCGTCGCCGTCGCCGTCGTGTGAAACGCAAGAGCGGCAACCTCGACGACTTCTGCCGTCGTTGGGGCGGTGACTACAAGTACATGGTCGTGCTCGACGCTGACTCGGTAATGAGCGGCGAGTGCCTGACCAGTCTGGTGCGCTTGATGGAAGCCACGCCGGACGCCGGGATCATCCAGACCGCGCCGCGTGCGTCGGGCATGGATACCCTGTATGCGCGCATGCAGCAGTTCGCCACCCGCGTGTACGGCCCGCTGTTCACCGCCGGTCTGCACTTCTGGCAATTGGGTGAATCCCACTACTGGGGCCACAACGCGATCATCCGCATGAAGCCGTTTATCGACCACTGCGCCTTGGCGCCGTTGCCGGGTAAAGGGGCGTTCTCCGGTGCGATTCTGTCTCACGACTTCGTTGAAGCCGCGCTGATGCGCCGTGCCGGTTGGGGCGTGTGGATTGCCTACGACTTGCCGGGCAGCTACGAAGAACTGCCGCCGAACCTGCTCGACGAACTCAAGCGTGACCGTCGCTGGTGCCACGGCAACCTGATGAACTTCCGCCTGTTCCTGGTCAAAGGCATGCACCCGGTGCACCGCGCGGTGTTCCTCACCGGCGTGATGTCGTACCTGTCGGCGCCGTTGTGGTTCTTCTTCCTGGTGTTGTCGACCGCGCTGCTGGCGGTGAACACGCTGATGGAGCCGCAGTACTTCCTCGAACCGCGTCAGCTCTATCCGTTGTGGCCGCAGTGGCACCCGGACAAGGCGATCGCGCTGTTCTCGACGACCATCGTGCTGCTGTTCCTGCCGAAACTGTTGAGCATCATCCTGATCTGGGCCAAGGGTGCGAAAGAGTTTGGTGGCAAGTTCAAGGTGACCTTGTCGATGCTGCTGGAGATGCTGTTCTCCATGCTGCTGGCGCCGGTGCGGATGATTTTCCACACCCGTTTCGTCCTCGCCGCGTTCCTCGGCTGGGCCGCGACCTGGAACTCGCCGCAACGTGACGACGACTCGACGCCTTGGAGCGAAGCGGTCAAACGCCACGGCCCGCAAACTCTGCTGGGATTCTTCTGGGCGCTGTTGGTGGTCTGGCTGAACCCGAGTTTCCTCTGGTGGCTGGTGCCGATCGTTGGTTCGCTGATGTTGTCGATTCCGGTGTCGGTGATTTCCAGCCGTGTCGGCTTGGGCCTGAAGTCCCGTGACGAGAGCCTGTTCCTCATCCCTGAGGAATACAATCCGCCACAGGCGCTGCTGGCGACTGATCAGTACACCCACGAAAATCGTTACCACGCCCTCAACGACGGCTTCGTCCGCGCGGTGGTCGATCCCCAGCAGAACGCTTTGGCGTGCTCGCTGGCGACCTCCCGTCACGGTCAGGCCGAGCCGATCGAGTGGCTGCGTCAGGAACGTGTGCGTCACGCGATCAAGGTTGGCCCGGCCGGGCTGAACAACCATGATCGTCTGCAACTGCTGAGCGACCCGGTCGCCCTGGCACGTCTGCACGAGCAGGTCTGGGCCGAAGGTCACGCCGAGTGGCTGGATGCATGGCGGGCCTCGGTGAAAGCCGATCCCCATGCGCCGCCATTACCGTTGCGACCGCTGAGCCTGCAGGCGCAACCGGCTTGATAAGAAAACCCCGCGAAAGCGGGGTTTTTTTTGCCTTCAACAACGCCAGCATCCTTCTCTAAACCAGCAAAAAACCTTGTGCAAACGAACGAGTGCGTTAGCATCCGTCCCCGAATTGGCGCACCCGGGCTTTTTTGCCCGCCTCTGTTGGTTTTCGCGCCGCACACGCAATGGTTTTGGGGACTTGAAGATGAAGAAGTATCTGTCGATGCTGCTGGTCGGCGTCACGGCACTGGTTGCAGTCAATGCGGCGCAGGCCGGCGCAATCGATGACGCGGTCAAGCGCGGCACGTTGAAAGTCGGTATGGATCCGACCTACATGCCGTTTGAAATGACCAACAAGCGCGGCGAAATCATCGGTTTCGAAGTCGACATCCTCAAAGCCATGTCCAAGGCCATGGGCGTCAAGCTGGAACTGGTTTCCACCGGTTACGACGGCATCATCCCGGCGCTGATGACCGACAAGTTCGACATGATCGGCAGCGGCATGACCCTGACTCAGGAGCGCAACCTGCGCCTGAACTTCAGCGAACCGTTCATCGTGGTCGGCCAGACCCTGCTGATCCGCAAGGAATTGGAAGGCACCATCAAGTCTTACAAAGACCTGAACACGGCTGACTACCGCATCACCTCCAAGCTCGGCACCACCGGCGAAATGGTCGCCAAGAAGCTGATCTCCAAAGCCAAGTACCACGGCTACGACAACGAGCAGGAAGCCGTGCTCGACGTGGTCAACGGCAAGGCTGACGCGTTCATCTACGACGCGCCGTACAACGTTGTCGCGGTGACCAAGGTCGGCGCCGGCAAACTGGTGTTCCTCGACAAGCCGTTCACCTACGAGCCTTTGGCGTTTGGTTTGAAGAAGGGCGATTACGACAGCCTCAACTTCATCAACAACTTCCTGCACCAGATCCACGAAGACGGCACCTACGATCGCATCCATGACAAGTGGTTCAAGAGCACCGAGTGGCTCAAGGACATGGAATAACGCGCATCCGCTGATCGTTCCCACGTCGAGGCGTCGAACCGTCTGCGTGGTAACGCATCCTGTGACGCTCCGCGTCACGATCAGGCAGGGACGCAGAGCGTCCCGAGCGGCATTCCCACGCAGAGCGTGGGAACGATCATCCGAGAACCTGCAATGAAACATAAAAAAGCCCAATGGCCCTGGCACGTCCTCACCGTGCTGGTGCTGGTCGGCCTGGCGGGCGCGTTGTATTACGCGACGTCGCTGATGTCCTACGAATGGCGCTGGAACCGTGTGCCGCAGTACTTCGCCTATCAGGCTGAAGAGTCCCAGCGTGCCACGGACATTTCCACCGTCACTGAACTGGTGCGCAAGGGCAGCAGCGCGCAAGTCACCCTGCGCAATGATGCCGGTGACGAGCAGCACCTGACCGTCGACGAGAACAGCCTGCAATTCGCGCAGGGCGACGATGTGGCCGAAGGCGACGTCGTGGGCGTGACCCGGCATTGGGCGGCAGGGCCGCTGTTGTGGGGGCTGTGGACGACACTTTGGCTGTCGGTGGTTTCCGGCGTCCTGGGTTTGCTGATCGGCCTGGTCACTGGCCTGTGCCGGCTGTCGAACAACCCGACCTTGCGCGACCTCTCGACCATCTACGTCGAACTGGTGCGCGGCACGCCGCTGCTGGTGCAGATCTTTATTTTCTATTTCTTCATCGGCACGGTGATGAACCTGTCCCGCGAGTTCGCCGGGATCGCCGCGCTGTCGCTGTTCACCGGCGCCTATGTGGCGGAGATCATCCGTTCCGGTGTGCAATCGATTGCCCGTGGCCAGAACGAAGCGGCGCGCTCGCTCGGTCTGAGTGCCGGCCAGTCGATGCGCCACGTGGTGCTGCCGCAAGCGCTGAAACGCGTGCTGCCGCCGTTGGCCGGACAGTTCATCAGTCTGGTCAAGGACACCTCGCTGGTGTCGGTGATCGCCATCACCGAGTTGTTGAAAAGCGGCCGTGAAGTCATCACCACCTCGTTTTCGCCGTTCGAAATCCTGTTCTGCGTGGCCGGTCTGTACCTGTTGATCAACCTGCCGCTGTCGAAAATCGCCAGCCGGCTTGAGCGGAGGCTCGCGCAAAGTGATTGAAGTCCGCGATCTGGTAAAAGTCTTCGATACCCGTGGCCAAGTGGTGCGCGCGGTGGATAGCGTCAGCACCACAGTCGCCAAAGGCGAAGTGCTGGTGGTCATCGGCCCTTCGGGCTCCGGCAAGTCGACATTCCTGCGCTGCCTCAATGGCCTGGAAGAATTCGATTCCGGCTCGGTGAGCATCGACGGCCTGCAACTGGCCGATCCGAAAACCGACGTCAACGCCTACCGCCGCGAAGTCGGCATGGTCTTCCAGCATTTCAATCTGTTCCCGCACATGACCGTGCTGGAAAACCTCTGTCTGGCGCAGAAAGTCGTGCGCAAGCGCGGCAAGAAAGAGCGCGAAGCCAAGGCCATGGAGTTGCTGCAAAAGGTCGGGATCGCGCAGAAGGCCAACGAGTTTCCGTCACGCCTGTCCGGCGGTCAGCAACAGCGCGTGGCAATTGCCCGGGCGCTGGCGATGGAACCGAAAGTGATGTTGTTTGACGAGCCGACATCGGCGCTCGACCCGGAAATGGTCGGTGAGGTGCTGGACGTTATGAAGAACCTGGCCGTGGAAGGCATGACCATGGTCTGCGTCACCCACGAAATGGGCTTTGCTCGGGAAGTGGCGGATCGGGTGCTGTTTTTCGATCACGGCAAACTGCTGGAAGATGCCGCGCCGGCAGAGTTCTTCGATGCGCCGAAGGATCCGCGGGCGCAGGCCTTTCTGCGTCAGGTTCTGTAGTACCTGATCGTTCCCACGCTCTGCGTGGGAATGCCGCCCGGGACGCTCCGCGTCCCTTTCATGCATGACGCGGAGCGTCACAGGATGCATTCCCACGCAGAGCGTGGGAACGATCTGTGGGGCTTATACCTTAAAGCGCCCCACCAGCGTCTGCAGGTGAGTACCCAGGCGCGCCAGCTCAACACTGGACGCCGCCGTCTCTTCACTCGCCGCCGATGTTTGATCCGACACATCCCGCACATTCAGCACGCTACGGTTGATCTCTTCAGCCACCGCGCTCTGCTGCTCAGCTGCCGCTGCAATCTGTTGGTTCATTGCCTGAATCGCCGACACGGTACGCGTGATGCTTTCCAGCGAGCCACCGGCCCGACGGGTCAGCTCGACGCTGCTATCGGTCAGGGTACGGCTGTTGTCCATGATCGTTGCCACTTGCTGGGTGCCGTTTTGCAGGCCGACGATCAGCTCTTCGATCTCTTCGGTGGATTTCTGCGTGCGCTGGGCGAGGCTGCGCACTTCATCGGCGACCACGGCAAAACCACGCCCGGCCTCACCGGCACGCGCCGCTTCGATGGCGGCGTTGAGGGCCAGCAGGTTGGTTTGCTGGGCCACCGACTTGATCACGTCGAGAACGCTGCCAATCTTGTCGCTTTCGCGCTTGAGCTCACCCATCGCTTCGGTGGAATGGCCGACCTCAACGGCCAGACGCTCGATTTGTGCGATCGCTTCGCCGACCACTTTGTCACCTTCGCGGGCCTGTTGATCAGCGGCGACTGCGGCTTCGGAAGCCTCTTCAGCGTTGCGCGCGACTTCCTGCACGGTAGCGGCCATTTCGTTCATGGCCGTGGCGACCTGATCGGTCTCGATTTTCTGATTGTTGACCCCGGCGCTGGTCTGCTCGGTCACCGCCGACAGTTCTTCAGCGGCGCTGGCGATCTGGGTAACGCCATCGCTGATCCCGCCGACCAGCTCGCGCAGGCCTTGGGTCATGCTCTGCATCGAACGCTGCAACTGGCCGAGTTCGTCGCGGCGCAGGGACACCAGGTTATGGGTCAGATCGCCAGCGGCGACGCGCTCGGCGACTTTCAGGGTCTGGTTCAGCGGAATGATGATCTGGCGGGTGATCGCCCAGCCGGCGAGCAGACCGAACGCCACGGCCAGCAGGGAGGCGATGATCAGCATATTTTTCGCGTGAGCGGCGTCGGTGTCGCGCACCACGGTCTGGGAAATGGTCAGTTTCTTACTGGCATCGAGCAGGATGTCGCCCTGAGCAGCCATACGGGCAACGGCTTTGCTGCTGGCGGTTTGCGAGTCGCGGAACTGCCCGACGGCGGCGCGATAGGCCTTCATCGAATCCGTGGCCTGCTGCAGGTTGGCAATGTGTTGTTCCGGTAATTTCGACGGCAGACTGTCGAGGTATTTCAGGACGTTCTCGATGGCATCGAGCGCGGGTTGCTCGGCCTCGGCCTTGCCGCTGTAGGTGTAGCCGCGCACTTGATAGCGCGCTTGCTGCAGCAGTTTGCTCAGCTCGACCACGCTGTTGAATTGCGCGACGCTGTCCCCTTGCAGCAGAGATTTTTCGACTTCCGAGACTTTCGCAACAGCGTTGTCGGCATTCGCGCCGAGTTTGCTGCGGGCGTCTTCGCGTTGTGTGGTGGCCTGGACCAGGTCGGTGAAGGCGCGTTTATATTCGGCAACGGCGGCCAGTTGCTGGTCGACCATGGCGATGTCGGACGGTTGTTCGATCAGCGTGCGAGCGGTTTGCAGGCCGCTGTCGAGTTTGCCGAGCATGTCGTTGACCGCGCCCGGGCCTTGTTCACCACGGCGCGCATCGTAGTCGACGCGGGCCATGCGCAAGTCCTTGCTGTACTCATTGAGGCTGGAAATGAAGCCGAGCTTGTCGCCACGGCTGATGATGCCGCTCATGCCGGTCCAGCCGGTGAAAGTGATCAACAGCGTCAGCAACAGCACCAGGCCGAAGCCGATGCCCAATTTGCGTTTAACGCTGACGTTTCCAAGATTCTCGGCTAACCAACGGTACATGCGACAACTCCCCGACCACTAATTGGACTTATGGCGAGGTTATCGGCTGAGTGATGGCAATCTGTAACGCCATTTGTCCGGCAAGGATCATTTGTGGGAGCTGCGGAAGGCTGCGATCTTTTGATGTTGGTTTTAAAAAACAGGATCAAAAGATCACAGCCTTCGGCAGCTCCTACACGGGACGCGGTGTTCGTTTAGAAGAGCCGAGCGAGGAGGGCGGTGACGGCGGTTTCGACGCGCAGGATGCGCTCGCCCAATTGCACCGGTTGCAGGCCGGATTTGCCCAGCAGATCGATTTCGTAAGGAATCCAGCCACCTTCGGGGCCGATGGCCAGGGTCACTGGTTCGCTGAGCGCGCGCGGACAAGGTGGGAAGTTACCAGGATGACCGACCAGACCGAGGGTACCTTCGGTGATGGCGGGCAGGCGATCTTCAACGAACGGCTTGAAGCGCTTTTCGATGATGATCTCAGGCAGCACGGTGTCCCGGGCTTGTTCAAGGCCGAGGATCAATTGCTCGCGAATGGCTTCGGGCTCAAGAAACGGCGTCTGCCAAAAGCTCTTCTCGACCCGATAGCTGTTGACCAGAATCACCTTGGACACGCCCATGGTCGCCACGGTCTGAAACAC
Organism: Pseudomonas sp. PB106; assembly: GCF_009764645.1. Taxonomy (GTDB): domain Bacteria; phylum Pseudomonadota; class Gammaproteobacteria; order Pseudomonadales; family Pseudomonadaceae; genus Aquipseudomonas. The sequence continues at coordinate 26,736 of NZ_RWIM01000080.1, forward strand.
CCGGCGGAGCATCTTCGGGCGCGGCAGGGCGAGTACCAGCGTCAGCGGCAGTTTGGCCGGTGGCGGCTGATCGAGGCTGACACGCAGCTCCGCTTCACCCGCCTCCAGGCGCAGCAGTTCAGCAGAACCCATCAAACCATTGATCCGCCCCACGCGCAGGCTGTCACCGACTTCCGAGCGGTGAACTTCCTGCATGTGCGTCAGGCGTCGATCACGCAGGATCACACGGTCGGCCGCAATGAAATCGGCCTCTTCGAGCAACAGCAGGTTCATGCCTGAGTCGCTGGCGGCTGGTCGTTGTGATCGTCGGCCGGGGTTTCGTCCGGGCGTTCACGCTTGCTGATCAAGCCACCGAACAGAATGCCGATTTCAAACAGCATCCACATCGGCACGGCCAGCAGGGTCTGCGAGAAAATGTCCGGCGGGGTCAGGATCATGCCGACCACGAAGCAGCCGATGATCACGTACGGGCGGATTTTCTTCAGATATTTGACGTCGACCACGCCGATCCACACCAGCAACACCACAGCCACCGGGATCTCGAACGCCACGCCGAAGGCGAAGAACAGCGTCATGACGAAGTCGAGGTAGCTGGCGATGTCGGTCATCATTTCCACGCCGGCCGGGGTGGCGGCAGCGAAGAACTTGAAGATCAACGGGAACACGAAGTAATAGGCGAACGCCATGCCGGTGTAGAACAGCAGGATGCTCGACACCAGCAGCGGCACCGCGATGCGCTTCTCATGCTTGTACAGGCCAGGCGCGATGAAGCCCCAGATCTGATGCAGGATCACCGGGATCGCGAGGAACAGCGAAACCATCATCGTCAGCTTCAGCGGCGTCAGGAACGGCGACGACACGTCAGTAGCGATCATCGTCGCGCCGACCGGCAGGTACTGGCGCAGCGGCGTCGAGACGAAGGTGTAGATCTGCTGGGTGAAGGCGAACAGCCCGGCGAAGATGATGAAGATCGCCGCCACACAACGCAGCAGGCGGGTGCGCAACTCGGTGAGGTGCGAAACCAGCGGCATGTGCTGGTCGTTTTCGGGGAGATCGCTCATGGGGCTCGCGGCGGCAGAGTGGAGTCTTGAGGCGCTGGGGTGATCGGCGCGGCGTTTGGCGCAACGTGTTCAACAGACTGTTCCGCGACAACGACTGGCGCCGGTTCTGTCTGTGCTACAACGGCAGCAGGTGCAGGTGTCGGAGCAGGCACAACAGGTGCAGTCGGCGCATGAATCGTCTGCTGCCCGACATGTTCAACCGGCGTCGGCTCTTGCTGAACCGGGCTGAAAATCTTCCGCGCCTCTTGTTCCAGCGAGAGAATGTGCTCGTTGTGCAGTTGCCGACGGATCTCGTCGGCACCGATTTCACGTTCAACTTCCTGTTTGATCGCGTTGAAGCTGCGCTTCAGCCGGCCGACCCACAGGCCAGCAGTGCGCGCAGCGCCCGGCAGACGCTCGGGGCCCAGCACCAGCAGGGCGACGAGGCCGACGAGCAGCAGTTCAGAGAAGCTGATACCAAACATTAGTCAGTGCTCACACGTCTTTGCGGATCGGCTCTTCGACTTTCTGCGCCTGCACGTCGATGGTGTGCGGCGGGTTGGCCTGAGCGGTGGCTTGCGGCTGCACCGGTGGCACCGGCTGCGCAGGCGTCACGGTTGGATCAGCGGCAGGCTTTTCGTCATCGTTCATGGCCTTGCGGAAGCCCTTGATCGACTCGCCAACGTCGGTGCCGAGGTTTTTCAGTTTCTTGGTGCCGAACACCAACACCACGACTACCAGAATGACGATCCAGTGTTTCCAGTCAAAAATGCCCATGTTGCTGTTCCTCTCTAAAAGTTGTTCAGGCGGACGGACGCGAGGCTTTCTCGACGTGTCCGGACAGGCCGAAACGGCGATCCAGTTCATCCAGCACAGCCTGCGGATGCTGCCCCAGTTGGGCGAGCATGACCATGCTGTGGAACCACAGGTCGGCGGTTTCGTAGATCACATCGCTGCAGTCGCCACTGATCGCGGCGTCCTTGGCGGCAATAATGGTTTCGACCGACTCTTCGCCGACTTTCTCCAGAATCTTGTTCAAACCCTTGTGATACAGACTAGCCACATACGAGCTGTCGGCGGCTGCGCCTTTGCGCTCTTCCAGTACTTGAGCGAGGCGGGTCAGGGTGTCACTCATGTTTGTGTCCTGCGGAATAAATGGCGTGCGGGTCTTTCAGAACCGGGTCGACGGTCTTCCAGTCGCCGTTTTCGAAGACGCGATAAAAGCAGCTTTGACGGCCGGTATGGCAAGCGATGTCGCCGATCTGTTCAACCATCAGGATGATCACGTCGGCGTCACAGTCCAGACGCATTTCATGCAAGGTCTGCACATGGCCGGACTCTTCGCCCTTGCGCCACAGCTTGCCACGGGAACGTGACCAGTAGATTGCACGGTTTTCCGCGGCGGTCAGCTCGAGCGCTTCGCGGTTCATCCAGGCCATCATCAGTACGCGTCCGGTCTTGTGATCCTGGGCAATCGCCGGCACCAGGCCATCAGCGTCCCATTTGATCTCGTCCAGCCAGTTTTTCATCTTCAATTCCCGAAACGCAGCTACAAGCTTTGAGCTTCAAGCTGCAAGTAAAAGCAGATTGCGGTGTTCCAGTATCGTCAGGCTTGCAGCTCGCAGCTTATAACTTGCAGCTGATTCGTGCTATCGGCGAACGACCAGATACAAGCCCACGGCCACCATGATTCCGGCTGGCCAATGTCCCAATTCGTTTAGTGGGCCACCGATGGCAAGGATCACCCCACCGGCCAGATGTGCGCAACCGAGCAGGCGCAGGAACCAGTCGTCCTTGCGTTTGTGCCACGGTGGCGGCGGGTCGTAGGCGTGCGGCTGCGACATGCGTTCGAGCAGATCGCGGGCCATATTCGCCAGGTGCGGCAATTGTTCGAACTGGCTCTGCACGTTGCCGAGCAAGGCTTTCGGGCTGACGCGCTCGCGCATCCAGCGCTCGAGGAACGGCTGCGCGGTGTTCCACAGATCCAGATCCGGATACAACTGACGGCCGAGGCCTTCGATGTTCAGCAGGGTTTTTTGCAGCAGAACGAGCTGCGGCTGCACTTCCATGTTGAAGCGCCGCGCAGTCTGGAACAGGCGCATCAGCACCTGGCCAAATGAAATATCTTTTAACGGTTTTTCGAAGATCGGTTCGCACACAGTACGGATCGCTGCTTCGAATTCATTGAGCTTGGTTTCCGCCGGCACCCAGCCCGAATCGATGTGCAACTGTGCCACACGACGGTAATCGCGCTTGAAGAACGCGAACAGGTTGCGCGCCAGATAATCCTGGTCTTCCGGGGTCAGGCTGCCGACGATGCCGCAGTCGATCGCAATGTACTGCGGGCTCCACGGATTGACGGTGCTGACGAAGATGTTGCCCGGGTGCATGTCGGCGTGGAAGAAACTGTCGCGGAACACCTGGGTGAAGAAAATCTCCACGCCACGTTCGGCGAGCATCTTCATGTCGGTGCGCTGATCGGCGAGGGTCGCCAGATCCGTGACCTGAATACCGTAGATACGCTCCATCACCAGCACTTTCGGCCGGCACCAGTCCCAATAGACTTGCGGCACGTAGAGCAGCGGCGAACCTTCGAAGTTGCGCTTCAACTGGCTGGCGTTGGCCGCTTCGCGCAGCAGATCGAGTTCGTCGTAGATGGTTTTTTCGTAGTCCAACACCACATCGACCGGGTGCAGCAGACGCGCGTCGGCGGAGAGCTTTTCAGCGGCGCGGGCAAGGATGAACAACCACGCCAGATCCTGTGCGATCACCGTTTTCAAACCGGGGCGAATCACCTTCACCACCACTTCTTCGCCGGTTTTCAATTGCGCCGCATGCACTTGCGCTACCGAGGCCGAGGCCAGCGGTTCGACGTCGAAACGGCTGAACACGTCGCTGATTTTCTTGCCGAGCTGTTCTTCGATCAGTTTGATCGACAGCTGCGGATCGAACGGCGGCACGCGATCCTGCAGCAACATCAGCTCATCGGCGATGTCTTCGGGCAGCAGGTCGCGGCGAGTCGAAAGAATCTGCCCGAACTTGATGAAGATCGGCCCGAGATCCTGCAACGCCAGACGCAAACGCGCGCCCCGGCTCAGCTCCAGCGGCTTGCGCGGGAACCAGCGCCACGGCAGGACATAGCGCAGCGCCAAGAGAAACCAGGGCAGCGGCAGATCGAACAGCAGGTCATCGAGGCGGTAGCGAATCACGACGCGCTGGATGCGCAACAAACGGCGGACGGCAAGCAGCTTCATGCGTTATCGCTTGGGTCGAGGGATCGGGAAAGGCGCTCGAAACGCGCCTCGAGACGTTCCAGATCAAGTTTGATCCGGTCCAGTTCGCTGAACCGCGCTTCGGCTTCGCGCTGCCCGACGAGGGTGCGCGATTCTTCGGCGAGGTATTCGGCGAGGTTCTGGTTGAGGCTGGCAAATCCTTGTTGATACCAGCGTGCGCGGCTGCGCAGATGGCCACCGACCAGTTGCGTGGCGACCGGGCCGAGCCAGCGCGAGAGTTCATACTCCCAGTCCAGCTCCAGGTCTTGCAGCACGCCGGCCAGCTCCAGCAGCACGCCGCTGTCGCCGTCGAGCTCGACTTCCGGGGCGTGCAGCACCGCAGTCTTGTCTTTGCTCACGGCCAATTTGATCAGGCTGGAGGCCGGCGCACGCAGGGTGCAATCGACACCGGTTTCCCAGTGCGAGGCAAGCATCAAACCTTCGTCGCTCGGCAAGATGAACAGTTGCAGCGCCGGGCTGCGGCAGTCGACGGCAATCACTTTGCCAGTCAAATGCGCCAGCCGCGGGAGCGCCGTGCTGTCGAGACGCAGCACCCGGTTGAGGCCGAGTTCGACGCTGGCGAGCAGCCCGGTGAGCAACATCAGGGCTTGATGCCGCGGTGCAGGGCGACGATGCCTGCGGTCATGTTGTGATAGGTCACGCGGTCGAAACCGGCGTCGACCATCATCGACTTCAGCGTTTCCTGATTCGGGTGCATGCGGATCGATTCGGCCAGATAGCGATAGCTTTCCGAGTCGTTGGTGATCAGCTTGCCCATCAGCGGCATGAAGGCGAACGAGTAGGCGTCGTAGGCTTTCGACATCAGCGCGTTGGTCGGCTTGGAGAATTCCAGCACCAACAGGCGACCGCCAGGCTTGAGCACGCGCAGCATCGAACGCAGGGCGTCTTCTTTGTGCGTCACGTTGCGCAGGCCGAAGGCGATGGTCACGCAGTCGAAATGGTTGTCCGGGAACGGTAGTTTTTCCGCGTCCGCCTGAACGAACTCGACGTTACCGGCGACACCCAGATCGAGCAGGCGGTCACGGCCGACCTTGAGCATCGATTCGTTGATGTCGGCCAATACCACCTGACCTGTCGGGCCGACCAAGTGCGAGAATTTTTTGGTCAGGTCACCGGTCCCGCCGGCGATGTCCAGCACGCGATTACCGCTGCGCACGCCCGACAGTTCGATCGCGAAACGCTTCCACAAACGGTGCATGCCGCCCGACAGAAGGTCGTTCATCAGGTCGTACTTGGCGGCTACCGAGTGGAAAACCTCAGCGACTTTTTCCGCTTTCTGGCTTTCCGGAACGTTTTTGAAGCCGAAGTGAGTGGTGGGTTCGGCATCGCTGCCTTTGCGCTGATCAGTCATATCGCTGTCACCAAAAGAGAATGCGCGACATTCTAATCCCCAAGCCATGCTTTGTCTTGGAATGGCTAAAGGTAAGATGGGCAACCTTCGGGACGATTTGCCGCAGCGGCGGTCAAGATTAACGACACATCTTTTTCGCCCCATTCAAAAAGCAGGAGTCAATCAATGGCCAAAATCACTGTTGAGCGTGCCCACAACCTGGGTAAGGAAGCCGCCCGCGAGAAGGCCGACAAGCTGGCGCAGAAACTCTCCGATCAATACGGACTGGAGCCGCAATGGGCCGGCGACACCCTGAACCTCAAGCGCTCGGGCGTGAAAGGCGCGGTGCATGTGGCGGACGATTCGATCAAGGTCGACGTGGAGCTGGGCATCATGATGTCGGCCATGAGCGGCATGATCAAAGCAGAGATCGAAAAAGCCCTCGATAAAGCGCTGGTCTGAGCATCAAAAGATCGCAGCCTCCGGCAGCTCCTACAGAGATACACATTCCCCTGTAGGAGCTGCCGAAGGCTGCGATCTTTTCATTCAGGCACCACCGATTCATGTCAGTTGTTAGGGTGCCGTTTCTAATTTTTCTGCCTACTTTGTGCCAGAGCCCGACACTTTCCCGGGCAGTTCCTCAAACCTTCTGCGCGTGAGGTGCACCATGGCCAAAGTTATTTTGAAGAAAAAAATCGACGCTTCGACTTCTGCTCTGAGCGACGTCAAATCCTATGCCCGCAAGATCTGGCTGGCAGGCTTGGGTGCCTACGCCAAGGTCGGCCAAGAGGGCAGCGACTACTTTCAAGAGTTGATCAAGGCTGGTCAAACTGTTGAAAAGAAAGGCAAAAAAGCCGTCACCGAAAAGCTCGAAGCGGCCAACGCCGAGATCGACGAAGCCAAGGATGAAGTGAGTTCATTCAAGGGGCGTGTCGAGGTTCAACTCGACAAGGTCGAGAAGGCGTTCGACACCCGTGTAGCAAGCGCCTTGAATCGTATCGGCATTCCGTCTAAACATGACGTTGAGACACTCTCTGCTAAGCTCGATGAGCTGACGGCATTGCTCGAACGCGTCGCGCGTAAATCTTAAGGAGAACGGGATGGCTGGCAAAAAGACTACTGATAAAAAAGATAGCAGCTCGTGGGTCGGGAAGGTCGAATCCTACTCCCGCAAAATCTGGCTGGCTGGTTTAGGCGTGTACTCGAAGATCGACACTGACGGCAGCAAGCTCTTCGATACATTGGTCAAAGACGGCGAGAAAGCCGAGAAGCTGACCAAGTCGGCAGTCGGCAAAAAAGTCGATGCTGCCAAGGACTCTGCTTCCTCGGCCAAGTCGCGCATGAGCGGCGTGAAAGATCGCGCACTGGGCAAGTGGGACGAGCTGGAAGGGGCTTTCGACAAGCGCCTGAACAGCGCGATTTCGCGCCTCGGTGTCCCGAGCCGCAATGAAGTCAAAGCGCTCAACAGCAAGGTCGACACACTGACCAGGCAGATCGAAAAACTCACCGGTCTGAAGGCTCAGCCTGTGGCGGCGAAAACCGCGGCAGCCAAACCGGCCGCCAAAACCGCAGCGGCAAAACCAGCGGCAAAATCCGCTGCCAAGCCACTGGTAAAAGCAGCGGCCAAGCCGGCAGCGAAAGCCAAAGCCGCCGCTAAACCGGCTGCAAAAACTGCCGCCGCCAAGCCTGCCGCTAAAGCAGCTGCCAAACCGGTTGCCGCTAAGGCCGCTGCGAAACCAGCCGCTAAACCTGCGGCAAAAGCAGTAGCCAAACCGGCCGCCAAGCCAGCAGCGAAAACCGCTGCCGCTAAACCGGCTGCCAAGCCAGCGGCCAAACCGGCTGCGGCGAAGAAGCCTGCAGTGAAAAAACCGGCCGCGCCGAAACCGGCAGCACCTGCTGCAGCCAAACCTGCCACCCCGGCAGCTCCGGTAAGCGCGTCGAACTCCGCCGCCGCACCGACTCCGGCGGCAACCCCGACTGCTGCATCGACCCCGTCGACGCCAACCAGTCAGTCCTGATTTTTCAGGGCAAAACAAAACGCCCGGCCTGTGAAGGTCGGGCGTTTTTGTTTGAAGATCAAAAGATCGCAGCCTTCGGCAGCTCCTACAGAGGTACACATTCCCCCTGTAGGAGC
>NZ_RWIM01000081.1 GCF_009764645.1 Pseudomonas sp. PB106
GAAGGCTGCGATCTTTTGATCTTATAAACAGCAAGATCAAAAGATCGCAGCCTTCGGCAGCTCCTACAGGGGATTTGTGGTGGGTCAGAGAATCTGTGGGCTCGAGCGGGCGACGAGGGCTTCGACGTCGAGGCCGCGTGGCAAGGCGCCGTAGACGCGGCCGCCACCGCTCAGACGGCTGGCAATGAAGGCATCACTGACCGCTGAATTTCCGGCCTCCAGCAATAACTTGGCCTGTAACCCGAGCGCGATGTCTTCGGTCAGTTGCCGCGCCCGATACTGAATGTCGCTCGTGTCCTTGAACTGCGCCTGCAGCTGCTGAATATGCGCGGCCAGCCGCTTATCGCCATGGCCGTCGCCCAACTCGCTGAACAACACATCCAGCACACCCGGCTCTTTCGATAACGCGCGGAGCACGTCGAGGCACTGCACGTTCCCCGAACCTTCCCACGTCGAGTTCACCGGCGCCTCGCGGTATAGACGCGGCAGGATACTGTCCTCGACGTACCCGGCGCCGCCCATGCATTCCGCCGCTTCGTTGATCATTCCCGGCGCGCGTTTGCAGATCCAGTATTTGCCCACCGCCGTCACCAGCCGCGCAAATTGCGCTTCGTGGCGATCATCCAGGTGATCCAGCGCCTTGCCCATGCGCAAACTCAGCGCCAGCGCGGCTTCGCTTTCCAAGGCCAGATCGGCGAGGACGTTTTGCATCAACGGCTGTTCGCTGAGCAGCTTGCCGCCGACCTTGCGGTGCGCGCAGTGGTGGCTAGCCTGAGTCAGCGCCTGACGCATCAACGCGCTGGAACCGACCATGCAATCGAAACGGGTCATCGCGACCATTTCGATAATGGTCGGCACGCCGCGTCCTTCTTCACCGACCATCCACGCCAGCGCACCACGGAATTCCACTTCACTGGAAGCGTTGGACTGGTTGCCAAGTTTGTTTTTCAGGCGCTGGATATAGAACTGATTACGCGTGTCGTCCGGGCGATGGCGCGGCAGCAGGAAGCAGCTCAAGCCTTTGTCGGTCTGCGCCAGCGTGAGAAACGCATCGCACATTGGCGCCGAGCAGAACCACTTGTGCCCGACCAGTTCATAAGCCTGCCCCGGGCCACTGGCGCCGACCGGATAAGCCTTGGTGGTGTTGGCGCGCACGTCGGTGCCGCCCTGTTTCTCTGTCATTGCCATGCCAATAGTGACGCCAGCCTTGTGTGCCATGCCGACGTTGCGCGGGTCGTATTGAGTGGCGAGGACTTTCGGCAGCCATTGCTCGGCGAGATTCGCCTGCAAACGCAGGGCCGGTACGCTGGCGAAGGTCATGGTCAGAGGGCATCCGCTGCCCGCCTCGGCCTGACTGTGCAGATACGTCATCGCGGCGCGGGCGACATGGGCACCGTCCTGAGGATGCGACCATGGCAATGAAGTCAGACCGTGCTCGATCGCCGTGCGCATCAGCTCATGATAGGCGGGGTGAAACTCCACCAGATCGATGCGATGACCGTAGCGGTCATGGCTCGCGAACGTGGGTTTGTTCTGATTGGCGAGGAACCCGGCTTCCATCAGCGGCCCGCCGGCGAGCGCGCCGTAGGCATCGATGCGCGACTCGGCCCAACCGGCACCAAAGCGCCGCGACCACTCCTGCAACGGCAGGTCGATGCGGTACAGGTTGGTGCCGTCCAGCGAAGGCGGCTGGTTGGTGACTTCGTGGGTTTCGGCGAACTGATGCAGGTTCATGACGGGCTCCTTTGCGCAACCAAGGAACTCAGTTAAGCACCGCCCCGCAACCGCTCAAAGTGTCATACCCGCCGAATTTGCGGCGCTTTTACCCTCTCAGCAGCACAGCACCCGACGCTCCAGCGCCAACTGCAAATCCTCGAATTTCACCGGTTTATTCAGATAATCGACCCGTGCGCCCGTGGCACAGAGCTCGCGATCGGCACTCAGCGCAAGCATGAACACCGGCAGGTTGGCGCAGCCCGGCAATGCATGAATCTGGCAGCACAATGACGCGCCATCGTGTGCCGGCAGTTGGCAGTCGACCAGCACCGCATCGAAGGCTTCACGCTGCAGGCAATCCAAAGCAGCCGCGCCGTTATCGGCAGTGCGCACGCGGAAACCGAGCTTGAGCAACATGCCGCGCATCACCAGTTGGTTGACGCTGTTGTCGTCCACCAGCAACACCGTGCAGTCCTGTGCGGAACGCAGGTGATCACGCGCAGGCGCCGAGACGGGCGCCGCTTCGACCACCGGCAATTCGAATTCGACGTCCAATTGGAAGCGGCTGCCACGCCCGGGTTCCGAGCGATGAGTCAGCTTGCCGTCGAGCAACTCGACTAATTGTCGGCAAATCGCCAGACCGACGCCCAGACCGCCGTACTCGCGGGTCATCGAACCGTCGAGCTGGAAGAAGCGCTGATACATGGTTGCCTCACCCAGATCGGTAAAACCGATGCCGGTGTCGATCACCGCAAACGACAGCGCCAGACGATTACCCGTCGACGGTTTGCCGGTAACCCGCAGCGCCAGCCCGCCGACACGGGTGAATTTGATCGCGTTATCCAGCAGGCATTCCAGGCATTGCGCGAGTTTGGCGCTGTCACCGTGCAAGCGGTCCGGCAGAGTGGGCAGCACATCGACTTTGAAGTCCAGCGACTTACTCGCCGCGTTGCCATCGAACTGCACGCGCAACGCCTCGATCACCGCACGCAGGCTGAAACTGCCGGGCGAGGCCTTGAGTTTGCCGGCCTGCAATTCGGTGAGGGTGAGGATACCGTTGACCATGCGCATCATGTCCCGCGCGGAACCGGCGGCGGTCTGCTGGTATTGCTCAAGTTCAGGATCCATCTCGACGGTCTGCATCAGTTCCAGCGAACCGATCACACCGTTCATCGGCGTGCGCAGTTCGTGGGTCAGGGTCGCGAGGAATTCGTCCTTGAGCTTGTTGCTGTGGGCCAGTTGCTGGTTAAGCACTTCCAGTTTCTGCCCCGCGTCGTACAGGGTTTGCGCCTGTTGCTCGCGCATGGCATTGATGCGGTCGGCCAGCGCCAGCGACAGCAGCGCCACTTCGATGGCCGAGCCGATCTGGCTGGCATACATGGTCAGGAACACGTTCGGCAGCAAACCGAGGACCATCAGCGTGTTGACGATGCCGCCGAGCAGGAACGCCGACCAGGCAATGATGAAGTAACGCGCCACGCGCAAACCGCGCCACCAGGCGAGAATCCCCGCTGCAAAAATCACCACGGTGAAGGTCAGCGCCAGCGTCGTCGCCAGGCGCAGGGCCAGCGCGTAACTGGTCATCAGCGACAGACCGATGACCAACGCGCCGAACGCAATCAGGCCGATCAACAAGCGGTCGAGCCAGCGGCTGTGAGTCTTGGTCTGCAGGAAACTGCGGGCGAACTGGCTGCCGAACAACCCGGCACAACCGATGAAAAACGGTGTGGCGGCGTTGGCCCACCACGGATTGTTCGGCCAGAAGTATTCGACCGCTGCCCCGTTCACCGACAGTTGATAGAGGCCGAACGAGGCGATGTAGAAGATGTAATAGAGGTAGCTGGTGTCGCGCACGCTGAGGTAGATGAACAGGTTGTAGACCACCATCCCCAGCAACACGCCATAAATGATGCCGAGCACATACAGGCGCACCGGCTGGTCTTCGAGGTAGGCGGTGCTCGACCACAGTGTCACCGGCGCCTGGATCGAGCCTTCGCTGGCCAGTCGCAGGTACACGGTTTGTTGCTGATCCGGCTCGAAGGCGAGGTCGAACAAATAGTTGTTCTGGCGAATTTCGCGACTGGCGAACGGCAAGGCGTCACCGGTCTGGCGGACGAGGCGATAGTCGCCGCTGGCATCGGGCAGGTACAGGTCGAGATGATCGAGCGGCGGATACGCCAGCTCCAGCAGCCAGGTGCGCTGGGCGGCGGGATTGCTCGGGCGATAATGCAGGTCGATCTTCAGCCAGAACGCCGAGCGCGAGTAACCGGCATTGAGCGTGGCTTTATCGTGGGCTTTGAAATTGCCGGCAGCGGCTTGCGCGCGAACGTCGGCAATGCTCGCCTGACCGCTCGGGTCTTCGAACACTTGCAGCGATCGGCCCAAAGGCAGGCTCTGGGTGAATTCGTCGAATTCGACGGCGCTCGCCATGAGGGGCAAGCAGAACAGCAACATCAGCAGATAGCGCATTAAAGCCCCAGCGTGGCTCGTCCGGTTGTGTCAGGAAGCCCCCCCATTCCCTTTGAGTAGACGTAAAACCGGTATTACCTGTTATTGGTTTGGATCCAGACTAGCATAGCCGTTGATGGCCATTGAGCACCATTGAAATTTTTCCTACAAAGGCTCTAGAACGGGCGTTCCAGAGCAAAGCAGCGAGCTAGAGCTGTTGGATTGGTCAGGTTGTGAGAACGTACTCCTTTCCCCTGCCCAGCTTATCGGCCCGCCGTGAAGGGACTGAACCCGAAAATCAGCTTTGGTGGTAAGCTCGCGCACCATGAATATCTACAGCTCCCGCCCCGTTGTCCTCTGTCTCTCCGGCCACGACCCAAGTGGTGGCGCCGGCTTGCAGGCAGATATCGAAGCCCTGCTCGCGCAGGGTTGCCATGCGGCTCCGGCCGTCACCGCCCTGACCGTGCAAGACACCGTCAACGTCACTGACTTCCGCGTCCTCGACCGTGAGTGGGTATTGGCCCAGGCCAATGCCGTGCTTAACGACTCCGAAGTCGCTGCAGTGAAACTGGGCATGCTCGGTTCGCTGGAGATGGTCGACACCATTGTCGAACTGCTCTCGGCGCACCCGCACTTGCCAGTGGTCTGCGACCCGGTGCTGCGCGCCGGCGGCGGCGGACGCCTGGGCAAAGACGAAGTCGGCTATGCGATGCGCGAGCGTCTGCTGCCGCTGTCGATCATTGCCACCCCCAACCTTCCTGAAGCGCGCATCCTCGCCGAATTGCCAGAAGGCACCGCGGACGAGTGCGCTGACAAACTTCTGCCGTTCGTCAAAAACCTGCTGATCACCGGCGGCCACGGCGACGAAACTGAAATCCACAACCGCGTGTACAGCCGCGACGGCCTGCGTGAAACCTTTATCTGTCAGCGTCTGCCGGGCAGCTATCACGGCTCCGGTTGCACACTGGCCAGCGCTTTGGCCGGGCGACTGGCGCAAGGCGAACACCTGGCCAGCGCCGTGCGCAGTGCTTTGGATTACACCTGGCGCACCCTGCGCGATGCCGAACAACTGGGCAAAGGCCAGTTCGTCCCGCGTCGCCTGCCGCTGGATTTCTGCTCGTAACGTCGTGAGGTCTGCCTGATGAAACTACGTGGCCTGTATGCCATTACCGACAGCACCTTGCTGGCCGGCAAGTTTCTGTCTTACGTGGAGGCGGCGCTGGAAGGCGGCGTCACCCTGCTGCAATACCGCGACAAGAGCAACGACGAGGCCCGCCGCTTGCGCGAGGCCGAAACGCTGCGCGATCTGTGCGAGCGCTACAAGACGCAGTTGATCATCAACGATGACGCCGAACTGGCGGCGCGCCTCAACGTCGGCGTGCACCTGGGCCAGACCGATGGCCCGCTGTCGCCGCCCCGCGCCCTGCTCGGTTCGAAAGCGATCATCGGTTCGACCTGCCACGCGCAAATTGCGCTGGCCGAACAAGCCGCCAAAGAAGGCGCGAGTTATGTCGCGTTCGGCCGCTTCTTCAATTCCAACACCAAGCCCGGTGCGCCGACGTGCAGCCTCGATCTGCTCGACGAAGCCAAGCGCACGTTGCACCTGCCGGTCTGCGCGATTGGCGGCATCACCCTCGACAACGCCGCGCCGCTGGTGGCCCACGGGGTCGACTTGCTCGCCGTTGTTCACGGTCTGTTCGGTGCTGAAAGCACCGCCGAAGTGACCCGCCGCGCCCGCGCATTCAACGAATTGTTCAAATCCTGAAGATTGAGAGCCCGATCATGTCTCGTTCCGAAACCCTGTTTGCCAACGCTCAGAAACACATTCCCGGTGGCGTGAACTCGCCAGTCCGCGCGTTCAAGAGCGTTGGTGGCACGCCACTGTTTTTCAAGCACGCTGAAGGTGCTTACGTCACCGACGAAGACGACAAGCGTTATGTCGATTACGTTGGCTCGTGGGGCCCGATGATCCTCGGCCACAGCCACCCGGACGTGCTCGACGCAGTGCGCAATCAGCTGCAACACGGTCTGTCGTACGGCGCGCCGACCGCGATGGAAACCGAGATGGCCGATCTGGTCTGCTCGCTGGTGCCATCGATGGACATGGTGCGCATGGTCAGCTCCGGCACCGAAGCGACCATGAGCGCAATCCGTCTGGCCCGTGGTTACACCGGCCGCGACAGCATCATCAAATTCGAAGGCTGCTACCACGGTCACTCCGACAGCCTGCTGGTCAAGGCCGGTTCCGGCGCCCTGACCCAAGGTGTACCGAGCTCGGCCGGCGTGCCGGCGGCATTCGCCAAACACACCCTGACCCTGCCGTTCAACAACATCGACGCCGTTGAAAAAATGCTCGCCGAAGTGGGCGAGGAAGTGGCGTGCATCATCGTTGAGCCGGTTGCCGGCAACATGAACTGCGTGCCGCCAGCGCCGGGTTTCCTCGAAGGCCTGCGTTCGCTGTGCGACAAACATGGTGTGGTGCTGATTTTCGACGAAGTGATGACCGGTTTCCGCGTCGCCCTCGGCGGTGCTCAGGCGTACTACGGGGTCAATCCTGACCTGACCACGTTCGGCAAGATCATCGGCGGCGGCATGCCGGTCGGCTGTTTCGGTGGCAAGCGTGAAATCATGCAGCGTATCGCGCCGCTGGGCCCGGTGTATCAGGCCGGCACGTTGTCGGGTAACCCGTTGGCCATGGCCGCCGGCTTGACCACACTGCGTCTGATCAGCCGTCCGGATTTCCACGCCGAGCTGACCGACTACACCACGCGCCTGCTCGACGGCCTGCAACAACGCGCCGATGCCGCTGGCATTCCGTTCGTGACCACCCAGGCTGGCGGCATGTTCGGCCTGTACTTCAGCGGCGCCGACGACATCGTCACCTTTGAAGACGTGATGGCCAGCGACGCTGCGCTGTTCGGGCGCTTCTTCCACCTGATGCTGGAGGGCGGCGTTTACCTGGCACCGAGCGCCTTCGAAGCCGGTTTCACCTCGATCGCCCACGGCGAAGCCGAGTTGCAACTGACGCTGGACGCTGCCGAGCGCGCCTTCGCGGCACTGAAGTAATCGCCGTACCGCTGACGTTGGCTATCGCCAGCGTCAGCATTCGCCTACATCCCCACGGTTTTTCCCACGCGCTGCCAAAAATCTTGCCTAAAGTGGGCGATATATTCCCCGCGCAGCAGAAAAACGAGTAAAGACTTTGTAAGGTTGGCCCTGCTTATTTCATAATGCGCGCTTATTGGATCCCTCGATGGGTCCGCGTGCCCTTCAGAGGTAAGTCGATTCCCATGAACCGCACCGGCCGCACCCTTGCCTTGGGCTGCCTGTTGCTCCTTCAGCCCCTGCTCGCGCATGCACAAGCAGGCGGCAACTCGTTGTTGATCCCGGCGATGGGTCGTTGCACCCTCAATACTCAGCCGCAAGACGTCACGCAGGCACTGGCCGCCTGCCAGAAAGCGGCGGACGAAGGGGATGCGCAAGCGCAATACGAGTTGGGTGAGTTCTACTACGACGGCAAGAATGCGCCGCGCGACCTCAATCAAGCCTTGAGCTACTTCGAAAAAGCCTCGTTGCAAGGCCACGCTCAGGCGCAATTCAAGCTCGGCACGATGTTTTTCCACGGTGAAGGCGTGCAGGCCAACAACATTCAGGCGTACATCGTGCTGAAGATGGCCGCGGTCAACGGCGCTGAAGATGCGCTGGACACCGCCGACGAAGTCTCCGAAAAAATGTCCCGCGAAGATCTTGAGACCGCCACCCAGGTGCTCGGGCAGATTTTCCGCAAATACCTGATGGAACTGCAGAGCGCCGATGGGCGGACGCCGTTCTCGCCCCTTCCCTGATCAGCGATAGTTCCCACGCTCTGCGTGGGAATTCATCCCGTGACGCTCCGCGTCACCGACGCAGAGCGTCGAAGGCGGCATTCCCACGCAGAGCGTGGGAACGATCATCTGAACGGCTTACTTCTCAGGCATCGGCACCGGAAACGGCATCACATTGCCCACCGCACCGCGGGCTTCGCTGATTTTCGGGGTGCCCAGACGTTCCACTTCGTCGATGCGCACGATCGAATGCATCGGCACAAAGCTGCGCACCACGCCTTCGAATTGCGCCTTGAGCTTTTCTTCGCTCGGGTCGACGACCACTTGCGTGCGCTCGCCAAAGACGAACTCTTCCACTTCCAGAAAGCCCCACAGATCACTTTGATAGATCTGCTTGGCGTACATTTCGAACACCTGGCCCTGGTTGAGGAAAATCACCTTGTAGATTGGAGCTTCGCGTTTGGTCATGGCGGGCGGATAACATCGGGGATAAAAATGAGGGCGCGAACTATAGCATAGCCACCAGACGCACAGCGGTAGGAACCTGATGGCTTGTTCCCTATAATGCGCGGTTCTTTGAATCACGTGATGACCCTAATCCATGGCCAAGAAGCTTTACATCGAAACCCACGGTTGCCAGATGAACGAGTACGACAGCTCGCGCATGGTCGATCTGCTGGGTGAACATCAGGCCCTGGAAGTCACCGCCCGCGCGGAAGACGCTGACGTGATTCTGCTCAACACCTGCTCGATCCGCGAGCGCGCCCAGGATCGCGTGTATTCGCAGCTGGGTCGCTGGCGCGAACTGAAACTGGCCAACCCGGACATGGTGATCGCCGTAGGCGGTTGCGTGGCCAGCCAGGAAGGCGCGGCGATTCGTGATCGCGCACCGTACGTCGACGTGGTCTTTGGCCCGCAGACCCTGCACCGTCTGCCGGAAATGATCGACGCCGCGCGCGTCACCAAGCTGCCGCAAGTCGACGTGTCGTTCCCGGAAATCGAAAAATTCGACCACTTGCCCGAGCCGCGCATCGATGGCCCAAGCGCCTATGTGTCGGTGATGGAAGGTTGCAGCAAGTACTGCACGTTCTGCGTGGTGCCTTACACCCGTGGCGAAGAAGTCAGCCGACCGTTCGATGATGTAATCGCCGAAGTCATCCACCTCGCCGAAAACGGCGTGCGCGAAGTGACCCTGCTGGGGCAGAACGTCAACGGCTATCGCGGCACTACCCATGACGGTCGTCTGGCCGATCTCGCCGAACTGATCCGCGTAGTCGCCGCCATCGATGGCATCGACCGCATTCGCTACACCACTTCGCACCCGCTGGAATTCTCCGACAGCCTGATCCAGGCCCACGCCGATGTGCCAGAGCTGGTGAAGCACCTGCACTTGCCGGTGCAATCGGGCTCCGACCGGATTCTCGCGGCGATGAAGCGCAACCATACGGCGCTTGAGTACAAATCCAAGCTGCGCAAACTGCGCGCTGCTGTGCCGGGGATCTGCATCAGCTCGGACTTTATCGTCGGCTTCCCCGGCGAGACCGAGAAAGATTTCGAACAGACCATGAAGCTGATTGCCGACGTCGGTTTCGACTTCTCTTATTCCTTCGTTTATAGCCAGCGTCCGGGCACCCCGGCTGCCGATCTAGTCGACGACACCCCGGAAGAGCTGAAGAAGGAGCGTCTGAACGCGCTGCAACATCGCCTGAATCAGCAAGGCTTCGAGATCAGCCGACAAATGGTCGGCTCGGTCCAGCGCATTCTGGTGACCGATTACTCGAAGAAAGACCCGGGCGAGCTGCAAGGGCGCACCGAGAATAATCGTATCGTCAACTTCCGCTGCGACAATCCAACCCTGATCGGCCAGTTCGCCGACGTGCACATTGACGCGGCCCAACCGCACTCGCTGCGCGGCTCGCTGATCCAGTAACAGATATCAGAAGCACAGAGAAACCTGTGGGAGCTGGCTTGCCAGCGATAGCGGCGTAACTGGCAACATCTTCGCTGGACTTGATGGCCTCATCGCTGGCAAGCCAGCTCCCACAGTGGACAGCATTGTTCTTCAGAATGTACTCATCCATTTAAGAGCTTTCGCACCCAAGCCTCTGGCGTTATCCTTGATTTCATCTTAATTGCCCCAGGGCGGCTAAATACGACCTTGAACGCACCCATAGAACCACATCGTTTTATCCTCGAGCCCTTTGAGGCTCGCCGCTTCGCCAATCTGTGCGGGCAATTCGACGAGCATTTGCGCTTGATCGAACAGCGCCTGACGATCGAGATCCGCAACCGCGGAAACCAGTTCGAGCTGATCGGCGACCCCAAACACACCACGTCTGCGGAAAATCTGATTCGTCGCCTGTACCGGGAAACCAAAGGTTCAGAGCTGTCGCCAGATACCGTTCACCTGTTCCTGCAGGAATCGGCCGTTGTCGAGCTGGACAATCACGCCCCCGCCGAAGCCTCCGTCGCCCTGCGGACCAAGAAAGGCATGATTCGCCCGCGCGGCTTGAATCAACTGCGCTACGTGAAGGAAGTCCTCGGCAACGACATCAACTTCGGCATTGGTCCGGCCGGTACCGGCAAGACCTATCTGGCCGTGGCCTGCGCTGTCGATGCACTGGAGCGCGAGCAGATCCGGCGCATCCTGCTGGTGCGTCCGGCGGTTGAAGCGGGTGAAAAACTCGGCTTCCTGCCCGGCGACCTGTCGCAGAAGATCGACCCGTACCTGCGCCCGCTCTACGACGCGCTTTACGAGATGCTCGGCTTCGAATACGTCGCCAAGCTGATCGAACGTCAAGTGATCGAAGTTGCACCGCTGGCTTACATGCGCGGTCGCACGCTGAACAACAGCTTCATCATTCTCGACGAGAGTCAGAACACCACCGTCGAACAGATGAAGATGTTCCTGACCCGCATCGGCTTCGGCTCTACCGCAGTCATCACCGGTGACATCACCCAAGTCGACCTGCCGAAAGGCACCAAATCGGGTCTGCACCATGTGATCGAAGTGCTCAAAGACGTGCCGGGCATCAGCTTCACGCATTTCCAGCCTAAAGACGTCGTGCGCCATCCTTTGGTCCAGCGGATCGTCGAAGCCTACGAGCGCTTCGAAAACCGTGACGAAGCACCCAAGGACACCCCGCGAAATGCTTGAGCTAGACCTGCAAGTCGCGACTGAAGCGAACGCGCCGAGTGAAGCCGACTTCCGCCTGTGGTGCGAACTGGCCCTGCGACAGCGCACCGCCGACTCGGAAATGACCATTCGTCTGGTCGACGAGGAAGAAGGTCGCGAACTCAACCACACCTGGCGCCACAAGGATTACGCGACCAACGTCCTGTCGTTCCCTGCTGACGTGCCCGACGAGTTTCTCGACATCCCATTGCTCGGCGATCTGGTGATCTGCGTGGCCGTGGTTGAGCGTGAAGCCGCCGAACAAGGCAAGGAACTAAAGGCCCATTGGGCACATCTGGTCATTCACGGCTGCTTGCATCTGCTTGGTTACGACCATATAGATGACGAAGAAGCCGAAGAAATGGAAGCACTGGAACGCGAGTTGCTTGCCGAATTGGGCTATCCCGATCCGTACGCGGACGACGAAACCGAAACATCCCCTATCGTTACAACAAAGGATTCAGAGTAATCGCTATGAGCGAAGATCGATCGAGCAACGGGCAGAAGTCATGGCTGGGTAAACTGACCCAGGCTTTTGCCCACGAGCCGAAGAACCGTCAGGAGCTTCTTGAGCTGCTGCGTGATGCACATCAGAACAAACTGCTGGACAGCGAAGCGCTGGCCATCGTCGAAGGCGCCATTCAGGTGGCTGACCTGCAAGTACGCGACATCATGGTGCCGCGTTCGCAGATGATCAGCATCAAGGCGACCCAGACACCCCGCGAATTCCTCCCGGCCGTGGTCGACTCGGCCCACTCGCGCTATCCGGTCATCGGTGAAAGCCATGACGACGTGATGGGCGTGCTGCTGGCCAAGGATCTGCTGCCGCTGATCCTCAAGGAGAACGGCGACAGCTTCAACATCAAGGATCTGCTGCGCCCGGCCACGTTCGTACCGGAGTCCAAGCGTCTGAACGTGTTGCTGCGTGAATTCCGCGCCAACCACAACCACATGGCCATCGTCATCGACGAATACGGCGGCGTGGCCGGTCTGGTGACCATTGAAGACGTGCTCGAACAGATCGTCGGCGACATCGAAGACGAGCACGACGTCGAAGAAGACAGCTACATCAAGCCGCTGCCAAGTGGTGATTTCCTGATCAAGGCCCTGACGCCGATCGAGAACTTCAACGAGTTCTTCGACAGCGAGTTCTCCGACGACGAGTTCGACACCGTCGGCGGTCTAGTGATGAGCGCGTTCGGGCACTTGCCAAAACGCAACGAAATCACTGAAATCGGCGCCTATCGTTTCCGCATCCTGAACGCCGACAGCCGTCGGATTCACTTGCTGCGACTGACACCTATCGCCCGGTAAATTTAAGGACTGAAATGCGCTGGACAACCCGCCCCGGCTGGCCCGGTAACCTGCTGGCCGTGGCGGCCGGTGCAATCACCACGTTCGCTCTGGCACCTTTCAACATCTGGCCGCTGGCTTTGCTGGCGGTCGGCTTGTTCTATGCCGGTTTGCGTGAGCTGAGTCCGCGCCAGGCGCTGGGCCGTGGCTGGTGCTTCGGTTTCGGCCTGTTCGGCGCCGGCACCAGCTGGATCTATTACAGCATCCACCATTTCGGCGGCGCTTCGGTGCTACTGGCCGGGTTTCTGATGCTGCTGTTTACCGCCGCGATTGCCTGGTTCTTCGCCCTGCCCGCCTGGATTTGGGCGCGCTGGTTGCGTCGCAACGAAGCACCGCTGGCCGACGCCCTCGCGTTTGCTGCGCTGTGGGTTGGTCAGGAAATGTTTCGTGGCTGGTTCCTCACCGGTTTCCCGTGGCTGTACTCGGGTTACAGCCAGCTCGATGGTCCGTTGGCCGGGCTTGCGCCAGTCGGCGGTATGTGGCTCGTGGGGTTCGTGCTGGCACTGACTGCTGCGCTGATCTACAACGCGCCGCGTTTGCTGCAAAGCCGCCGCAAAGCTTTTGTTGTCGTCGGTCTGGTGCTGTTGGTCGGGCCTTGGGTGGCGGGTTTCGCGCTTAAGGGTCACGCCTGGACGAGTCCGTCGGGCGCGCCTTTGAGCGTTGCTGCGATTCAGGGCAACGTCGCGCAAAGCATGAAATGGGATCCGGCCGAGCTTAACGCGCAGTTGGCGTTGTACCGCGATCTGAGTTTCCGTTCGAAACCGGTCGACCTGCTGATCTGGCCGGAAACCGCCGTACCCGTACTCAAGGAGTCCGCCGAGGGCTACTTGAGCATGATGGGCAACTTCGCCGCTGAGCGTAAATCAGCACTGATCACCGGCGTACCGATTCGCGAAATGGTTCGTCACGAAAAACGCTTCTTCAACGGCATCACCGTGGTCGGCGAAGGCGATGGCACTTACCTCAAGCAGAAACTGGTGCCGTTCGGCGAATACGTGCCGCTGCAGGACATCCTGCGTGGCTTGATCGCCTTCTTCGATTTGCCGATGTCCGACTTCGCCCGTGGCCCAGCGGATCAAGCACTGTTGCAGGCGAAGGGTTACCAGATTGCACCGTTCATCTGCTACGAAGTGGTGTACCCGGACTTTGCCGCCGGGCTGTCGGCGCGCAGTGATTTGCTGCTGACGATCAGCAACGACACCTGGTTCGGCACCTCGATCGGCCCGCTGCAACATTTGCAGATGGCGCAGATGCGTGCGCTGGAAGCCGGTCGCTGGATGATTCGCGCGACCAATAACGGTGTCACCGGCTTGATCAACCCGTTCGGGCAAATCACTGAGCAGATTCCGCAGTTCGAACAGGGCGTGCTGTACGGCGAAGTGGTGCCGATGCACAACCTGACGCCGTATCTGCAATATCGCTCGTGGCCGCTGATGATTGTCTGCCTGTTGCTGTTTGGCTGGGCGCTGATGGCGAGCCGGATGTCGAAAACCCTTTAAAGCAAAAGATCGCAGCCTGCGGCAGCTCCTACAGGGAAAACGCAAATCCCAATGTAGGCGCTGCCGCAGACTGCGATCTTTTGATCTTCAGCGGTAAAACAGCGAATACCCTACCTGCCCCACCGCTTCATTGAGCAACTGCCCGCTCTGCCAGATCGACTTGAATTCCGGCAACCAACCACCAAACGGTCTCGCGTTATCAGTGCCCAAGAAGCCGACCGGCGCCGGCACCACTTCAAAACCTGCTTGCTGAAAACTCCACACCGAGCGCGGCATGTGCCAGGCCTGGGTCACCACGACCACACGCTTGATGCCCTGCGGCAACAGGATATCGGCACTGAACGTGGCGTTTTCCCAAGTAGTGCGGCTTTCGCCTTCCTGCCAGCGCACCGTCACGCCGAAATCGTCGCGCAATGAGTCGGCCATCAACTTCGCCTCGGTCGGCGGCGTTCCATAATGCAGTCCGCCCGTGGTCAGAATCGGCAGTCCGGACGCCTTGGCCAATCGAGCCGCATAACGCTGGCGCTCAAGACCGACGCCGGTCGGCTGGTCCTCACCCCACGCCAGATCACCGCGCTCGCGACCGGAACCCAGCACCACAATGGCGTCAGCCCGTTGCGCCAGCATGGCCCACTCTTCACGGGCCAGGGGTGGCTCGCGCTCCAATGCCTTGGCGCCCCATTGCACCACCACCGGCAGGCTCATCAGCCAGAAGCCGCCAAAGCCAATGGCAAAGCACACTCCGGCGAGGCGCGGTCGCGAGCGGCGCAGCCACCACGCGGCCAGCAACAGCAGCAAAAGAATGCCGGGCGGCAACAGAAGTTGTTTGATGAAATAACGAAAAGGCATCGGGCATCTCCACAGATGCCCGAAGCCTAAGAGTGTTAATAATGCGTTACAACCGATAGGTGGGATCCTGTTGAAAAAGATCCGGTTCTTGACCTGCCATGCGCTTACTTGGCCTGCAGAGCACGTACTTTGACGGTGTCTCTGCCGGGCGCCTTGTCCTTGAGCCAGATGACCTTGGCCGAATGTGCTGCATCGAGCTGTTTCACTGCTTGTGACAGGCAGCCATGCGTTTCACGTTCACTGCGATCCAGATAGGCCTTGACCAGTTTGAACTCAGCGGGACTCAAGCCACGCAATTCCAGTTCCAGGGGGCGCTCGTCGCGCAGCCGGTCAGCGGTTTTTACTGCGTCCAGGGCCATACCCAGACGGTCGATCAACCTCTCGTACAACTCGGGTTTAGTCACGTTTTTTTGCCGTTGCTCCACCATCCCTCACCTCATTGAAGATAAGACTCACTCCCCAGTTAGAGCTTAGCTTCGCTGCACAAACCGGCTGCACGCCGCGACCAACGGCCCCTGCTGCATGTATTGCGGCGTATGTAGCTGTAATCAGGGTTTCCCTAGGCCAAGCGCGGTCATGTATGCTACGGCGCTTCCTGTAATTCCACTTCCAGCTCGTCCGGGCCACCCCGGAACCTGCGTTGAAGAGGATTAGGCCACCCCTATCCAGTACAAAAGTAGCCATGCACGAACAATATCAGCCCCGTGAAATCGAAGCCGCCGCCCAGTCGTTCTGGGACGAGCAAAAGTCCTTTGAAGTCAGTGAACAGCCAGGCAAGGAAACCTACTACTGCCTGTCGATGTTCCCTTACCCCAGCGGCAAGCTACACATGGGGCACGTGCGCAACTACACCATCGGCGACGTGATCTCCCGCTATCAGCGCATGCAAGGCAAGAACGTTCTGCAACCGATGGGTTGGGACGCCTTCGGCATGCCGGCGGAAAACGCCGCGATGAAGAACAACGTAGCGCCAGCCAAATGGACCTACGAAAACATCGCCTACATGAAGTCGCAGCTGCGCAGTCTTGGCCTGGCCGTTGACTGGTCCCGCGAAGTGACCACCTGCAAGCCGGATTACTACCGCTGGGAACAATGGCTGTTCACCCGCCTGTTCGAAAAAGGTGTGATCTACCGCAAAAACGGCACTGTGAACTGGGACCCGGTCGACCAGACCGTTCTGGCCAACGAGCAAGTGATCGACGGTCGCGGCTGGCGTTCCGGCGCGCTGATCGAAAAGCGCGAAATCCCGATGTACTACTTCAAGATCACCGCCTACGCGGATGAGTTGCTGGAGAGCCTCGACGAACTGACTGGCTGGCCTGAACAGGTCAAGACCATGCAGCGCAACTGGATCGGCAAATCCCGCGGCATGGAAGTGCAGTTCCCGTACAACGTCGACTCGATCGGCGAAGCCGGTACCCTGAAAGTCTTCACCACCCGTCCGGACACCCTGATGGGCGCGACCTATGTCGCCGTGGCGGCCGAACACCCGCTGGCCACCCTGGCCGCGAAGAACAATCCTGAGCTGCAAGCGTTCATCGCTGAATGCAAGGGCGGCAGCGTCGCTGAAGCCGACGTCGCCACTCAAGAGAAAAAAGGCCTGCCGACCGGCCTGTTCGTCGAGCACCCGCTGACCGGTGAAAAACTCCCGGTATGGGTCGCCAACTATGTGCTGATGCACTACGGCGACGGCGCCGTAATGGCCGTACCGGCGCACGACGAGCGCGATTTCGAATTCGCCCACAAGTACAACCTGCCGGTGAAATCGGTGGTGCGTACCAGCTCCGGCGAGACCAATCCTGAGCCATGGCAAGACGCCTATGGCGAGCACGGCACGCTGATCAACTCCGGCGAGTTCGACGGCCTCGACTTCGCCGGCGCGTTCGACGCCATGGAAGTCGCCCTGATCAAGAAAGAACTCGGCGCCTCGCGCACCCAGTTCCGCCTGCGCGACTGGGGCATCAGCCGTCAGCGCTACTGGGGCTGCCCGATCCCGATCATCCACTGCGACGCTTGCGGTGATGTGCCGGTGCCGGAAGAGCAACTGCCTGTCGTCCTGCCGGAAGACGTGGTGCCGGACGGCGCCGGTTCGCCGCTGGCGCGCATGCCCGAGTTTTACGAGTGCACCTGCCCGAAATGCGGCCAGCCTGCCAAGCGTGAAACCGACACCATGGACACCTTCGTCGAGTCGTCGTGGTACTACGCCCGTTACGCCTCGCCGCACTTTGAAGGCGGTCTGGTGGAAAAATCCGCCGCTGACCACTGGCTGCCGGTGGATCAGTACATCGGTGGTATCGAACACGCGATTCTGCACCTGCTCTACGCGCGCTTCTTCCACAAATTGATGCGTGACGAAGGTCTGGTCAGCTCCAACGAGCCGTTCAAGAACCTGCTGACCCAAGGCATGGTGATCGCCGAGACTTACTATCGTCGCGAAGCCAACGGTGCCTACACCTGGTTCAACCCGGCGGACGTGGAACTCGAGCGCGACAGCAAAGCCAAGGTCATCAGCGCCAAGCTGAAATCCGACGGCCTGCCGGTGGAAATCGGTGGCACCGAGAAGATGGCCAAGTCGAAGAACAACGGCGTCGACCCGCAGTCGATGATCGATCAGTTCGGCGCCGATACCTGCCGCCTGTTCATGATGTTCGCCTCGCCGCCTGACATGAGTGCCGAATGGTCCGACTCCGGCGTTGAAGGCTCGCACCGTTTCCTCAAGCGCGTCTGGCGTCTGGCGCAAGCCCACGTGACCCTCGGCTTGCCAGGCAAACTGGATGTCGCCGGCCTGAACGACGAGCAGAAAGCCGTACGCCGTTCGATCCACCTGGCCATCAAGCAGGCCAGCCACGACGTCGGCCAGAACCACAAATTCAACACCGCCATCGCCCAGGTGATGACGCTGATGAACGTGCTGGAAAAAGCCGCGCAAGGCACCGAACAGGATCGCGCGCTGCTGCAGGAAGGCCTGGAAGCGGTAACGCTGCTGCTGGCACCGATCACTCCGCACATCAGCCACGAACTGTGGAATCAATTGGGTCATGCTGAACCGGTGATCGACGCAGGCTGGCCGGCGGTGGACGAAAGTGCATTGGTACAGGACAGCCTGACCCTGGTTATCCAGGTCAACGGCAAGCTGCGCGGCCAGATCGAAATGCCGGCCACCGCGACCCGTGAAGAAGTGGAAGCGGCAGCCCGCATCAACGAAAACGTGCTGCGTTTCGTCGACGGTCTGACCATTCGCAAAGTGATTGTGGTGCCGGGCAAACTGGTCAACATTGTCGCCAGCTAAATTGGATTGGGCGTCAGGTCAGCCTGGCGCCCTGTAAAACCTTTCGGGCCGCACGATCGGCCCACATGGTTTCAAGGGGAGCAACACAATGATCAAACGCAACTTGCTGGTGATGGGCCTCGCTGTGCTGTTGAGCGCCTGCGGTTTCCAGCTGCGTGGCACTGGCACTACTGAACTGACCATCAAGGAACTCGACCTGAGCGCACGTAATGCCTACGGCGAGACGGTCACTCAGTTGCGTCAAATCCTGGAGTCCAGCGGCGTCAAGGTTTACACCGGTGCGCCGTACAAGCTGTACCTGTCTGACGAACAGGAAAACCAGCGCATCCTCAGCTACGCCGGTGCCGGCCGTACTGGCGAATACCAGGTTAATACCGTTCTGAACTACGACATCGTTGGCGAACACAATCTGAACCTGCTGAGCGACAAGCTTGAAGTGCAGAAAGTGTTCATCCACGACGGCAACAACCTTGTCGGTTCCGACCAGGAAGCCAACGACGCCCGTCGCGAAATCCGCAGCGAGCTGGTTCAACGCATGATGCTGCGTCTGCAACAGCTGACTCCGGGTCAACTCGAGCAACTGCAGCAAGCAGCCAACGACCGTGCTCGGGCTGAAGCCGATGCGCTGAAAGCGGCACAAAAGGCTGAAGCGGAAACCCCGCGCCAGTCGCCGCTCGAAATTCCGCAGCAGTAAGACGTTCGGGGCGCTCCGGCGCCCCGTTCGACCTTTCCTATGAAACTAGCTCCCGCCCAACTCGGTAAACACCTGCAAGGCGCCCTTGCGCCGGTCTACATCATCAGCGGCGATGACCCGCTGCTGTGCCAGGAAGCCGCCGACGCCATCCGCAGCGCTACTCGCCAGCAGGGCTTTGATGAACGCCAAGTCTTCGCTGCCGACGCCAATTTTGATTGGGGCACATTGTTGCAGGCCGGTGCGAGCATGTCGTTGTTCGCGGAAAAACGCCTTTTGGAACTGCGCCTGCCCTCCGGCAAACCGGGAGACAAGGGCGCTGCCGCCCTCATTGAATACTGCTCGCGTCCCGCTGAAGACACGGTGTTGCTGATCAGCTTGCCCAAGCTTGATGGCAGTGCGCAGAAGACCAAGTGGGGCAAGGCGCTGGTCGAAGGCCAGCAAACCCAGTTCATCCAGATCTGGCCTGTGGATGCCAACCAACTGCCGAGCTGGATTCGTCAACGTCTGTCGCAAGCGGGACTGTCGGCCAGCCAGGACGCGGTCGAATTGATTGCTGCACGTGTCGAAGGCAACCTGCTCGCCGCTGCGCAGGAAATCGAAAAACTCAAGTTGATGGCTGAAGGTGGCCAGATCACCGTTGAAACGGTGCAAGCCGCAGTGGCGGACAGTGCGCGTTTTGACGTGTTTGGTTTGACCGATGCGGTACTCAACGGCGAGCCGGCGCATGCGTTGCGTATGCTAGAGGGCTTGCGCGGTGAGGGTGTCGAGCCGCCGGTGATTCTGTGGGCACTGGCGCGGGAGTTGCGCCTGCTGGCCAACATCTCGCTGCAGTACAGCCAGGGCACGCCGCTGGACAAATGCTTCAGCCAGGCAAAACCGCCTGTCTGGGACAAGCGCAAACCGCTGATGAGCAAAGCCCT
Source organism: Pseudomonas sp. PB106 (assembly GCF_009764645.1). GTDB lineage: Bacteria > Pseudomonadota > Gammaproteobacteria > Pseudomonadales > Pseudomonadaceae > Aquipseudomonas. The sequence continues at coordinate 19,768 of NZ_RWIM01000081.1, forward strand.
GCAACGCTACTCGGCGCAACGCTGGGCGCAGTTGTTGCTGGAAGCTCAGCGCATCGATGCGCAGATCAAGGGCCAGGCTGCCGGTTCGCCGTGGATGAGCCTGAGCCGCCTGGCGCTATTGATGGCAGGCCAGCGACTTTCACTCCCTGCCGAATAAGATCAAAAGATCGCAGCCTTCGGCAGCTCCTACACCGATCCCTGTAGGAGCTGCGGCACGCTGCGATCTTTTGCTCTTGTTTCCTACAATGCACGCCCGCATTTGCACTATAGACAGACGCCCGACATAGGCAGATTATTTCCCCCGCAAAACCACTCACTCGAGAGATTCCTCATGAGCAAAAAGCCAGCGAAACACGGCCCCAACAAGGCCAAATCCATCGTCGCCCAACCCTTGTTCCGCAGTCGTCAGGAACGACCAACCAAGGGTAAAGGCAGCTACCGCCGCGAAGCCTTCCAGTCTGACAGCTGGGAGGCTTCTTACTTTCTGGCCGCTTAAAGCGCAGTACCCCTCGCTCATGTTAAGGTCTGCACCTGATTCGTTTTCCTGGAACTGTGCATGCCCCTAAGTCTTTCCCGTCGCTGGCCTGTTCGCCAGATGATCGCTGCCTCCAGCTTCATTCTGCTTGTCGCCTGCGCGGAAAAACCTACCGCCGCCGACGCGCAACCTCTTCAAGCCGCCCCTGTTGCCACGGCCCCAGCGATCATTCCGCCGGTAGTGCCGTCCGCCGACCCTCTCGATCTTCAGCCGACCCAGACCTTTGCCGAATGGCAGGCGGGGTTCCGCAAGGACGCGCTGGCCGCAGGGATCAGTCCTGATCTGTTTGACCGCGCCTTTGCCAATGTCAGCTTCGATGCCAGCGTGATTCGCGCCGACCGCAGCCAGCCGGAATTTTCCCGTCCGGTGTGGGAATACCTCGATGGCGCGCTCTCGCCGCTGCGCGTACGCAAAGGTCAGGCGCTGATCAACCAGTACGCTGACATTCTGCAAAGCATCGAACAGCGTTATGGCGTTGATCGCCAGGCGCTGGTGTCGGTGTGGGGCATGGAGAGCAATTTCGGCCAGTTCCAGGGCAGCAAGTCAGTGATCAACTCACTGGCCACCCTCGCCTACGAAGGCCGGCGCCCGGGCTTTGCCCATGCGCAACTGATTGCGGCCCTGCAGATCCTGCAACAGGGCGATATCACGCCGGAGAAGATGCTCGGCTCCTGGGCCGGCGCGATGGGCCAGACCCAGTTCATTCCGACCACCTACAACACCCACGCCGTGGATTTCGACGGTGACGGTCGCCGCGACATCTGGGGCAGCCCGGCGGATGCGCTGGCGTCCACCGCGCATTACCTGCAAAGCTCTGGCTGGCAACGTGGCCAGCCGTGGGGCTTCGAAGTCCAACTGCCGAGCAGCTTCAACTACACGCTGGCCGATGGCGCGATTCGCAAGAGCGTTGCCGAGTGGCGTCAGTTGGGCGTGATTCTGCCAAACGGCGCGCAGGTTCCGGCAGGCTCGGAACAACTGTCCGCCGCCCTGCTGCTACCGGCTGGCTATCGCGGGCCGGCGTTCCTGATCCTCGATAACTTCCGGGCGATCCTCAAGTACAACAACTCGTCGTCTTACGCGCTGGCAGTGAGCCTGTTGTCCGAGCGTTTCAATGGCGGTGGCTTGATCAACGGCACCTGGCCGAAAGACGATCTGCCGCTGAGCCGCACCGAGCGCATCGAGTTGCAAACACTGTTGAGTGCGCGCAATTACGATGCAGGCACTGCTGACGGGATCATCGGCGCCAATACGCGCAAGGCGATTCGCAGTGCCCAGCAGTCGTTTGGCTGGCCGGCGGATGGGTATCCGACGCATAAGTTGCTGGAAAGCCTGCGTACCCAATAATGGGTAGGTTGCAGGGCTGATGGCGCCTTCGCGAGCAAGCTCGCTCCCACATGGATTCTGTGAACGCCACAGATCAAATGTGGGAGCGAGCTTGCTCGCGAAGACTGACTATCAGGCGACTAGCCTTTAAGCCTTGATCACCACATCCTGCTCCAGCATCAATTCCTGCTTCCCCGCATCCAGCCGCACCAGCGCGCCCATCGGCAGCGTCAGGTTCGGATCGCAATGCCCGCTACGCCACCCCGATAACACCGGAATCCGCAACGGTTCAAATGTCTGCTTGAGCAAGCGGTTCAACGCCGCGACATCCACTCCCGCCACATCCCCGACCAACACTCCGCGCAGCTTTGCCAACTTGCCAGCCAGACGCATTTGAGTCAGCAGGCGATCAATGCGATACAACGGCTCGTTGATGTCCTCAATCAGCAGAATCACGCCTTCGACGTCAATTTCGTATGGCGTGCCCAAGGTGGCCGCGATCATCGCAAGATTGCCGCCCAGCAGCCGCCCGTGGGCGATACCAGGTTCAACGGTGGTCAACGGATACGCCACCGGGTGACTGAGCACACTGCCCGCCTTCAACTGGCCGCGCAGCATGGCGAAGAACGAAGTAACCGTCGGCGGTTCCTTGTCCCCCAGCAGATCGGCATTGAGCAGCGGCCCGTGAAAGGTCACGAACCCGGCATATCGACTGATGGCCAGATGCAGTGCGGTGATGTCGCTGTAGCCGACAAACGGTTTGGCGTTACGGCTCAGCAGATCGTAGTCGATGCGGTCGAGCAGGCGTGGTGTGCCGTAACCACCGCGCAGGCAGATGATCGCGTCAACTTGCTGATCTGCGAACGCGGCGTGCAGATCGTTGAGGCGAACGTCATCACTCCCGGCCAGATAGCCGTCCTTCGCGTAGACGCCAGGAAATACTTTCAGCCCATAACCCCGGGCGCGCATCCATTGCACCGCTTTGTCAGTGTCCAGCGCGCCAGGGCCGGCCGGCGCAATCACGCCGATCAAACCTTCTGACGGCAACGCCGGTACCGGTTTATGGGGAAAAAGCGTGTGGGTGGGTCGAACGGTCATCCATGGATCTCCCTGTGTGAACTCATGCCCACACAGTAGTCAGGAACGGCAGGAAACAGAAGAGGCTCTGCTGCCCCGCGCATTGCAGGAAAAGTCAGCGCCTGGCGTAGGACAGGTAAAAAAATGCCCGCGAAGACTCAAGTCTCGCGGGCATTTTTTACGTTCAGCGGCGGATCAGGAACCCAGCAGCTCAGCCTTGACCAGTTTCGCCTGCTCGTCGGCATGGTACGAGGAACGTACCAGCGGGCCCGAGGCAACGTTCTTGAAGCCCATCTTGTAACCTTCCTCGGCGAACCAGGCGAAGGTGTCCGGGTGCACGAAACGCTGCACCGGCAAGTGGCTGCGCGACGGCTGCAAGTACTGACCGAGGGTCAGCATGTCGATGTCGTGTTCGCGCATGCGCTTCATCACTTCGATGACTTCTTCGTCGGTCTCGCCCAGACCCAGCATCAGGCCGGATTTGGTCGGGATGTGCGGCATCATCTGCTTGAAGCGTTGCAGCAGGGTCAGCGACCACTGGTAGTCCGAACCCGGGCGCGCAGCCTTGTACAGGCGCGGCACGGTTTCCAGGTTGTGGTTGAACACATCCGGCGGCTCGGCGGCGGTGATTTCCAGCGCGACGTCCATGCGGCCACGGTAGTCCGGGACCAGCGTTTCAAGTTGCACGTTCGGCGACAGTTTGCGGATCTCGCGGATGCAATCGGCAAAGTGCTGGGCACCGCCGTCACGCAGGTCGTCACGGTCAACCGAGGTGATCACCACGTACTTGAGCTTGAGGTCGGCAATGGCGATGGCCAGGCTTTCCGGCTCGTTGACGTCCAGTGGTTTCGGACGACCGTGGCCGACGTCGCAGAACGGGCAGCGACGGGTGCAGATGTCACCCATGATCATGAAGGTCGCGGTGCCGCCGGAGAAGCACTCGCCAAGGTTCGGGCAGGACGCTTCTTCGCAAACGCTGTGCAGCTTGTGTTTGCGCAGCAGGCTCTTGATACGGTCGACTTCCGGCGAAACCGGGATGCGCACGCGGATCCAGTCAGGTTTTTTCGGCAGTTCGGTGGTCGGAATGATCTTTACCGGGATGCGTGCAACCTTCTCGGCGCCGCGCAGCTTGACGCCGGCTTCTACCTTGGGACGCGGGGCCGGGCGCTCGGTCACGTCGAGCGTCGGGATCATGGTTTGCACTGCATCAGTAGTCATATCAGTCGATTCCGCCCGTCAGGGTCGTCTGCTCAGCATAGTCGAGGTGTTTGACGAGCTGCGCGCGCAGCCGGGCACTTACCTCGGCAAATTCAATCGATCCTGCGTGGTCGCTCAGCTGGGTCATCGCCAGCCCGGCATAGCCGCAGGGATTAATCCGTCGAAACGGTTCCAGGTTCATATCCACGTTCAGGGCCAGGCCATGAAAGGAACAACCGTGGCGAATCCGCAAACCCAGAGAAGCGATTTTCGCTCCGTCGACGTACACGCCGGGAGCGTCTGGCTTGGCCGCTGCGGTCACCCCGTAGCTGGCCAGCAATTCAATCAGGCAAAGCTCCATGCGACTGACCAGATCACGCACGCCGAAACCCAGCTTGCGTACATCCAGCAGCAGGTAGGCCACCAACTGGCCGGGACCATGATAAGTCACCTGCCCGCCGCGATCGACCTGCACCACCGGGATATCACCCGGCAGTAGCAGATGTTCGGCCTTGCCGGCCTGGCCCTGAGTGAACACCGGCGGGTGTTCGACGAGCCAGATTTCGTCGGCGGCATCGCTGCCGCGTTCGTTGGTAAAACGTTGCATGGCATGCCAGACCGGCTCGTAAGCCATCTGGCCGAGCTCACGAAAGCCCAGCGTGCCCGGCATCACAACACCATGTGCACGAAGCCGGTCGCCCGCAGTTCGCTGTTGATGTTGTACAGCTGATCCTGGTCGGTCGCGACGATGTGCAACTGAATGGTGGTGTACTTGCCGTTGGTGCTTTGACGCTCGTCGATGCGCTCATCATTGATGGTCGCGTGTTTCTTGACGATGTCGATGATCTTGTCTTTGTTGCCCACACCGGTATCGCTGATCACCTTAACGGGATAATCCGTGACAGGGAATTCGATCTTTGGCGCCTTTACTTCGGTATCGGTCATGGCGTAACGGCCTCTAGAGCGCAAGCCGTGGTAACGCACATGGCCCCGCGCCGGATCGGGGCGGGGCCATGCAGGTCAACACAAATCAGTTGAACAAGCCGTAGAAGAATAGACGGATGCTATCCCACATGCGGCGGAAGATACCACCCTCCTCGACGCCATCCAGAGCGATCAGGTCAGCGCTGTGCACGACCTTGTCTTCCAGTTTGACTTCGACTTTACCGATCACGTCGCCCTTGGCGATTGGCGCAACCAGTTGCGGGTTCATGGTCATGCTCGCAGCAAGCTTCTTCAGCTGGCCTTTTGGCAGGGTCATGGTCAGGTCTTCAGCCAGGCCGGCCTTGACTTGATTGGTGGTGCCTTTCCACACCGGGGCCTGAGCCAGTTCGGTACCCTTCTGATAGAAGGTCTGGGTTTCGAAGAAGCGGAAGCCATACGTCAGCAGCTTCTGGGTTTCAGCAGCACGGGCCACTTCGCTGTTGGTGCCGAACACCACGGCGATCAGGCGCTGACCGTCACGCACAGCCGAGGACACCATGCAGTAGCCGGCTTCGTCGGTGTGACCGGTTTTCAGACCGTCGACGGTCTTGTCACGCCACAGCAGCAGGTTGCGGTTAGGCTGCTTGATACCGTTCCAGAAGAACTCTTTCTGCGAGTAGATCGCGTAGTGAGCCGGGTCTTCGTGGATGATCGCACGGGCCAGGATCGCCATGTCGTGAGCCGACGAGTAGTGCTCAGGGTTTGGCAGACCGGTCGGGTTCATGAAGTGGGTGTTGGTCATGCCCAGATCAGTCACAGTCTTGTTCATCAGGTCGGCGAAAGCGTCTTCGCTGCCGGCGATGTGCTCGGACAGCGCGACGCTGGCATCGTTGCCGGACTGGATGATGATGCCGTGCAGCAGGTCGCTGACAGTAACCTGCGAGCCAACCTTGATGAACATCCGCGAACCGCCGGTGCGCCAGGCGTTTTCGCTGACGGTCACCGGATCGTTTTCACCGATCTGGCCGCGACGGATTTCCAGGGTCGCGATGTACGCGGTCATCAGCTTGGTCAGGCTGGCCGGTGGCAGACGCTGATCGCCATTGTTCTCGACCAGCACGTTGCCGCTGCTGGCATCCATCAGAACGTAGGCTTTGGCGGCCAGTTGCGGTGGCGACGGCATCATCTCGGCCGCGAAGGCGGCTGGCGAGAGGAGCAGCGGGACTAGCAGACACAGGCGTTTGGCAAAGGTGGTGATGTTCATCCGTCTCTCGAAATCGCTAATGGAAACTGTCCTTGCGGACAAAATTTAATCAGATGACTTTCTAACGAGCCATCGCGTGTTCAGTTGCTCACTCCAGTCACCCTTGCCGGGCTTTTGTTCTTCGACGAGCCAACAACCTGATTCACCCCCCAATCGCTGGCGAATCGTCAATCAAGTTCTACGTTTTGCTTACTCGGTGACCACACTTGGCGAACCAAGGTTGGCCAGGCGCACGCTGTTCTGTACCTGGGCAATTTCACCCGGCGAACCGATCGGCCCCAGGCGCACCCGGTGCAGAGTCTGCTGATTGCGCACGATCGAACTGATGAACACCGGAGCGCTCACCATCCCGCTGAGCTTCGACCTCAGCAGTTCTGCAGCGTCCGGGTTGGCGAACGCGCCCACCTGCAGATACTGGCCAGTTGCTGTTGCAGAAGCGTTTTTTTTTGCGCTCATCGGCACCGGAACGGTGTCAGAGGCATGTTGCTGCGGCGGCGGTGTCCACTGCTCGACGGTGCCGGCCGAGGCGGTGATTACCGGGGCGCTATTCTGCGCCACTTGCGGCTCGTTGAGCATCAGCGGCGCCGGACGGCCTTTCGCGGCCCAGTACTGCTGGGGATCAATGCCTTCGACCTTGACCCGCGCGGTGCCGGTTTCGGCGTAGCCAAGCTTTTTCGCGGCGGCGTAGGACAAGTCGATGATCCGGTCGGAGTAGAACGGCCCACGGTCGTTGACCCGCAGAATCACTGTGCGGTTGTTGTCCAGGTTGGTCACCCGAACGTAACTCGGCAGTGGCAATGTCTTGTGGGCGGCGCTCATGCCGTAGAGGTCGTAGACCTCGCCGTTGGCGGTGTTCTGACCATGGAACTTGGTGCCGTACCAGGACGCCGTGCCCGAAGCGACGTAAGTCTTGGATTCCTGCAACGGGAAATAGGTCTTGCCCAGTACGGTGTACGGGTTGGCCTTGTACGGGCCGGTGTGCAGGGTCGGCGTGGCATCCGGGATGCGCGAAACATCGACGTCCCACCATGGCGCGCCGTCTTTGTGCGCGCGGTTGATGTCCAGGCCAGGCTGCGCCCGCACGGCGGTATTGGAGGTTTTCTGCGTTGGCGAGCGGCTGGTCGAACAACTGGCGACCAACACTGCCAACGCAGCGAAGGCCAGCAGCTTCAGGGGTTTACTGTTAGGCAATGCCTGCATTACTTGACGCCCCGTGCTTGTACCAGCTGTTCAGACAGTTGATGTACGGCCATGGCGTACATCACGCTGCGGTTATAACGCGTGATCGCGTAGAAATTCTTCAGGCCCATCCAGTATTCAGGGCCGTTGTCGCCTTCGAGGCGAAATGCAGTCACCGGCATATCATCGCGCAGCGCATCATGACTTGACCAGCCCAGCGCCCGCAACTCTCCGACCGTTTTCGTCGGCTCGATACCGGTGGTCAGGCCTTCATCGACCTGCTCGCCACGGACATCGGCGCGGCTGACCACCGGCTCACCGGCGACCCAGCCGTGACGCTTGAAGTAGCTGGCGACGCTGCCGATCGCATCATCCGGGTTGTTCCAGATATTGATGTGGCCGTCACCGTCGAAATCCACCGCATAGGCGCGAAAGCTGCTCGGCATGAACTGCGGCAAGCCCATCGCCCCGGCGTACGAGCCTTTGAGGGTCAAAGGATCGACCTGTTCTTCACGGGCCAGCAGCAGAAACTCACGCAGTTCCTTGCGGAAAAATTCGGCACGGGGAGGATAGTCGAAACCGAGCGTCGACAAGGCATCGATCACCCGGTAATTACCGGTATTACGTCCGAAAAAGGTTTCAACGCCGATGATCGACACGATGACTTGTGCCGGCACGCCGTATTCCTGCTCGGCACGGGCCAAAGTCGCCTCGTGCTGACGCCAGAAATCCACACCACGAGCAATGCGCGCGTCGGTGATGAACATCGGGCGGTATTCTTTCCACTGTTTAACCCGCTCGGCGGGTCTGGAGATGGCATCGAGAATCGCCTGCTTGCGCTGAGCCTCGCGGAACACCGCCATCAATTGCTCACCGGCGAAACCGTAGTCGCGGGTCATTTCACCGACGAATTCGGCCACCTGAGGCGAGCCTTCGTATTCGCCGGCCAGCGCTTCCTGCATGCTGCCCAGGAGGCCCATCAGGCCTACCACTGGCGCGCATCGAGTCGCCCAGCCACGCATTACTTGCATTGCACTCTTCACCTTATTCAAACCTGTGCGATCCACTTGCGATGGGTATGGATCGACATCAAAACCCCAAACGCTGACAGCAGCGTTACCAGCGAAGTTCCTCCGTAGCTAATGAACGGCAACGGCACCCCCACAACCGGCAACAGGCCACTGACCATACCGATGTTGACGAAAACGTAAACAAAAAACGTCATGGTCAGCGCGCCGGCGAGCAATTTGCCGAACAGCGTTTGCGCCTGAGCGGTGATCACCAGCCCCCGGCCAATCAGCAACAGATAGATCAGCAACAGGGCGCAAATGCCCACCAGACCGAACTCTTCGCCGAGCACGGCAATGATGAAGTCGGTATGACTTTCCGGCAGGAAGTCGAGGTGCGACTGGGTGCCGAGCAACCAGCCTTTACCGAATACGCCGCCGGAACCGATCGCGGCTTTCGACTGAATGATGTTCCAGCCCGTTCCCAATGGATCGCTCTCGGGGTCGAGGAAGGTCAGGATTCGCTGCTTCTGGTAGTCGTGCATGATGAAAAACCACATCGCCACCGACACCGGGACTGCCGCCGCCAGCACGCTGAGAATCCAGCGCCAGCGCAGTCCGCCCATGAACAGCACGAACGCGCCGCCGGCGAGAATCAGCAGCGAAGTCCCGAGATCAGGCTGCCGCACGATCAATATGAACGGCACACCGATCAGCATCAGGCTGATGCCGACGTGTTTGAGCTGCGGCGGCAACGTGCGCTTGGACAGATACCAGGCAATGGTCGCCGGCATCAGGATTTTCATGAACTCCGAGGGCTGGAAGCGGATCACCCCGGGGATGTTGATCCAGCGCGTCGCGCCCATGGCGTTGTGGCCCATGATGTCCACCACCAACAGCAGCACAACACCAATCACGTACCCCAGCGGCACCCAGCGCGCCATGAAACGCGGCTCGAACTGGGCGATGACGATCATCGACACCAGCCCGATACCGAACGAAGTGGCCTGTTTGGCCAGCAGGTCCCAGCTCTTGCCGCTGGCCGAATACAGCACGAACAGACTGCCAGCAGCGAGGATCAGCAGCAGGATCAGCAACGGGCCATCGATATGCAGTCTTTGCAGCAGCGTCGCGCGGCGACGCATCACATCCTCACTGGAGAGCATGCGATCAAAATTATTCATCACGGGCCGTAGCCTCCGCACTGATTGGGCTGGCGTATTCGGCCTTCAAACGTCCGTCCTGATCGAGTAGCCAGGCGTCCATGACCTGACGCACCACGGGTGCAGCGACGCCGGAACCGGACTCACCGTTCTCGACCATCACCGAAACGACGATCCGCGGATCATCCGCCGGGGCGAAACCGACGAACAAGGCGTGGTCGCGGTGGCGTTCCTGAACCTTGGAGCGGTCGTATTTCTCGCCCTGCTTGATCGCGACAACCTGCGCCGTACCGGACTTGCCAGCGATGCGATATTGCGCACCAATCGCCGCTTTGCGCGCCGTGCCGCGAGCACCGTGCATCACCTGTTGCATGCCGTGGTTGACCTTGGTCCAGTCCGACGGATCACGCAGCACAATGTCCGGCATCGGGTTTTCATCCACCGGCTTCACCCCTTCGAGGGATTTGGCCAGGTGCGGACGATTCCAGATGCCTTTGTTGGCGACCAGCGCCGTGGCCTGGGCCAGTTGCAGCGGGGTCGATTGCATATAGCCCTGGCCGATCCCGAGGATCAGGGTTTCGCCAGGGAACCACGCCTGCTTGCGTGTCGCTCGCTTCCACTCGCGGGAGGGCATCAGGCCGGGGGATTCTTCGAACATGTCCAGCGAGACCTTCTGGCCGATGCCGAACTTGTTCATGTAGGTCGACAGCCGATCGATGCCGAGCTTGTGCGCCAGGTCATAGAAGTAGGTGTCGTTGGACCGCATGATCGCGGTGTCGAGGTCGACGAAGCCATCACCGGTGCGGTTCCAGTTACGGTATTTGTGATCGTAGTTGGGCAGCATGTAGTAGCCCGGGTCGAACACCCGGCTGGATGCCGTCACCACACCGGAATCAAGACCGGCAATTGCCACCGCAGGCTTGATCGTCGAGCCCGGCGGATACAGACCGCGCAGCACGCGGTTGAACAGCGGTCGGTCGATGGAATCGCGCAACTCGGCGTAGGCCTTGAAGCTGATGCCGGTGACGAACAGGTTCGGGTCGAAGCTCGGCTGACTGACCATCGCCAGCACTTCGCCGGTCTTCGGATCGAGCGCAACCACCGCGCCACGACGCCCGCCGAGCGCGGCTTCGGCCGCTTCCTGCAACTTGATGTCCAGGCTGAGGACGATGTCCTTGCCGGGAATCGGGTCGGTGCGCTTGAGCACGCGCAAGACGCGGCCACGGGCGTTGGTCTCGACTTCTTCGTAACCGACCTGGCCGTGCAATTCCGGCTCGTAGAAACGCTCGATGCCGGTTTTGCCGATGTGGTGGGTGCCGCTGTAGTTGACCGGATCGAGGCTCTTCAGCTCTTTCTCGTTGATCCGCCCCATATAGCCCACCGAGTGCGCAAAGTGCGCGCCCTGCGGGTAGTGACGGACCAGTTGCGCGACCACTTCCACGCCCGGCAGGCGGAACTGATTCACCGCGATGCGGGCGATCTGCTCTTCGGTCAGCTCGAACAGGATTGGCACCGGTTCGAATGGCCGGCGCCCCTGACGCATGCGTTTCTCGAAGATCACCCGGTCCTCGGGCGTCAGTTCCAGCACTTCGACGATGACGTCGAGCACTTGCTGCCAGTCGCCGGAGCGCTCGCGGGTCATGCTCAGGCTGAAGCTTGGACGGTTGTCCGCCACTACCACGCCGTTGCGGTCGAAAATCAGCCCGCGCGTTGGCGGAATCGGCTGCACGTGGACGCGGTTGTTCTCCGACAGCGTCGAGTGATACTCATACTGAATCACCTGCAAGTAATACAGCCGCGCAATCAGCACGCCGATCAACAGCATGATCGCAATGGCCCCGAACACGACGCGGCTACGCACCAGGCGTGCGTCCTTTTCGTGGTCCTTGATGCGGATCGGCTGAGACATGAGGGCTGGATTACTTGTGGTAAGGGTGACCGGACAGCACGGTCCAGGCACGGTACAACTGTTCGCCGATCAGGATCCGCACCAGCGGGTGCGGCAACGTCAGCGGCGACAACGACCAACGCTGATCGGCACGGGCACAGACTTCCGGCGCCAGCCCTTCCGGGCCACCGACCATGAAATTGACCGTGCGCGAATCCAGCCGCCAACGGTCGAGTTCGACCGCCAGTTGCTCAGTGCTCCAGGGTTTGCCGTGGACTTCCAGCGTGACGATCCGCTCGTTCTGCCCGACCTTGGCCAGCATGGCTTCGCCTTCCTGGCGGATGAAACGGGCCACGTCGGCATTTTTGCCACGGGTGTTGAGCGGTATTTCCACCAGTTCCAGCGCCAGCTCGGACGGAAGACGCTTGGCATATTCATGCCAGCCTTCTTCCACCCACTTGGGCATGCGTGAACCGACGGCGATCAGGCGCAGTCGCACAGCAATCCCTTACAGCTGGTCTTTGTTGAGCTTGGTGAAATGCTCGTGGGTGTTTTCCGGGCTGTGGTGCTTGGCATCTGCCGCACGGCTTTGCTCGGCACCGGCCCACAGGCGCTCCAGGTCGTAGAACTGACGTGCCGAGGCAGTCATCATGTGCACGATCACCAGGTCCAGGTCCAACAGCACCCAGTCGCTGTCGCCCTTGCCTTCTTCGCCCAGCGGCTTGGCGCCCTGCTTTTTGACTTCTTCGCGAACCTTGTCGAGCATCGCGTTGATCTGGCGGTTGGAAGTACCGGTAGCGATGATCATGTAGTCAGTGATGCTCTGCTTGTCGCGAACATCGATGATCTGGATGTCTTGCGCCTTGACGTCTTCCAGCGCGGCTACCGCCAGCTTGACCAGTTCATCGCCTTTCAGCGGCTCGTTGGTGTTGACCGGCTCTGGCAGCGGGGCGCTCTTGAATGTGCCTTTGCGCTTTACTTTGGTTTGATCTTTGTCAGTCATATAAAACTCGTTTTGCTCATATATTCGGCGGCTTGGGATACGGTGATTCGTATCAGTGAAGCACGCCTTGCTCAGTTCGACGCACGGTAAAGACCGTGCGCATCGATGTAGGCCAGGACCGCGTCGGGCACCAGGAAACGTACCGACTTACCGCTGGCCAGCAGTTGACGGATCTGGGTGGCGGAAACCGCGAGCGGTGTCTGCCAGACGAATGCAATCTGTCCGCTCGGCCCCTTCAGGGCCAGCGGGTCGCTCACCGAACGCGCTGCCAGCAGGTTGCGCAAGGCATCCGGCGGTTCGCTGTCGGCGTCCGGGCGCTGTAGCACCAGGATGTGGCAATGCTGGAGCAACTCTTCCCAGCGGTGCCAAGTGGGCAGGCCGCAAAATGCGTCCCAGCCCAAAAGCAGAAAAACCTGGGTTTCTGCGGGCATTTCGGCACGCATCAACTCCAGGGTATCAATGGTGTAGGACGGTTTGTCCCGCTGCAGTTCGCGGGCATCCACCACCAGAGGCGGCACTCCGGCCACCGCACACTCGACCATCGCCAGCCGATTCTGCGCCGACACTTGCGGCGTACCGCGATGCGGCGGCCGCGCGCTCGGCGTCAGACGCAGCTCATCGAGCGCCAGCGCTTCGGCGACTTCCAGGCCACCGCGCAAATGGCCGATGTGCACCGGATCGAACGTACCGCCCAGCACGCCAATGCGTCGCGGACGGGTTTCGCTGCCGGGTGTCGGCGCTGTCAGGTCAAGGTCGGTCAAGTCAGACCGTCGCCTGGCCGCGCAACTGGCCATCACCGACCACGACATACTTCTCGCAGGTCAGTCCTTCCAGACCCACCGGGCCGCGGGCGTGCAGCTTATCAGTAGAAATGCCGATCTCGGCACCCAATCCGTATTCAAATCCATCGGCAAAGCATGTCGGGGTATTGATCATCACCGACGCCGAGTCGACTTCCGCCACAAACCGCCGCGTGTCGGCGAGGTTTTCGCTGACGATCGAGTCGGTGTGATGGGAGCCGTAATGGTTGATGTGTTCAATGGCCTGGTCCAGACCGTCGACCACGCGGATCGACAGAATCGGCGCCAGATACTCGGTGTTCCAGTCGTCTTCGCTGGCGGCAACGGCGTCGATGATCGCCCGAGTGCGCTCGCAGCCACGCAGCTCGACGCCCTTTTCGCGGAACTGGGCAGCCATCGATGGCAGGAAATCCTTGGCAACAGTCTGGTCGACCAGCAGCGTCTCCATTGCACCGCAGATGCCATAGCGATAGGTCTTGGCATTGAAGGCGATGCGCTGGGCTTTCGGCAGATCGGCGTGGGCACTGACGTAAACGTGGCAGATGCCGTCCAGATGCTTGATCACCGGCACGCGGGCGTCGCGGCTGATGCGCTCGATCAGGCCTCGGCCGCCACGTGGCACGATCACATCGACGTACTCGGGCATGGTGATCATCGCGCCGACGGCGGCACGGTCAGTGGTTTCGACCACTTGCACCACAGCGGCGGGCAGTTCGGCTTCGGCCAGACCGCGCTGGATGCACGCGGCGATCGCGCGGTTGGAGTGAATCGCCTCGGAGCCACCGCGCAAAATCGTCGCGTTGCCGGACTTCAGGCACAGGCTGGCGGCATCGATGGTCACGTTGGGACGGGATTCGTAGATGATCCCGATCACGCCCAGCGGCACACGCATCTTGCCGACCTGAATGCCCGACGGACGGAAGCTCATGTCACGGATCGCGCCGACCGGATCCGGCAGCGCAGCCACCTGACGCAGGCCGACGATCATGCCGTCGATACGAGCCGGGGTCAGTTCCAGACGCTCCAGCAATGCCGGCTCCAGACCATTGGCGCGACCGGCAGCCAGATCCTGCTCATTGGCTGCTGCCAGCTCGGCGCGGGCAGCGTCCAGTGCATTGGCAGCCGCCTGCAAGGCGCGGTTTTTCTGCGCAGTGCTGGCACGGCCGATGACCCGGGAAGCTTCGCGGGCGGCGCGACCCAATCGGGTCATGTAGTCAAGAACGGACTCAGTCATGGTCTGCTGGGGTCTTGGCAAAGAGGAAAGCGGCAGATTATAGCTGTCGCGTCCCGGGACTAACAGCGGTGACGGGCGGATGGTCGAAATGGACTACAAATAGCCAACGTTCAGCGGTGATTAAGACTCAAATTGTTATCATCACGACCTCTGCAGCCTGGATAAACACCGCTTGCCATGTCCACTCTGACTGTTCGCAACCACGCCGAGCGCCAGCCGCTGGGGCTTCCGGACGCTTTTTTCGACCGCGATGCCCAAGTATTGGCCAAGGATCTTCTCGGCAAAGTGATCCGCCATCGGGTCGGCGATCTGTGGCTGAGCGCGCGGATCATCGAAACCGAAGCCTATTACTGCGCGGAAAAAGGCAGTCACGCGTCACTCGGCTACACGGAAAAGCGTAAGGCTTTGTTTCTGGATGGCGGCCACATCTATATGTATTACGCCCGTGGCGGCGATTCGCTGAATTTCAGCGCCCAAGGGCCGGGAAACGCCGTGCTGATCAAATCGGCGTATCCGTGGGTCGATGAAATCAGCGGCCCGGCGAGTCTGGCGCAGATGCTGCTGAACAACCCTGACGCCCAGGGGCACGCGCGACCGTCGCAGAAACTCTGCGCCGGGCAGACGTTGCTGTGCAAGGCGCTGGGGCTAAAGGTGCCGATGTGGGACGCCAAGCGCTTCGATCATGAAATGCTGCTGGTTGAAGACACCGGACCGGCGCCCTCGCACATCATTCAAACCACGCGACTGGGCATTCCCCATGGCCGTGACGAACACCTGCTGTACCGCTTCGTCGACGCCGCCTACGCGCAATGGTGCACGCGGAACCCGCTGCGCCGGGGTCAGGTCGAAGGCCGGGATTATTTCCTGCTGTAAACACACACTCCTGTAGGAGCTGCCGAAGGCTGCGATCTTTTGATCTGGTTTTCAGGATCAAGATCAACAGATCGCAGCCTTCGGCAGCTCCTACATGGGGATCATCAATGGTTTGGAGTTTTTTGGTATGGGCCCATGGCTCGATAGCATAACCGGCTGGCTGGCAGCCAATCCGCAGTGGCTGGCTGCAGCGGTATTGATCGTCGCTTTTGTCGAGTGTCTGGCGATTGCCGGATTGATCGTGCCGGGCACGGTGTTGCTGTTTGCCGTGGCCGTGCTGGCCGGCAGCGGCGCGTTGTCGTTGAGCGAAACCCTGCTCTTGGGTTTCCTTGGCGGGATTCTCGGCGATGTGATTTCGTATTTCCTCGGTCGCCACTTCCATCAGAACATCCGCCGCCTGCCGGGATTGCGCCATCACCCGGAGTGGATGGCCGGGGCCGAGAGCTACTTCCAGCGCTACGGCATCGCCAGTCTTTTGGTCGGGCGCTTCATCGGCCCATTGCGGCCAATGCTGCCGATGGTTGCCGGCATGTGCGACATGCCCTTTCCGCGTTTCGCCGCCGTCAGCCTGCTGGCCGCCGCAGGGTGGAGCATCGCTTATCTGCTGCCGGGCTGGGCTACCGGCGCGGCGATTCGTCTGCCGCTGCCGGAAGGTTTCTGGCTTGAAGCCGGCATCGTCGCCGCCAGCATCGCGGTGATGGTTGGGCTCAGCGTCAACAGCAGCCTGCGCCGTCACCGTCGCGCGACGGTGTGGATCAGCAGCATGAGCCTGGCGATTCTGATCGGCCTGTTCATTGGCTACCCGTACCTGACCGCGCTCGACCAAGGCGTGATGACTCTGGTGCAGGAGCATCGCCAACCGGTGCTGGATGAACTGGCGGTGGCCTTCACCCTGATCGGTGAGTTCCGCAACATGTTCATGTTCAGCGCCCTGCTGACCGGCATTTTGCTGCTGTGCCGGCAATGGCGTCAGGCGATATTTGCCGGCAGCACGCTGCTGGTCACGGCGTTGGCCAACACCGGCACCAAATATTTCTTCGCCCGGGTACGCCCGGAAGTTCTCACCGAACCACTGACCAGTTACAGCATGCCCAGCGGCCATGCGTCCGGTTCATTTGCGTTGTTTCTGACTTTGGCGGTGCTGGCCGGTCGCGGGCAACCGCCGAGAATGCGCCTGACCTGGCTGCTGGTCGGGTGCATTCCGGCGCTGGCGATTGCCCTGTCGCGGGTGTATCTGGGCGCGCACTGGCCGACGGATATTCTTGCCGGTGCGATGCTGGCGGCCTGCGTCTGCGCCGCGAGCCTGTGGCTCAGTCAGCGCCGTGAGCCGCTGGTCGCCATGCCACAGAAAGTCTGGTGGCTGCTGTTACCGGCGCTGGTTGCCCTCTTCGGTTTCTTCCTGCTGCGCTACTTGCCTCACGTAATGACGCGCTACGCCTATTGATTCAACCAGACGCAGCGCACTCCGGTGCGCTCGTCAGCTCACTCCGACTGAGCCACGATTTTCAGCACAAACACCGCCGGCGTTCCGTTGAAGGCGTCGTGCCCGGTAGCATTGGGATCGGCATCCTTGAAATAGTGCTTGCCGCCTTCGAGCCCCAGATACAGCAATCGGCCTGCTACACCCAAGTGAACGTAACTCGGGCCTTTCTGCAGATCGGTGAAATTCGCTGCTGTGGTTTTGCCGTTGGACAGGCTGAACAGATTGTTTCGATCATCGCCAGCAACGACATGACGCGTACCTTGGGCAACGCTGAGAAAACGCTCGTCATACTCTCCCTTGAGGATTGTCATGACGGCAAATCCGTTATCTTTCGGTACAAACTTAAATAATAAAGGCTTGTCATCTTCATGATCAGCCAAGGTCAAGTAGTTCACCCCCTCGCCACTGGCCAGACTCACTTCAGTATCCAGACGCTCACGCCGGGTCAATCGAGGATCGCGCAATCGCGACTTCAACCGTTGTTGATTAAGTACAACAGGACGCCCCTCAAGAAAAAGGTTTGCCAAAAACGAGGCATTTTTATTGGAGTTGATACTCATGATTTCACCCGCCACTTAATAACCGATAAACAAGAAATAACTTATGCCGATTTCTCTGACAAAAAAGGCGAGGCGAGACTTGCGGCGGTGGCCGACACGCGCGGCAGTTCACCACTGGGCATCTGTACGACCTTGCGTTTACGGCGTTCAACCACCATCAAGTCAGCATAAACACCCGCCGACTCGATCAAATAACTTGCGTTGTTATTGGTTCCTGCATGTTTGAAAATGTATTTACCGGCTATATCGTCCCAAAACGCCCATTCATCTTCATATATATTCATTTCCTGACACTTCCTTGTCGTCATCGCGGATGAATTTCCGTGATCACTCACCCTACAACCGAGTTTATTGCCCGCACAATAAACACCACAAACATCATTCTTACAAAACACAACAACACAACCTGCAAAACAAAAGCGGCTGATCCGTCATATCCAGCCGTGCGACATTGAGGGCGCTCACCCTTTAAATCATTCTCACGGAAGAGAGTAATAAACGTGGCAAAACCATTTCTCGAAAATACGTCCGCCGATTCGGTGCAAATAACCGACATCGAGGCGCCAGGCCAAAGCGCTGCGACCCAAGCCTTCGCGCAAACAACGCCCGCAACAGACACTGCGCCCCCTGGCAAAATGCCGAAGCTGAAAGACGTTGATAAATTTTTCGGCCCCCTGAGATTTGGCCAGGTCACCGTCAGCCGCGAAGAACTCCACTTGCTCGGTGCCAAGGTCGGCGGCAAAACGATTACAGCGGCCAACACTTACTTCAAAACCGCCGATCAAGCCTTTTACGATGCGCTGGAGCTGGATCCGTCCAAGGTCACCGCCCGCATGATTTCGGCCGCCGACGCCGATAGCCACAATGTCTCGACGTTCATGTTCGAACTCGCCACCCTGCGCTCTGAAACGGCGGGCCCGCTGATGCGCAAAATGCCCGCGGGGGATCACGCCGCGCAGATGGACAAGATCAGCAACACCCTCAACGCGGTGCAACGTCTGGACATTCACGATGCCTCCCACCTTGATCAGATGCCGGGGTGGGTCGACCGGGCCAAAAGTCGCGCGATGACCTCAATGGGCGCCGGAATGCAGGCCTTTGGACTGTATAACGCGTACAGGGGAACGCTCGAGGCTCTGAAAAATCGCGATTGGGCCGAAGCCGGACTCAATGCCGGCGGCGGTATGGCCGAGATTGCCTCTCTCGGACTGGAATATGCCCTGAGCAAAACCGGCGAAGCCATGATTCGCAATGGCGCCCTGGCCTTCGAGCAATTCGGCAAAACCACCGCCGGCCTTCGATTGATCAGAGGGGCGGGGTTGATCGCCAATGTCCTGACCCTGCCCTTTGATATCTATACCGCCGTCAAATCGTTCAGCGAAGCGGCCGTCGCCGAAGGCAAAAAAGCTCAGGATCTGTACGTCACCGGAGCCATGAGCGTGGTCAGCGCCGGCCTCTCGCTGACCCTGGGCATTGCCGCGCTGGCCGGTTTTTCCTATGCCGGCCCTGTCGGCCTTGCCGCTGCTGCCGTGATGATTATCGGCGCAAAGATCTACGCCGCCGCGCGCGTGGTCGATGACATCGACGATTACATCGAACTGACGTTCCACGAAAGCCTGCGCTCCGGCTGGTTCGCGTTTACCGGGCAGGATCTGGACCAGGACGTGATGGACCGCTACAAGCTTGAAAAAACCTATGTCGATACCTTCAAGGCCACCAAGAAGCGCAACGTCAAATGGCTCCAGAATGAGCTGAAAGATTCCATGGAGGCCATCGTCACCGGCCGAGTCAAAAGATCGCTCAAATCCGAACAAGTCGCCAGATTCTCTTGGAATCCCGCTGCAGGAGAGCTCCCTTACGTCACTGTTGACTCGCCGACGCTGGAGGACACCGACGATATCTATACTTACCGCGATGGCCTGCCGACCGACAATGATCAGATCACCTTCGGCAAGGTCGATCCGGACAAGCCTAAAGGGATCCTGTGGCAATTGGGCGGCGGCAACGACGATGTGACCGGCGTGGCCGCCAAATCCAATACATTCATGTACGGCTCGGGCAAGAAAAGGCTGACCGGCGGGAAGCTCGACGATACTTTCGCCTTTCAAAATGCTCATGAAGCCCTTGATTTCGATCATGCACCCACACCACTTGAATGGGGTCATCTGAATGGCGGCGAAGGCAAGGACCTGTTGTGGCTACAGGGCAAAGTACCGCGCAACTTCAGCTCGACAACACCGCCTTACAAAGGCTTCGTCGTTGATCTGCCAAGAGGCAGACTGAGCCTGCGCTCTTCGCAAGCACCGGAACTGGACGCACAGCACTCGAAAATCGAATCCTTTGAAAAAGTCCAGACGCTCCAAGGCGCATCCAGCTACGTTTACGGGACCGACAAGGCAGAAGAGATCGGGGTCAATGGCGACGACTACATCAAAGCTGGCGGCGGTGACGACCAGATTTCCGTCAACAGCCACAACGCCATCGTCGATGGCGAAGGTGGCAATGACAGCTACCTGATCAGTGGTGACAGTCTCGAAGTATCCCTGAGTGAGGATGGTCTGGCGCACAGCACGGTGTATCTGGGAGTTTCCCTGGAGGCCATTCAGAGCTGGATGATTCAAGACAACGCTCTGATCATCGAATCGTTGCGCGGCGATGCTCACGGTCTGCCACGCAGGGCACTGCGCATTGAAGGCGCCTACCAGACCATCAATGGCAAACGTACATTACGCAACGATAAATGGACATTCATCACCCAGGATGGCTACTACCTGCAGCCCGACCTGCCGGGTGAAACGGCCGACCTCGAAAACTTTTCCGTCAACGCCATCGTACTGAGCCCGGGCACTCCAAAGACTGCGCCGACCGTGTTGAACCATTACCAGATAGTCCCCACGGACGCCGATTCGTTCTTTTACGTCAGTGCGGATACCGCTATCGCGAGCCTCAGCGCGACACAACACGACAAAGCTCTGCTAAGCACTGTCTACATCGATTACGACAGTCAGGACATTTCCGAAGTCCGTGCGCATTACCAGGTGGAAATGGTTGCCGAGCACATCTACAAAAAACTTATCCACAAAAATATCCATTTGGTCATTCTGTTCAAGAGTGGCGCCACCGTACTGTCACTCGACAACAGCATGTTCCTGGATTTCAAGGGCGGCGCTCACGAGCCCTACCCCTCGGTCAGAGTGGGTATCTGGCAAGCAACGCACGGATTCAATCTGGTCATGCGTGACGGCGTTTCCTATCGAGTCGCCTATCCCCACCTGCCGTACCTGGACGACACGAAAACCCAGGGTCACAAAGTCGTCGAGAGCCGTTTCGCCCTGCACGAACGTGCCGGCACCTATCTTTTCGTCAAACCCGGCCTCAAAAAACTGACCCTGAAAAACTCTGCCCAGCGCATCGACTTCAAAAACATGCGGCACGCCAGCGACTATTACCTGGAAGGTCGCTCTGCGTATTACGAGATTTACCCGAGCAGCAATATTTCCATTCATTTGTCGACGGCTGAAAAAGACGCCCGCACCTTCGGCTCTTCCAACTGGGTCATTTACACCGCGCACCTCGAAAAGCCGGTGCTGCGCAGTCAACTGAGCATCAGCGGCAGTTTGCTGAAGATCAACAGCATTCATGTTTACCTGCCGGACAGTGACGATCCTGAGTTGCCGATCGAAACCGTGGATGTCTGCCTCGCTTCTGGAAATCGCTACAGGGTCAACAATCTGTTCGAGACGATCAGTCTGGTTTCCATTGATGCTGCAGGCTATGAGTCAATTGACGCAATCGCCGAGGAAATCAACCGTCATTACTTGGCACAAGAGCTGGAAAATGAAGAGACCCCGGTGGACAACCTGTATCTGAAGGCCACTCCTTTGGAAAAAATCCACTACAACGCAAGCTCCAAAACCTGGCATGTCACCCATAGCCCGACGCGCGCTGTGCAGCTCCGGGACTTGGGCATCGGCAAGCCCCCAGCGCCGCAAAAAACCGCTGACGCAGCGTCGATAAACATCACGCCAGTCAAGGATTGACGCCATGCGACCCAAATCACCTGCCCCGAAACGCCCCAGGCTTGACGTACCCGATACCCTTCCCCATCGAGACTCTGCTGTAGATCTGCCGTTGTTGCGCCCGCCGCTTACGGATGCAACGGTTCTAACCGGTGAAGGCCTGACTCATCTGGACGCAACCGGATCGGTCATGGATGCGAATGCCCACGTCGGCGCATCGACAATGGACGTCGTCGATCTGCCAACGGTGTACGCGACTCAGCCAAGCAGTAGCGCGATCGCCAGTTACCACTTGAAACCAGCGATGCTGCGCGGTATGCAACCCGCCAATCACGACGGCTTTCGCTACATCGTGTCGCGCAAGTTCGTCGATCTGGAACAGGGTGGCACCGTGCACGTCGAGTTTGACAGCAACCTAGGTGCGTACCGCGCGACAGACTTCCTGAAAAAGTTACCGTCTGGCCCCACCCTGTATAAAAACTACGGTGCTACCACCTGGACCACCACCCGACCGCACGCTATCCGCGCGAGAACTGCGCTGCTCGCAGGCGCTTTCAAACAACTGCATCCGCGAGCAACGCCCGAAGAAAACATTCAACGCTTGCGTGCTTACAACTTGTCTGCTCAGGAGCACGTGCGCTTGCTCGACGACTTGAGCACGAATCTGCAACTGCCGAATTGGCTGCAACAACATCAACGGCAATCCGAAGATCCGGCCGACCCGCAGCGCTTCGCGCAACTGCATCGGGAAATCGCACCGCTGACTCGCTCGATTCGCTACGAAACCTACGACTGGAAAAGCCTCGATGGCTTTGAGGAAAGTGTCAGTCCAGACTTTCTTCACGGCTTTCTGGATTCACTGGGCTACCGTCGCAACGTCAACGGTTTGCTGTATCGCGACGATATCCCGGCGCTGTTCAGGGTCGATGACCGTACATTGTTCGAACTGGCCAAGGACGGCGAAATGCTGCCGCGAATGAAACATGATGCTGGCTCGACGACGGGCACACCGATGAGCGCGACATTGAGCGGGACGCACAGTCATCTCTCGAACTACGGATACAACGGCTCCCCGCCTCATGAATACCTGAAGTACAACTACCAGACCGACTCGAGACCACCGCGAAACCCGAACAAAACCTACGAGGAATCCGCTTCATCAGATGACGACAGTTCGGTGTCCTCGCCAACCTCCGGTTCGGATGACAACAGCGACATGATCCGCCGCAAACAAAGGGTCAATTTCGTTTACGTCATCGATAGCCGTGGCATGGAGGTGGTATTGCGCGAGGAAAACCGGGTTTTCAATGCCAAGGGTGGCAGCAAGGATTCCTGGCTGCCGGATGACGATCTGGAAGTGCATCTGTCGGTGCCAAAAGACCACGGGATCCCCGCCAACCGCCTCTGGCTGCTGAACTCCAGCCGGACCAAAGCGGCGAACATCAAGGACATTGCCGCTCACGCTGGCGCCACAGGCAGCGACATCGAGACGCGCACCCACGACGGTTACCACAACAAATTTGAATATGACTACCTGATCGAGTCGCTGGACATCGCCGGCAAGCCGATTCTCAGGCTGAGCCCGGAGGCGGTTGCCGACGATATCGTCTTCCCCGACCGTACCGACTCAGGCACTGATTAACGGCTCATCATCTTTCAGACGCTGTCAGGCAAACAGCTCACCCTGCAACTCGTCGAGCAGCGCCTGGATCGCATCCAGTCGCTGTTGCGGATCATCGAGTTGCAGCAGGTCGATCTTGTCTTCCTCGGCGAACGGCAACAGATACGCCAACTGATTGGCCAGCGACTGCTGGCCAATCGCATCGGTGCCCATGTTCAACGCTTCGACCATCGGGTGCTCGGCCAGCGCCTTGAGCAGCGCGACCAGATCGGCGTCTTCGTCCTGCAGCGGCTGCTCGGGCTCATCGTCGAGCCACTCGACGTCGGCGAGGATCAACTGATCGCGTTGCACTTCGGTGCGCAATACATTGAAACGGCGTCCGCCCTGCACGCGAATCCCCAGCAAGCCGTTGTCCTGCTGCTGGAAATCGGTGATTCGTGCCTCGCAGCCGACCAGCGCAAAGCCCTCCGGCGCGAGACCGACTTCGCTGCCGTCAAGAATGCACACCACGCCAAAACCACCGCCCTGTTTCATGCAGCGGCCGATCATGTCCAGGTAGCGCGCTTCGAAGATCTGCAAGTCGAGGTTGCAGCCGGGAAACAGCACTGTGTTCAGCGGGAAAAGCGGCAAGCTCATAGACATTTCCTTACACCACCATCGACACCGCCAACGGCAGGAACACCGCCGTGGCCACGCCCATCAGACTCATCGCCAGCGCCGCGAAGGCGCCGCATTCATCACTTTCCTGCAACGCCACCGAAGTGCCGACCGCGTGTGCGGTCATGCCCAGCGCCATGCCCCGTGCCTCGGGGCTGTGCACACCGAGGCGGGTCAACAGAGCCGGGCCGAAGATCGCCCCGATCACGCCGGTGATCAGCACGAACACTGCCGCCAGCGCCGCGACGCCACCGATCTGCTCGGCCACCAGCATGGCAATCGGCGAGGTCACCGACTTTGGCGCCATGGTCATCAGGATCATGTGCTCGGCGCCGAACCACCAGCCCAGCAACACGCCCATCCCCGTGGCGACTACCCCGCCTATCACCAGCGTAGTAAAAATCGGCCAGAACAATTGGCGAATGCGCCGCAGGTTCAAATACAGCGGCACCGCCAGTGCGACGGTTGCCGGGCCGAGCAGAATACTGAGGATCTCGGTGCTCTTGCGGTACTCGGCGTAAGTCAGGCCGCAGCCGACCAGCACGCCGATCACCAACAGCATGGAGACCAGCACCGGTTGCAGAAAGATCCAGCGGGTTTTCTCGAATGCGGCCAGCACCAGTTGATAGGCGCCGAGGGTGATGCCGATGCCGAACAATGGATGGTGGATTACCGAGGCCCAGGCGCCTTGCCAATCAAACAGCATCAGGACTCCTCCGATGACGACGGCGCGTGGCGCTTGACCATGCGCTGCATCAGCACGCCGGCGAAGGCCATCGACAGGATCAGCGACAGCACCAGCGCACCAACAATCGCCCAGAAATCGGCGGCAATGTCGCTCGCGTACACCATCACGCCCACCGCCGGCGGCACCAGCAGCAACGGCAGATAGCGCAGCAGACTGCCTGCCGCAAGATTCAGCGGCTCGCCGACTTCACCGCGAATGATCAGGAAAATCAGCAACAGCAGCAGGCCGATGATCGGTCCCGGCAGCACCGGCAACAGCAAGTGATTGAGCGCGGTGCCGAGCAATTGAAACAGCACCAGCAGGGTCAGGCCACGTAGCAACATCCGACATCTCCGTCTTACATTCCACCCAGCAGGGGCCCGGCATTATAAGCACGCCTGCGCTATGGATCGGCATTCGCCAAAAGCATGGTCGGTTGACCTGAGCAAATCGCCATGATGATCTACAGTGGTTCGCAGGGCGGTCAAATCCCCCACCTGAAAAACTATAAAACCGATGAACCCAAGGAGAGTCTCAATGCCCTATGTTCCCGTTGCAGAGCTCAAAGATTATGTCGGCAAGGAACTCGGACGTTCCGAATGGCTCACCATTGATCAGGAGCGCATCAACCTGTTCGCTGAAGCCACCGGTGATTATCAGTTCATTCACGTCGATCCGGTCAAAGCCGCGCAAACGCCATTTGGCAGCACCATTGCCCACGGTTTCCTGTCGTTGTCGCTGATTCCGAAATTGATGGAAGACATCCTCGTCCTGCCGCAAGGCGTGAAGATGGTCGTCAACTATGGTCTGGACAGCGTGCGTTTCATCCAGCCAGTGAAGGTCAACTCGAAAGTTCGACTGAAGGTCGATCTGGGTGAAGTGACCGAGAAAAAGCCTGGCCAATGGCTGCTCAAAGCCACCGCAACGCTGGAGATAGAAGGCTCGGACAAGCCGGCCTATATCGCCGAGCCACTGTCGCTCTGCTTCGTCTGATCGTTCTGGATGCGAAGCAGCGCACGCTGTTTCGCGTCACGTCTCTATTTATGCGACGCATAGCTGCGGCATACTCGGTCGCCTAATTGCCCGGATCCCGCTATGCGCTCACTCGCTTCTCTTGCACCCATTGCCCTGACCCTGATGCTCACCGCGTGCGGCGACGGCGAATCGCTGTTGCCGCCGGATGCGCGCCTGCCGGACGGCGGGCGCTATCGCGGGGAACTGGTCGATGGCTTGCTGCAAGGTCAGGGGCGCGTCGATTATCCCAACGGCAGTTGGTACGCCGGGCAGTTCGACAAGGGCCAGTGGCATGGCCAGGGCGAGTGGCACGGCAGCAATGGCGAGGTCTATCGCGGCCAGTTTCAGCAAGGACTGTTCGACGGCCAAGGCAGCCTGACCACCAATGCCAGCAGTTACACCGGCGGCTTCAAACAGGGCCGGCGCGAAGGCGAAGGCACCCTGAAAGAAAATGCGATGACCTATCGCGGCGAATTCAAGTCTGACCAGTACTCCGGGCTCGGTCGTCTGGAGATGGACGACGGCAGTTCCTATCAAGGCCAGTTCGCCCACGGCAAACCCAACGGCGAAGGTCAGCGCGGCGACTCCAGCGGCAACTCGTTCACCGGGCACTTCGTTAACGGACAACTGGAAGGCAACGGCACCTTCAACAGCGCCGACGGCGACATCTATGTCGGCGGTTTCAAGAACAACCAGTTGCACGGCAAGGGCCGCTACGAAAACGCTGACGGCGATGTCTGGCTCGGCCAGTTCAAGGAAGGCGCGCTGACCGGCAAGGGCGAACTGATCGGCGCCGACGGCAGCCATTACATCGGCTCGTTCAGCGACTGGCGCTTCAGTGGTCAGGGCCGACTGAATCTGTCGGATGGCAGCTTCTACATCGGCGGCTTCGACAACGACAGTTATTCCGGGCGCGGCACCTTGGTGCTCACCGATGGCAGCGTCATGAGCGGCAGCTGGATCAATGGTCAGCGCGTGCGTGACGCCGATGGCAAATTGCTGCCCGACACCCTCGAACTCGGCCTGCTCGCTCAGGGCCGCTTGCTCGACGATGCACTCGCGGCGATCCCGGCTTCGACCCCGGCGGTCGAGTTGTACACCCTGACCCTCGGCGGTGACGGCAAGCAAAGCGTGTTCCTGCGTGAATCCGATTACGTCGCCAACATGCTCAACACGCGCTTCGGCGCCTATGGCCAGATTCGTCTGGTCAACCACCGCGACCACCTCGGTGATCGGCCGATGGCCACTCGCGAGAATCTGCGCCGCGCCGCGCAGACCCTCGCCGAACGCAGCGGCCCGGAAGACTTGCTGTTCATCTACCTGACCAGCCACGGCACCGCCGAACATGAATTGGTTCTCGACCAGCCGCGCATGGAACTGGCCGACCTGCCCGCCGACGAACTCGCCGCCGTTCTGGCGCCGCTGAAAAACCGCGACAAGATCATCGTCATTTCATCGTGCTACTCCGGCGGTTTCATCCCGGCGCTGAAAGACGAACGCACACTGATCATGACCGCCTCACGCGCCGATCGGGTGTCCTTCGGTTGCTCGGAAGAAGCCAACTTCACCTACTTCGGCGACGCGCTGTTCGCCCAGGCACTGAACCAGACCGATGATCTGGAGCAAGCCTTCAAACTGGCCAAGGCTACCGTCGCCGAGCGCGAGCTGGCGGACAATTTCGAAGCCTCGGAGCCGCAGATCTGGGCGCCGAAAACCGTGCTCTCGCACTGGCAACTGCTGCGTAAACAGCAAGCAAGAAAAGCTTTGCAAAGTGCTGCGTTGAACGACGGAGCGGTAAAGAGCAACTAAGCTGAACAGTATCAAGGGAGAGACACTATGTACTTGACGCCTCAGCACGTATTGCTTGCCGGAGCCACCGGTTTGACCGGTGAACATCTACTCGACCGTTTGCTCAACGAGCCAACGATTTCTCGCGTGCTTGCCCCCTCGCGTCGGCCACTGGCGGAACATCCGCACCTGGAAAACCCGGTCGGCGATCCGCAGGCGTTTCTGCCGCAACTCAGTGGCCGTGTCGATATCGCCTACTGCTGCCTCGGCACCACCATCAAGCAGGCGGGCTCGGAAGCGGCCTTCCGTGCCGTGGATCTGGACATGGTCGTGGCCTTCGCCAAACGTGCGCGGGAAATGGGCGCGCGGCATCTGATTGTCATCAGTGCGATTGGCGCCGATCCAAAGTCATCGGTTTTCTACAACCGCGTCAAAGGCGAAATGGAGCAGGCCTTGCGCGCGCAAGACTGGCCGCAACTGACCATTTGCCGACCTTCGCTGCTGCTGGGCGAACGGACCGAACCGCGTTTGGCCGAGCAATTGGCCGGGCCACTGTCGAAGCTGATCCCCGGTAAATACCGTGGCATCGAAGCCTGCCAACTGGCCCGGGCAATGTGGCGTCTGGCGCTGGAAGAACAGGACGGTGTCCGAGTCATCGAGTCGGACGATTTACGCAAACTCGGCAAGTGATCCTGGCGCACGCCCTCCAGCGTCGACTTGGCTCAGCCCCTGAGCTGTCTGCGCTGGATGGCTTGTCAGGCGTAACAAACTGAAGCGCCTGCACTTGCACGCAATACCCCAATACCACACGCCCCCTCCTCTCGATTGTTAGCGTGTCCTGCACGAGGCGCGTGCGCCGTGCTGTCCATTGGGTCAGTGCCGCATTCGCCGTAACCGTTCACGCGATCAAAGAAAGGATTTCTTGATGGGTCCGAAAAAAACCCCGACGGCGCCACCGCGCCAGCCTGATACCCACTCCGACCTTCCGGCCATCGACACACCGTGGGTGACTCGTCAGGACAGCGCCGCGTTAATCCCCGCGATAGAACCCACCCCGACGTTAATCCCCGAGCCAGCCGTTCCTGTGCCGAGGGTGCAAGAAGAAGAGGTTGAGTCGGGCATTCGCGTCGAAGACATACCCATTTCGCCAGCCGACAGCGACGAAGGCGCTTCCGCCGCCAAAGAACCTCGCGTCGAATCGAGCCATGCGTTGCAGACGCTCCCCGCCGCCGAACACATCGACATCAGCGATTATCTCTGGAATGAAGCCGCCGCCAATCACCACGGCTATCTGCTCATGCATCGCAAACAGGACAGTAACGACGCCAGCGACCTCACGCCGATTCATGCGTTTCGCGACGATAACGGCCTGCTGATTCGTGTTGAGCCCTCCGCCACCCGCCTTGATGAACCTGCCGAACTGTTGCCAGCCTGGACCGATCGCGATCTGTGGAACCTGTATGGCATTCAGGGCGCCGACATCACGCGGTTTCGCACGGAAGCGCACGCCACCGGCAAAAAACCGCAATGGGCCAACATCCGCGCCGACCGCATGGAGACCGTCTACCTGCTCGACGAACTGCGGCGCTGGACATCCCCGGACATGGATCGCGATTTATTCCTCAGCACCTTGCAGGCCTTTAACTTCACCCCCGCACAACTGGCGAAGAAACTCGGCAACGTCAATCTGCGCTGGAAAACCGTCGATACACCGACAGCATCCGCGACGGCGCAAGCGCCAGGGATCAGAACTGACGCTCCGGGGTTCGCGCACCCTTCGCACTATCATTGGGACAGCGCCCACCCGAGCCATCAGGGCTACATCGAGCTGCACCGCAAGCCCGAATTGAACGACAGCTTCGGCCCGCCCCTGCAACTGGCCTTTCGCAGCGCCTCGCACCTGTTCATCGTCAAGCCGACCGACTACTGGAACAAAAGCCTGGCGCCGCTGTGCCGCTACTGGCGTGACGTCGATATCTGGAACCTGTACCGAATTCAGGGCGAGGACATCGTGCGTTTTCGCCAGGAAGTGGCACAAACCGGCAAAGCGCCAGCGTGGGTGACGCTCCGGGAATATTATTCGCGCCGGGCACAGCTGATCGATCACTTGCGGCTCTGGACCAGCCCGCACGCTGTTCTCAATTCACTTGCGGTGTTCATTGCCAAATTGCGCCCGTACAACCTGAGCACCGAACAACTCTCGCAGCTGTGTGATGAACTGGGGGGCAGCGGACAATTTCCCCACCGCATCAACGACGAGTTGCCGCGCTGGGTCGAGGCACATCGCGAGAGCGTGCTCGATGAAGCCAACTCGCGTCGCTTTGATCCGTTCGTATCGGAACTGCGCGCGGAGATGCTTACGCTGCGCTATCAGGAAAAAGGTCAAAGCTTCTTGCAGTCCAGTCTGACGCCAACCTTTTTCCAGGGCCTGCTGTTGCACTGCGGCTTTCAGCGCAACGTGCACAACTGCCTGTTTCGCACCGACATTCCGGCGATGTTCAGAGGTGATGATCGGAGCCCGTTCGAGTTTGCCCGGGACGGCAGTCTGCTGCCGCGCACAACGCTGGCCGAAGGCACCACCAGCCAGAGCGCCGTCAGCGCGACGCTCAGTCTGCGGGTCGCGATGAAGTTCGCTCAACAGGCCAATGCTCAAGCGCTGGCCTACGACTCGCAATTGCACCGCTTCCCGGGCAAAACGGACAATCCCGGCCAATCGTCGCGGACCGACAGCGAGCTGCACCTGACCCACGATTACACGCCGAAACGCGAGGCGCAGCAGTTCGGCTTTTGCTACCTGCTGGATACCCGCGATGTCGAGGTGGTGCCGGGACGGGACAATCAGGTGTACAACGCACACGCCAACAATCCTCGACCGCAGGCCAGTAAAACCTGGTTTCCGGACGGCGAGCTGGAGGGGCACATCTCGATGTCCGCGCGTGGGTTGAGTGTGGCGCGAGTCTGGTTGGTCAACTCACAGATGAACCGAGCAGCACTGGTCGAGGACGTGTATATCCAGGCGCTGCAACGCGCCGGGTCGTCGGGACAGAATCACGCCGACGCCATCGAAGCGCGCACCTGGAGCGGCGCCTCCAACCGGCATGAGTACGATACCTTGATCGACGAAGTGGCGGCCGCCGGCAAACGCATCATGGTGTTGGCCAAGGGTGCAGAGACGGTCGCCGACGACATCCATTTTCCACCGCCGCTGATCACGCTCGACGGTTTATAAACCGCCGGTGGCCTGAAAGCTCACGCCGATCACTGTGAGCAATGACAACGGCAGCAACAACGTGTCGAGCAAGGCGCTGGCCGGCAGGTCCACGCCGGGGTAACTCGGGGCCTCGGCGCCGAAGCGATCCATCGCGCAGCACCCGCCATTCATGGCATACAAATCCAGGCGCGTGCCGGAATACACCACCGGCGCGCCGGGTTTGGCTGCATCGAGGGTGCGCGCGGTGGCGCACCCGGCCAGTTGCAGCGCCAGCACGATTGCCAGCAGTTTATTCATCGCTGCTCAGGTGATGCTCGCCCCAGCGTGGCAGCATGTCTTGCGGAATACCCAGCAGATTGAGAATCCGCGCCACGACGAAATCGATCAGGTCATCGATGGTCTGCGGCTGGTGATAGAAGCCTGGCGATGCCGGCAGAATGGTCACGCCCATGTTCGACAGCTTGAGCATGTGCTCCAGATGAATGCTCGAATACGGCGCCTCGCGCGGCACCAGAATCAGCTGGCGGCGCTCTTTCAATGTCACATCAGCGGCGCGTTCGATCAGGTTGTTGCAGGCGCCCGTGGCGATCGCCGACAACGTGCCCGTCGAACACGGCACCACCACCATCGCTGCCGGCGCGCCGGAGCCCGAGGCCACCGGTGACATCCAGTCTTCCTTGCCATACACGCGAATCTGCCCGGCGGCAGCCCCGGTGTATTCGGTGAGGAAGGCCTGCATGGTCTGCGGTTTGGGCGGCAGCGTCACATCGGTCTCGGTGGCCATCACCAATTGCGCAGCCTTGGAAATCAGGAAGTGCACTTCGCGATCTTCACGCACCAGACAATCGAGCAGGCGCAGGCCGTATTGCGCGCCGGACGCACCGGTCATCGCCAGGGTGATGCGTTCCGGGCCATTGCTCTCAAAACGAGTGTTCATTGCAGCGCCTCAGCGAGTTTTCCGTGCAGGCCGCCAAAGCCGCCGTTGCTCATGATCACTACGTGGGTGCCGGGCTGGGCCTGGCTCTTCACGCGTTCGATGATGCCTTCCAGCGAATCGCTGACAATCGATGGCACGGTGCACTGCGCAGCGGTGCCAGCCAGATCCCAGCCGAGGTTGGCCGGGGCGTACCAGATCACTTGGTCGGCATCGACCACGCTGTCCGGCAAGCCGTCACGGTGCGCGCCGAGCTTCATCGAGTTGGAGCGCGGCTCGATGATCGCGATCAGCGGTGCATCGCCAATGCGTTTGCGCAGGCCATCGAGGGTGGTGGCAATCGCCGTCGGGTGGTGGGCGAAGTCGTCGTAGATGGTGATGCCGCGTACTTCAGCGACCTTCTCCATGCGCCGTTTGACGTTCTTGAATGCGCTCAGGCCGGCGATGCCCATCGATGGCACCACGCCAACATGTCGCGCAGCGGCGAGAGCCGCCAAGGCGTTGGCAACGTTGTGTTGTCCGGTCAATTCCCATTCGACGGTGCCTTGCGACACGCCTTCGAACATCACTTCGAATGCCGAGCCGTCTTCGCTCAGCAGTTTGACCTGCCACTGACCGCCGGCACCGGTGGTTTGCACCGGGGTCCAGCAGCCCATTTCGATAACCCGCTGCAGGGCCGGCTCGGTGGTCGGGTGAATGACCAGGCCTTCACTCGGGATGGTGCGCACCAAGTGATGGAATTGCCGCTCGATCGCCGGCAGATCCGGGAAGATGTCGGCGTGATCGAACTCAAGATTGTTGAGGATCGCGGTGCGCGGACGGTAGTGTACGAATTTCGAGCGCTTGTCGAAGAACGCGCTGTCGTATTCGTCGGCTTCGATCACGAAGAATGGCGTGCCGCCCAAGCGCGCAGACACCGAGAAGTTCTGTGGCACGCCGCCAATCAGGAAGCCAGGGCTCATGCCGGCGTGTTCCAGTACCCAGGCAAGCATGCTGCTGGTGGTGGTTTTCCCATGAGTACCGGCAACCGCCAGCACCCAGCGACCTTGCAGCACATGGTCAGCCAGCCACTGCGGACCGGAAACGTACGGCAGGCCTTTGTTCAGCACATATTCCACCGCCGGGTTGCCGCGAGACATGGCGTTGCCGATCACCACCAGATCCGGTGCCGGATCGAGCTGCGCCGGGTCATATCCCTGCGTCAGCTGAATGCCTTGAGCTTCAAGCTGCGTGCTCATTGGCGGATAGACGTTGGCGTCGGAGCCGGTCACGTGATGGCCCAGCTCTTTGGCCAACACCGCCATCGAGCCCATGAAAGTCCCGCAGATACCCAGAATATGAATGTGCATAGTCGACCTCGTAAAACATGGCCGCAGGTTAGCGTAGGGAGGGGGAAATCGCACTCTTTAGCTGATTGAGCGGGGATGATCGTCCCCACGCTCCGCGTGGGAATGCAGCCCGGGACGCTCTGCGTCCCAGAACGAACGCAGAGCGTTCGGGCAGGCGTTACCACGCAGAGCGTGGGAACGATCGGATTACGCAGATCGAGCGATTCCGTGTTTGCGCAGCTTTCGATAAAGCGTATTGCGGCTGACGCCCAGTTGTTGCGCCGTGTGCGTCATGTGCCAGCGGGTCTGCTCCAGCGCATTGAGCAATGCGAGACGTTCAGCATCTTCCAGTGGATGCTCGGAAGACTCGACTGGCGAAACCGCTGGCCGTCCCTGCCGAATCATCACCGGCAAATCCTCCAGACCTATCCGCCCCTCATCACACAGCGCCGCCAATGTGCGCAGGACATTGCGCAACTGCCGCACATTGCCCGGCCAGTTGAACGCCAGCAATGCCTGACGTGCCGGCTCGTCGATCACTACCGTTTCACTGCCCGCTTCTTCGGCCAAAAGAAAATTCAGCAGCTGCGATTTATCACTGCGCGCGCGCAGTGCAGGCAGTGCCACTTCCAGACCGTTGAGCCGGTAATACAAATCCTCGCGGAAACTGCCATCGGCAACCCGCTCCAGCAGATTGCGGTGGGTAGCGCTGATGATCCGCACGTTGACCGACTCCGGCTCACCGCCGATCGGCACCACTTGCCGATCCTCAAGCACCCGCAGCAACCGTGTCTGCAAGGCCAGCGGCATGTCGCCGATTTCATCGAGGAACAACGTACCGCCGTCGGCCTGCTGCAACTTGCCGCGCATGCCGTCCTTGCGTGCGCCGGTAAAGCTGCCGCCGCGATAGCCGAACAACTCGCTTTCGATCAGGCTTTCAGGAATGGCCGCGCAGTTGAGGGCAACGAAGGCTTTGCTCGAGCGCTGGCTGGCGTGATGCACGGCCTTGGCGAAAGCCTCTTTGCCGGAACCGGTTTCGCCGTTGATCAGCAGCGGCACATCGCGCTCGAACACGCGCAAGGCTTTGCGGAAATCTGCCTGCAACGCCTCGTCACCCAGGCAAATGCCCGACAGGCGCGGTGCCTCGGCCACGACGGGCACTGGCATCACCGGCGCCGGTTTACGCGACTCACCACGCAATACCGCGAAAAGGTGCCGGCCATCGCGGGTGCGCAGCGGCCAACTGGCGCTGGCATTGGCACTGGCGCGACCGAGCAGCTCATCCAGCGAACAATCGAAGAACGCTTCAACCGGTTTACCGAGCAATCCTCCGCGAATATGTCCGAGCAGGTTCAACGCGCTCTGGTTGACCGCACTGATCCGCCCTTCCCCGTCGAACGCTAGCAGCCCTTCGCTGAACAGCCCGACCGATTCGGCCTGAAGGTGAAAACGCAGCAACCATTGATTATCGAAACAGCGCAGGAAATAGCAGCTCTCGATCATCTTCGCCGACAGATTGACCAGCGCCATGGTGTGAAACTGGCTCTGCCGCGAGACGTCATGGCGCGCCGACGACACGTCGAGGACGGCCAGCAGTTCTCCGTGCGGGTCGAACACCGGGCTCGCCGAGCAGGTCAGGCCAGTATGGCGACCGCGAAAGTGTTCATCCTGATGGATGGTCAACGCCTGACGCTCGACCAGACAGGTGCCGATGCCGTTGGTGCCTTCGCAGGCCTCGCTCCAGTCGGCACCGAGCCAGAGGCCGGCGCGTTCGAAAATCTTGCGTTCAGCGGGTGCGGTGACGCAGTTGAGGATCACCCCGCGCGCATCCGTCAGCAGCACCGCGTGGCCGGCGCCGGAAAGCTGTTGGTGCAGACTGCTCATTTCATTGCCGGCGATTTGCAGAACCTGTTGCAGACGCTCGCGGCTTTCCAGCACGCGCCCGTGTTCGAGCACGGTCGGTGCCATGGTCAGCGCCGGGTCGAGGTGATAGTCCTCAAGGCAACGCAGCCACGAACGGGCAATCGACGGATCGGCACCGGGCCCGTGCAGGTGCGGTTTGCCCTGGGTAACGGTGAGAACCTGTTGGGCATGGCGACTCAAATGGTTGTCGTGCATTTCTTATTGTTCTCCCCGAAAGGTCGACGCAAACCCTGTAGGAGCTGCCGCAGGCTGCGATCTTTTGATCTTGATCTGCAAAAAAGCAAAATCAAAAGATCGCAGCCTGCGGCAGCTCCTACAGGGTTTCTGTTGGCTGAGGATCCTCCACGCTGGCCGCCATTGCAATGCTGGCAAGACTGCCCGGTCACCACCTGTGCCAGAAGCGGTACAAACTGTCACTGCGCCTGTACCGATACCGTCACAGATACAACCCACTCGTCCGACACAAACCGCTCAAGCCCTTGATTTAACTGCCCTGCGCGGCAGTGGCCCGGCCTTTGCTCTACGCTTATAGCAAGCGCACTTGCGCGTTTCTCTAATAAGTACAAAGCCAAGGAGAACATCATCATGCGTTACGCTCACCCCGGTACTGAAGGCGCCAAAGTCTCGTTCAAGAGCAAGTACGGTAACTACATCGGCGGCGAGTTCGTCGCGCCTGTCAAAGGTCAGTACTTCACCAACACCTCGCCAGTGAATGGCCAACCGATTGCCGAATTCCCTCGCTCCACTGCCGAAGACATCGACAAGGCACTGGACGCCGCCCACGCCGCAGCCGATGCGTGGGGTTCCACCTCCGTGCAGGCGCGCTCGCTGATCCTGCTGAAAATCGCCGACCGCATCGAACAGAATCTCGAACTGCTGGCGATCACCGAAACCTGGGACAACGGCAAAGCCATCCGCGAAACCCTCAACGCCGACATCCCGCTGGCTGCCGACCATTTCCGCTACTTCGCTGGCTGCCTGCGCGCCCAGGAAGGCAGCGCGGCCGAAATCGACGGCAACACTGTGGCCTATCACATTCATGAACCGCTGGGCGTGGTCGGCCAGATCATCCCGTGGAACTTCCCGATTCTGATGGCCGCGTGGAAACTTGCGCCAGCCTTGGCAGCAGGTAACTGCGTCGTGCTGAAACCGGCCGAACAAACCCCGCTGGGCATCACCGTGTTGCTGGAACTGATCGGCGACCTGCTGCCACCGGGCGTGCTGAACATTGTTCAGGGTTATGGCAAAGAAGCCGGCGAAGCGCTGGCCACCAGCAAACGCATCGCCAAGATCGCTTTCACCGGCTCGACCCCGGTTGGCTCGCACATCATGAAATGCGCAGCCGAAAACATCATTCCGTCCACCGTGGAACTGGGCGGCAAGTCGCCGAACATCTTCTTCGAAGACATCATGCAGGCCGAGCCGACGTTCATCGAGAAAGCCGCTGAAGGTCTGGTGCTGGCGTTCTTCAACCAGGGCGAAGTCTGCACCTGCCCATCGCGTGCACTGGTACAAGAGTCGATCTACGACGAGTTCATGGCTGTCGTGATGAAGAAAGTCCTGCAAATCAAACGCGGCGATCCGCTGGACACCGACACCATGGTCGGCGCGCAGGCGTCCGAGCAGCAATTCGACAAGATTCTTTCGTACCTGGAAATCGCCAAGGGCGAAGGTGCCGAGCTGCTGACCGGCGGCAAGGTGGAAAAACTCGAGGGCAACCTGTCGACCGGCTATTACATCCAGCCGACCCTGCTCAAGGGCACCAACAAGATGCGCGTGTTCCAGGAAGAAATCTTCGGCCCGGTGGTGAGCATCACCACGTTCAAGGACGAAGCCGAGGCACTGGCGATTGCCAACGACACCGAGTTCGGCCTCGGTGCCGGCCTGTGGACTCGCGACATCAACCGCGCCTACCGCATGGGCCGTGCGATCAAGGCTGGTCGCGTGTGGACCAACTGCTACCACCTGTACCCGGCGCATGCTGCATTTGGCGGGTACAAGAAGTCTGGCGTTGGGCGTGAGACGCACAAGATGATGCTCGATCACTATCAGCAGACCAAAAACCTGCTGGTGAGCTACGACATCAACCCGTTGGGCTTCTTCTAAAACCCTTGGGCGACTCAGATATTTCTGTGTTGCCCTCCAGATAGCTATCGCTGGCAAGCCAGCTCCCACAGGGTTGTGGGTGAGCCCAGATTTTGAGCCCAACTCAAATCACTGTGGGAGCTGGCTTGCCAGCGATGGCGTCCTCAATGACACACCACTAATGGCCTGGCCGCTCTGGCACGGCCCTTGCGTACCCGTCATTCAGGATTTGCACTGAAACTGCCGCTGCGTGAACAGCAACCCATCCACCCAACCGCCATACCCGAAAGTCCAACAGATCGAACAATAAAAAACAGAGAGGACTTATGACTTCCACCACACAGCTCAAACCCACACTCGGCACCCTGCATCTTTGGGGCATTGCCGTCGGCCTGGTGATTTCTGGCGAATACTTCGGCTGGAGCTACGGCTGGGGCACCGCCGGCACCCTGGGTTTTCTGGTCACGGCGCTGATGGTCGCGACCATGTACACCTGCTTCATCTTCAGTTTCACCGAATTGACCACCGCCATCCCACACGCCGGCGGGCCATTTGCCTACAGCCGTCGGGCGTTCGGCGAGAAAGGCGGATTGATCGCCGGCATCGCCACGCTGATCGAATTCGTCTTTGCGCCACCGGCGATTGCCATGGCCATCGGTGCTTATCTGAATGTGCAATATCCCGAGCTTGATCCGAAGATCGCCGCCGTCGGCGCCTATTTCGTGTTCATGACCCTGAATATTCTCGGTGTCAGCATCGCGGCGACCTTCGAGCTGGTGGTCACCGTACTCGCCGTCGCCGAGTTGCTGGTGTTCATGGGCGTGGTCGCGCCGGGCTTCAGCTTCAGCAATTTCGTGCTCAATGGCTGGTCGGGTGCCAACGAATTCACCATGGCTTCGATTCCGGGAATCTTTGCCGCGATACCGTTCGCGATCTGGTTCTTCCTCGCCATCGAAGGCGCCGCCATGGCCGCCGAAGAGGCGAAAGACCCGAAACGCACGATCCCCAAGGCTTACGTCAGCGGCATTCTGACCTTGGTGTTCCTGGCCATCGGCGTGATGGTCATGGCCGGCGGCGTTGGCGACTGGCGTCAGCTGTCGAACATCAACGATCCGCTGCCGCAAGCGATGAAAGCCGTGGTCGGCAATAACTCGACGTGGATGCACATGCTGGTGTGGATCGGTCTGTTCGGGCTGGTGGCGAGTTTCCACGGGATCATTCTCGGCTACTCGCGACAGTTCTTCGCCCTCGCCCGCGCCGGTTATTTGCCGAAAGGCCTGGCCAAGCTCTCGCGCTTTCAGACCCCGCACCGGGCGATTCTGGCCGGTGGCGTGATCGGCATTGCGGCGATCTACAGCGATGGTCTGGTCAATCTGCAAGGCATGACCCTGACGGCGGCGATGATCACCATGTCGGTGTTTGGCGCGATCGTGATGTACATCATCAGCATGCTCAGCCTGTTCAAACTGCGCAAAACCGAACCGAATCTGGAACGCACCTTCCGGGCGCCGGGCTATCCGGTGGTGCCGGCGATTGCGCTGTTTCTGGCGGTGGTGTGCCTGGTGGCGATGGCGTGGTTCAACACGCTGATCGGTTGTGTGTTCCTCGGTTTCATGGCCGCCGGGTATCTGTATTTCCAGCTGACTGCCAAGCAACGCTCCGAAGCGCCGGCAGACGCTATGCTCGAAGGTATCTGACTGCCATATAAAAGTGCACAGCGCCCAGTCAGGCACTGTGCTG
The DNA here is from genome assembly GCF_009764645.1 of Pseudomonas sp. PB106. Taxonomy (GTDB): domain Bacteria; phylum Pseudomonadota; class Gammaproteobacteria; order Pseudomonadales; family Pseudomonadaceae; genus Aquipseudomonas. Next base: position 58,325 of record NZ_RWIM01000081.1, read on the forward strand.
GAACCCTGTAGGAGCTGCCGCAGGCTGCGATCTTTTGATCTTGATCTTCTTAACAGCAAGATCAAAAGATCGCAGCCTTCGGCAGTTCCTATAGGGGGTTTATCGTTTACAGGAGGATATTGTGGCCGCATTCGCCCATTCCGTCGGCGCCCAGACCTATCGCTTCGACAGCCTGAAGGACGTCATGGCCAAGGCCAGCCCGGCGCGCTCCGGGGATTTCCTCGCCGGTGTCGCCGCGCTCAACGACGGCGAGCGCGTGGCCGCGCAAATGGCGCTGGCCGACATCCCGCTCACGCATTTCCTGCAGGAAGCGCTGATTCCCTACGAGTCCGATGAAGTCACTCGACTGATCATCGACACCCACGACAAACAAGCCTTTGCCTTGGTCAGCCACCTCACCGTCGGCGGCTTCCGTGACTGGCTGCTCAGTGACGCAGCTGACGAAACCAGCCTGCGCAACCTCGCACCCGGCCTGACCCCGGAAATGGTCGCCGCCGTGTCGAAGATCATGCGCGTGCAGGATCTGGTGCTGGTGGCGCAGAAGATTCGCGTGGTAACAAAGTTTCGCGGCACCCTTGGCCTGCGCGGGCGCCTGTCGACGCGCCTGCAACCGAATCACCCAACCGACGAACCATCCGGCATCGCCGCGAGCATTCTCGACGGTCTGCTCTACGGTAATGGCGACGCGATGATCGGCATCAACCCGGCCACCGACAGCATTGCCTCGATCTGCGCGATGCTGGAGATGCTCGATGCGATCATCCAGCGCTACGACATCCCGACCCAGGCCTGCGTGCTGACCCACGTCACCACGTCCATCGAGGCGATCAACCGAGGCGTGCCGCTCGACCTGGTGTTCCAGTCGATTGCTGGCACCGAAGCGGCCAACGCCAGTTTCGGCATCAACCTCAACGTATTGCAGGAAGGCTACGACGCCGGTTTGAGCCTGAATCGCGGCACCCTCGGACAAAACCTGATGTATTTCGAGACCGGTCAAGGCAGCGCACTGTCGGCCAACGCCCATCATGGCGTCGACCAACAGACCTGCGAGACGCGGGCCTACGCCGTGGCGCGACACTTCAAGCCGTTCCTGGTGAACACCGTCGTAGGATTTATCGGCCCGGAGTACCTGTACAACGGCAAGCAGATCATCCGCGCCGGCCTCGAAGACCACTTCTGCGGCAAGCTGCTCGGCGTGCCGATGGGCTGCGACATCTGCTACACCAACCACGCCGAAGCCGATCAGGACGACATGGACACCCTGCTGACGCTCTTGGGTGTCGCCGGGATCAACTTCATCATGGGCATCCCCGGCTCCGACGACATCATGCTCAACTACCAGACCACGTCGTTCCACGACGCGCTCTACGCGCGCCAGACCCTGGGCTTGAAACCCGCCCCGGAGTTCGAGCAGTGGCTGGCGAACATGGGCATCTTCACGCAAGCGGACGGCAAGGTTCGCTTCGGAAACAACCTGCCGCCGGCCTTCCGCCAGGCGTTGGCGCAACTGGGATGAGCCGTATGGAAAAACCGCCCGTGGACCCGCAAAACCCTTGGCTGGAACTACGCCGACTGACCCCGGCGCGCATCGCTCTCGGTCGCACCGGCACCAGCCTGCCGACGACCGCGCAACTGGATTTCCAGTTCGCCCACGCCCAGGCACGCGATGCTGTGCATCTGCCGTTCGATCACGCTGGCCTCAGTACGCAATTGATTGAGCGCGGGCGCGAGAGCCTGCTGTTGCACAGCGCCGCCGTGGATCGCAACAGCTATCTGCAACGCCCGGATCTGGGGCGCAAGCTCAGCGATGACTCAGCACAAAGCCTGCGTGACTATGCGGCGGCGCATCCGGGCGGCGTGGATCTGGCAATTGTCGTGGCTGATGGCCTGTCGGCGCTGGCGGTGCATCGCCATACGCTGCCGTTTCTTACCCGTCTGGAAGAACAAATGGCCGGCGATGACTGGTCAATTGCACCGGTCGTGCTGGTGGAACAGGGCCGCGTCGCGGTCGGTGATGAAATCGGCCAGTTGCTCGGCGCAAAAATGCTGGTGATGCTGATCGGCGAGCGGCCGGGCCTCAGCTCGCCGGACAGCCTCGGTTTATATTTCACCTACAATCCAAAAATCGGCCTGACCGACGCCTACCGCAATTGCATCTCCAACGTGCGGCTCGAAGGCTTGAGCTACGGCATGGCGGCGCATCGCTTGCTGTATCTGATGCGTGAAGCCTGTCGACGGCAGTTGTCGGGGGTCAACCTGAAGGACGAAGCACAGGTTCAGACGCTGGAATCGGATGCCGGTGTAGATATGAAGGGCAATTTCCTACTCGACCCGCCCACAACCTGAACCGTTTCCGCATTGCGTTTCTGCGCTGGTTTCAGGCAGGATCGATGCACGGCCGCCCGGGTTTCCCATCGCCGTCAGAGCAGTTGAAGACAGCCACTTGAAGACGAGACCTATCATGCGGATTATTCAAGCGACCCTCGAACATCTGGATTTGTTGACCCCGTTGTTCGTCAAATATCGCGAGTTCTACGGTTCCCTGCCTTACCCGGATTCCTCCCGCGCGTTTCTCGAAAAACGCCTGCGCCGCAAGGAATCGGTGATCTATCTGGCCCTGGCCGATGATGACGACAAGAAACTGATGGGCTTCTGTCAGCTCTACCCAAGCTTTTCCTCGCTGTCGCTCAAGCGCGTGTGGATCCTCAATGACATCTATGTCGCCGAAGACGCCCGCCGCCAATTGGTCGCCGACAACCTGATCCGCACCGCGAAAAAAATGGCCAAGGAAACCCAAGCCGTGCGCATGCGCGTTTCCACCAGCAGCAATAACGAAGTCGCGCAGAAAACCTACGAATCCATCGGGTTCAAGGAAGACACCGAGTTCAAGAACTATGTACTGCCGATCAGCGACGAGCTCTGATCGCGCCTACAACCTGTGATGAGGGAGCCCGCTCCCTCAGAAACGCAAATCACATCCCTGACAATTGTTCACACCTCGACATCCCTCGCTACAAAACCAACGCGCTTTTCGTCCTTCAGACCGTATAATCCCGATCTTTCCGGCTTGTAAGAAAAACTACACCCCGCTGTAGGCTTACTCCCGATTTACCCGCACAGACCCGCTGAGTCGGGCCGCCACCACAGGTGCCCCCATGGATTTCAACCCGCTCGACCTTATCCTGCATCTCGACGTTTACCTCGATTTGCTGGTGAACAACTATGGGCCATGGATCTACGCCATCCTGTTTTTGGTGATCTTCTGTGAAACCGGTCTGGTCGTGATGCCGTTCCTGCCGGGCGATTCGCTGTTGTTCATTGCCGGCGCCGTGGCGGCTGGCGGGGGCATGGACCCCGTGTTGCTAGGCGGTTTGCTGATGCTGGCAGCGATCATGGGGGACAGTACCAACTACGTGATCGGACGAACGGCGGGGGAAAAGCTGTTCAGCAATCCCAATTCGAAAATCTTCCGTCGCGACTACCTGCAAAAAACCCACGATTTCTATGACAAGCACGGCGGCAAGACCGTGACCCTGGCGCGCTTCCTGCCAATCATTCGTACCTTTGCGCCGTTCGTCGCCGGTGTGGCGCGGATGCCTTACCCACGCTTTTTCGGCTTCAGCGTGCTCGGCACCATCCTCTGGGTGGGCGGTCTGGTGACGCTGGGTTACTTCTTCGGCAACGTGCCATTCATCAAGAAAAACCTGTCGCTGCTGGTAGTCGCAATCATCCTGCTGTCGCTGATACCGATGATTCTCGGCGTGGTTCGCAGCCGTTTCGGCGGCAGCAAAGTCGAATCGCACTAAGCAATGTGGTCGCTGAGCGCCTGGCGTCGCCGGCGCATCCTGGCGAAACACCCGATTGCCGACGACATGTGGCAACGGGTGCGCCATCACCTGAGCTTTCTCGACGGCATCACTGCCGAGCAAGACCAGTGGCTACGCGAAGCCTGCGTGCTGTTCCTCGAAGAAAAACACCTGACCGCCCTGCCCGGCGTCGAGCTGCATCAGGAGCAACGCTTGTTGCTCGCAGCCCAGGCGCAATTGCCGCTGCTCAATCTCGGCGATCTGAACTGGTATCAGGGTTTTCACGAAATCGTTCTCTATCCCGACGACTTCCTCAGCCCCCAGCGCCATCGCGACGCCAGCGGCATTGAGCACGAATGGGACGGCGAACACAGCGGCGAAGCGTGGCAACAGGGTCCGATCATTCTCGCTTGGCCCGGCGTCATGGCCAGTGGTGGCTGGGAAGGTTACAACCTGGTGATCCACGAACTGGCGCATAAACTCGACATGCTCAACGGCGACGCCAACGGCCTGCCACCGCTGCACGCCGATATGCGTGTCAGCGACTGGGCTGAAGTCATGCAGGCCGCTTATGACGATCTCGATGGCCAGCTCGAGCGCAACCCCGATGCCGAAACGGCCATCGATCCTTACGCCGCCGAAAACCCTGCGGAGTTCTTTGCGGTCACCAGCGAGTACTTCTTCAGCGCCCCGGATCTGCTGCACGAGGCTTATCCACAGGTCTATGCGCAGTTGCAGCTTTTTTACCGCCAGGATCCGTTGGGCAGGTTGCGGCAACTTCAGGCCACAGACCCGGTCTATCAGGCGCACGAGTAAGCGCTGCACGACTTCTGGTACGTGGCGTCGGCGTAGGAATATGCCTATAATCGCCGCCACTTTTTGGTCAATCCGGCCAAGTGTTTTTTGTCAACTACGGGGGCAACGCCCAATGAGCTACAGCAAGATTCCGGCTGGCAAAGACCTGCCGAACGACATCTACGTCGCGATCGAGATCCCGGCCAACCACGCGCCGATCAAATACGAAATCGACAAAGACAGCGATTGCCTGTTCGTTGACCGTTTCATGGCCACCCCAATGTTCTACCCGGCCAACTACGGTTACATTCCGAACACCCTGGCTGACGACGGTGATCCCCTCGACGTGCTGGTTGTGACCCCTTACCCGGTTGCGCCAGGCTCGGTGATCCGCGCCCGCCCAGTCGGCATCCTGAACATGACCGACGACGGCGGCGGCGATGCCAAAGTCATCGCAGTGCCGCACGACAAGCTGTCCCAGCTCTATGTCGATGTGAAGGAATACACTGACCTGCCTCCTCTGCTGATCCAGCAGATCGAGCACTTCTTCGCGAACTACAAAGATCTCGAAAAAGGCAAATGGGTCAAGATCGAAGGCTGGGCCGGTGCTGACGCCGCCCGCGAAGCGATCACCAAGTCGGTTGCTGCCTACAAAGGCTAAGCGTCTGCGACCCGCGTGATGCTTGACGAAAACCCCGGTTGATCCGGGGTTTTTTGTGCGTGGGAAATGCCCTCTTAAACAGAGTGTTTATGGAGGACTACAGAAAAGTTTTAACCTGTGTAATTTCCCACAGGAGCGTCTTACATCCCGTCGCAAAATACAGGCGCTTTTTGAACGCTCGGTTTATTCAAACCGCTCTAGCTCGGCCGTAGACTCCGTGTTTATGAGAAAGAACACTAGCGGTCCACGATTCAAGGCACTCCTGGAAGCAGCGAACATCACCACCACGGGATTCGCCAAGTTCTGGGGCACGGAAGCCCAAAATGTCCACAACTGGTACACCCGAGGTGTGCCGGCCTATCGTCTGGAAGAAGTCGCGCGCCTGCTGTCGGTCAACAGCGACTGGCTGAAAACCGGCGAGGGCACCAAAGAATCGCCGCGCCTGCAGAACGCCAGCAACGGCGACACCTTCGACGCCCAAGCCATTCGCGGTGTCTACACCGTCATCGACCCCAACGACATCGACCTGGTGTTCTTCAAGGAAACCCCGCTTAGCAACGGCTCCGGCAAAACCCATGTCATCCAGGACCCGGATCAATCCATCCGCCTGCTCCGCGCCCAGCTCGATCAACTGGAAGTCAGACACTCAGATGCTATCTGCGCGCAAATGATCGGCAACAGCATGGCCGAGCGCATCGAAGACGGTTCCATTGTCGCCATCGACCGCGGCCTGACTCAGGTCGTCGACGGCGAAATCTACGCCATCGAACACGACGGCATGCTGCGCATCAAATACCTGCACCGCATGCCCGGCAACGGCCTGCGCATGCGCAGCCACAACAGCGCTGAATACCCGGACGAAGTTTTCCGCCCGGCGCAGATCGAAGAGCAAAGGATTCACATATTGGGCTGGGTGTTCTGGTGGTCGACCCTGAGCAAACGCCGGCCGGTGGTGCCATTTCTCTGATCTGACGGCTAGCACCTCCTCCTGTAGGAGTGAGCCTGCTCGCGATGAGGCCCTGAAAAACAGTACAAATCCCCAATTTCTACTGCAGCAGTCGCTCTAAACCGCACTTCAGACTGGGAATTCACGGCAAAACTCAGTATCCTGCGCCCCACATTTGCGCATCGACCCGCCCCGCGGCTCAGAGAGCGCCCGACGCGGCAGACCAACGTCTGACCAAGTCCCACAGCCGGACGCAGATCCGGATGTACGTTTTGAAGGCTGGCGCGGTTTACCAAAAATAAACCAAGCCAGTCCCCGAGAAGCCGGCCACAAGCCGGCTTTTTAATGCCTGAAAGCCACGTAGAATGCGGGCCGGATACAAAACACCATCTTTGACCCACACTTTGACCCACACTCAAACGCTTGGTTAGCCGCTGCTCCCTCGACTCGATTTCTGTGACACCAACGATCTGTGTCGTCTCATGGCTCACGCCTATAGCCACGCCTCACAGAGCGTCTCCGCCTGATTGAGTATCAACTGGGCCGCTTCCTCGGCTTGATCCGGCGGGTACTTGTACTTGCGCAGAATTCGCCGTACCAGAATGCGCAGTTTGGCCCTCACGCTTTCACGGCTGCTCCAGTCAACGCTGACATTAGCCCGTAGGCTAGCGGTCAGTTCGTGGGCAATTTTGGCGAGGATCTCGTCACCCAATTCACGCACCGAAGCTTCGTTATTAGCTAGAGCATCGTAAAATGCTAGCTCGTCATCGTTGAGCCCTAGCGCATCACCACGCTGGCTGGCGGCCGCGAACTTCTTGGCCATTTCGATCAGTTCTTCGATGACCTGAGCGGTTTCAATCGAGCGGTTTTGGTAGCGTTTGATCACATTGGCTAGTAGCTCGGAGAACTTCTTCTCCTGGGCCAGGTTGGTGCTGTAACGGCTCTTGATTTCGCCTTCGAGCAAACGCTCCAACAGCTCTACCGCCAGGTTCTTCTCGGGAAGATTGCGCACCTCGGCGAGAAACGCGTCGTCGAGCAGGCCGATATTGGGCTTGTCCAGGCCCACCGCCTCGAAAATGTCCACCACGTCGCCAGAGACCACGGCATTGCCGATGATCTGGCGAATGGCCAATTCGCGCTCTTCGTCGGTCTTTTTCTGTTGGCTGACTTCACGCTTGATCAAGATCACCTTGATCGCCTGGAAGAACGCCACTTCCTCGCGGACGGCTTTGGCTTCATCCAAGGTGCAGCACAGCGTGAAGGCCTTGCTCATGGCCAGTGCAGTATCGGCATAGCGCTTCTTACCGTCTTCCAAGCCCAACACATGGTTGGCGGCCCCGGCGAGCAGCTTGTGCCCGCCGGTGAGAAAATCGCTGCAGTCGAAGCCATGCATCAGGCTGCGCAAAACGTCGAGCTTCTCCTCCAGTACCGAATAGGCTTCATGGGCATCCACGGTCGGCCGTCCCTTGCCCTTGCTGCCGGTGTACTCCTTGAGCGCGGCTTTCAGCTCATTGGCGATACCGATGTAGTCCACCACCAGACCGCCCTGCTTGTCCTTGAACACGCGGTTGACCCGCGCGATGGCCTGCATCAGGTTGTGGCCTTTCATGGGTTTGTCCACGTACAGGGTGTGAACGCACGGCGCATCGAAACCGGTTAGCCACATGTCACGGACGATCACCAGCTTGAGTGGATCAAGCGGGTCCTTGAAGCGTTTTTCCAGGCGTTTTTTGAGCTGCCCTGAATAGATGTGCGGTCGCAGCAAGGCCTTGTCCGACGCGCTGCCGGTCATGATGACTTTGATCGCACCTTTCTCCGGATCTTCGTCGTGCCACTCTGGACGCAAAGCGACGATCTCGTTGTATAGGTGCACACAGATCTCGCGACTCATGCCCACCACCATGGCCTTGCCGGGCATCTGCCCCATGCTCACAAGCCCCTGATTACGCTCCTCAAAGTGTGTGACCAGGTCGGCCGCCACGCTTTGAATCCGAGGCTCGGCCCCGACCACCTTTTCCAGGGCGGCCCAACGGCTTTTCAGCCGCGACTGCTGGTCGTCTTCTTCATCTTCGGCCAGCTCATCGACCTGATCGTCAATCGCGGGCAGTTCGCTGTCTTTCAAGGACAACTTGGCCAGCCGCGATTCGTAATAAATGGCGACGGTCGCACCGTCTTCGGTGGCCTGCTGCATGTCGTAGACGTGAATGTATTCACCAAACACCGAACGGGTGTCACGGTCTTCGCTGGACACCGGGGTGCCGGTAAAAGCCACGAAGGTGGCGTTCGGCATTGCATCGCGCAGGTGCTGGGCATAGCCCACCTGGTAACGGGTCTGGCTCTCGGCAGTCTGCCCCTCTGACGTCTTCAGCTCGGCGCCAAAGCCATACTGGGTGCGGTGGGCTTCGTCAGCGATGACCACGATATTCGAGCGGTCGGACAGCACTGGAAAGGTGTCTTCATCCACTCCAGGCATGAACTTCTGGATCGTGGCGAACACAATGCCGCCACTGGGTCGGTTGGCCAGCTTGGTGCGCAAGTCACCGCGTGACTCCACTTGGACTGGCTGTTCGCGCAGTAGATCCTGGGACAGCGAGAACACCCCGAACAACTGGCCATCCAGGTCGTTGCGATCGGTGATCACCACGATGGTTGGGTTCTCCATTGCCGCTTCCTGCATCACCCGGGCGGCGAAACAGGTCATGGTGATGCTCTTGCCCGAGCCCTGAGTGTGCCAGACCACCCCGCCTTTATGGGTGCCGCCGGGACGCGAGGCACTGACCACCTGCTGAATGGCGGCGCGCACGGCGTGGAATTGGTGATAGCCGGCAATCTTCTTGACCAGCCGGCCGTCATCCTCGAACAACACGAAGTAGCGCAGGTAATCGAGCAGCATATTCGGCGCCAGGGCACCGCGTACCAGCGTCTCCAGCTCGTTGAATTGACCCAGCGGGTCAAGATCTTTGCCGTCGATGGTGCGCCAGTTCATGAAGCGTTCGGCATCGGCCGACAAGGAGCCCATGCGCGCCTCGCTGCCGTCGGCGATCACCAGGATTTCGTTGTATTGGAACAGGTCCGGGATCTGTTCCTTGTAGGTTTGGATCTGGTCGAAGGCTTTGCCCAGGTCAGCCTTCACATCCGCCGGATTTTTCAGCTCCAGCAACACCAACGGCAAGCCGTTGACGAACAGGAGGATATCCGGACGCCGGGTATGTTTCGGCCCCTGGATGCTGAACTGATTGATGGCCAGCCAATCGTTGGCTTTCACCTCAAGCCAGTCGATCAGGCGCACGAAGTCGCCGCGAGTTTCGCCGTCTTTTTGGTACTGCACCGGTACGCCGCCGACCAACAGGCGATGGAACAGGCGGTTGGCCGACAGCTGTACCGGCAGGCCCAGCTCGAGCACCTGCTTGAGCGCATCTTCGCGCGCGGCCAGTGGCACCTTGGGATTGAGCTTGGCCATGGCGCTGCGCAGCCGCTCGACCAAGACCACCTGACGGTAGTTGACACGCTCAGGGCTCTCGCCGTCATAGGCGATGGTCGGGCCGTACACATGGGTGTATCCCACCTCTGCCAGCCAGCCGAGGGTTTCCTGTTCCAATTGGTCTTCGGTCATTCCACTTCACTTCCTGTGTTCAGTTCACCGGCCAGCTCCGCCTCGATCTCGGCAATGCTCGGCAGATTTCGGCCCAAAGTGTCGGGCAAATCGCGCAGCAATTGGTATTCGGCGACGCCGATGGGTTTGTCGATACCCGACAACGCGTACTCGGCCACCAGCCGGTTCTGCTGTTTGCACAGCAGCAGACCGATGGTGGGTTTGTCGTCCTCGGCCTTGATCTGTGCATCCACCGCCGCCAGGTAGAAATTCAACTGGCCGGCGTGTTCGGGTTTAAAGGCTGTCGCCTTGAGCTCCACGACCACATAGCACTTGAGTCGGGTGTGATAAAACAGCAGGTCGATGAAGAACTCATCACCACCGACTTCAAGGCGAAACTGCCGGCCGAGGAAGGCAAAACCGGCTCCTAACTCCAGTAAGAAACGGGTGATATGACGGATCAGCCCTTCTTCGATTTCGCGTTCCTGAGCGTCGTGGCCCAGGCCAAGAAAATCGAACAGGTACGGATCTTTGAGGGTTTCCTGGGCCAAGGCCGAATCCGCGGCGGGCAGGCGGCTGACAAAGTTGGTGACTGCTGAGCCTTGGCGTTGCTGCAGACGGCTCTTGATGTTCAGTTCCAACGTGCTGCGTGACCAGCCCTGCAGCACGGTTTGTTGCGCATACCACGCGCGCTCGGCAGGACTGTCCAGCTTGGTCAGCAGGGTCACCACATGGAACCAGGGCAATTGGTCAGCAGGCTGCTGACCAAATTGGCGATCCGGGCAATGCTGAGCGAAGAAGCGCATGTACTTGAGGTTGCTGGCTGACCAACCCTTCATCTCCGGAAAAGCATCCTTGAGGTCGCGGGCCAGGCGCTCGATGACCTTGGCACCCCAGCCATGGGCCTCCTGGCGCTGTTGAATCTCGCTACCGAGGCGGTGATACAGCTGCACCAACTCGGCATTGACGGCCAGCGCCGCCCGCTGCCGGGCCTGAGTGATGTCGCCTTTAAGCTGAGTCAGCCAGTCGGCGTAGCCCTCAGGCAGTGCGGGAATCGTTCCCTTGCTCATGCACAAATTTCCTCGACCATCACCTCGGCTTCCGGCAGACGCAGCTGGCCGGAGATCAGGCGCGGTAGTAGGGTATCGCGGAGTTGAGTGAGGGTTTGGGCTTGCTCAGTGTTATGTCTAAGGCTCGCGTAAAGCGGCTTCAGCAACTCACCAAATGCCAAAGCAATCTCTCTTGAAGGCATCAGGAAATTAATTCGCCACATATTCGACTGACTTAATTTGGCCTGAACAGCTCCAGTGATGAACGGAGTGATATTTGTTTGCTTGAGCGAAAGCATCAAATGTTCAGTGCTGACACCATTTTTTCCTTGAAGCACGTGAGCATGGTTGTTTACCCATAACCGCCCCCAGACATATTGGGTAATGGGGTATCCCAAAGGGTCAGCTACTGAGCCGTCCTCACCGCTTAACAGATAGATACCGTCAAAAAGGTAACCGTCAACCCAGTCCATCAACGCTGCAGCACCGTAATAGGGATAGTTCCCCTTCCGTTTGGCACGTTCTTGCCCGGCCAAAGGAACTCTCTGAGAGTCAAAAATTGAGGTAACTTCTTTTAAGCTTACATAGCTCCACCCTTTCGGTACCAAACCCAGCTCGCACTCTTCGAAACTCTCGGGAAACAGTGCTGCGGTGGCGGCATCCAGGCCTTCCGGCTCAAACCCTTCAGCCTTGGCGCGCACCGGGTCGAAATCGACGAACCAGGACTTAAACAAGGCCTGGCCGATGGATTCCAGGGTGACGTTGGTTTCGCGCAGTAGGGTGATGCGGTCGTCTAGGGAGCCAATCAGCTGAATGATTCGTTCACGTTCATGCTGCGGGGCAATGGGAACTGGAAGCGCCCGTAAGTCTTTCAGGTTGATGGTTGTCTGAACGGTTGTATTTGCTCGGCTAATTAGCAAATGTTGGGACAAGGGTGATCTAAGACAAATGGCCAGCCAATTTGGGTCGACCTCTTGTGGGTGGATGACTGCCACAGCTCTAGCTACGTTGAAGCCTTTGAGAGTTTCGGGTACGACAGCTACTTGTCCCACGCTACCAACCAGAGTGAGAAGAACTTCACCACCTTGTAGTCGAGTACGGCCGTACTTACTTTCAATTTCAGGCTCAATTCGCATGAGCTCCGTTAGCTCGATACGGCCATCTTTGAAATTGTTCACACGAACAATCGGAATACCATGACCAACGTGCGAGCCTGGCTGCACTACACCGTAGGTTACGGAATTTTTATGAGCCAATTGTTCAAGAGGAACATAGCTCCAGCCCTGAGGAAGAACTGGAAGGTCAAAACTCATAGCCCAGCCCCCCCAGCTTTTGGCGGATCAACTGATCGAGCTCTGCGCCCTTGGCCTGCTGTTCACCCAACAGGGCGGTGAGGTTCTGCATCTTGTCGGCAAAGGCTTCGTCGTCGTCTTCCACCGCCTCGGTCCCCACATAGCGGCCCGGGGTCAGCACATGGCCGTGCTCGGCGATTTCGGCCAGGCTCACGCTGCGGCAGAAGCCTGGGATATCGATGTATTCAGCGATTTCACCACCCACATCAAGCGGCACCCCACGCCAGTTGGCCACGGTCTGCGCAATGCGTTCGATGTCGCTGTCGAGCAGTTCGATCTGCACCCGACTGACGTTGCTCCCGAGCTTGCGTGCATCGATAAACAGTACTTCGCCGGGGCGAGCGACTTTCTGCTTGGCCAAAAACCACAGGCAGGCCGGGATCTGCGTGTTGAAGAACAGTTGACCGGGTAGCGCGACCATCACCTCCACCACATCGGCTTCAACCATGGCGCGACGGATGTCACCTTCGCTGTTCTGGCTGGAACTCATCGAACCATTGGCCAGGACGATGCCGGCCCGTCCGTTGGACTTGAGATGGAACAGCATGTGTTGCAACCAGGCGTAGTTGGCATTGCCTTGTGGCGGCGTGCCATAGACCCAACGCGGGTCGCCTTCGAGGCTACCGTGCCACCAGTCGCTGATGTTGAACGGCGGGTTGGCAAGGACAAAGTCGGCACGCAGGTCGCTGTGCTGATTGCGGATAAAGGAGTCGGCCGGCTCCCGGCCGAGGTTGAAGTCTATGCCACGAATCGCCAGGTTCATCGCCGCCAGGCGCCAGGTAGTCGGGTTGGATTCCTGGCCGTAAATCGAGACGTCACCGAGCTTGCCACCGTGGGCTTCGATGAATTTTTCCGATTGCACGAACATGCCTCCCGAACCGCAGCAAGGGTCGTAGACCTTGCCGTGGTGAGGGTTGAGCACCGCCACCAGGGTTTTGACGATGCTGGCCGGGGTGTAGAACTGTCCGCCGCGCTTGCCTTCGGCGCTGGCGAATTGGCCAAGGAAGTACTCGTAGACCTGGCCGAGAAGATCACGGGCTTTATTGGCATCGCTGCTAAAGCCGATGATGGAGATCAGATCGACCAGCTCGCCGAGCTTGCCATCGGACAGCTGGGCACGGGCATAGCGTTTGTCGAGGATGTTTTTTAGCTGGGGGTTTTCCGCCTCGATCATCGCCAAGGCTTCATCGATACGCTTGCCGATATCGACTTGCTTGGCATTGGCACGGATGGATTCCCAACGCGCCACATCCGGTACCCAGAACACATTCACTTCTTTGTAGTAGTCGCGCTCCTCCAGCTCGCTGGCCAGCAGGTCGGCGTCGTCACTGCCCAGGTAATAATCGTCACCGGCCTCGGCAAACCGGCGCTCCAGTTCGGCGCGACGCCCGGCAAAGCTGTCGGAGATGTACTTGAGGAAGATCAGCCCGAGCACAAGGTGCTTGTACTCGGCAGCGTCCATGTTGGCGCGCAGCTTATCGGCGGTGGCCCACAGGGTCTTTTCCAAGTCCTGCAAGGTGCTGCTGGTGGCACTCACCGCGGCTTTGCGCCCCGGTTTTTTCTTCAGCGGCTCGGATTCTGGCTCGGCAGCGTTTTCGCTTGGCGCCAAACGTGCCCGGGCCTGATCAAGTGCCTGCTCGGCGAGACTGCTGGTGGCCAGTTCGCTCTTTTGATCCGTCATGCACTGCTCCTACCCCACGCCGATGATTAGCGCGGTAAAAAAATGAAAACCCAACCACCGAGGGCCGGGGCGAAGATGGGCAGCATAATAACGGGTCGATGGCTTTTCGTCTGACTTCCTCGGTGCCGGGTAGCCGTTGGCCATCTCTGGTTTCTATATGTGACAATGTCCTTTATCACACGTAGTTACGCCAAACAAATGTTACTATGACAGCCCTCTCCTAAGGGGAAGGTTGGCAGTTCGAACCTGCCCTGGGACACCATATAATTCAGTAGTTACAGCAGTTTTGAGTCATCGCTTTTTTTCCATGGGTGCACCACGGGTGCAAATGCATCATCGGATAGAGCATATGGACGAAAAACAAAAGCTGTATCACTACACCAGTCAGTTCGGTTTTCTGGGGATTCTCCAAGCCGGAGGAGTCTGGGCCTCCCATACCAGCTTTTTGAACGACTCAAGCGAATGCAGCCACGCTTTTGAGACCGCAAAGCAAATGGTTGGGGCGATCCTAGACTATGACGACTACCTCGATGTTTTCGCTTTCACCCTCAGCAGTACCCTTCAGTACGCTGACACCCCCAGTCTTTTCATAACCTCCTTCAGCGAAAAAGCGGATTTGCTCAGTCAGTGGCGTGGCTACTGTCCAGGAGGATCTGGTATGTGTGTGGGCTTTGACGCTGAGAGCATCAAGGCTTACTGCGGGGAGAATGGCTATCGGTTTGAGCGATGCATTTATGAGCGAGATTCGCTCTCCGAGGAGATTAGAAAGCTGATTGATGATTGCTGGGATATGTTCCCGCATCCACCTTTAGGTCGAGCTGAGTTTGCCAGGCTCTCACCTAATCAATCCGTCAATTTTGCGCACGAATACAGGATGTCTGTAACCGTTGGCGAGCACAAAGCTCAAGCTGAAGGGGCAGTTAATTGGTTCTGTGAGGAACTGGCTCAGCTAGCACCGTTGTATAAAAATGACGGTTTTCATGAAGAGGCCGAATGGAGGATTGTGGTTAAACATCCTCACACGCCCCTGAAGTATCGCGCGGGGCTCTCGTGCTTAATTCCGTATGTAGAGCTCAATATTTTGCAGAGCAAGACCACTCTTCAAGAAATTGTCGTGGGCCCTAACCCTGATCAGTCACGCTGCCTGAAGTCCGCCGAAATGGCGCTTGAAACGTTTGGCTACCAGAACATCGATCTTCGCTGGTCGTTTATCCCATTCAACAACTGGTAGGAGGGCTTTGTTGATCCCGAATTCTTAGCACTGTGGTGGTTGAGCAGTTTGCATGACGCGCAGTCGCTCGGATGCCCAATCCCGCGGTTAGCAACTCGGTCACGCGCTTGTGTAGATCGGTGTCCATCGGCCGCCCCTGATATTTACCCGCCGCCTTCGCCTTCTCGATGCCCTGAGCCTGACGCTCGCGGCGCTGCTCGTAATCCTTGCGTGCGATCGCGGCCATCATTTCCACCAGCATGGAGTTGATCGCGCCCAGCATCCGACCGGTGAACTCGTCACCCTTGGTGTCCTGCATTCCTTGATGGCTGGTCGGCAGGTCGAGCGCAACGATGCGCAAGCCTTTGGAGTCGATCGCAGCCTTGAGCTTCTGCCAATCCTCTACAGGAAGACGTGAGAGGCGGTCTATTGACTCCACCAGCAGCACGTCGCCCTTGCGGGCGTCCTTCAGCAGGCGCAGCAACTCGGGCCGGTCTGCGGAGGCGCCGCTGGCATTCTCCAGGTAAACGCTCGCGATGACCTTGTTATGGTGGCAGGCGAACTGTTCAAGCGAGGCCTGGGCGCGGCTGGCGTCTTGCTCTTCGGTTGATGCTCGGAGATATGCGCGGATGAACATAATGTGCCTCACGTATCAGTTAGGGTGTTCTACTAATAATGTTGCACTATGGGTGTAACTTATCAAGCAGAAAGGGCAAATAAATTTGAAAATGCCCGTATCAGCTAAGGCATACCTATAACTGCCGTAGTCGCATGATGGCGTCTGAGATGTCTTGAGCATTCCGGTCCAGCGTTTCCATGGCCGCAATTGCGTTAGTGGCAACGCACCCAACTCCATTCTCAGAAAGCCACTTGGTCACTTCCTCAATGGCCGCACATATGGCGTGCTGGTTGTGCAGGAGCAGTGTGAGTGCGTCTGCTGTGGCTATGTTGGCTTCAGAGTTATCTGACACGGGTATCGTCCTTGAGTAGCTGGTGCGGGAAGACTAGCTGAGCTAGCCGCGGGCGCGAGCGCTGACGCCTAGGCAATTACACTGACTTGACCACCCATTTGCATTCGACCTAACCAGCCATCTGCGCCGGATTTGACCCACTCCCTTAGCGAACATGACCGGCAGTGAACGACCCTTAGCAGACGTTCCAATCGACCTTCCTTGTCATATGGCACTCAGCATCTAGACTCCTGAACACATAAATGGGGAGCACGGATGCTGAATGCCAGCCTCAATAGATGGCCTTGCAGCAGTCCGACGCTTCGTTTGAGAGCGCTTTCATGCAAGGACATCGAAGATGACTCACGCGTTAAAAAAGCTTTCAGTGGCAATGACGTTGACCGCCTCGACGCTTGTCGTCGCGCTGTGCTTCACGCCGATGGTCAGTGCGGAGGAACAGGCGCCTTCTTCTCCGCTGCTCAAACAGCTCAACAATGGTAACTGGCTCGATCCGAAGGAGGCCGAATCCCTGCGTGACGAGTTGTACTACCAGCGCGCAATTCACGCCTACATGACCATGCTGCCGGCGCTCAATGTCATCGGCTTGCGTGACGGATCGGAGAAAGCGTTCGGAAGTGGCTACAACGTGCTGCCAATCTGGAAGCAGCGTATGGATTCACGTGCCATGGTGCCGACGCCCAATGCTGACGTGATCTATTCCATGAGCTACCTGGATCTGAAGAAAGCCGGGCCGCTGGTGGTCAAGGCGCCACCTAACGTCATCGGCATGTTTACCGACTTCTTCCAGCGAACGCTTACCGATGTCGGTGCTGTCGGGCCAGACCGCGCGCGGGGTGGCCTGTATCTGATTTTGCCTCCGGACTACACCGGGCCGGTACCGGCCAGCTATTTCGTTGTCAAGTCGCGCACCTATAACGTGTTTCTGTTCTTCCGCACCGTCATGGCCAAGGGCGAAGGCAAGCCTGACCCGGTGCCGGCAGTCAAATCTGCGGAGACTACCCGTGTCTATCCACTGTGGGCGACGGAGAAGGACGCCAAGCCCATGGAGTTCCCTGACGCCAGTGGCAAGGCGTTGAATATGATGTATCCGACGGACAATGAGTATTGGACCAAGTTGAAGGCGTTTGTCGACTACGAGCCGGTAGAGGCAATTGACCCTGAGTTGCGCGGGGTGCTGGCGTCCATCGGTATCATCAAGGGCGAGCCGTTCAAACCCACCGAGCAGCAGCAGGCCCTGCTGAAGAAGGCGGTCGAGATGGCGCCTCGAATGATCCTCGCTAACCGCCAGTTGGGACGCGAGGACAAGCGTAATCTCTACTATACGGATCGCCAGTACGAGAACACCTGGGCGGGTGGCACGGCGGAGTGGATGCAAGACAGTTACCTGGACGTGAGTCAGCGCGCCAACTTCTTCCAGTTCGCCTATTCATCGGCACCGGCAATGGTGATGCATACCACTGGCGCCGGTTCGAAGTATCCGTTCACCGCTCGCGACAAGGACGGGAAATACCTCGAAGGTGGCGGCACCTACAAGCTGCGTCTGCCGCCGAATGCACCGGCAGCCTTGTTCTGGGCTGTTACGGCCTACAACATCACCGACGGCACCATGCCGCAGACCAAGCAACTGATGCCCTCCACCAACGGTTATTACGACATTCCCAAGCAGACGGACGGTTCCATCGAAATCTGGTTCGGGCCGGACAAACCTGCTGATGTCGCGGACTCCGCGTTCATCCAGACCATCCCCGGTCGCAATTTCCTGGTTGCCTTGCGCCTCTATGGCGCGGAAGACGCGTTCTATGACCAAACCTGGAAGCCTGACGATGTCGTCAAGGTGAAGTAACGGACTAAAAAATCAGGCCAATCGATGGTGGCAGCGGCGTGCCAGAGAACCGCATTTGCCGAATGGCATTAGACCTCCCATCTACCGGCGGCACCGCACTGCTGAATCACTGACAAGCTTTACTTTAATCTATGCAAGGAGCGTTCTCGATGAATTTACTGGCCCCAACTGCTGTTCTGTTGAGTCTATTGGCAACGAGTATTCATGCTGCACAGGCCGAGGATAAAACACCCCTGCTTACCTTGGATGCGGCCCGAAAACTTGAGTCGACGCTGGTCAACGAAAAGAACGTTGCTGTTACCCGTGAAAACTTTGCTTTCGCTGTACTGGATGAGTCCATGCAAAATGAGGTGAAGCTCGGCGCGACCAACAAGTTCTATAACCACCGCAAACCCATGGAACTCGACAAGCAGCCAGCCGTGCTGATGAATCGCGATACGCTGTATTCCTTCGCCATCATCGATGCGTCTCACGGCGCCACCATCCATGTGCCCAAGGGCGATGGGCGTTACACCTCGGTGCACGTCATGCAGCATGACCATGTCACCGACAACGTCTATTACGGCGGGGGTGAATACACCATCGACCCGAAAACCGTCACTGATTTCGTCGTAGTCAATATCCGCACTCAGGTGAACCCGAATGATCCAGCAGACGTGGCAAAGGCCAATGCCATTCAGGATGAGTACAAGGTCAGCTTTCCGGCTGGGTACACGCCAAAAGCCTTCAAGGCCATTGACTGGAATCAGGACCAACTGAAGCAGGTGAAAGCGCACTACGTGAAAGTCGCCGACACCCGTGGAGTGAGTAAAACCATGGGGGCTCGCGGAACGATCCCACAGGATGACATCAACGTCGGCGTGGCAGTGGCGACCGGGCTGTTGCCCGACCAGCATGCCTGGTATTCCTTCAAGTCCTACAAGGTCAAGAAGGACACCTGCTACACCGCGAACTACCCAGTGCCTGGCATGGCCAACCCGCAGTTGGGCTTTTATTCCATGACGATTTACGGTGACGATCTATACCTGCACACCGAAGAGGGTTCCAGCCTTTCGAACCACGAGATCGTGCCCAATAAGGATGGCAAGACCTTCACCCTGCACTTTGGCAGTCCCCAAAGCTGTGGCAAGGATGCAGCGAACTTGCTCATCGCGCCTACAGACAACTGGACGCTGGCTTTCCGGGTTTACATGCCGGACAAATCCGTTCAGAACAATGAGTACAAATTGCCCGAGCCAAAGCCTGTCACCCATTGACGATCATTTCAGAGGTGACCAGATATGGATGCTAAAAAGCCGTTTTTAAGTGCTGGAGCGACGCTGGTCGCCATGCTGGGGTTCATGCCAGGGGCTCAGGCTGAGGATTCCGCAGAGCTGGCCAAGAAAGCCCTGAACCCGGTGGCGGCCATGTACAGCCTGCCGGTGCAGTACAACTGGGATCAGAAAATGGGCCCGACCGGTGAGGGCATGCACAGTGTCACCAATATTCAACCCGTGCTGCCGTTTACCCTTAACGATGACTGGAACCTGATTTCCCGCACCATACTTCCAGTCATCGACCAGCACGGCCTGGCGCCGAATGGCGCGGCGGACAAATCCGGCGTTGGCGATATCACGCAGAGTTTTTTCTTCTCTCCCAAGCAACCCACGGAAAGTGGCTGGATACTCGGGGTCGGCCCGGCGATATTGATTCCCACGGGCAGTGATGAATTGCTCGGCAGCGAGCAATGGGGGATAGGCCCGACAGCGGTTGCCCTTAAACAGGAAAATGGCTGGACTCACGGCATCCTGGCCAATCACATCTGGGGCTTGGACGGCAGCCCGCCGGATGACAAGGACAAGGTCAACCAGACCTTCCTGCAACCCTTCCTGTCCTATACCACCAGCACGTTGACCACGTGGGGCGTGAACACTGAATCAACTTACAACTGGCAATCACGCGAATGGTCGGTGCCGGTCAACCTGACCGTTACGCAACTACTGAAAATCGGCGGCCAGCCACTGACGGTGCAGGCGGGACCACGTTACTGGCTCGACAGCCCTGACGATGGTCCACAAGGTTGGGGTTTTCGTTTCGCCATCACCATGCTATTCCCACGCTGAAAAACACTTTGGCCGGCGCGTGTCCCGCCCGCTGGCCAAAGCTTGTTTAAGGGTTTGCAAATCTCAGCCCTGAATCGAACCGCCTAATTGACAGCAGTTGGTTCCGGTATGGTGTATTTGCCGCTGATAACACCTTCGCCAGGGCGATAGATGCGCATGCCGAGGTACCAGTTATCGCCCGGTGTAGGCAGCCAATTCGCGACCTCCCCACATTTTTCTTTCGGGCCGTAGTGCACAGTAAAGGTACCGTCTTCATTGAAGTGTATGGCGCGATTGTTCAGGTTGGAGTTTTCGCTTTTCAGGTATTTATCGGCCCCATACATCGTGAAGGAAAAGAACCCACCCTCCAGAAACTCGGGCTTGGCATAGGTCGCCTTGTAGCATTTATCGCCACTCAAGCCGTAATCACGATAGAGGTACACGGCATCTTTCGCCGGCAATAGCCCGAGTGCAACTGACGCACTGAGCCGAAGCATTTCAGGCTTGATGACCCCACGAGCGCCCGAGGTGTCGTTGAAATTCGTCAGCTTCGCGGCCTCTTTTTGATATTCGGCACGCAGTTTCATGCGGCTGGCTTCATCCCAGTCGACGATTTTGTATTCCTTGGGCACCGTGCCTTTTGGCCAATTGACCTTGATGCCGTCCTGAAGCTTTTTGACGTTTTGGGTGTCGGTGGGATCGTTCGGATTGATCTGCGTACGCATGACCACCGCCGCAAACTCGGTGTTCGATTTGATCTCGAAAGTCCCCGGTGCGTAAAAAACCTGATCGGTGAAGTCGTCGTTCTGCATGATCATGGCCGACTGGTAACGATTGTCGGCTGATTTCGGTAAGGTGATGGTCGTGCCCTTGGGCACGTAATACACACCAAATGAATACACCGTGTCACGGTTCATGGTGACCGCAGGTTGCTTTGCCAGAGGCATGAGCGCTCTGTCGTGGCGAAAGGCGTTTGAGCCCACATCTTTCACGATATTTTTATAGGATTCGTCCACTTCGGCGCGGGCATAGTTGTCCGGTGTCACCTGCATCCCGGCGTTTGCAGTGGTCGCCCCCAATAGAGTTGTACAGAGCAGAATTTTTCTCATGCCGATCATAGGTTCCATTCCTTTATTTCCCATCGACTGCAATTAAAAAGTAGTTGCGAACCGGGCGATGTGTGTCGACCAGATAATCGAGATTGTGTGAAGGAAAGTGCGATTAACCTCCAGCCCGAAGCGTAGTCGACAAACGTGATAAGGCGGGGCATGCCGAAAGCTAAACGGGTAGTTTTGAAACGAACCACCCTATCGACCAGAACTCATTCTTGCCATGTAACACCTGCCATCTAGACTCCTACGCGTTGGTCGGGAGCACGGATGCTGGGTGTCCGCTACACAAGACTTTCACACCAGCCCATAAATTCGACTCTACGCCGCAGATGTCAAACCATGCGAGGAAGTCGACGATGACACACGCTTTAAGAACCCTTACATCAGCCATGGCCGTTCTGGCCTTTTGTACACCCGCGCTCCACGCTGAGGAGCAAGCTCAAGTCAGTCCTGCGAGCCTCACGCAGCCGACCAGCGATGTGACCATGCACACCGAGTACGCCAAGACGATTGCGCGTATGGCGTATGTGTGGGGTTGGCCAATGGTGAACATGCTCAACCGCAGCCAGACCATCACCAAGGCGCCCAAGCCCGGTCTGCTGGGTGGGATTCTACCGGTGGCACCCTTCGGCCATGTCTCGATGTTGCATGATTACATTCTGCCGTCAGAGACCTTCGTCACTTGCCCGAATCAAGACGTGACCTATGGCTTGGGCTTTTTCTCGCTGGACGAGCAACCGGTCATTGCCCAGGTGCCGGATTTCGGTGATCGCTTCTGGGTCTATGCCCTGTACGACCAGCGTACCGACCAGTTTGGCGAAGTGGGTAAGCCGTACAAAACCAAACCCGGGTTTTATCTATTGGTCGGGCCCAATTGGAAGGGTGAGAAACCTGAAGGCGTCGAAGGCATAATCCGCAGTCCCACGGCGTTGGCCAACGTCATACCAAGGGTGTTCATGGACAGCACGCCCGAAGATCGCAAGGCCATTGAGGAGAGTCTCAACCAGATTGTCTTTTACCCCCTCAGCGATTTTGACGGGAAAATGAAAACCGTTGACTGGAAGCAATCGCCCATCATCCCTAACCCGAATGCTTCCTCTGCCAGTGCCGGTGAAACCAAATGGGTGGTCCCCGAGAAGTTCTTTGATGAGTTCCCGCAAATACTGAAAATGGTTCCACCGCTACCCGGTGAAGAATCGCTCTACGCCCAATTCCGGCAGTTGATGGATGCCGCCGCCAAGGACCCTGCCATCAAGCAAGCAATCGTTGAGGTAGCCAAGCAAGCTGAGCAGGAGGTGATCAAACCTTTCTTCCAGTGGAAACATAACGGTCGTCCGGCCGGCAATGGCTGGAACCGATCCGCCAACAACGCCCAGTGGGGTGTGGACTACTACAATCGCACCGGCACGGCCAAGTCGAACATGTTCGACAACCGCCCCACCGAAACTCAATACTTTTACAGTGATCTTGATGGCGCCGGTGCACAGCTCAATGGTAGCCATGGCTACGAAGTCACATTCGCCAGAGGGCAAGAGCCACCGGTTCAGGGGTTCTGGTCACTGACGCTCTATAACCAGCACCACTTGTTTAGCGACAACGCGCTCAAACGTTACTCCTTGGGCACCAAGAACAAGGATCTGAAGCACAATGCCGATGGGTCGCTGACGTTGTATGTGGGGCCAACTTCGCCGGGCAAGGACAAGGAAACCAACTGGCTGCCTTCGCCGAAGGAGAATATCTCTTTGTACATCCGAGCGTACTGGGGCGAGCAGGCCATCCTCGATGGTAGTTGGAAGCCGCCGGTCATCAAGAAAGTCAAATGATGTTGGCTTGCTGGCGACCGATAGCCGGTCGCCAGCAAGTTTTTGGCGCATTTCTAATGACCGCTTCTGTTCGATTGTTGCCAGCCCCAAAGGGCGACAATCGACCCTTGGCAGCCGTTCGAGCACCGCATGCTGCTCAATGACGCACGGCAATGCCGTAGGCCACTGAGCAACAGCGCTGACTACTTGTCTACGGCTTCGATGGCAGGGAATTTATACGCGCCTTCCTGGACTGCTTTGCTCGGGCCGTACATACGCATGATGATGTAGGCGTCTTTCTCCGGGATAGGCAGATAGTTGGGGTTGCTACCGTCGCCTTTGGCACTCATTTCGATGGTGTACATTCCATCGGCGTCAGGCTTGAGCGTGCGGTCACCACGACTGTGGCGATTCAAGTCATTGTGCGCCATCAGACGGTTGTCCGAGGCATAGACTGTGAACGACCAGAACTGGCTGACGTCGGGCGCCTTGAGGTGCATGCGGTACTTCTGGCCATTGGCACCACTGATGTGTTTACCGCTGCTGTCGGTTTCCGATTTTAGGTAGACGCTCTCATCCGGCGGCAAGCCCCACTGACCGAGATAAGTACCCTCGGCGAACAGGTCACGCTCGCCGTCACCCAACTGTTCGCGAGTGCCCAGCAACTTGCCGGCGTTGGTCATCTTCGGCGCCAGTTCCTTGATGTGCTTCATGCCCAGCTCTTCGCCCGTTTTTGCGGCGGCGAGTTGTTCCGGGGTGAACTTCTCATTGCATGGTACAAGGCCAATGTCCTTGTACTGATCCAGCCACTTCTTGTCGGCGCTGCCCATGGTGCCGTCACACAGTACCGCGTTGACTCGCTGCAACCAGTTGGTCTTGGCCGGGTCGAGGTAAGTGCGTTGCTTTTCTTTCGGCCCTGGCTCGCCCAGATAGGCCGACAGCGTCCGCACGTTCCAGTCGTCCATGTACTTGAGTGCGAATTTTTCATCGTCGGGGCTGGTGGCCATGATTCGGCCCATCACCTTCACCAGGTTGGAATCAACGCGGATTACTTCGTCGACACTTGGTGGGACTTCGCCTTTCCAGTCCTTGGCGGCGAACATGAAGTGGCCGCCCTTAGTGCCGCGAGTGCGGGCGCCGATCATTGAGGTGGTGTAGTGGCCCATGTCCATGGTGTGCAGGACCCAATAACGACCCTTGTCCATGTCGGGCACGCTGATGATCACCGGTTCCGATGCGACGTCCAGCCAACCCATGAGGTGGAGGGTGTCGTTGTTGATGGTCGGGTGCGCGGTATAGGTGTCGTCGGCCAGGTGACGGATGTTCTGGAAGCGATTGAGTGGAGTGTCGGTTTTCACCGCCGTTTCATAGAAGAACTTGTAGGCTTCATCTATCGAGTAGGCATAGATGTAGGCGTCTTCTGCGACTTTGTCCGAAATCTGGGCAAAGGCCGGAACCGCTATTGAAAGCAGGGACGCGGCAAGTATGGCTCTCTTCATGAGAACTCCCGTTACGCTTGAATGGAGTTGGAAGTTTAGTCATGAATCCGAGAAGGTCTTTTTTGGCTTAAATTAGCTGCTGGAGAACGTCCGCTTCTGGCCGATTGTTGCCTGTCGCGAAGGGCCGCAGTCGACCCAAAGCCAGTATCTTTCTAACGTCTTACATGATCGGTTGACGAGGGCCATCTGTTCGATGGAAGTGTTACCCGGCTGGCCGATTGCTGACTATCTCAGTCGGCGGAAATCGACAAGAAACCGCCATCCAACGTACATAAAGCCACGATTTTTTGAGTGTTCTGCTTTATATACGCGCGCACGCGCGCATGCGCGTACTGGTCTGAAAATCATCAAAATCCGCACGCTTAGGGCCGACGACAATCCAACTGTTTCAGAACGCTTAGGGAACTGCTGAAACACGGTTCTGGAACAGAACCACGTCACGCTCCAGCTTCTCTTCGATAGCCAGACGCACGAACTCTGAACGGTTGGCGCTGGGATAACGGATCAGCCGATCAATCGCGTTCACGGTTTCAGTTTCAACTGACACAATCAGCCGGGTCTTGGGTGTTTCCTTGAATATCATGTTTTTGCTCATGGTTTTTGGCCTGACGGGTGGTGCGGTTTCATGGGGGCTCAGCAGTGTTTTGGCGATCAGTGATCCACAGGAGGAGCATGCCAGTCCGGATTGCTGCGGATCAGACATGTCACGGCCTTAGGCAATTGGTGTTGCTGTTCCACCAAGTCATGCTTGTCGAGAAAACCTTGCTTTAGTAAGTACTCGGGCGAGGCGCCCAGATGGGCCGCCAGGCAACGCAGCCAGTCCTCGCCATCCATTACGGGCGTCGGTTGCTTCGCCAACTTGCCGGCAAGGGCCTTGGCGATTTCCTTGTCGGTCAGCACTCGTTCGATACCTGGCACGGGCACTACAGATAGCAGCAGAGCGCCATGGGGCCGCAAAGCATCCTGCTCGTCCTCTGCCGCAGTCTGCTCGAGGAAATGCCGCACGACCGCTCCGGACTCCAGAACCACCAAGTGGAGCCATGCCAGTGGTGCGTGTGTATGCACGGATGAACATGGTTTGCTTTACGTTTCAGTTTATGTGCACATCAAGTGATACACACATCCGGATTCAAAGGGGGCTGAAATAATTGGTTTTTTGCGGAATGAGAAGGTTCTTTCCGTTGCAGTAAATCGGAGGCAGGCAAAGTGATACAGGGATGAATTATTGGTTAAGTCCAATCCCAGGTTTTGCTTGGATCAGATCGGAAGGAATTACAGAGTGATTAGAGCGGGAGGGAAGGTCTGCTCCTGCGAACGGGACGGTGAGTGCGAGTCCTACCCGGTTTTCCAACGCGATGTGGCTGATTACATCAGGACTAAATATTCAATCGAGCCAACAACTGGGGCAAATGAACGGATTCGGCGCTACTTGGAGCGTAGTAATTTGTTTGATTGGGGTTATGCGCCATCCGTGGCGCTTTGGCTCAGTCCAGAATTTCGCGACGAATCTTGTCTTGCTCCCGCAACTCTTCGGCCAAATCTCGCAGCAGCGGTCTAATCCCGCCTGTCCAGGCATTGCACGACGAAGCAGCCTTACCCTCAGCGCTACGAGGTCCGGTGCTTTGGTCCCAAGGTCGCCATTGCCGGATCAGCTCCGCCTGCCGTGCTCGTCGCTCGGGTGTCCAGCCGTTCGCCATGCTCAACCTCCAATAGTTCGTTCTGCGCTTTTTTGATTTTCCGCGTGCGCGCGGGTTTCTCTGGGATACCGTTGTTGACCTGGACCTGATTACCGATGTTCGCCTGCTTTACGAAAGCGACCTGCTTGGGGGCCTTGAGTTCGCCCAAGGTCTGTAAGGTGGCCCGGGCCTGATTCTGGGCCTTGAGTGCCAGGCGCATGTAGGACTCCAGCCCGCTCATGTTTTTAGACGACAGTGCCCGGCCCGCAAGATGCACGAAGAGAGCATCCAGGGTGTGCGCTTGCGACACCAACATGCCTTCTGCTCGGGTCATGTCGCCGCGGTTGATTGCAGTCGTCTGCCGACCCAGTTCCAGGACAGCCTCGAGGAATGGCGTCTGGCCGAGCAGGTTACTGCTGACAAGCAATGCGGCGTTCTTGCACTCCGGAGTCAGGTAATTGCGGGCATTGGCCTTTTCCTCATTCTCCTCAATGACAAACTCCACTGCCGGGGCATCGTTCATTTGCTCGCCTCCATCGGGGTGTTGTTATAACGCTGGCGCAGATCAAGGCCAGCCACGCAGTAACGACCGGCTGCCGTATAACAGTCAGGGCAACTCATCCAGTGGTTGTTGTACGCCACAGCGGCCTCTCGCCATGCCTGTGACGCCGTAGCGGCGGTGTGGATGATGTGCTGCAGCTTAACGTCCTCCACCGCGTGGACTTCGGCCGATTGCTCGACACGCTGCGGCCTGTCGATCCACGCCGGGCTAGCTCGGATGATGTTGGCCACTAGCACGACGTCCGCATCGGCCAGCTCGACAAGGTCGTGCGGCTCCAAATGCCCCTCCTCCAGCAGTACGGCAGGACGGGTATCAAGCAGGCGTGCGACACGGTTAAGCCAGGCGCTCGACAGGATCGGATCGTTGGCGGCACCCAGTGCCGCGATGATCTCGATTTTGTGCGCGATCAGTTCGGCCAGCAGATCGGCGGGCGGTTGGCGCTCCGCGTAGAACTGCAACGCGCCATCGCCGTGGATCATTGACACGCCGGCATTGGCGGCGCGACGAATCAGGTCGGCGGCGTTCATACCGTCATGCTCCAACCGCTGGTGCCTTCTGCAGACGCAGGCGGCGAATTTGGCGATTTTGGCGAAAATTCTTGAATATGCTGGATGCTGCTGTGGCGAACGAGTGGCGAAGGTTGGCGAATTTCACCAGGCACGTTAACGCTGCGATCTTGCTCAGCCGTAGATTCGCCATCGTTCGCCATGAGTTCGCCGACCACTACGTCTGCGTTGACGCTGGTTTTCGCCGGATTCGCCAAATTCGCCACTTCATGGACGTGCTGGTGCGGATTGATCTCGAATGCTTGGTTATCGCCTTTTGGGAAAACCACCCACCCGGCTGTGATCAAGGTAAGCAAGGCACCACGAGCCTTGGCCACAGGGCGAAACTTGCGCGGCCCTACCTTAGTAATAGCCGTCACAGTGCGTACAGTAGGCTGCATCTTCAGCCATTCGAGCAGCTCCAATGCTTCGCGGTTACCGTTGGACTCTGCCGCGTTTTGGCCGAGGTAGCGCGACCACTCCTGCAGTGAATGCTCAACAATCTCGCAAGCCGCGATCATGGTCTGCTCGCTAATCTCCGGCTCCCCCTCGAAAAGCGCGAAGACGGCGGCGACTCGACGTACCAATTCGCCGCTGCGACTGGCAAACGGCTTGAGTGGCCCGCCATACTCGCCAAGGCTCCCTTGCTCGACCTCAACGCGGTTGTAGAACGCCATCCAAACCAGCTCAGCCTCTTGCGTCAACTCGATGACAGGTGGTTTCACCGCACCATCTGGGTCGGAGAACGACTTCATCCGCGCGATTTCTTCGCAGCGATCCCAATAGCGTTGCACTGCCGGGTCGCAGTGGGCACTGGCTTTCATCGTTTCGATGGTCAACAAGCGAGTACCCGCCAGCGAAGGCGCAGCGGCCATCAGGAAACGAGGAAGGAAGCCCTGCCCTTGCAGCAGCGGATCGTTGAGCGCCGACCGTACCGTGACTTCCTGAGCCAACATATGAATGCCGAAGCGGCGGTCATAGGCAATGCCGTTGCCAAACTCACCTACCCGGTCACGCTCGACCCGGCCACTATCGAACAATTTGACCAGCCCCCCGATAGTCGCTGCGACGGTGTCGGATTTCATGCTGTGCCCGCCGAGAATGCGGCCACCTTCATCTGTGGTCCACATGGCTGAGGACATGCCATTAACGAAGTCACCGGCAATACGCTCGTAGGTAGCATCGGCATACATCGTGCGCGGATTGCTTGGCAACGCTACCTGTTCCTTGAACTCTTGCAATGCCTTGCCGCTCTTACCTTCTTGCATACTGCGGTACTGGGCCATTGTCCTGGTGTACTCATCACGATTGGTCCGCTCAGCTTCTTCGATGATCTTGAAGGCAAGTCGGTAGCATTCGCTCTTGCGATCACCGGAATCGGCCAGGGCCAACTGAAACAGCGAGCAAGGAATGCCCTCCGGATTATGCAGATGTGGCGCGTTGACCCGCGGTTGTGCCAGGTAGGCGGCGGCAGCGATGAAGCATTGGGCTGCCAGCGCTACCGGCGCGGCGACAAGTCGGGCGGTGGCGAGCACAGCATTACGCATGGTCCGTGGAAGGCTGTTGCTCGGATATGGCTTAGGCGGCAACTCAATTGGCAGCGGATCAGGCTCGCGCCATTCGATGGCCGGCTCTTTTACTTCGGTCATCAGTGACCCGTTCATACCAGGCCCTCCCGCCAGACGGCCAAATCGTTGAAGTCGGACAGATGCAGCGGCGCACTCTTCGGCCAGGCTGGCAGGACGTAGCCGCAGTTAAGCATCGCAGCCGCATGGATGGCAGCCAGCTTGCCCGCGTTGGGCTTGCCCTCGGATTCTTTGGCACGGTCATCGTCGCCGCCGATGATCAGCACGGCATTGGGATAGCGGCGCTTGAGCTCCAAGCCAGCCGGAGGAAGATTGCCAGCGCTCATCGCAGCAGCGACCGGCTTGCCGGTCTGCTCGTGAAGCGTGGCGGCCGTGGCGATACCCTCGACGATGAACAGCTCGACGCCAGGCTCGACACGCCCGAACGGACAGTAGCAGCCGGTGATTCGGCCACCTTTAAGGAAACTCTTTTTGCCATTGGCCTTGATGCGCTGAAGGCTCACCAATTCGCCGCGCCAGCAGATGGGGACCAGCAGCACGCTGCCGAGCTGACGCAGATGGTGAGGTTTAATGCGCTTGCGGGCCAGGTACGGATGGTTTGGATCAGCTGGGCCGGCGAGCGCCCAATCGCGACGCGCAGGAGTGGCGGCCTGCTCCCACTTGGCCCGCGTTTCTACATCAGCCTGCTGCAGACGTTGTTCACGCTGGCGGGCGATACGCTGGCGCTCGATTTTCTCGGCGAGCAGGTCACGTTTGTGGTCACCGTCAAACGGCAGCCCAAGTTGCCCAGCAATAATGCGAGCGGCATCGATCTGCCGGCAGCCGCGCAGATAGGCCAGCAACGACACAAGGTCGCCGCCTTTGTCACCACTGGCGAAGTCGTGCCAGATGCCAGTGTGCAGGTTGATGCTGAACGACCCGGGCTTACGGTCACCGCGCACCGGATTGATCGCCCAATATTCTTTGCCCTTGCGAGTGCCATCCGGCAGCCAGTCAATCAGCAGATTGTAGATATACACCAGAGCGGAATTAGCGATGCGCTGAATCAGTGCGTGGATTGGCATCAGTGCAAAGCCGCGGGCGTGGTTACTCTGCGGGCGAAGGGAGTGGCCGTTTTTCATTACTGGCACTCCAACTGCTCGGAAATCCAAGCTTCTACTTCCAGAGAGTCCCAGCCAACAACATGCGAGCCTGCGATGCGGCGGGCCTTAGGAAAACGGCCCTCTTTCATCAAATCGTAGATTTTGGTACGTCCCAAACCCGTTGCAGACTTCACAGTAGGGAGCCGCATGATGCGACGCTGGGTGGTTTTCTGTTGGGCGTATTCTTGGTTGGTTGCAGCCATTG
The DNA here is from genome assembly GCF_009764645.1 of Pseudomonas sp. PB106. GTDB lineage: Bacteria > Pseudomonadota > Gammaproteobacteria > Pseudomonadales > Pseudomonadaceae > Aquipseudomonas. The sequence continues at coordinate 88,441 of NZ_RWIM01000081.1, forward strand.
TCGTTTTCCTCTCGACTTCGCAGCGGCGCTGCGGATGGCTACGTATTCAATACACCAACGCGGGTGAGTTCGATCCAAGTGTCTACTATCAACAGTTTCCGGAAACACTCAGCCCTCGAGTGTTTCCGGAAAGACTCAGTCCTTGAGTTCTTCCGGATCGGCTGGAACTCGGGCAGCAACCATCGCTTGAAGGGTCGATAAGCTAGCCATCAGATCTGCAGCCAACAGGACTAAGGTTTTGCGCAAATTAGCCTCGCCAGCGTCGTATTTGCTTACGGCTGCGGACATTACCCGGTCGGGAATATTGGTGTCGGTCTCCATCGCCCAAATCAATAGGTCGAGGTATGGCAGCAGCCCATAACGTGCCCAATTCGTATGAGATGGTTTTTGACGCTTTGCTTTGGTCTGCTGATTAGCACGGACTTCCTTCAGCCACATATCAATTCCTTGTTTAATCTCGCCATCGGTTGCATCGAGATTAATCATGACGGCCGCCCTGATTACTGGCTCTAGGGCGAAAGGACGATGATAAATAGCCTTGCGGCTAACCGCCTCGCACTTGAAGGTGTCTATGTAATCTTGCAACAGGGACGAGGTTCCGCTCCTTTTTGTCGTCAAGGCTCCTTGTACAAGCACGCCGTGCATGTCACCTATAGTCATGCTCGATACAGGTTGCGCGTTCTTGATGTATTTATTGTCCCACTCAACTGCGAATGGGGATTCGCGCAACGCAGAGGCAGCGTTACCAACCCATTTCCTCCATTCAGACATCGCTTCGGCGTCATCCATAGCGACCTCTCCGGCGAACAATAATGCTCCGTCCGATACGATTTCACCGTTCTCATCTTTGTATGTGATTTCCTTGGCGATAGCGCGCGTTATCGTCCGACGAATAGGGTATTCCGGATTGTTCGTCAGCAACCATTTTCGATAGGCCAGTTGCTCGAACCACTCTTTGTCCCCGAACGTTTCAGCCTGGCAGTACTTCTCCAGATCAAACCAAACCGGCAGGTCTTTTACTCGGTCAATTTTTGCCACTGCTGCGCCTCCACAGGCGACCCACATAGAACGTGACCAGTCAGCAGGGTGGGTATTCCCGCTTTTCGCCCAACCGGGTTAGGCTGGTCGTAACCTGATCAGGCGCGCTTGAAGCCACCTTGAATGACGTTTGACGCTGGCGGCGTGGTAATGAAATTCGCCCAATCAGCCATCAAGGCACGGCGTTTCTCGAGGAAATCGGATCGGGAGTAAGCGGCCTCGGTCTGGTCGCGCTCGTCATGGGCTAGAGCCAGCTCACAGACTTCACGCGGATATTGAGTACATTCGTTTGCCCAGTCACGGAAGCTCGACCGGAAGCCGTGACGGGTCACATCGTCATGCCCGAAGCCGTGCAACAGGTTGCGGATAGCGTTGGCATGCATAACGCCAGTCTTGCCCTGACCAGGGAAAAGGTACGAGCTGTCGTCGTCGCGCGGCAGGGCTTTCAGCAGCTCAACGACCTCGGGAGCAAGGGGAATGTTGAAGGCTTGGCGCATTTTCATCCGCTCGGCAGGCAGTGACCATATACCGGCCTTCAAGTCGAACTCCGACCATTTTGCAAAGCGGACCATGAGCGCCCGCGCACCAGTGAAGATGAGCAGTCGAGCCGCCACAGAGGCGCGAGTTTCGTCCATCGCCAGCTTGACCATAAGTGTCGGCACATCCTTCCACTTCATCGCAGGGAAGTGCTGGCGCTGGCGAGCTTTTTTCTTTTCTACCTTGCTCAGCAGGCTGTCCAGATGTCCGCGCCAGCGTGCCGGATTGTCGCCATCACGCAACTTGTGCGCTTTAGCGGCATCTAGGATCTGCTCGATTTGTCCACGCACCTCGTCGGCAGTGCGGGTCTTGGTTGCCCAGATGGGGCGAAGTACTTTCAGGACCTGCTCGGTCTGAACCTCAGCAGCAGGCAGCTTGCCGATGATGGGGAAGGCATACAGCTCCAGTTTTCGCAGCCAGCCTTTACGCCACTTTTCCGACCAAGTGGAACCATGAGCGTTGCGGTATTCAGTCGCAAGCGACTCAAAAGTCACCCGACGCGATTGCGCTTGTCGCTCGGCTTCGCGCTTCACCTCTCGCTCGAAATCACGGGCGGCCAGAGGGTCACTGCCAGCAGCCAAGATCTTGCGTTGATCTGCGGCCAGTTCGCGGGCCTTCGCAAGAGTGATGGTTGGATAAGGACCCAGGCCCATTTCACGACCTTTGCCCTCAATCTTGTAGCGGAAGATCCAACTGGACACCCCAGCTTTGCTTATCTGGAAATACAGACCATCACCGTCGTTGGTCTTGCCTGCGTCTCCAGACCGGGCAAGTGATTCGATTGCCTTGATCGTCAGCTTGCCCATAAAAGCTTCCTCAATCCGACCCACACTTTGACCCACACCTTAATCGCGGTTTTCAGCGATCAACGGCGGACACTTATGAACTGATAGTAGGCTTAAAGCCTTGTAAAATCTAGGCTTTGAGGAAGTCTGCGAAAAGCTGCGAACTAAAGAAATGCCGGCCACAAGCCGGCTTTTTTAATGCCTGAAAGAAAGTGCGGATAGTCCGAGTTGAAAAAAATCGAGGTCACGCCGATCAGAGGGGCTGCATCAGACACTTAAATATGTCGTCGACCGGGTCAAGCTGCCGCTCAATCAGTCATTGCTCAGCGAAGATAATGAAAAACTCATTGGTGTCGTCACCGAACGACTCGCCGCGCCACAGCGAGTAAAGGTAAGTCTGCATGAACTGTGATTCTCATGCGGCTATCCATAATCCAGAAATAGGTCAGCAACCTGCTGACCTACTCATCTGCGCTAGAGCACCTTGCCCCCTCACGGATAACTAAACGACTTCACCAACGTCAACTCCCCCACCGCGCGCATCGGGATCAGGAACGTCTCCATCTTCTCGCTCGGCGTGCCTTCTTCGGTGATCACCGTCACCTGCGCGGTGGTCAACGGTTGCACGGCTTCATCCCCGCCCTCGTCATCACCGCGATACCCTCCGCCGTAATAATTCACATACACCAGATACTGGCCCTTGATCGGCGCGGGCATGGCGAAGATTTCCGGGCCGTAGCCGGTGGTCACGTCGACGTCGAGCGCTGCGCCGTTGGCGGCGGTGCGGTTGCCGTACCAAATATGTGCGCCGTCGGGGGTGACGAGGTGCAGGTCGAGGTCAGTGCCGTCGCTGTCCCAGGCCAGCAATACGCGCAGTTTCGCCGGGGTGGCGCCGCCGCTGGTATTGAGAAATTGCGTGCGGTGACGTTGCTGGCCGTCGGGGCTGCGCACTTCGACGCTGTTGCTGCCGTTGGGGAAGGAGAACGGACGGTCGAAGTGGCCGCTGTCGTCGATTTTCAGTGGCATGCTGACGCCGTTGACGATCAGCCGTCCGGGCTCGTTGCTCTTGGGCGAGGCCTTGATATCGCCGCTGATGCGGGCGGTGTTGGCCTGGCCGACCGGAGTGTTGACCGACGAGGCCGGGTAGTTGACGGTTTGGCGGAAGCTTTCGCCCTCGCCTTCGGGCGCGCCGCTGCGCCAGCCGCCGACCGGGGTGTCGAGTTTGACGCTGTCGGCGGCGAAGGCCGGCGATAGCGCGGTCAATGTGCAGAGCAGCAGCAAGACCTGTGGATAACGGAGTGTCATGGTCTATTCCAGCAAAAGGTGACGGGCGAGCCCTTCGATGTAGGTTTCATCCTGGCCGTTGGGATGAGCTTCAAACGCCAGGTGCAGATATTCGTGGGTCAGGTCGAGGCGATCCTGCAAGGTCAGTACGCCGCGCACGTAGATACGCTGGCGTTCGCGGTCGACGAAGGGACGGCCGAAGGCGAGTTTGCACACGGCGAAAGTGCTGACGTCGTTGTAGCCGGTTTCGCTTTCCAGCTTCGGACGCCAGCCCCGTCGTTGTTTTTGCAGCCAGTCTTGTGCAGCAGGCAATGCTTCGCAGGAGGCAACCGGATTGTCCCAGCGGCTGAGGCTGGCGCGCGGATAGGCGTGCAGCAGAATGGCGTCGTAGCGCTGACCGGCATTGGCTTGCTCGACGGCTTGTTGCCAGGCGAGTTTGTCCGGGCCGGGTTGATCGGAGTGATAGGTGACGGTGCTTCCGGCCAAAACCAAATCTGCTGTCCATGCGGCGACGTTGCGTGATTCGGCCGAGGCCGGGCGCGGCGCTACACGTTGGCGATTGCTGCTGTCGTCGATGCTCAGGCAATCGCCGTTGCGCGTGGCGTTTTGCAACAGATACGTGCGGATTACGACGGCGAGGGCTTTGGCCGCTTCGGCCGGTTCGGGTCTGGCTTCGCGCTCCAGCACTCGGGCGACGTATTCTTCGCGATCAAGCCTTGCGACGAGTTTGTCGTTGAGCAGAAAAAGTTCACCGTCGCTGTGGATATCCAGCGCGTTGCCGTTGGCGAACTCGACGCGGTAATCGCCCTGCAGCCGACCGGAAGTCACCACTCGCTCGCCAGTCGAAACGCGCCTAAGCGGATAGCGCGAGAACAGTCCGACTTCAACACAACGTCCCGCCTCTGCCGGCCAAGCCGCAGGCAACACCGTCGCCAATGCCTGTCCGTAATGACGTAGAACCATCTGACTGGTCCCGCGACCGCCCGCCCACACTGGCGCGCCATCCACCGTCCAGCCAGCGAAACCACCCTGTCTCGATTGCGGGTCCTGATCACCGAGCCAGCTCCAGGTTTTCACCCGCAGACGCCCGCCCAGTTCGCCGACGACATTGCCGTCTGCCGCGTTCAGCACCACATCGAGCAACACCCGACGCGCCTGATCCTGCGCCGGCAAAGTGGCCAATATTTTGAGTAACTCAACCACGGAAACCCGTTGCGCCGGTTGCACCGACGGCAAATCCAGCAACCACGACGGCGCCTGCCGCGCCTGCCAATACGCACGCCAATCCCCCGCCGCAATTCCCAACCGTGCGGGCTCAAAATACAACCCGCAGGATTTCACCAAGGCCTGATCACGCTCGATCTTGCCGCCCGCCGAACAACAATAAACCTCTTCCTTCGACTGCCCGCGACACTCATACGCCGGCTCCCGTGCGCCGGTATCCACCAGCCATGCGTAGACGAACAACTTCCACAGGCTGCCCAGCGGAGTCTCCAGCGATGACGGCAACGGTTCACGTTTGATCAGTTGCGTCTGACTCAACGACAGCAGCTCGCCCTTGTACGCCACGCGCAACGATTCGTCCTGCGCCGTCGCCAGCGCAGGCATCACACACATCAGCAGCCACAGCAGCGGCCGGGTCATGTCAGTTGACCGTGACCTGACCGAGAGCAACTTTCGCTTCCTGGGCCTGATGCTGCGGTGCGTACACCTGGGTGAAGCGCACCGGCGGCAGGTTGAACTGGCCTTTCTGCGAGAAACGCACCAGATGGCGCAGACGCAATTCGCCGCTCAGGGCATCCACCGGCACCGCGTAAGCGAGTTGCCCCGGTTCGAAGCGCGCCTTCTCCAGCGCGGTCGGTTCGGTGCCGTCCTTGCCCTGCAATTTGATGCCCCACGTGGTGCGCTCGACATCGGCGCCCGGTGGCAGCGGCACTTCGAGCATGCCGTAGCGCAGCGGCTTCGGCGCTTTGCTGGTGAGGATCACTTCGTCCAGATACAGGCTGTCGCTGGACAACGGCTTGCTGCCAACCGGCTCCAGTTTGAAGGTGAAGGCTTCATCGCCCGGCACCAGTCGCGACAGGCGACGGGTGATGGTCACGGCCATCGGATCGACCGGCGGTTGCTGGGTCTGGAAGCTCAGCGCCGCGCGCAGCGGACGCTCTTGCGTGCCGGACACCGTCAACACGCTCGGCACTGGCGTCGTGCCCTGCCATGTCCAATACATCTCACCGGTTGCACCGTAGTGTTTCTTCCAGCCTTCACCCGGCGTCAACGCGATGGTCGGCGAAGCCTGGGCGATGCTGCGTTGCAGCCAGGTCAGCGCCAGTGCGCGCTCAAGGGTGGACTGCTGCGGTAGCAGACGTTGCAACAGCGCTGTCGCCCGGGCCTGATCGAACGGTTGCAGCGACAGGTTCAGCGCTTCGGCAAACGGCTGCGAACTGACCGACAGACGCTGTTGCGCAGTGGCCACCTGACGATTGAACGCATCCGGCAAGCTCACTTTCGACTGAGTGGCCAGCGCTGCGGTCAACACCCGCGCCGCCGCCAGACCGAGCGCCGAATCCGGATCGCCCATCACCAGACTGTCTTCGCCATCGTCGAGCATGGTTTCAGCATTGCCTTCACCGGCCTTGGCCAGATCCTCCATCAATCCTGTCAGCAACGTATTCACCGGCAGATGCATCTGCTTGGCGAACGACAGAATCAGCGCGCGTTGCAGCAACGGCGTGTTCGGCGCTTGCTTGGCGTACACCTCCAGCACCCGCTGCCAGTGCTCCGGCGGCAAGCTCAGTTCCAGCACCTGGCTGGCGTTGAAGTCGGCGTAATAGGCGTAAGCGGTGAGGAACGCATCCGGCTCACCGTCGTAACCCCACCAAGTGAAACTCGCCGACGGCCCGGCCATTTGCACCAAACGCAGACGGCTGTTCTGCATGATCAAGCGCAAGCGGTCGCGAATCTGCGGATTCGATGCAAGCGATGGATAGGCAATGCTCAACGGCAGCAAACGGCTGGCGGTCTGCTCGACACCGCCATACGGATAGCTGAGCAGATCATCGAGTGCCGAACGGAACAGCGCTTGCGGACTGTCATCCAGACGCAGGCGAATATCCGTCGCGTCCGCCGGCAAACTCAACGGCGTGTCGCCGCTGGCCACATCGAGGCTATGCGTCTGCGTCACTTGCCAGCCGTCACCGGTCGCACTCAGACGCACGGCGAGAGAGTCGGCGGTTTTACCGTCCTGCACCAACTCCGCCGTCCACTCGCCGGAAGCGAGGGCGAGTGCCGGCAGCGGCAGGTAATTGATGCCGTTGTTCAGGGTCACCGGCAGGCGTTGTTCGGCGCCAGCGTAGTGCGTGACCAGTTCAGCCTTGACCGGCTTCTCGGCCTGGCTGAACGCGAATACGCCAAGTTGCGGCTGATCGCCCTTGCGGAATTCGCTCGGCCCGCTCCACTTCAGGTACAGCGGTTTTTCCGAACGGACGAACTGCTTCTTCTGCCCGACCTGACCGTCATCGGCGATGGCGCGTGCGGTGATGCGCCAGCGGGTCAGCGAGTCCGGCATCTTGAAGGTGAAGCGGGTTTTACCGTCGGCACCGGTCAACAACTCCGGTTGCCACGCGGCAGTATCGACGTCTTCACGACGCGGGCGCTCGAGCACTTTCACCCCGCGCTCGCTGCGGTTGGCCTTGCCCGGTGCGCCAGGGCTACCCGGCAACGCAACGTCGTAACTGATGAACGACAGACTGGCGCTGGTGCGCACATTGTTGCGGCGCGGGTGGTAGAAGAATTGGTCGATGGTCGGCGCGACTTCCGGTTGCAGCGCGTAGACCATTTCGTCGACAACGCTGACGGTCAGATGCGCCGGAACCGCTTTGCCGGCGAACTGCGTGGTCAGGTCAACCGTGACCGTGTCGCCCGGCAGATACACTGCCTTGTCGGTGCTGATCGCTACGTCGATTTGCGGCGCGACCACTTTGATCCCGGCGTTCTGGAAACTGTACTGACCGCCCTTGGTGTAGAGCACCGAGAAGGTCAGGTTCGGCGCGAAGTTGTCCTTCACCGGGATGCGCGCGCGGTATTGGGTGTCGCTGAGTTTTTCCAGTTTCAGCCAGTCGCCGCCCTTGGCCAGCAGCGCGGTGGCTTCGACCTTGTCGCGCTCCAGCGAAAGCAGAGCGTCGCTGACCGGTTCCGGGAACGTGATCAGCGCCAGCGCTTCATCGCCAGCCTTGTACTCAGGCTTGTCGAGGACGATTTCCACGGTACCTGGTACCGCTTTGACGCCGTCGCCAGTGACCGCATGCCCGGTGGCACCGAGTACTCGGCCGTGTTGATCTTTCAAGGTCAGGTTGTAGGTGCCCGGACGCTCAAAGGCCAGACTGAAACCTTTATCCGCCGGCGCAAGTTTGCCTTCGCCCGTGCTCTGGTCTTCCAGGCGCACCCAGCCATAGTTGCTCGGCGTCACTGCTTTGCCTTGCTCGCTGCCGCCCTCGTTGGCATAGCTGAACGCGACTTTGTCGCCGACGGCGCTGAAGCGTTGCGGCGCATTCAAGCGGAAGCTCGCGGCACCACGGTCGATAAGAATTTCCTTGGTGGTCTTGACGCGATACGCCGCGCCATCGCTGGCAAACACGGTGAGCATGTAGCGGCTCGGTTTGTCGGCGGCCGGCAGGTCGAGGGTCGCGTTGCCTTTGCTGTCGGTGGTCAGTTCGGTGCTGGTCAGTTCCACCGGGAATTGCCCGAGGTATTGCAGCTCGTTGTCGACCATCGAGAGTTGCTGGGCGCGCAGGCTCAGGGTCAATTTGGCATTGGCCACCGGTTTTCCGTCTGGATAGAGCAACACCAGACTGCCCTTGACCGGCTCGCCAGTGCGGTAGTCCTGCTTGGCCAGATTCAGCGAGATTTCGAAGTGCGGCTTGATGTATTCGGCCACGCGGAAGGCGCTGCTGTAGGCCTGATCCTTGTAGTTGAAGCGGATCTCGTAACCGCCCGCCACCGCATTGTCCGGCAACTGGAAGCGGCCCTGAGTGCCAGCCTTGGAATCAAGTTTCAAATCGAGGCGCTGCAACTCGGTGCCGGTGGCATCGAGCACGCTGACATTGACGTCCGCCGCCCCCGGCAGCACCGAATCCCGCGCATTCTTGAACTCGCGACCGACGATTTTCAGCGACACCCAATCCCCCGGGCGATACAGCGGCCGGTCGGTGAAGGCATAGAGTTTGGTGTCGTAGATTTCGCTGTCGTAATAGAAGTTTTCCGAGACGAAGACGCCGCCCTCTTCGTCCTCGCCGATGACGAACGAACGCTCCGGGCTGACGTGTTTCAGGCGCAGCAGACCGTCAGTGTCGGTCGCGCCGCTGCTCATCACACCGAGGCCATCGGTCCACAGCACATTGACCTTGGGCACCGAACTGCCCTCGTGTTTGCGCGCGGCCCAGACCAGCAATTCATCGCCGGCAATTTTGCTCACTGCCACCGTGTTGGAAACGAAGACCATGGTGGTCGCGCGGTACTTGCCAATCAGCGCTTCGACCAGATACAGACCCGGTTTCAGGTTGCCCAGCGGAATATAAACATTGCCCGGCGCGACGCTGACGAAATCGCTGGAAGAGCCGGCCAGATTGACCCCGGCAGGCGGCTGAATAGGCTTGGCCTGCCACAACGGATAACGGAACTGACTGACCACCGGCAGGCCCGGAATCAGCGCGAATTGCGGCTGCGCGTCGTACGGTGTCGGTGCGGCGATGGCGTTGCCCATCTTCAGCTCCGGCACTTCTTCGGTGACCTGTTTGCGCGATTCATAAGAGAACGCGCGCTGCATCACCCGACGGGATTTGCGGTACCAGTTATCCCACAGGTACGCGAGGGTGTTGGACAGGCCTTCGCTCTTGAACTGGCCGTCGCTGACCACACGATGCAGATTCTTCTGGCGCTTGAGGAAATCCAGCGGTTTGTCGATGCGGTACACGCGAATGTCAGCGCCGCCGTACGGTTCCATGCGGAAGCGGCGGTAATCACGGCCCGGCGCTTCGAGGCGCACCATCGCCTGCTCGTCTGCCGCGAAACTACTGTCGGCGAGCAGGAAAAAGCTCTCGCCGGATATCGGCGTATAACCGCTCGGCTCGACCGAATCTTCGGCGCTGACGGTCGCCATTGGCAGCAACAGCGCCAGCAGCAATGGAATTCGGGAACAGAGTCGCAACATGCGGGCACCGGTCATTGGGAGAGAAAGTTCAGTCGATAGACGCCGATGAAGTTGGGGTTGGCTGCGTCGGGTATCCATCGGGTGTCCTTCCATGTCATGAGTTGCTGCAGGCTTGCCGAACGCATGCCGTTGTCAGTCGGGGTGGTGGTGCCGGTGTGATAGGCGATGTAGCGGCCCATCCAGATCATCAGGTGCTGGTCGTCGCCCTGATCGAAAAACATCAAGTCCCCGGGCCGCGCCTGCGCGACGTCGCGGCTGACCAGATGGCTGTTGAACTGGATCAGTTTGATCGCATTGACATACGGCCCGACCTTGCCGCCGCCCTGCTGCCATTGCTGGGCAAGCTTGCGCTGGTCGTCGCTGAGCGACAGCTCCGGCGGCAGATAACGATTGGACAAGCCATTGCTGCGCAGCCATTTGTCGTCGTGGACCTTCAGCGCTTCGTTGGCGGCAAACCGCACCAGTCCGGCACAGTCCTGCTGATACCAGCGCGGGCTCGGGCCTTGACTCAGTTGCTCTTGGGCGATACGCACGAACCAGGCGCGAAACACCTGGGATTGCGCAGGATTCAGTGCCGGTGCTTCAACGGCTTGCGCCCCCGCACTGAGCAACAGTGCGAGCAGGCCGAGGCTGCGGATCAGTGGCGTCACAGCGCTTTCCATTCCAACGGCAACCATTGCCAGTGACCGTCAGGCTCGCTGCCTTCGGGCAAGGTCAGGGCATATTTGCCGTAACCGCCGAGGGTGCGCAGTTTCGGAATCAGATAGGTTTGCGCGGCGTTGTAAAACACCGGTTCCATGTCTTGCGGCAGGCTGTCGAGGGTTTCCTGCTGCATCAGTTGCGCCATCGAGTCCGGACCGAAGTAGATCGGCATCAGCACGTCTTTGGGCAGCACGTCGGCCATCGGTGGGAAGCGTTTGTCGAGGGTGCCGAGGGCCTTATCGACGAGTTTGTCGTCGAGGGAAAACAGCAGCGTCGAGCCGTGACGGGCGAGGCTGACTTTCATGAACGCCCTGCCGGAAATCGCGTCCGGGTTCTCGGCAGTCTTCGCCGCATAGGGGCCGAAGTTGGAGCTGACCTGACGCTGCCAGACGTGGTTCTGGCCTTCTTGTTTCTCGACCACGGGGAAGACATTTTCTTCAACGTTGGCCTCGAACGCGCCGACCATCGAACCGAACAGTTTGCCGAGGTCACCATCGAGTTTGCTGCTGTCTTCGTCTTTGAGACTGGCCACCAGCAACGGCGTGTACAAACGCGAATCGGCGTACCAGCACAGCCCTGCTGCACCCGCGACGTGTTCGGTGAGGGTTTGCGCCACGGCTTCTTCGGCACCGAGTTTTACCAGCAGCGGTTTTTGCGGTTCGGCAGCGACCGGCAAGGTGACGCAGGCACTGGCGCCCAGCGGCATCGCTTGCCAGACCGGTTTGAAATCGAAGTCCGGCTGGTTTTCCAGTTCGTCCATGGCGAGATAGCTGTGCCAGCCCTTGTCGTCCATGTCGAAGCGCAACCCGGCGAAGTTCGGGATAAAGCGCTGATAGCCCATGGCGAGGACACTGGAATTGACCGATAAACGCTGTTTGGTTTCCGGGGTTTTCGCTGGCAGACCAAAGGCTTCGGGGAACAGTTTTTCGCCGTTGAGCAGTGCCGCCAGCGCTTGCGAAGAGACGTGACCCGACTCTTCAGAGACGCCGTTTTCCGGGTCGTAATACTTGGCAGGGTTCGACAACACCACCAGTTTGTCGCCGTGGGAAGCGAACAACAGGGCTTTGCTGGCGTTGTAGGTCAACTGATACAGCGGCACAGAATCGCCGCCGACTTTGAGTTCGCCCATCTGACTGAGCTGCGTGTCATCCAGCGCGACTTTCGCCAGTGGCTCGAGCAGTTTCGCCAGACCGCCACGGTCCATCACCAGCAGAAAATCTTTCAAGCGACCATCCGCGCCACGCCACAACGCGACATCGGCCGGTTGATCGAAAAGCTGTTCGATCAGGCTGTCCTGCAACTTCAGGTCATGCTCGTAGATGATCCGGCGCAGGCTGCCGATCAGCCCGAGACGGTCGGCATGGGTTTCGTAATAGAAGACGAAATCTTCGGTGAGCGTGGCCTTGAGGAACGGCACGGTCAGCAGGTCCTTGGGCAACTGGCTCAGGGAGCGGGTCTCGAGCAAAGCGTCCGGACGGCTCAGGCCCAGCTTGTCACTCGCCAGTTCCGCCGGCGGCGCCTTGGGCTTGAGCAGCAGCCAGCCAAATCCGCCCGCCACCCCGGCCACCAGGCACAACCCGGCCAGCAGCAAAGGCCAGCGTCGCGAAGGTTTGGCCGCTGGCGTGTCGGCAGCCGAAGTAACAGTGTTATCGCTCATCTTCAAAAACCCGATCTCATCCGTGGCGGAATACTTAATAGTTGAACGTCTTGACCAGCAGCAGATCACCGATAGCCCGCAGGGGCACGATGAACGTTTCGCGTTTTTCGTCGACGGTGTTTTCGTTGAGCACCAGCGTGATTTGCGAGGTGATCACCTCGTTCTGGTTGCTGGTCTCCTCGAAGTTATAGCCGCCGTTGCCGAAGTTGCCCCAATAGTTGACGTAAACCAGATAGGTGCCGTGCAGCGGCGCGGTCATGGTGAACATTTCCGGGCCTGGGCCATCGACGCCATCCGGGTCGAGGCCGCCGCCATTGCTCAGTGCCGGTTGCGCCCAGAAGGCATGCTGACCGTCAGGGGTGACAATGTGCAGATCGAGTTCGGCTTTCGGATCGTCCCATCCCAAGACAAGACGAATACGCGCCGGCGTGCGCAAGTTATTTGCTTCATAAAATTGCACGCGCTTGAGCGACTGGCCCTCGGCGCTGATCACTTCGACGCTGTTGGAGCCCGCGCCGAACGCGTACGGCCGGGCGAACCGGCCCTGGTCATCGGTGTACAGATTCAGTGGATTGCCATTCACGGCGAGACTGTGCGGCGGGCGCATGTGCCCAATGGCCTTGAGCTGGCCCTGGATCATCGTTCGATTGCGCTGGATGCCGCGATCGATCGGCGGCGTCGGGTAGGCGACTTGCGGGTTTTCAGTGCGATCGAGCAAGCCGTGATAGCGCCAGCCACCCACCGGTTCCGACAACTCGGCGCTTGGCGCGGCCAGCAGCGCCGGCGCGAAAGCCAGGCCAATCAGCAGCAAAAGAAATGAACGCATGTGATGCCTCCTGCCATGCCTAAACGAAACCTTGCACCCGATCCTCGGTACTTCACAGCGGTGAAACTGCGTTTCGTCTGAAAGACCCGTGACTGCTGGGTCGTAGAAGGCGCGAAGATTAGCTATTCGGCGGTTTTTTAACAATCGGATACATGTGCAATAACTGTAGGAAATCGGACTTTGGGCAGGCGTGAGCCGAATAGCGAGATTATTCGGCTCACAAAATGAGCCGAATAAATCCTGGCCTGATGAATAACAGCAGGGTTTTTCACGCAGCCTTGGTAGGCCGCTCATTTGCCCATAACCCCCCTATCTGCTAGTGTCGCGCCGGTTTAACGTCAACCGGAAATCGCCGCCATGGCCCGCAAAAAAGCTGCACTGGATTTCGAGCAGTCCCTCGCCGACCTGCAAACATTGGTCGAGCGTCTGGAGAACGGTGAATTGTCGCTGGAAGACTCGCTGACCGCTTTCGAGCAGGGCATCGGTCTGACCCGTGACTGCCAGGCAGCGCTGGCGCAAGCCGAGCAGAAGGTGCAAGTGCTGCTGGAGCGCGATGGCGAACTCGCCGAGGAACCCTTCGACGCGGAACAGCCAGAATGATTGCAGCGTATACGGCGACCAGCCAGGCCCGGGTCAATGCGGCGCTGGAAACCCTGTTCAACGCACCGCTGCCGGAATTGGCGCGCCTCTATGAGGCAATGCGCTATAGCGTGATGAATGGCGGCAAACGCGTGCGCCCGCTGCTGGCCTATGCTGCGTGTGAAGCGTTGGGCGGCAAGGCTGAACAAGCCAACGGCGCCGCCTGCGCAATCGAGTTGATCCACGCGTACTCGCTGGTTCACGACGACCTGCCGGCAATGGACGACGACGATCTGCGTCGCGGCCAGCCAACCACCCACAAAAAATTCGACGAAGCCTGCGCGATTCTTGCCGGTGACGGTTTGCAGAGCCTGGCCTTCAGCGCCGTGCTCGACCCGCGCCTGAGCGATTGCAGCAGCGACATCCGCCTGCAAATGGTCACCGCGCTGGCCCAGGCGGCAGGCCCGGCGGGCATGGTCGGCGGTCAGGCCATCGACCTTGGCTCGGTCGGCCTCAAACTCGATCAACAAGCCCTTGAACAGATGCACCGGCACAAGACCGGCGCGCTGATCGAAGTCAGCGTCAAACTGGGTGCGCTGGCCAGCGGCCGTGCCGAGCAGGATCAACTCAAGGCGTTGCAGACGTATGCTCGGGCCATCGGTCTGGCCTTTCAGGTGCAGGACGACATCCTCGACGTCGAAAGCGATACCGAAACCCTCGGCAAACGCCAGGGCGCCGACATCGCTCGTGACAAACCAACTTACCCGGCGCTGCTCGGCCTCGACGCCGCCAAGGCCTACGCGCTGGAACTGCGTGATCAGGCCCTGCACGCCCTGCGACCGTTTGACGCGGCGGCCGAGCCTTTGCGCGAGCTGGCCCGGTATATCGTCGAGCGCCGCAGCTGACGGCGAATCCGCCAAAAAAAACCAACGCGTGGGCAGGGGGCGATGCATCAGGTAAACTGCCGCATCTTCTATACCTATAACGATTCGCCTGATGCCCACGACGTTTCATGAGATTCCCCGCAAGCGCCCGACCACGCCCCTGCTCGACCGCGCGAACACGCCGGACGGCCTGCGCCGGTTAGGCGAAGCCGAGCTGGAAACCCTGGCCGATGAGTTGCGCCTGGAACTGCTCTACACGGTCGGTCAGACCGGTGGGCATTTCGGTGCCGGCCTGGGCGTGATCGAGCTGACCATCGCGTTGCATTACGTCTTCGACACACCGGACGACCGTCTGCTGTGGGACGTCGGTCATCAGGCGTATCCGCACAAGATCCTCACCGGTCGCCGCGAGCGCATGGGCAGCCTGCGCCAGAAGGACGGCATTGCCGCTTTCCCGCGCCGCTCCGAGAGCGAGTACGACACCTTCGGCGTCGGCCACTCCAGCACTTCGATCAGCGCTGCGCTGGGCATGGCCATTGCCGCCCGCCTGCAAAACAGTGATCGCAAGGCGATTGCCGTGATCGGTGACGGCGCATTGACCGCCGGCATGGCCTTCGAGGCGCTGAACCATGCGCCAGAAGTGAACGCCAACATGCTGGTGATCCTCAACGACAACGACATGTCGATCTCGCGTAACGTCGGCGGTCTGTCGAATTATCTGGCGAAGATCCTTTCCAGCCGTACTTACGCGAGCATGCGCGAAGGCAGCAAGAAAGTCCTGTCGCGCTTGCCCGGCGCCTGGGAAATCGCCCGTCGCACCGAAGAATACGCCAAAGGCATGCTGGTTCCCGGCACGCTGTTCGAAGAGTTGGGCTGGAACTACATCGGCCCGATTGACGGCCATGACCTGCCGACCCTGATCGCCACGCTGCGCAACATGCGCGATCTCAAAGGCCCGCAGTTCCTGCACATCGTCACCAAGAAAGGCAAAGGCTTCGCCCCGGCGGAAGTCGACCCGATCGGTTATCACGCCATTACCAAACTCGAACCGGTGGACGCTCCGGCCGCAGCGCCGAAAAAGGCCGGTGGACCGAAGTACTCGGCAGTGTTCGGCGAGTGGCTGTGCGACATGGCCGCCGCTGACCCACGTCTGGTCGGGATCACCCCGGCGATGAAGGAAGGCTCGGACCTGGTCGCGTTCAGCGAACGCTTCCCGCTGCGCTACTTCGACGTGGCGATTGCCGAGCAACACGCGGTGACGTTCGCTGCCGGCATGGCCTGCGAAGGCGCAAAACCGGTGGTGGCGATCTACTCAACGTTCCTGCAGCGTGGTTACGACCAGTTGGTGCATGACGTTGCGGTGCAGAACCTCGACGTGCTGTTCGCCATCGACCGCGCCGGTCTGGTTGGCGAAGACGGCCCGACCCACGCCGGCAGCTTCGACCTGTCGTACCTGCGCTGCATCCCGGGCATGGTCATCATGACCCCGAGCGATGAAAACGAACTGCGCAAAATGCTCACCACCGGCCACCTCTACAACGGCCCGGCGGCGGTGCGTTACCCGCGCGGCAACGGCCCGAATGCGACCATCGACAAAGATCTCGAACCGATCGAAATCGGCAAGGGCATCGTCCGTCGTCAGGGCAGCAAAGTCGCCCTGCTGGTGTTCGGCGTGCAACTGGCCGAAGCGCTGAAAGTCGCCGAGAAGCTGGATGCCACCGTGGTCGACATGCGTTTCGTCAAACCACTCGACGAAGCGCTGGTGCGCGAGATTGCCGGCAGCCACGAGCTGCTGGTGACCATCGAAGAGAACGCGATCATGGGTGGCGCCGGTGGCGCGGTCAGCGAGTTCCTCGCACGGGAAAACATCCTCAAATCGATGCTGCATCTGGGCTTGCCGGATGTTTACGTCGAGCACGCGAAACCGGCGCAGATGCTGGCCGAATGCGGGCTGGATGAGGCCGGGATCGAAACGTCGATTCGTCAGCGTCTGGAATTGCTCAACCGCTGATCCGCCACACACACAATCACTGTGGGAGCGGGCTTGCCCGCGAAGAGGTCGCCACATCCAACATCAATGTTGTTTGTGCCGACGCCTTCGCGGGCAAGCCCGCTCCCACAGTGTTTTGTGCTAACCCAATATTTGTGTACACCCGATATTCCCCGATGGATTGTTCATGAACCTCTCGCGCCTCGCCCTATCCTTCTTCCTGCTGCCATCGGCCAACGCCTTCGCTGACACCTTCGAGCGTGACCAAGCGCTGAAGCTGCCGGATGTGCTGATCTCCGCCAACCGTCAGGTCGAAGCGCGCAACGACAGCAGCGCTGCCAATACCGTTTTCACCCGTGAAGACATCGATCGCCTGCAGCCGAGCGACGTGCCGGATTTGCTACGACGCGTGCCGGGCGTGCAAGTGGCGCAGACCGGCGGGCGCGGCAGTCTGCCGGGCATCTACATTCGCGGCACGCAGTCGGCGCAGAGCCTGGTGCTGGTCGATGGCCAGCGCATCGGCAACTCGACCTCGGGCGACAGCAATCTGCAGCACCTGAACATTGAGCAGATCGAGCGCGTGGAAGTCCTGCGCGGTTCGCGCTCGGTGATTTACGGCAGCGATGCAATTGGCGGGGTGATTCAGATCTTCACCCGCCGTGGCAGCGAACAGGGCTTGCAGCCGCGGATGCACGTCGGGTTCGGCAGTAACCAGACATGGGAGCGCAGCCTTGGGCTGTCCGGGGGCGACGACAAGACCCGCTTCAATCTGGGTGCGAGCCTGGATGAAACCGCCGGGATCGACCGCACTCACGAGTCGTACCCCAGCGATAGTGATCACGATGCCTATCGCAATAAATCCGTCAGCCTGAGCCTCAGCCATGCACTGACCGATGACATCGAAGTCGGCGCCAACCTCCTGGATAACCGGGGCAAGAGCGAGTTCGACAACCCCTTCGGCCGCTTCGACACGACCACGTTCGAGTCGATGCAGCAGCAGCCCTACAGCGATTTCAACGTCAGCAGCGTCAGCAGTTACGTCGATGCGCGGATCAACGAAACCTGGAAAACCCGTGTCGAATTCGGCCACACCGAGAACCGCGAGAAGACCTTCGACAAGCTCAGCGACGATCGCACGGTATTCAACACCTACCGCGACTCGGTGAACTGGCAAAACGACCTGACCCTGGATGCGCGCAATAGCCTGATCCTCGGCGGCGACTGGTACGAAGACCGGGTCAACAGCAGCACCGCGTTTGACGAGGACAGCCGCTGGAACCGGGCGGCGTTTATCCAGCATCGTTATCAGGCGGACAACTTCTCCACTGAACTCGGTCTGCGTCACGACGACAACCAACAATTCGGCAGCCAGAACACCTGGAGCGGCACGTTCACCCTGCCGCTGAACCCGGACAATGATCTGTTGCTGAGCTACAGCGAAGGCTTCCGCGCACCGACTTTCAACGACCTGTACTACCCGGATTTCAGCAACCCGGATCTGAAACCCGAAACTTCAAAGAGTTACGAACTGCAATGGCGCAGCCAGTTGACCGACAGCAGCCGTCTCGAAGCCTCGATTTACCGCACGGATCTGGAAGACGCAATTATCTTCGGCAGCAATTCACGTCCGGAAAACGTCGCTTCAGCACGAATCAACGGCTTTGAAGCGGCGCTGAAGCAGGAGCTGTTCGACTGGCAAAGCAATCTGGGCCTATCGATCATCGACCCGCGCGATCGCGATAGCGGCCATACATTGGCGCGTCGCGCACGGCGGACGTTGAGCTGGGATCTGGATCGACAGTTTGACCAGCTCGGCGTCGGTGCAAGTTGGCAGGCTGTGAGCTGCAGTTATGACGATCTGAAAAATGAAAACCCGCTGGGAGGCTATGCGCTGTTCGGCTTGCGCAGCAGTTGGGCGCTGAACCGTGAGATCAAGCTCGATCTAAAAGTTGATAACGTTTTCGACAAAGGTTACAGCCGGGCGAATTACAGCTATGACGGCAGTCAGTATGGTTATCGTGAGGAAGGTCGGGTGTGGATGTTTGGGGTGACCTGGACTCCCGAAATCAACTAAGCCCCCTGTAGGAGCTGCCGAAGGCTGCGATCTTTTGATCTTGATCTTCGGCGTTTCCGACTCAGTCAAACAACAAAGTCAAAAGATCGCAGCCTTCGGCAGCTCCTACAGAATCACCTGTCCGGCGCGATCAATTGGCAGAGCTTGGCGGTGGCGTCGATCATTTGGCCGCTGGGGCGCTCCAGGCCTTTATCGGTGACCAACAGTAATTTTCCCTGTTTCACCGCTGCCACTTGCGGCCAGGCCTTCCACGCATTCAACTGCGCCTGATCCCCCGCCAGAATCACCTCCGGATCACGCTGCAACACCGCCTCGATACTCACCTGCGGCGCCGGCAGACTCAGATCGCCGAAGACATTGCGCGCGCCGCACACCTCAAGCGCATCACTGATGATCTGCCCGCCACCGACGGTGTACAGCGGCTTGTCCCACACTTGGTAGAACACCCGCATCGGCGCATCCCGGCGATAACGCTGGCGAAGCGCTGCGAGTTGTTCGCGCAACGCTGCCGCACGATTCGCCCCACGCTCGGGACGCCCCAATTGCGCGGCGATGGCTTCGATCTGCGCAGCGAGTTGTTCGAGGGAATGCGGTTCGGCAACGAAGGTCGGGATGCCCAGACGCTTGAGCTGATCACGCTGCGCCGGGCCGACGCTGCCGGGCCAGAGCAACAGCAAATCAGGCTTTAAGCTCAGCAACTGTTCCATGTCGAGTTGGCCATAGCGCCCAACCGACGGCACGCTGGCAATCTCGGTCGGACGCTCACCGGCATCCAGCACGCCCACCAGCAAGTCAGCCGAATCCAGCTCGACAACGATTTCAGAAAGGGACGGTGCGAGGCTGACCACCCGCAGGCTCGCCAGCACCGGAGCCGAGACGGCCAGCAGCAGAAGCGCCAGCCACAGACGGCGCATCAGCCGAGTTGACGCGGGATACGGTAGAGATAGAACAGCACCGCCGTGGACAGCGCCAGCAGCATCAGCGGCACGGCTTCGAGACCGACAAACACCGCCAGTGCACCGATCCACGCCGGCAATGCAGCCGCGAGAAATGCAGTGCGACGACGCGCTGCGAGAGCAATCCACGCCGCCGGTTCTTCAGGTGTGTCGAGGGCTTTTTGGGTGGCGATCAGTGCGTGCTTGTACCGACCGAAAAACTTCAGGCTGACAAACATCGACGCCACACCGGCGATAAAGAACGGCATTGCCAGTACTGGCAGAATCCCCTCGCCCTGACCAAACAGCGCGTTGAGCACGAACAGCGGCACCAGCGCCAGCGCCAGGTATTTCCACCAGTCGACCGACAATCGGCGTCGCACCTGACCGCGTGTCACGCGCGATCAACCTCGCCTTGATGCTCGTTGCCCATCATGTGGTCGAGCTTGCTGGCCTTGGTCGCCAGGTAGAGTTTGTTGTGCGGGTTGTGGCCGGTGTGCAACGGCACGCGCTCGGCGACGGTGATGCCCATGTCGGTCAAAGCTTTGACCTTGCGCGGGTTGTTGGTCATCAGGCGCAGGGATTTCACGCCCAGATGCTCAAGCATTGGCAGGCACATCGCGTAGTCTCGCTGGTCAGCGGCGAAACCCAGACGTTCGTTGGCTTCAACGGTGTCGGCGCCGCCGTCCTGCAGTTCATAAGCACGGATCTTGTTGAGCAGACCGATGCCACGACCTTCCTGACGCAGGTACAGCAACACGCCACGGCCTTCACGGGCGATGGCTTTCAGCGCGCCTTCAAGTTGCGAACCGCAGTCGCAGCGCTGGCTGAACAAGGCATCGCCGGTCAAGCATTCGGAGTGCAACCGGCCGAGTACCGGAGCACCGTCGGCAATTTCACCCAGGCTCAGCACGACGTGCTCGCGGCCGGTGGCTTCATCGAGAAAACCGTGCATGGTGAATTGCGCAAAGGGTGTTGGCAGCTTGGAAGCGGCGACAAAGACGACAGGCACCGGTGTGCTCCTGATCTAAAAGAGTCTGAAAATTCGCAGGCGGGCATTGTAACAGCAGGTTCCTGCACACGCTTAGGCTGAATTATCGGGCATAACGATCAAAAAGTTTGATAACTGCGCCCCCTGTGGGAGCTGGCTTGCCAGCGATGGCGGTATATCTGCCGCCATTCTGGTGACTGAGCCACCGCTATCGCTGGCAAGCCAGCTCCCACAGGGTTCTTTATCAGCCGGGCAACCGCGTCAGTTCGAGCCGAACGGATACGGCTGCTGCCACTTCTCGAATATCGGTTTCAACTCGCCGCTCTTCACCAGTTGCTCCATACGCTGGTCATACAGCGCCATCAGCGTCCGGGCTTGCGCGGTGTCGGCAAAGCCGAGGTACAGCGGCAACTCGATCAGATGCGAATAGCGATATTGAGTCGAATCCGCCGCCGTTTTCACCACCGCTTCGATCTCGGTCAGCGCATCGATGTAGAAATCCGCGCGCCCCTGCTTGAGCATCGACAGAATGCCGGTACGACGCTCGATCTGGTTGTAGCGTTTGATGTTCGGCAGATAGTTTTCGTAACGATAGCCACGCACCCAGGCCAGTCGATACTTGCCCAGCGTCGCCTGAGTCGGCGACGGGTTGCTCGCCAGACCCAGTGCGTAAATATGGTCGGAATCGAAATTCCAGTGCGGATACAGGACTTGCTCGGCTTCGTCGCGATAGGAGCCGACCAGCGCGTCGACTTCCTTCAACTGCACCAGTCCGATCGAACGGGTGTACGGCACGGTGCGAATGTCCAGCTTGACCCCGGCCGGCTCGAACACCTTGCGCAGCACGTCCCAACCGAGGCCATGACCGTCGGCGGCGGTGTAGTCTTCCCAGTCTTCGCTGGCCAGATGGATGACCGCAGGCGTCGGCGCAGCTTCCTGCGCACTGGCAACAGTGCTCAGTAAAGCAAACATCACTAGCGCCAACCAGCGTCGAGCCATCCCTAGTCCCTCACTTGACCCTGATTTCCCTCGGAATCAGGCGAAAATCCACACCAGCCCCTGCATCGCCAGCCAGGCAAAAACACCGGCCAGCACGTCGTCGAGCATGATGCCGACGCCGCCGTGAACGTGTCGGTCGATCCAGCGAATCGGCCACGGCTTGAGAATGTCGAAGAAGCGGAACACCAGGAAACCCGCGAGCAACCAGTACCAGCCTTCCGGCACCAGCCAGAGGGTGATCCACATCCCGACCATTTCGTCCCAGACGATGCCTTCGTGGTCGTGTACCCGCAGATCGTCGGCCACTTTGCCGCACAGCCAGAAGCCGAACAGCATGGTGATCCCGAGCATCAGCCAGTAACCCCAGTCGGGCAACATCTGCCACAACGGAATAAAGGGTAGCGCAACTAACGAGCCCCACGTGCCCGGTGCTTTCGGCAGAGTGCCGGAACCGAAGCCGAACGCGAGGAAATGCCAAGGATTGCGCCAGACCGACGGCGGAACGAATTCGGCCGGAACCTGTTTCGGGTGATCTGTCACGGTGTCTCCTGAAAATGTTGATAGCCCCGGATTTGCGGGGTGATGTCATGGCCTTCGCGATCCAGCAGCACCACGCCCTGACCTTCGGCCACGCAACCGATCACATGGATCGGCCAGCCTTTGGCCAGCAATGCGGGTAACTCGACGGACGGTAGCGTGAACGCCAACACGTAATCATCGCCACCGCTCAGCGCCGCACGTTCGGCGCCGCGCTGGCCGAGGAACGCCACTAAAGCATCCGACAGCGGTACGCGCTCGCGTTCAATCTCAAGCCGAACCTTTGAGGCCAGCGCGATGTGGCCACAATCGGCGAGCAGGCCATCGGATATATCCAGCGCCGACGTGGCTTTGCCGCGCAACGCCTGACCGAGGGCGAGTTGCGGTTGTGGTGACCAATAGTGCTCAAGCAATGGCTGGGCGATTGCTGGGTCAGCATCACGCTGACCCAACACCAGCGGCAAGGCGCCGGCGGCATTGCCCAGTTCACCCCCGACACACAGCAAATCGCCCGGCTGCGCACCGCAACGAGTCAACGCCTGCCCCGCCGGCACCCGACCGAACACCGTGACGGTCAGGCTCAACGGCCCACGCGTGGTATCGCCGCCCACCAGGGTCACGCCGCAACTCTGCGCCATGCGGTTCAAACCGCGGGCATAGGCTTGCAACCAATCGGCGGTCACCGTCGGCACAGTCAGGGCAAGGGTAAAGGCAACGGGCGTGGCGCCCATGGCGGCCAGATCGCTGACCGCGACGGCCAGCGAGCGCTGACCGAGCAGAAACGGATCGCAGGGGTCGGCGAAATGCACACCGGCCACCAGCGTATCGGTGGAAATCGCCAACTGTTCCCCGGAAGGAACAGCGAGCAAGGCGCAGTCATCGCCGATCCCCAGAGCAACGCCCTCGCCGCCCTGCGCACAAGGCGCGGCGGCGAAGAAATTACGGATCAGCTCGAACTCGCCCATGAGGTTTCAAGCGCGCTTCAGCGCTTGAACGCCTTCACTTCAGCTTCACGCAGGCGCGGGGCCAGCTTGTCGAGCACGCCGTTGACGAACTTGTGGCCGTCGGTCGAACCGAAAACCTTTGCCAGTTCGATACCTTCGTTGATCACAACGCGGTACGGCACGTCGACGCGCTTGAGCAGTTCCCAGGTGGACAGGCGCAGAACCGCCAGTTCAACCGGGTCCAGCTCTTCAATCGCCAGATCCAGGCAAGGCGACAGGGCGTTGTCGATTTCGGTCTTGAACTGCGGAACCCCGTGAAGGATCTCGCGGAAGTAAGCACCGTCGACATCGGTGAAATCGTTATCAACGCGGAACTGCGCTTCGATCTCGTTCAGCGATTGCTTGGCCATGTGCCACTGGTACAGCGCTTGAGTCGCGAGCTGACGGGCTTCGCGACGCTTGACGCTTTTCGAGGGCTTGCCGGCATCCGCAGGTTTCGGATCGCGCGGGTTGAAACGATCGCTATCGTCGGTAATCACTTGGCCTCCAACTGCGCCAGCAGGCTGACCATTTCCAGAGCGGACAGGGCAGCTTCGGCACCTTTGTTACCGGCCTTGGTGCCGGAACGTTCGATGGCTTGCTCGATGGAATCAACGGTCAGGACGCCGAAAGCGACCGGCACGCCGAACTCCATGGACACCTGGGCCAGACCCTTGGTGCATTCGCCGGCCACGTATTCGAAGTGCGGAGTGCCGCCACGAATGACTGCGCCGAGGGCGATGATGGCTGCGAACTCGCCTTTCTGGGCGACTTTCTGCGCAACCAGCGGGATTTCGAAGGCGCCAGGTGCGCGGATGATGGTGATGTCGCTTTCGCTCACGCCGTGGCGAACCAGGGCATCAACTGCACCGCTGACCAGGCTTTCAACCACGAAGCTGTTGAAGCGGCCCACTACCAGAGCGTAGCGGCCTTTAGGGGCGATGAAGGTACCTTCGATGGTCTTCAGGGTCATTCGTCAGATCTCTTAAAGAGCCGGGACGCGTCTGCTACGCGTCCCTCAGTGATTTATTTGCCGCGAATCGGAGTCCGGAAACGACCGGTCATTATTCGGAGGGCACGTATTCTACAACTTCCAGATCGAAACCGGATATCGCATTAAATTTCATTGGCGCCGACATCAGGCGCATTTTGCGTACCCCGAGGTCACGCAGGATCTGGGAACCGGCACCGACGATGCTGTAGGTGGTCGGTTTTTTCGGTGCAGGCTGATCACCGGTTTCACGGATATGCGCCAGCAGCACGTCGCCGTCGAGCGGGTGACCGAGCAACAGCACCACGCCGCTGCCGGCCTCGGCAACCGCAGCCATGGCGGCGCGCAGGCTCCAGCGGCCCGGTTGTTTGACCATCAGCAAGTCGCGCAGCGGGTCCATGTTGTGCACACGAACCAGCGTTGGCTCTTCGGCGCACACGGTGCCCAGGGTCAGCGCCATGTGCACGTCGCCTTCCACCGAATCACGATAGGTCACCAGGTTGAATTGGCCCAGTTCACTGTCCAGTGGCTGCTCGGCAATCCGCTGAACGGTACGTTCGTGGATCATCCGGTAGTGAATCAGGTCGGCGATGGTGCCGATCTTGATGTTGTGCTCAGCGGCGAACGCCTCCAGTTCGGCGCGACGGGACATGGTGCCGTCGTCGTTCATCACTTCGCAGATCACGCCGCTCGGTTCGAAACCGGCCATGCGCGCGAGGTCGCAAGCGGCTTCGGTGTGGCCGGCGCGAGCGAGGGTGCCGCCGGCCTGAGCCATCAGCGGGAAGATGTGGCCCGGGCTGACGATGTCTTCAGCCTTGGCATCCTTGGCAGCAGCCGCTTGCACGGTGCGTGCACGGTCGGCGGCGGAGATGCCGGTGGTCACGCCTTCGGCCGCTTCGATCGAGACGGTGAACTTGGTGCCGAAACCGGAACCGTTGCGCGGTGCCATCAGTGGCAGCTTCAACAGTTCGCAGCGCTCGCGGCTCATCGGCATGCAGATCAGGCCACGGGCGTGCTTGGCCATGAAGTTGATGTGTTCGGCCTGGCAGCATTCGGCGGCCATGATCAGGTCGCCTTCGTTCTCGCGGTCTTCGTCATCCATGAGGATGACCATCTTGCCTTGGCGGATGTCTTCAACCAGTTCTTCGATGCTATTGAGCGCCACAAGGCACCCCCCTTCTTTCGAAATTTAGAGCTTCAGGATTTGAGGTAGCCGTTTTGGGCCAGAAAGCTTTCGGTGATGGTGCCGCCGGATGCCGACTCTGCGGCTTTGTCGCCCAAAAGCAGACGCTCCAGATAGCGCGCCAGCAAATCGACTTCCAGATTCACCCGGCGACCTGGCTTGTACGACGCCATGATGGTTTCGCTCAGGGTGTGCGGAATGATCGTCAGCATGAACTCGGCGCCATCGACTTCGTTCACGGTCAGGCTGGTGCCGTCGACGGTGATCGAGCCTTTATGGGCGATGTACTTGGCCAGTTCCTTCGGCGCGCGGATGCGAAACTCCACGGCGCGGGCATTGTCGGAACGCGAGACGATTTCGCCGACACCGTCGACGTGGCCGCTGACCAGATGTCCGCCGAGACGGGTGGTCGGGGTCAGGGCTTTTTCCAGATTGACCGGGCTGCCGCTTTTCAGGTCATTCATGGCGGTGCAGTCGAGGGTTTCGCGGCTGACGTCGGCAGCGAAGCCGTCGCCCGGCAGCTCAACCGCCGTCAGGCAGACGCCGTTGACCGCGATGCTGTCGCCGAGTTTGACGTCGCTCAGGTCGAGCTTGCCGGTGGCGACGTGGACCCGCACATCACCGCCCTTTGGGGTCAATGCGCGGATACTGCCGATGGATTCGATGATGCCGGTAAACATGGGGTTCTCCTTGAGAACTGGGCCAGCGCTAACGCGATGGCCGGGAATTATACGCTCGCCGATGGCACAGGGACGGCAGTGACTCGCCAGTCATCGCCCACCGCACGAATTTCAGTGATTTTCAGCTCCGGGGCATCCTTCATATGGGCCAGCGGCCAGTCCAGCAATGGACGCGCCGTGGAACCGAGGAACTTGCCGGCGATGAAGATCACGAACTCGTCTACCAGACCGAGCTGAGCAAAAGCGCCGGCCAATCGCGGCCCGGCCTCGACCAGCACCTCGTTGACGCCACGGCCAGCCAGTTCGATCAGCAATTGATGCAGATCGACCTGACCGTCATCACCTGGCACGATCAGGCATTCCGGGCCGTGAGCGTATTGCTCTTCGATCGCGACACACGTGGCGACCAACGCCGGGCCAGCCTTGAAGAACGGCGCATCGAGCGGCACCCGCAGGCGTCCGTCGATCAGCACACGCAATGGCGGACGGCTCATGGCCAGCGCGGTTTGCTCGCTGTCCATACCGAGTTCGTCAGCACGAACAGTCAAACGCGCGCCATCGGCCAGCACGGTGTCAGCACCGGTCAGCACCACGGCGGCCTGAGCGCGCAAACGCTGAACCGCAGAGCGCGCGGCCGGGCCGGTGATCCATTGGCTCTCGCCGTTTTCCATCGCCGTGCGCCCGTCGAGGCTCATGGCCAACTTGACCCGCACGAACGGCAAGCCGTGTTCCATGCGCTTCAGAAAACCCTGATTGAGCTTTCGCGCCTCGGCTTCGAGCACACCACTTTCAGTGGCGATGCCGGCATCAGCCAGACGCTGCAAACCACGCCCGGCGACTTGCGGATTTGGATCACGCATCGCTGCGACCACTCGACCGACACCGGCATTCACCAGTGCATCGGCGCACGGCGGTGTGCGGCCATGGTGGCTGCACGGCTCGAGGGTCACGTAAGCGGTGGCGCCACGGGCGAGTTCGCCGGCGACGCGCAGCGCATGGACTTCGGCGTGCGGTTCGCCGGCGCGTTCATGCCAGCCTTCGCCGACAATCTGCCCATCGCGCACCACTACACAGCCGACCCGAGGATTGGGGTGCGTGGTGTAGTGACCTTTGCGCGCCAGCTCCAGCGCACGCGCCATGAAGTGGGCGTCGAGGATGGCCTGCTCGGCGACGGCGGTCATTCTTTCACCGGTTCGCGGGCGAGGCGGTCGATCTCTTCGCGGAATTCGTTGAGGTCCTGGAAGCGCTTGTACACCGACGCGAAGCGGATGTAGGCGACTTCATCAAGCTTCTGCAATTCAGCCATGACCAGTTCGCCGACCACGAGGGATTTGACCTCGCGTTCGCCGGTGGCGCGCAGCTTGTGCTTGATGTGAACCAGAGAGGACTCGAGGCGCTCGACGCTCACCGGACGTTTCTCCAGCGCGCGTTGCATGCCGGCGCGGAGTTTTTCTTCGTCGAACGGTTGGCGGCTGCCGTCGGTTTTGATCAGGCGCGGCAACACCAGTTCGGCCGTCTCGAACGTCGTGAAACGCTCGCCGCAGGCCAGGCATTCACGCCGGCGGCGCACCTGTTCGCCCTCGGCGACCAGACGCGAGTCGATGACCTTGGTGTCGTTGGCACCGCAGAAGGGACAGTGCATGGTGGCTGGCAACAAAAAAAGGGAGGGCCATGGTAGCGCATCCCGGTGGCAAGACAAGCCATAGGGTTTGCGGTATACAGAACGGCATGATCGTTTGATCCATGGATTTCATTTTGCCGGAGCATCCAATGCCGTTACGTCCGCTCGTTTTGCTCAGTCTTTTCAGCCTGCTGGTGGCCTGTGGCAGCGATGCGCCCAAGCCTCAGCCACCAACGCCCGGCCCTGCGCCACAACAGGCGCAGAAAAAAGCCAAAGAGGCCGCCGAGCTTGGCCCGCTGCCGGCCTATCAACGCGAGCTGAGCGGCACCCTGCAAGGCGTGCCGGCCGGTGCCGAAGTCGAACTGGCGCTGCTGGTGATCGATGCAAAGGATCGCCCGCAGCAATTGCTCGCCAGTTCCAGCCTGATCGGCAACAACCAGATCCTGCCGTTCCGCCTGCGCTTCAACCCGGACGCCTTCCCTGCCGGTGCGCGGGTTGAGTTGCGTGGCCGCGCCAGCCAGTCCGGCCAGTTGATCCTGCATCTGCCGTCGCAGACCATCACCCAGCCAACCACCCAGGCGCTGGGCCAGCTGCAATTTGTCAAAGCACCATGAATGCACCGCTCGACCTGCAACAGGCGTTAGGTGAATTGCTCGGAGACGCCAGACTCAAGGTCTGTGCGTTGCCCGACACCGATTTGCGGCTGTGGCTGATCGATGGCGACAACATGCATCGCCAATTCAGTCAGGACGAAATCCAGCGAATTCTGCATGAGCCACCGTATTGGGGTTTCTGCTGGGCCAGCGGTCTGGCGGTGGCGCGCTATCTGGCAGAGTTTCCCGAGTGGGTGCGCGGTAAACGCGTGCTGGATTTCGGTGCCGGTTCCGGGATTGCCGGGATCGCAGCGGTGAAGGCCGGAGCGCTGGAAGTGGTGGCCTGCGATCTCGATCCGCTGGCGATTTCCGCGTGCAGGGCGAATGCCGCGCTGAATAATGTCGAGATGAGCTATTCGACGGATTTCTTTGCCGAGGCCGATCGGTTCGATCTGATTCTGGTGGCGGATGTGTTGTATGACCGGGCCAATCTGCCCTTGCTCGATGCGTTTTTAAGCCGTGGGCGAGAAGCATTGGTGGCGGATTCGCGGGTGCGGGATTTTCGCCATCCGTTGTATGAGCGAATTGAAATGCTTGAGGCGATGACATTGCCGGATCTGGCCGAGCCTGAGGAATTTCGGCATGTCAGCCTTTACCATGCGCGGCGTGACTAAAAGCTTCGCGAGCAAGCTCGCTCCCACAGGGGTTTTGTAAACGACACAGATCCAATGTGGGAGCGAGCTTGCTCGCGAAGGCGTCCGCCCATACAACACACATCTCAAAGGCTGACCGCTTCCGGCCACCCCCCGCCAAGCCGTATAGTTGCCCCATCCACGCTTTGACGAGATCCCCCATGAGTGAGCAAACGCCGTACATCTTCGACGCCACGACTGCCGATTTCGACCAGTCGGTGATCGAGGCTTCTTTCAACAAACCGGTGCTGGTGGATTTCTGGGCCGAATGGTGTGCGCCGTGCAAGGCGTTGATGCCGATGCTGCAAGGCATCGCCGAGAGCTATCAGGGCGAGTTGCTGCTGGCCAAGGTCAACTGCGACATCGAGCAGGACATCGTCGCCCGTTTCGGCATTCGCAGCCTGCCGACCGTGGTGCTGTTCAAGGACGGTCAACCGGTCGACGGTTTTGCCGGTGCACAACCGGAATCCGCCGTGCGCGCCCTGCTTGAACCGCATGTGCAGATGCCGCCGCCGGCCGCGGCCGATCCGTTCGAGCAGGCGCAGGCGTTGTTCGATGACGGTCGCTACGCGGATGCCGAAGCGGCGCTGGTGGTGATGCTCAACGAAGACAACACCAATGCCAAGGCGCTGATTCTCTATGCCCGTTGCCTGACTGAACGCGGCGAACTGGGCGAAGCGCAGGCCGTGCTCGACGCGGTCAAAAGCGATGAGCACAAAGCCGCGCTGGCCGGTGCCAAGGCGCAGATTCAGTTCCTCGGCCTGGCGCGTGATCTGCCGGATGCTGCCGATCTGAAAAGCCGTCTGGCGCAGAATCCTCAGGACGATGAAGCGGTGTATCAACTGGCGATCCAGCAATTGGCTCGCCAGCAGTATGAAGCGGCGCTGGATGCACTACTGAAGCTGTTTATCCGCAACCGCAGCTACAGCGAAGGTTTGCCGCACAAAACCTTGCTGCAGGTGTTCGAGTTGCTGGGCAATGATCATCCGCTGGTCAGCGCTTACCGCCGCAAAATGTTTGCGGCGCTGTACTAAGCCTTACTCGATCCAGCTGTAGAGCGGCGTATCCCCGCCGCTCACCACTTTCACCTCCGAGCTATGGCGCAAACGCACCAGCAAGCGTTTGCCCGCCGCCGCACTGCCGGTCAGCTCTTCGAGCTGATCGAGCAGATCGGGCCCGCTGAGTTGGCCGGCCTTGCGCAACAGATCCTTCGCCACCTGCCACAACGCATCGTCCTGATTCAGCGGTTTTGCCGCTGGCATCGACGCGGCGACCTCAGGTTGGGCAATCGGTGCCTGCGCATTCAGCGCCGAACCGAGCTTCGCCCAGTCGCTGTCATCCAGTTCAACAGTCAAATCCACCGGCATGTCGCCGACGGTTCCGCGTATCCGCAACATTGAGTTCGCTCCTGCACATTTCTGACCTGCATGCTCCCACGGGACTTGTGCAACGCCAAGCGCACGGGCAAACTCTGCGGACTTTCGTTATAAGATTACATAACAAACTCTTCACTTTACTTCCCGGAGACCACCATGCGTCGTCTGCTGCTTGCTTTGCCGTTTGCCCTGTTGCCGCTGGCCATCGCCCATGCCGCCGAGGAGCATGACCACGATCACGACCATGAACACGGCAGCCTCGGCGCGCATGAACACGGCGTCGGTCGTCTCAACGCGGCGTTGGATGGCCAGACGCTGGAGCTGGAGCTGGAAAGCCCGGCGATGAACCTGGTCGGCTTCGAACACGCCGCCACCAGCGATGCCGACAAGGCCAAGGTCGCCGCTGCCCGCGCGCAACTGGAAAACCCGCTGGTGCTGTTCAGCCTGCCGGCGGCGGCAGGTTGCAAGGTCGCCCGCCAGGAACTCGAGAGCCCGCTGTTCGGCGCCAAACCGGATGCCGACAATCATGACGACGCTGAAGCCGACAAGGACGGCCATGAGCATCACCACGACCACAGCGAAATCCACGCGCACTACCAATTCACCTGCGCCACCCCGGGTGCGCTGAAGACCCTGGATCTGGCGAACGTCTTCAAGACCTTCCCGGCCACGCAGAAAATTCAGGTACAACTGATCAGCGCCAGCGGCCAGCAAGGTACCGAAGTGACGGCCAAGGCTGCTGCCCTGAAATTCTGATTCCATCGAAAAGCCCCCGGTGATCCACCGCGATCCAATGTAGGAGCTGCCGAAGGCTGCGATCTTTTGATCTTGACTTCCAAGAAGATCAAAAGATCGCAGC